>DASUZE010000094.1:0-118883 GCA_036377015.1 Piscinibacter sp. | reverse complement strand
GCAGGACCGCGGCGCCTGCAAGCGGGCGATGGGCCTTGCGGCCCTTCAGAAACGACGACGCCGCCCCGCGCGGGGCGGCGTCGTCGTTTCTGAAGGGCCGCAAGGCCCATCGCCCGCTTGCAGGCGCCGCGGTCCTGCGTGCGAGAATCCGACCCGTTCGACGCCAGTGGCCGCTGGGGCGCGGGCTGCCTTGACCGGCGGCGCGTCCCGTCCAACCCGATGTACGAATCCCATTTCGGCCTCAGCGCAGCGCCGTTCAGCCTCAACCCCGATCCGGCCTTCTTCTTCGGCAGCCGCGGTCACAGCCATGCGCTGTCGTACCTGAAGTTCGGCGTCTACCAGGGCGAGGGCTTCGTCGTCGTGACGGGTGAGATCGGCGCCGGCAAGACCACGCTGGTGCGCACGCTGCTGTCGGAGCTCGACCGCGATCGCATCGTCGCGGCGCAGATCGTCAGCACCCAGCTCGAGGCGGGGGACCTGCTGCGCTCGGTGGCGCTGGCCTTCGGCATCGCGCCCAAGAGCTTGTCCAAGGCCGAGCTCATCGCGACCATCGAGGCCTTCCTGACGCTGCTGGTCACCGAGAACAAGCGTGCGCTGCTGATCGTCGACGAGGCGCAGAACCTCAACCGCGAGGCGGTCGAAGAGCTGCGCATGCTGTCCAACTTCCAGCTCGGCAGCCAGGCGCTGCTGCAAAGCTTCCTGGTCGGCCAGCCCGAGCTGCGCGTGCTGCTCACGTCCAAGCCGATGGAGCAGTTCCGCCAGCGCGTGATCGCGTCGTGCCACCTCGGGCCGATGGACGTGGGCGAGACCCAGGGCTACATCGAACACCGCCTGCAGCAGGTGGGATGGACCGGCCGGCCGGTCTTCGACACTCCCGCGTACGAGCGCATCTTCCACTGGACGGGCGGCATTCCGCGGCGCGTGAACATGCTGTGCAACCGGCTGATGCTCTCGGCCTACCTCACGTCGCAGGACCGCATCGATGCCGGCGCCGTCGACACCATCGGCGACGAGGTGCGTGGCGAGGTCGGCGAGTCGGCGGCGCGGCTGGCGCCCACGCGCGTGCCCGATGCGCCTGTCCAGGCGCCCGCCCCGTCGCAGGTCGAGGCGGTGACGCATGCCGTCGCAGACCCCGACGCGACCGTGCCGGTGGCGGTGGCGCGTCCGCCCGCGACCGTGCCGGTGCAGAACCCCGCGCAGGCCGCGGGTCCGCTGGTGGTCGTCGCGGCCAACGGCTTCGACGACGTGAAGACGGCGGTCCTGCTGCGCGCCCTCAAGTCGCACAAGGGCGTGCCGCGCATCGTTCGCGTGGCCATCGGCGACGCGGCCCGCTTCACGCTCGATGCGCCCTTCCACGCGCAGCTGGGCATCGACATGACCAGCCTCGGGCTCGAGGTCTGCGAGGCCTTGCCCACCGACCAGATCGCCGAGGTGATGAAGCAGTTCGGCATGGTGGTCGAAGAGCACCGGCCCGGCGCCGTGCTGGTCGTCGGCGGCAGCGAGTCGGCGCTGGCCTGCGCGCTGGTCGGACGCAAGAAGGATTGCCGCGTGGTGCACGTCGAGGCCGGATCGCGCGCCCAGTCAGGCGGTGCCGGCGGGGCGGTCAACGACGTGCTGATCGACCGCATGGCCGATGCGTTCTATCCGGCCGAGATGCCCGCCTACCTCAGCCTCATCCGCGAAGGCGTCGCCGATGCCGACGTGCAGCACGCAGGCAGCCTGCTGGTCGACGCGGTGCATGCGGTCCCCGAGGCGGCGCTGCCCGCGCTGGTGCAGGCCGACGGCACGCCTTGGCAGCCGGATGCCTCGCGCGGCTACGCGCTGGTGGCCGTCGAGCAGGCGATCGCCGCCGGCGACGCCGAGGCGATCACCGAGCTGCTGTCCAGCCTGCGGGAGATCAGTCGCGAGAAGCACCTGGTCTGGCCGATGGCGGCGGCCACCGCGGCCAAGCTGGCCGCACTCGGGCTGGACGCGCTGGTCCGGCACGAGCGCATCGCGGTCGTCGATCCGGTGGGCTTCACCGAGAGCGTGCGGCTGAGCCGCAGCGCCGCCTTTGTCGTCACCGACTCACGCGACATCGAGTTGCAGGCGGCGCTGCTGCAGCGGCGCTGCCTGTCGATCGACGGACCGGTGGCGTCGACCTCGCCCGCCAAGCCGCTCGACTCGGGCGCCGCGGCACGCATCGCCGAGCACCTGGTGCAGTGGCTGACCGCCAAGGCGGCCGCGGTGGCGCGCTGAGAATCAGCGCCGCGCGGCGTTCTCGACGTACCAGCCCACCGCCTCGGCCAGGCCGGCGCGCACGTCGTGCGTCGGCGCGTAGCCCAGCAGGCGATGCGCCTTGCCGATGTCGGCCAGCGAGTGGCGCACATCGCCGGCGCGAAAGTCGGCGAAATGCGGCGGCGGCACCACGAGACCCGGTTGGATGCGTTGCAGCGCTTCGGCGAGCGCCGCGTGCAGCTGCTTGAGCGTCGTGCGGTCGCCGACCGCGACGTTGTAGACCTGGCTCACTGCACCCGCATCGTCGACCAGCGCGGCGCGCAGGTTGGCCTGCACGGCGTTGGCGACGTAGCAGAAGTCGCGCGAGGTCTCGCCGTCGCCGTTGATGACGCAGGGCTCGCCATCGAGCATGGCCGCCACCCAGCGCGGAATGACGGCGGCGTAGGCGCCTTGCGGATCCTGGCGCGCGCCGAAGACGTTGAAGTAGCGCAGCCCGACGGTGGCCAGGCCATAGCAGCGGCCGAACACGTCGGCGTAGAGCTCGTTGAGGTACTTGGTCACCGCGTAGGGCGACAGCGGGCGGCCGATGACGTCTTCGACCTTGGGCAGCGTGGGCGAGTCGCCGTAGGTCGAGCTCGAGGCCGCGTAGACGAAGCGCTTCGCGCCTGCGTCGCGCGCGGCGACCAGCATGTTGAGGAAGCCGGTCGCGTTGGCGCGATGCGTGGTCAGCGGATCGCGGATCGAGCGCGGCACCGAGCCCAGGGCGGCCTGGTGCAGCACGAGATCCACGCCCTCGCAGGCCGCGACGCAGGCCTGCGGGTCGGCGATGTCGGCGTCGATGAAGCGATGGCGCGACCACGCGTCGTCGCCGACCATGCGCCGCACCTCGTCGAGATTGGCGCGATGGCCGGTGGCGAAGTTGTCGAGGCTGACCACCTCCTGGCCGGCGCGCAGCAGCGTCTCGATCAGGTGCGAGCCGATGAAGCCCGCGCCGCCCGTGACCAGCCAGCGCCGCGGGCGGCCGGACAGCTTGGCGGCGATGTCGTGCTGCAGCTGGCTCACAGACGCCAAACGCTCACTCCCTGCGCCTCCAGGGCCTGCACGTCGGCCGTGCACTTCACGTCGGCGTAGACGCCGCCGGGCACCAGCTTGGCCAGCAGCTGGTCCATGGGCCGGCTGACCAGCGACTTGTGCGCCACCGCCGCGACGATGGCGCCGGCGCGCGGCAGGTCTTCCCAGGACACCAGGTCGACGCCGTACTCGTGCCGCGCCTCGCTGGCGGTGGCGACCGGGTCGTGCACGTGCACCGTGAGGCCGTAGCTTTGCAGCTCGCGGATCACGTCGATGACCTTGGAGTTGCGCAGGTCGGGGCAGTTTTCCTTGAAGGTGAGGCCCAGCACGATCACGTCGCCGCCCTTGACCGGCTGGCCGGCATTGATCATGCACTTGACGGTCTGCTCGGCGATGTACTTGCCCATGCCGTCGTTGATGCGCCGCCCGGCCAGGATGACCTGCGGGTGGTAGCCCAGCATCTCGGCCTTGTGGGTGAGGTAGTACGGGTCGACGCCGATGCAGTGGCCGCCCACCAGGCCCGGGCGGAAGGGCAGGAAGTTCCACTTGGTGCCGGCGGCCTTGAGCACGTCGAGCGTGTCGATGCCGATGCGGTGAAAGATCAGCGACAGCTCGTTGACCAGCGCGATGTTGAGGTCGCGCTGGGTGTTCTCGATCACCTTGGCGGCCTCGGCCACCTTGATGCTCGGCGCCTTGTACACGCCGGCCTTGATGATGCTGCCGTACATCTCGGCCACCAGGTCCAGCGTCTTGGGGCTGTCGCCCGAGACCACCTTGGTGATGGAGGTCAGCGTGTGTTCCTTGTCGCCGGGGTTGATGCGCTCGGGCGAGTAGCCGACGAAGAAGTCCTTCTGCCAGGTCAGGCCCGAGTGCTTCTCGATGATGGGGATGCACACCTCTTCGGTCGCACCGGGGTACACCGTGGACTCGAAGACGATGGTGGCGCCGCGCTTGAGGTTCTTGCCCACCGAGGTGCTCGCGCCCACCAGCGGCGAGAAGTCGGGTGCATGCGCGTCGTCGACCGGCGTGGGCACGGCGACGACGACGAAGTCAGCCTCCTTCAAGGCGCTTGCGTCGGTGGTGGGCATCAGCTTGCTCGAGGCCCTGAGCTCCTCGGTGCTGAGCTCGCCGGTCGGGTCGACATAGCGGCGATAGGCGTCGATCTTCTCGGTGGAGAGGTCGAATCCGATGGTCGGATACTTCTTGCCGAACTCGACGGCCAGCGGCAACCCCACATAGCCCAAGCCAACGACGGCGACTTTCATGCATGTGCTCCGAAAGAGAGTGCGTTCTTGAAACAGTGCTGCCGCGCAACCGGCATACAGGCGGAAGTGGGCGCATTGTCAATGGCCGCCCGCCCGCTCACCATCCCCGAACTGTAGGGCCCGCATTCAAAGCAGCACTTGTTCTCGAACTCGTGTCGCACCCCCTTCAACACGGGGTCAGAACGACACATCCGGGGCGTCTTCAACTGATAAGCTGCGCGCCTTTGCGGTTGGAAGAGGAAAGCACGGATGAGAGGCGAGATGGCGCGCGGCGCCGCTTGGATGGTGCTTTTCCGGCTGTTCGATCGCTCCATCGGTGTCGTCAGCACGACCATCCTCGCGCGCCTGCTGGTACCGGCCGATTTCGGCCTGGTCGCGATGGCCATGTCGGTCATCGCCATCATCGAGCTCGCCACCTCGTTCAGCTTCGAGGTCGCGCTGATCCAGAAGCCCGATCCGCAGCGCGAGCACTTCGACACTGCCTGGACGCTCAACATCGCCTTCTCGCTGGGCTGTGCAGGCCTGACGGCCGCGCTCGCCTACCCGGCGGCGTCGTTCTACGGCGACCCGCGGCTCGCACCGGTCATGCTGGCGATCGCCGCGGCCTGGCTGGTCACCGGCTTCGAGAACATCGGGGTCGTGAACTTCCGGCGCAACATGGACTTCTCGTCCGAGTTCCGCTTCCTCGCGACCAAGCGCGTGATCGCCTTCGCCGTCACCATCGCCGCCGCAGTCACGTTCCGCTCGTACTGGGCGCTGGTGATCGGGACTGCGACCGGGCGCATCACCGGCGTCGCGCTCAGCTACGTCATGCAGTCGTTCCGGCCGCGCTTCTCGCTGGCCTGCACGCGTGAGCTCTTCTCGTTCTCCGGCTGGCTGCTGGCCAACAACATCGCCGGCGTGGTGCTCACGCGCGTGCCGCACTTCTTCGTCGGTCGCGTGTTCGGCGCCCAGACGCTCGGGGCCTACACGATCGGCTCCGAGATCGCGCAGCTTGCCCACACCGAGCTCGTGCAGCCGATCAACCGCGCGATGTTCCCCGGCTATGCGCGGCTGGTGAACGAGCCGGAGAACTTTCGCCGCGTCTGCGTCGACGCCACGGCCGCGATCCTGCTGGTGGTGCTGCCCGTGAGCGTGGGCATTGCGGTGATGGCCGCTCCGGTGGTGCGCGTGCTGCTCGGCGCTCAGTGGAGCCAGGCGGTGCCGGTCATCCAGATCCTCGCCTTCTCGGGCGCGGTGTCGGCGGTGACGTCCAACAACATCGCGGCCTACCTGGCGCTCGGTCGCCCCCAGCTCATCACCGTGATCCTGCTGGCCCGGCTGCTGCTGTTCGCTTCCATCGCGATGGCCTTTGCGCGCGGCGAGGGCGTGGTCAATGTCGCGCTGGCGGAGCTCTTCGCGGCAGCGGGGAGCCTGCTGGTGAGCCTGCCCATCTTGTTCAGCGCCTTGAAGCTGAAGACGCGCGACTACCTGGCCAGCCTGTGGCGGCCGCTTCTGGCCAGTGCCTTGATGGGCATCGGGCTGTACCTGATGTTCGAGCTCCTGCCCGACCAGGAAGGCCTTAGCGGCGCGATCCTCGAGCTGGTGATCGGCGTGCCCGCCGGCGCGGCGCTGTACCTCTCGTTCGTGGCCGCGCTGTGGGGCATGGCCGGACGGCCGCAGAGCGTGGAGATGCTCATTGCGCGCCGCCTGTACGCCGGTCTCTCCGACCGGCTGCGTCGGACGGCTTCGTAAAAACGCCCCGGCCGCAGGGCGGTCCGGGGCGTTCGAAGCGAGGCTCGCGCCGTCGAATCAGTTCGACCAGGCCTTCACGCTGGTGACGCCGTACACGCCGGTGGCGCCCGGACGCAGGAACCCGCCGATGCCGGGCGCACCGGTCTTGTAGGTGGTGTCGGTGCCGCGGATGATGGGCACGCCGTTGACGTACATCGTGATCACGCCGCTCGAGGTGATGTCGCCTTTCAGCACGTCGCCGGTGACGATGGGGCGCTGGAAGTAGTTCACCTGGGTGGTCGAGATGTTCTTGATGGCCGACGAGTCGCCGAACGGCCCGTCCCAGCGGCCGAGCTGCAGGGTGCCGTCGCAGGGGAAGTCGAGCTCGTAGCCGCGCAGGTTGTTCGTGTCGTCGGTCACGTGCAGCCAGATCTCGACCTCGTGCGTGACGCTGCTGCAGTTCACGTCATTGGTCCGGCTGACCACCACTTCCACCGTCTGCACCGGACCGAACGCGGCCTGGGTGCCATCCGACTTGGTGCCGTGGCGCAGGTAGGCGTAGCTGTCGTCGTACATATTGGTGATGCCGTTGGTCGGATAGACCACGCCACCGGACGCCCTCAGGTAGGTCCACGAGTTGTTCGCGTGGCCCCAGATGCCGCCTTCGCTGAGCGGGTATTCGGTCTTGTCGAAGCTGCTGGAATAGCTCACGGTGGCGCCCGGCACCGGAGCGGGTGCGGGTGCGGGTGCGGGTGCCGGAGCGGGTGCCGGGGCAGGTGCGGGCGCCGGTGCCGGTGCCGGTGCCGGTGCCGGCGCTGGGGCCGGCGCGGCAGCGCTGGACACCTCGCACCGCTTCACCGTCATGTAGGCCGGATCCTTGCCGAAGAAGCCATTCGTGCATTGGCCCGAGCCGGTGACCGATTTCTGGACCCAGCGCGTGTCGGCACCGTAGCGGACGGTCTTCGTTCCGCTGAACGAGAACGACTGGCTCTCGTCGGCAATCTTGGTCCAGGTGCTCGACGCGGCCGGCGCGGGAGCGGGCGCAGGAGCCGGCGCAGGCGCAGGAGCTGGTGCAGGCGCAGGTGCAGGTGCAGGTGCAGGTGCAGGAGCCGGTGCAGGTGCCTGCACCTGGCACGACTTCACCGTCATGTAAACCGGATCGCTGCCGAAGAACTGGTTCGAGCACTGGCCCGTGCTCGTCACCGACTTCGTCAGCCACTTCGATCCCGCGCCGTAGCGCACGCTCTTGGTCCCCGTGAACGAGAAGGATTGCCCCTCGTTCGCGATGGTGACCCAGGTGGTGCTCGTCGTGGCGAGCGCAGTCCGATCGCGTTCGGCGCTGTCGGCGGTGGCATCCGTGAGGGTGGCGTTGTTGCCGCCTCCTCCGCATCCAGCAATCGTGAGACAGGCGAGCAACTCTGCCACGGCCCAAGCCGTGGGCTTCAACGCAGGCTTCATACCAACGACACCCTCTTTATCAGTCCTGCACTCGCACCGCTCTTACGGCGGCATCGGGGCCTCCCGTCGGCGAGTCAACCAGGCAAATCCAACGACCTTCCGCCTTTGGCTGCTGATCGGCCGCGGTGGCGGAAGAAATGCCGGGCCGTCTTTTCTTGCCGCGGGGAGCGCAGGACGTGCGCCATGTCGAGACCAGAACGGGTGTGAATGTAGGGGGGGTGCTGATGGGGCACTTATCGGAATGTGACGCGAGAGGGAGTGGGACCCGTGCCTGCGTCACGTGTTTTCCCCGTGCAAGCGCGCGGGATTCACCAAAGTCCGGTAGCCGGTCGCGACACACTTCACGGTCGCGGCCTCGTGTAGTGTCTACACGCGAGCCGGACGTGACATCTGCCCGGGCGGTGAGCAGCGGCGCCCAGGTAACCGGTGCGTTACCCAAGCAGACAACTCGAAACCCCTTGCGGTGCGATATGCGCCCGATGCGCGGGAACGTCAGTCGGACCAGGCCTTCACGCTGGTGAGGCCGAAGACGCCCGTGGCCCCCGGTCGCAGGAAGCCGCCGATGCCCGGCGCGCCCGTCTTGTACGTCGTGTCGGTGCCGCGCAGGATGGGCACGCCGTTGACGTACATGGTGATCACGCCGTTGGCCGTGATGTCGCCCTTGAGCACGTCGCCGGTGATGATCGCCCGGCTGAAGGCATTGACCTGCGTGGTCGGCACGTTCTTGATCGCCGACGAGTCGCCGAACGGACCGTCCCAGCGGCCGAGTTGCAAGGTGCCGTTGCAGGGGAAGTCGAGCTCGTAGCCGCGCAGGCTGCTCGAGTCGTCGGTCAGGTGCAACCAGATCTCGACTTCGTGCGTGACGCTGCAGTTCACGTCCGAGCTGCGGCTGACGACGACCTCCACCGTCTGCACCGGGCCGAACGCCGACTGCGTGCCGTCGGCCTTGGTGCCGCGGCGCAGGTAGGCGTAGCTGTCGTCGTACATGTTGGTGATGCCGTTGGTCGGGAAGACCACGCCATTCGCCGACCTCAGGTAGGTCCATGAGTTGTTCGCGTGTCCCCAGACGCCGCCTTCGCTCAGCGGGTACTCGGCCGTGTCGAAGGTGCTCGAGTAGTTGACCGTTCCGCTCGGAGCGGGTGCGGGTGCGGGTGCGGGTGACGGTGCAGGCGCGGGCGCAGGTGCAGGCGCCGGTCCAGGTGCAGGTGTCGGAGAAGGGCTCGGCGTCGGTGCGGGCGCTGCGCTGGTGGCCTCAGCCGACCCGCCCCCGCCGCCGCAGGCAGCGACCAGCATCGCGCTTGCGAACAGCGCCAGCAGCGGCGTCGCGGACGGGTTGCGCATGGCGGGCATCAGCCGAGCAGCGGCCATTCCTGGTCGCGCGGCGCCACGTCGCGCGGCGGCAGCGGCCACGGAACGCCGAGGGCCGGATCGCTGTAGCGCACGCCCTTCTCGACGCCTGGTGCGTAGAACTGGTCGGTCATGTACAGGAACTCGGTGTTGTCCGCGAGCGCCTGGTAGCCATGCGCCACCCCGGCCGGAATGAACAGCGATTGCCGGGTGATCGTGTCGAGCCGAACCCAGTAGACCGCGCGGTAGGTGGGCGACGCGGGCCGCATGTCGACCAGCGCGTCGAGCACTGCGCCGGCCACGCAGCGCACCAGCTTCTGCTCCTCGGCGGGATGCTCCTGGTAGTGCAGCCCGCGCACCACACCCGCGTGCAGCGTGCGCGCCAGGTTGGCCTGGACGATGTCGAAGGCGATGCCTTGTGCCTCGAACTCGCGCTTGCAGAACGACCGCGCGAACGAGCCGCGATGGTCCTCGCGCGGCTCGAGATCGACCAGCCACGCGCCGGCGATGGTGGTGGGCGTGAAGATCATGCTGCCGGCCGGATGGCCATGAAGCGCTCGATGTCGGCGAGGCTCGCCTGGCGCATGTCGTCGCCGGCCTGGTAGCGGCGCGTCCAGTCGACGATCCAGTGCAGCGTGGTCATCAGGTCGAGCTTGGGACGCCACTGCAGGTGCGCGCGCGCCTTGGAGGCATCGAGCTTGAGGAAGGTGCTTTCGGGCGGACCGGGGTTGCGGTCGCGCTCCCATTCGAAGGTGACGCCCCACATGTCGTAAAGCTGCTCGATGATCCAGCCCACCGTGCGCTCGCTTTCCTCGGGCGGGCCGAAGTTCCAGCCGCTGGCGAAGGCATGGCCGTCGGCGTACAGGCGCTCGGCCAGCATCAGGTAGCCGTGCAGCGGCTCCAGCACGTGCTGCCAGGGCCGCGTGGCCTGCGGGTTGCGGATCAGCGTGGGCTCGTTCTTCAGCAGCGACCGAAGGATGTCGGGCACCAGCCGGTCCAGTGCCCAGTCGCCGCCGCCGATCACGTTGCCGGCGCGCGCGCTGCCCACCGCGGCACAGCCGGGGTTGCGCTCGGCACTGAAGAAGGAGTTCTGGTAGGCCGTGACGACCAGCTCGGCGCAGCCCTTGCTCGCGCTGTACGGGTCGTGGCCGCCCAGCCGGGAGTCTTCGCGGTAGCCCCAGACCCACTCCTCGTTGAAGTAGCACTTGTCGGAGGTGACCACCACGACGGCGCGCACCGACGGCGCGCGACGCACGGCGTCGAGCAGGTGCACCGTGCCCAGCACGTTGGTGGTGAAGGTTTCGACCGGCTGGTCGTAGGAGTAGCGCACCAGCGACTGTGCCGCCATGTGGATGACGATCTCCGGCTGCGCGGCCTGCACCGCGGCCTCGATGGCGGCGATGTCGTGGACGTTGCCCGTGCGCGAGTCGATCAGATCGGCCACGTGGGCCATCTCGAACAGGCTGGGATCGGTGGGCGGCGGCAGCGCATAGCCGCTGACCTTGGCGCCCAGATGGTTCAGCCACAGGCACAGCCAGCTTCCCTTGAAGCCGGTGTGTCCGGTGACGAACACGCGCTTTCCTTTCCAGAACTCGGGATTCAGCATGGTGTCGTTGTCGGATTCAAAGGAAGAAGGGCCGCCTCAGGCGAAGCGCCGGATGGCCGGCTTGACCGGGCGGCCGCGCAGGTGCTTGGCGATGCCGTCGTCGAGCGCGCGCCGGTAGACCTCGAAGGCGGCCGCGAAGGCGGCGATGGTCTGGTCGATGTCGGCCTCGGTGTGCGAGTAGTTCACGACCAGCGATGTCGCCAGCACGCCGCGCTGGATGAGCTCTTGCATGAGCAGCGTGCGAAAGGGCTGCGAGGGCTGGCCGTCGGCGTCGCGCGAGCCGAACACCAGGCAGCACGGCTGGCCGAGGATGGGCACCTGCTCGGCCACGCCGGCATGGCGGGCGGCCTCGCGCAGGCCGTCGGCCAGGCGCCGGCCGCGTTGCCACAGGGTCTCGATCACGGGCTCGGTCTGGTAGACGCGCATGGTGGCCAGCGCCGCAGCCAGGCCGTGGGTCTCGGCGCCGTGGGTGGTGGACAGCAGGAAGACGCGCTCGCGGTCGTGGTCGACGCCGCCCAGCTGCATGAGCTCGCGCCGGCCGGTCAGCGCCGACACCGAGAAGCCGTTGCCCAGCGCCTTGCCGAAGGTCGACAGGTCGGGACGGATGCCGTAGTGCGCCTGCGCGCCGCCTTGGTGCCAGCGAAAGCCGGTGATCATCTCGTCGAGGATGAGCACCGCGCCGTGGCGGTCGCACAGGGCGCGCACGCCGTCGAGGAAGCCGGGCGCGGGCGCGGTCTCCTTCTCGGCCTCGAGCACCACCGCCGCGATGCCCTCGGGATGGGCGTCGAACAGCGTCTGCAGGCTCGCGAGGTCGTTGTAGTTGAACTTGACGGTGGCGTCGCGCGTGGCCTGGGGCACGCCGCCGGGCATGCCGGTGGAGCCCATGAACCAGTCGTCGACCGAGAAGAACGGATGGTTGGCGCAGATCGCGACCATGTCGCGGCCGGTGTGGGCGCGGGCCAGCTTGAGCGCGCCCGAGGTCGCATCGGAGCCGTCCTTGCAGAACTTGACCATGTCGGCGTTCGGCACGAAAGCGAGGAAGGCCTCGGCGCATTCGAGCTCGAGGGCCGACGGCCGCACGAAGTTCGCGCCGAGCTCGAGCTGCTTGCGCGCCGCCTCGATCACCGGCGCGTACGCATGGCCCAGCGTGACCGCGCGCAGGCCCGAGCCGTATTCGATGAACTCGTTGCCGTCGACATCCCAGACCCGGCAGCCCTGGCCGCGCACGATGTACGGCGCCATGCCCTCGGGGTACTGGTCGTCGCCCTTGGCGTAGGTGTGTGCGCCGCCCGGAATCAGCGCATGGAAGCGCGGCCGCAGCGCGTTGGATCGATCGAATCGCATCATGGTCCCAGCACCAGCTTGCGCGAATAGAACGCCTCGGCGTAGCCGCTGGGCGCGTTGCACTCGATGCCGCGCAGGCGCATCAAGGCCTGGAAGGTCTCGGGCGTGAACCACTGCTTGCTGCGCTGGGTGGCGAACACCTTCATCAGCAGGTCGACCTTGCGCCGCACCGTTTTCGCGGCCAGCGGCACGAAGACCGAGGGCGAGCCCAGGCCCCCGTCGTACTTGGGGATCTCGTACTCGAGGATGACGTGGTCGCGAAAGGTGTTCCAGGCCAGCTCGCCCACGATGCGGTGGTCCTGGTGCAGCTCGTCGCGGCAATGGGCGAACACGACGTGCGGCTGGATCGCCTTCAGCTCCTCGAAGTAGTCCTTGATCGCCGGCGCCTCCGAGGGAAAGTAGGCGCCGCGGAAATCCTTGACGACCACCTGGGGCTGGTCGGCGCCGCGCAGCAGCTGGCTGGCCGCGCGCCGCGCCTCTTTCTCGCGCCCCGTGCCCGAGCTGAGCACGATCCAGTGGATCTGCGCCTTGGGGTACTGGCGCAGCAGCTCGACCACGGTGCCGCCGCAGCCGATCTCGATGTCGTCGCAGTGGGCGCCGATGAAGAGGAAGCGGGGCGCCTTTGCGTCCGGCAGGTTGAAGCGCAGGTCCAGCATCAGCTCTTGCGCCAGACCATCCAGGGACAGTCGCCGCGCGCTTCCATGCGGTCGTAGGTGATCTTTTCCTTGAAGGTGTCCATCTGCTGCCAGAAGCCGCCGTAGCGATTCACCAGCAGCTTCTTGCGCTCGATCAGGCGCTTGAAGGGCTGCTCGACCAGCTCGTCGCCTTCCTCGACGTAGTCGAAGATGTCCTGGCGCAGGCAGAAGTAGCCGGCGTTGATCCAGAACTCGGAGCCGCTCAGCTGGCCGAAGCTGGTGACGGTGCCGTTGTCGTCGGAGTGCACGCAGTGGAAGCTCTGCGAGGTGCGCACCGCGATGAAGCTGGCCACCGCATCGCTGCGCTGGAATTGCGCGATGTGGTCGTTGAGCGGCAGGTCGGTCAGGCCGTCGGCGTAGTTGGCCATGAACATGTCTTCGCCCTTGAGGTACTCACGCACCCGCCGCAGGCGCTGGCCGATGTTGGCGTGCAGCCCGGTGTCGACGAAGGTGATGCGCCAGTCCTGGATGTCGCTGCGCACCGGCTCGATCTTGCGGCCGCCCTCGGAGAACACGAAGTCGTTGGTGAGGCACTCGTTGTAGTTCAGGAAGAACTCGCGAATCATGTCGCCGCGATAGCCCAGGCAGAGGATGAAGTCCTTGTGCCCGTGGTGCGCGTAGTAGCGCATGAGGTGCCACAGGATCGGCCGGTAGCCGATGTTGACCAGGGGCTTGGGGATGGTGTCCGAATGCTCCCGCAGGCGGGTGCCCAGGCCACCGCAGAACAGTACTACCTTCATTCCGTTTCCCCTTCTTCTTGCGCCGCCGGCCCCCAACGGGCCGCGGTCAGTTCACCGTGAAGCGCTCATCCTGTTCGACGCGAAGCTTGTCCACCAGCCGGTCGGCCGGAAGCTCCACGTCGGCGTAGCCGATCGGCTGGTCCTTGGCGATGTCGCGCTTGAGCCGGCAGTCGAGCGAGACGGCGATCGGCAGCGTGGCTTCGCGCCGGCAGACCTCGTAGCGCTCGACCAGGCCGTAGCAGGTGAAGCCGCCCATGCCGTCGAGCCGTTCGCCGGCCTTCAGGTCGCGCTTGGCGTACGACACCGTGTCGCACACCGGCGCGCCGCGCGGCGTGATGGTCGGGTCGTTGAACAGCACCGCGCGTGCCACCGAGTGCGGAATCTGCCACGGCGGCAGGTGGTAGGGCGTGTAGAACATGTAGAGCGGTCCTTCGCCCATCTTCAGGTACTGCATGAGCTTGCGCTTCTCGGGGTGGTCGTTCATGCAGATGACGAACGCGCCGGTGTGAGGCGCCGCGCCCAGCGCGTACTCGACCATGCCCGCGCCCTTGAAGTGATCGGGCGTGAGTTCCTTGAGCATGTCGTTCACGTGCGCGCACGGATAGCCGCGCATGCCGCGCACCTGCGGCACGAAGCCGGTGGCGTTGCCCATGATGGCGGCCTCGAGCGCGAGCTTGGAGCCGTCGGCGAAGCAGGCCAGCACCGACGGGTTCTGCCCCAGCCTGGTGGCCAGCTCGCGTTGCGTCTCGGGGTTGCGGTAGCGATCGAGAAAGCCCTTGAGCTGACCCATCAGCACCGGCTGGTAACCCATGCTGTCGAGGAAGCGGTACAGGTTCATGCCGACGCCGGGCTCGTCGCCGTCGGTGTAGCTGAAGATCACGCCGGCGCGGTCGGCGTAGGTCTTGAGGATGGGGCCGACCGAGGCGTCGATCTCGGCGCTGAGCAGGATGACGTGCTTGCCGTGGCGGATGGCCTCGAAGCTCACGCGCGTGCCGTGTTCGACATGGCCTGTGCATTCGATCACGGCGTCGATCTGGCCGGCACGGCACATCTCGAGCGCGTCGTCGATCACGGCATGCCGGTTCTGCGAGATGGCCTGCTCGAGCGCAGCGGCCGAATCGACCCGGACGATGTCGGTGACGCCGGCGTCGCGATACGCGCGCTCGGCCTTCTCGACGGTGCGGTTGGCGATCGCCACCAGGCGCATGCCGCGAACCGCCGACACGATCTGCAAGGCGATGCAGCGTGCCATGTAGCCGCCGCCGACCAGCGCGACGCGCACCGGATTTCCCTCGGCGGATCGCTTGGCCAATGCGGTGTCGACGATGATCATCCAAGCCCCCCGTGCAGACCGCGACTATAAGTCTCATCGAGGGGCACCGGCCCCCCGAACTCAGGGGACTGTCGAGGGCAACTGAGGGATCGCGCACGCAGGTTCCAGCGGTAGACTGCCCGCGATCCCACATCACCGCAGCGTCGGGCGAGCGAGGGGCCGGTCGTGGCAGAGCTCCACCATCCGACCCGCTCACAGGGGCGACCGCTGCCTCCACGATGAACTCACCGGCTCCGCTCGTTACCGTAGGCATTCCTGTGTACAACGGGGAGCGCTACTTGGCGCGGGCCATCGAATCGCTGCTGACCCAGACACTGGCCGACTTCGAGCTGATCGTCGCCGACAACGCATCCACCGACCGCACCCAGCAGATGTGCGAGGACTACGCGCGGCGCGACTCGCGCGTGCGCTATGTGCGCCATCCGTCGAACATCGGCGCCCCGCGAAACTGGAACTGCCTGGTCGATCTCGCACGTGGCAAGTATTTCAAATGGGCCACCGCCAACGATCGCAACGCGCCCACCATGCTGGCGCGCTGCGTCGAGGTGCTGGAGTCCGATCCCGGCGTGGTGCTGTGCTACGGCCACACGCTGCTGATGGACGAGGACGAGCGGCCGATCGAGGTCTTCAACGGCGACATCGACGTGCCCATGGCGGCGCCCAGCGAGCGCTTCGCGGCGGTGTGCACCCGTCTCACGCTGAACAACGCGATGTGCGGCGTCATCCGCACCGGCGTGCTCAAGCGCACCGGCATGGATCGCCTGTATCCGTCCGGCGACATGGCGCTCATGTCCGAGCTCGCGCTGTACGGGCGCTTTCGCCTGCTGTCCGACGTGCTGCTGCAGCGGCGGCAGGCGCCGGGCACCTTCACGTCGATGCTCTCGCCGATCCAGATACAGCGTGTGTACAACCCCGGCGCGCGCTTTCCGATGAAGATGCTGCGTGGTCGCAGGCACTGGGACAACTTCAGCTGCATCGTGCGTGCGCCCATCGCGGTACGCGAGAAGCTGCGCGCCCTGGGCACGGCGGCGCGGCTGCTGGCCTGGGACCGTGGTGTGCTGTTCCAGGAACTGCGCTCGCTGCTGGGCCCCAGCCGCAACGCGAGCTGACACCCGCCACCACAACCCGCCACACGGGATCCGGAGGAATCGCTCATGGACAAGTCATCGCACTCAGACTTCACGATGGACGAGCAGCGCCGCGCCTGGGATGTCTGGAACGCCGCTGCGCGCGAAGGACGCATCAGCGACACCTCGGCCCGCCAGGCGCAGGAGGTCGACCGCCTGGTCGCGGCGTTGAACCGGACCGATCTGTCGATCATCGACGTCGGCTGCGGGACCGGCTGGATGGCCGAGCGCCTGAGCCGCTACGGGCAGGTCACCGGCACCGACCTGGCCGAGGAGGTGCTCGCCCGCGCCCGCCTGCGCGCGCCGCAGGTTCGCTTCGTCGCCGGCGACCTGTTCGAGCTCGACCTGCCGCTGCAGTCCTTCGACGTGGTCATCACGCTGGAGGTGCTGCCCCACGTGAAGGATCAGCCCGCCTTCATGCGCCGGCTGGCCGCGCTGCTCAAGCCCGGCGGCCTGCTGATCCTGGCGACGCAGAACAAGCCGGTGCTCGAACGCTGGAGCGCGGTGGGCGGCCCCCAGCCCGGCCAACTGCGGCACTGGGTCGACGCGCACGAGCTGCGCCGGCTGCTCGAGCCGGAGTTCCAGGACGTGCGCATCGTGTCCCTCACGCCGGTCGGCGATCAGGGCCTGCTGCGCATCGTCAATTCCACCAAGCTCAACGCGCTGGTCGGCATGGTGGTGCCGCCGGCATGGATCAAGCGCGCGAAGGAGAAGGCCATGCTGGGCCACACGCTGCTGGCATCGGCGCGCCGAGGGCCCGCCCGATGACCGTGCCAGCGCCGGATCGCCGGGCCGTGACATCCGTCGACGCGGTGCGCAGCGACGCGCCTGGCGCCGCCCCGATGGCCGCGCGCACGAAGCGCATCGGCCTGCTGGGCATGTACGCCAGCGCCAACCTGGGCGACACCGCGATTCAGCAGGCGGTGATGCAGGCGCTGCGAGCGCGCCGGCCCGACATCGAGTTCGTCGGCCTGTGCACCGATCCCGAGGACGCGGCGCGCACCTTCGGCATCCGCGCGCGGCACCTCTCGGGCGCCGGCGGCCTGTTCGACGGCGGCGCCGGCGGGGCACCGTCCTGGACGGCCGATGCGGGCATCGATCCGCAATCCTTCCCGGCGCCGCTGCACCTCGTGGCCTCGGCTCGCCGCATCGCCCGGCACATGGCCGGCCTGGACATGCTGCTGGTGTCGGGCAGCGGCCAGATCGACGACTTCTGGGGCGGGCCCTGGGAGCAGCCCTTCCGCCTGCTCGCCTGGTCGGGTGCCGCGCGGCGCCAGGGCAAGCCGGTGGGGGTGTTCGGGGTCGGTGTCGACCAGCTGCTCACCCGGCTCGGCCGCAGCTTCTGCAGGCGTGCGCTCGAACGCGCCCAGCTGCGGGTGGTGCGTGACGGCGGGTCGCTCGACGCGCTGCGCAGCCTGGGCCTGACAGGGCCGGTCGAGGTCGCGCCCGATCCGGCCTTCCATCTCACCGATCGCGGCGCCGCCGGCAACGCGTCGGCCGGGCCGGCCTTCGCGGTCGTCAGCCCCATTGCCCGCCAGGCCTGGCCCGGCGCCGAGCCCGAGGAATACGAGGCCTACCTCGCGGCCCTGGCCGCGGCGGCCGACGCGCTGCAGCGACGCTCGCTGGAGGTTCGCTTCGTCTGCTCGCAGACCCGCATGGACCCGCCCGTCGTCGAGCGCGTGCGCCAGCGCATGCGCACCGATGCGGGCGCGACCCGCGAGGTGCCGGTGGCCACGGTGGACGAGTACATGCGCGAGGTTCGCGATGCGCGGGTGGTGGTCGGCTCGCGCCTGCACGCGATGATCCTCGCCCTGGTGGCAGGCGCGCCGGTGGTGGCGGTGTCGTACGCGCGCAAGGTGCGCCGCCAGCTCGAGGACATCGGCCTGGGACGCCAGGTGCTGGACCTGCGCGGCCTGCGCCGCGACGAGCTGCTGGCCCGCATCGAGGAGGTGCTCGACGACGAGCAACCGCTGCGCGAGCACATCCGGAGCCGGACGGTGGCGTTCCGGGCCCAGCTCGATGAACATTTCGACCGCCTCGCCGCGCTGATTCCGCGCTGACGATGCGGCCCGCAGCATCGGGCAACACGGTGCGCGGACAGACTGGCTACAAGAAACAGGGATGAACGAAGAATGGTGAATCGCATGCCAGGCGCAGCCTGGAGCCGGGCGCTGTGCGCGGCGGGGGTGGTGGTGATGTCAGTGGTGTCGATGTCCTGCGGCAAGGCGGAGCAGGCCGGTGCGCGCGCGGCGCAGGCGCTGCCCCCTTTGCCGCCGCCGGCGCCGGGAGCGGTCTTTCCGCTGCGGGTCGAGCCCGGCGTTCGTCACCTGGTCGATGCCAGCGGGCGTCCGTTCCTGATCGTCGGCGACGCGGCCTGGTCCATCCTGCTCCAGCTCACGCCGGCCGAAATCGACACCTATCTCGAAGACCGCCACCGTCGCGGCTACAACACCGTGCTGGTCAACCTGCTCGAGGCCTGGTTCGCCGCGCATCCGCCCTCCAACCGCGAGGGCATCGCGCCCTTCCTGACGCCGGCGCGCTTCGAGTCCAGCCAGGACTACATCCAGCACGTCGACTTCGGCACGCCCGACGACCGCTACTTCGCGCTGTTCGACCACCTGGTCGCGAAGGCCGCAGAGCAGAACATGCTCGTGATGGTCGTCCCCACCTACGCCGGCTACCTCGGCGAAGAGCAAGGCTGGTGGGTCGGCATGAAGAAGAACGGCGCGTCGAAGATGCGCGAGTTCGGCCGCTACCTCGGTCGCCGCTATCGGGGTCGGCGCAACCTGATGTGGGTGCACGGCGGCGACTACGACGTGCCCGACAAGTCCCTGGTGCGCGAGCTCGCCAACGGCATCCGCGAGCTCGACGCCGAGAGCCTGCACAGCTTCCATGGCGGCCGCGGCACCGGCGCCTTCGACTGGATGGGCGGCGAGCCGTGGCTGACGGTGGGCAATGTCTACACCGGCGAGGTCGTCTACGAGGCCGCCGAGCGCCACTACAGCCAGCACCCGGGCCTGCCCTTCTTCCTCGTCGAGGCCTACTACGAAGGCGCCAAGCCCGATCCGCGGCTGACCCGCGTGCAGGCCTACCAGGCCCTGCTGTCGGGGGCCAGCGGCCAAATTTCCGGGCACGACATGATCTGGCAGTTCAAGCCGGGATGGCCGGATGCGCTGGCCAACGCCACCGCGCGCAGCATGAGCCACGCGGCCGCCCTGTTCGAAAGCCGCCGCTGGTGGACGCTGCAGCCCGACCTGCAGCACACGCTGCTGACCGACGGCCTGCAGTCGGGCGTCGAGCGCGCCCTGGCCGCACTCGCCGAGGACCGGTCCTTCGCCATCGCCTACACGCCCTCGGTGCGCGCGCTGCACCTCGACACGACACGCATGGCCGGCCCGCGCATCAGCGCGCGCTGGATGGATCCGCAAGACGGCTCGACCGCCTCGGTGGCCGGGCCGCCGTTGCCGCGATCGCCGACGCTGGTACTGCAGCCTCCGGGCACCAACTCCGCCGGTCAGGGCGATTGGGTGCTGGTCCTCGAGTCCGTTCACTGAGGGCCGCGGCGATGTCAAGCGCACCCCCCGTCGGACGGTCGATCCTCGCGCCGTCGCCCTCGATCCGCGAGCCGCTCGTGCACGCGTCGACGCGCCCGATCAAGATCGGCTTCGTGCTGCTGTCGAGCTCGCGCGATCCGCTGCCCAGCACGCGCATCGCGGTGCTCAACATGATGCCGTTCCTGAGGCAGGCACATTTCGAGCCGCACATCGTCTACGAGCCCGAGGCCGGCACCGAGCAGCCTGACCTGTCCGGGCTGGCTGGGCACCTGGCGGAGCAGGGCTTCCGGGTGGTGTTCCTGCAGAAGGTGCGCGGGCCCAGTGTCCAGGCGCTGGCGCACGAGCTGCGGGCGCGGGGCATCGTCACGGTGTATGGCGTGTGCGACCTGGTGGACCCCGCCATGGTCGAGGCCACCGACGTCACCGTGGCTGTCACCGACTACCTGCGCAGCCTCTATCCGGCCCGGCTGCAGCCCAAGATCCACGTGGTCCACGACGGCATCGAGAACGCGGCCGTGTGCAAGACCGACTGGGGCGATCACCGCGGCAGTCGCCGTCGTCCTCTGCGTGCCGTGCTCGTGACCTCGGCGAGCCTGACGCGGCTGCCCGTGATCGGCTCGCCGCCCGACTGGCTGCACGTCACGGTGGTCGGCCGCTATCCCGCCGAGACCGACTACCTGCAGCGGCTGCGCGAGGCTCGCTGGAAGCTGCTCCAGCATTCGGCGGGGCGGCGCATGGAGCTGCTGTCCTTCCTGCTCAATCGACGCGTCCGCTGCGTGCCCTGGGACGCCATGGGCGTGTACGGCCACCTGCGTGCCGCCGACATCGGCATCATCCCGGTCGACACCACCGAAGAGGCCACCCATGACCGGCCGCCGCCCTGGCGGGTGAAGTCCGAGAACCGGCTGACCCTCAAGATGGCGCTGGGCCTGCCTGTCATCGCCACGCCCATCCCGGCCTACGAGCCGGTGATCGAGCAGGGACGCAACGGCTACCTCGCCCGCTCGCGCGACGACTGGTGGGCCGCGCTCGAAGCCCTGCGCGATCCGCACCTGCGCCGCATCGTCGGCGAGCGCGCCCGCCACAGCGTGCTCGAGCGCTATTCGATGGGCGCGCAGGCGGCGCTGCTGATCGACATCCTGCGGCGGCTGCTGCCCGGCGCGACCGCCTGAGCCACCCTTGGCCGAGGGGTGTGCCGCCCCGGGGCCGCAACCTACAATTCGCCGCTTCGCTCCGTCCCGCAACCCACCGGATTTCTGCAGTGAACGTCGAACAGGAAGTGATCAAGACCTTGCGGTCCGTCCTCAGCCTCGAGGCCGGTTTCCCGCTCACTGCCGACACGCCCCTGCTGGGCAGCGTCGCCGAGCTCGACTCGATGGCCGTGGTGTCCATCCTGACCGCACTCGAAGAGCGCTTCGGCTTCGCGGTGGATGACGACGAGGTCGACGGCCGCACTTTCGCCTCCGTCGGCAGCCTGACGAGCTTCGTAGAGTCCAAGCTGGATCGATGAGCCCGTCCCGGTCCGTGGCCCAGGAGGGCGGTTTCGTCCATGGGGCCGCGGGCTCACGATTCCGCCTCGTGACGCAGCCCGATGCCGGGCCGGCGTGCGGCACGGTGGTATTCGTTCACGCTTTTGCCGAAGAGATGAACAAGTCGCGGCGCATGAGCGCGCGCATGGCGCGCCTGCTCGCCGCGCGCGGCTGGCGTGTCGTGCAGCGCGACCTGTGCGGCTGCGGCGACAGCGCCGGCGACTTCGCCGACGCGAGCTGGCCGGCCTGGATCGCCGACGTCGAGGCCGAGCTCGCGCAGGCCGCCTCCGACAGCCCGGTGTGGCTGTGGTGCCTGCGTGCCGGTGCGCTGCTTGCGCCGCCGGTGCTCGCCGGGCGGCCGCACGTCAACCTGCTGCTGTGGCAGCCGGTGGCCGCGGGCGCCCAGCACCTGCAGCAGTTTCTTCGCCTGCACGCAGGCGCGCGCATCGTCGGTTCGGCCAAGGCCAGCGGCGAGATGTCGCCGGCACAGCAGCTGCGCGCCGGACAGCCGGTCGAAGTGGCCGGCTACGAAATCCACCCGGCGCTGGCCCAGGGCCTGGAAGCGGCGAGCTTCGAGTTGCCGGCCGACTTCGCCGGCCGCGTCGTGTGGCTGGAGGTGTCGGGCGACGAGTCGCCCGAGCCTTCGCCGGTCGCGCTGCGTCATGTCGAGCGCCTGCGCGCACGCGGCCTCGCCGTGGACCTCGATGCCCTGGGCGGACCGCCGTTCTGGCAGACCCAGGAGATCGAGGAGTGCGAGGCCTTGCTGCAGCGTTCGCTTGCGCTGATGTCGGCGCCCTCGCGTGCCGACGCCGAACCCGTGCTCGAAAGACAACACCATGCATGACGACGGCGTGCGCGAAGACGCGCTGGGCTTTCGCTGCGAGGGTGCGTCGCTGTGGGGCATCGTCTCGCGTCCGCCCGAAGGCGTGGCGGCGCAGCCCACCTCGGTCCTCATCGTCGTCGGCGGCCCGCAGTACCGGGTCGGCAGCCACCGCCAGTTCACGCTGCTGGCACGCCGGCTGGCCGCGCGGGGCTTCACCACGCTGCGCTTCGATTACCGCGGCATGGGCGACAGCGAGGGCGACATGCGCAGCTTCGAGGACGTGGGTGCCGACGTGCACGCCGCCGTCGATGCGCTGCTGAGCGCCGCGCCATCCGCGAGGCAAGTCGTGGTCTGGGGCTTGTGCGACGCCGCGTCGGCGGCGCTCATGCATGCCGGCCAGCACCCCCGCGTGAGCGGCATCGTGGCCGCCAATCCGTGGGCGCGCAGCGATGCGTCGCTGGCCGCGGCGCGCGTTCGCTACTACTACCTGTCGCGCCTGATGCAGCGCGAGTTCTGGACCAAGCTGCTCGGCGGCGGGATGGACCTGCGGCGTGCGCTGGGTGGGTTCTTCGGCAACGTGAAGCAGGCGCGTTCAGCCGGCGGCGGCGCCGATCGCCGCCCCGACGATGCCTTCCAGGTCCGCATGGCGCGCGGGCTCGCCGCCTTTCGCGGCAAGCTGCTGCTGATCATCAGCGGCAACGACATCACGGCCAAGGAATTCCTGCAGCACACCGAGGGGTCGCGGGCATGGAAAGGGCTGCTCGAAGCGCCCAAGGTGAGCCGCGTCGACGTGCGCGACGCCGACCACACTTTTTCCAGCCGCGCCTGGCGCACGCAGGTCGAGGACGCGACCCTCGCCTGGCTGCTCAACACATCACGATAGGGAGGACGAATGAGAGGTCTGTGCGGCTGGTTCTCGGCCCGCGAGGGTGTCGATGGCGGCGAGCTGCTGCAGCGCATGCTGGCGGCCCACCACGGTTCGACCCCCGAGCGCGCGACGCGGGCCGCGGGCGCGTCCGGCCTCGCGGTGTTCGGCGAGATCGGGCGCCCGACGCTGATCGAGTCCGACGGCTTCCTCGTCGCGCTGGCCGGCCATCCCCGGCTGCGCAGCGCCGACGCGTCCGGCGATCCGCTGCAGGCCGTGGTGCGTGCTCTGCGCGAGCGCGGCCGCCAGGCCCTGTCCGACATCGGCGGCGACTTCGCCCTGGCCACCTGGGACAGCCGCCAGCGGCGCGGCCTGCTCGCCATCGACCGCATCGGCGCGCACCAGATGGTGTTCGCGCGCACGCCCGACGGCCTGGCCTTCGGCACGGTGATCGACCTGCTGTTCGGCGCGCCGGGCGTCGAGCGCCGGCTCTCGCCGCAGGCCATCTTCGACTACCTCTACTACCACGTGTGCCCGGGCCCGGCGACCATCTTCGAAGGCGTCGAGCGCTTGAACGCGGGGCACTGCCTCGAGTTCGGGACCGGCGCGCCGGCGCTGCAGCAGCCGTACTGGACCATGCGCTTCACCGAAGACGCGGGCCATGACACCGCGGCGCTCAAGCAGCAGTTCGTGTCGCTGCTCGAGACCACGGTCAAGGAAGCGTCCGACGGCGCAAGCCACGGCTCCTTTCTTTCCGGCGGCACCGACAGCTCCACCGTGAGCGGCATGCTGGGGCGGGTGAGCGGCAAGCCCGCGCGCACCTTCTCGATCGGCTTCGACGTGCCCGGCTACGACGAGACCGAGTACGCGCGCATCGCGGCGCGCCACTTCAAGACCGATCACCACGAGTTCTACGTCAAGCCCACCGACGTGGTCGATTCGCTGCCGAAGATCGCGGCCTCCTACGACCAGCCTTTCGGCAACGCCTCGGCCATCCCGACCTACCACTGCGCCAGGTTCGCGCGCGAGAACGGCGTGACGCGGCTCTTGGCCGGCGACGGCGGCGACGAGCTGTTCGGCGGCAACGAGCGCTACGGCAAGCAGCACCTGTTCAACCTCTACCAGCGCGTGCCCGGCGCGCTGCGGCGATCGGTGGTCGAGCCGCTGCTGATGTCGATGCCCGGGGTGGGCGCGGTGCCGCCGCTGCGCAAGCTGCGCAGCTACGTGGAGCAGGCGCGCCCGCCCATGCCCTTTCGCTACGAGTCGTACAACCTGCTGCAGCACCTGGGCATCAACGAGGTGCTGACGCCGGACTTCATTGCCGGCGTCGATGCCGCCCGCCCGCAGAAGCTGCTGGTCGAGGCGCACGCGCCCTTCGCGGATGCCAGCCTCATCAACCAGATGCTGGGCATCGACTTCCGCTTCGTGCTGGCCGACGGCGACCTGCCCAAGGTCGGGCACATGTGCAACCTGGCGGGCATCGACGTCGCCTACCCGCTGCTCGACGACCGCATGGTCGCCTTCTCGGGCACGCTGCCGGCCGATCTCAAGCTCAAGGGCACGCAGCTGCGCTGGTTCTTCAAGCAGGCGCTGCTCGATTTCCTGCCGCCCGAGATCATCACCAAGAAGAAGCACGGCTTCGGGCTGCCGGTGGGACATTGGCTGATCGAGCACAAGCCCTTGCGCGACCTGGCGATCGACAGCATCAACCTGCTGCGGCCGCGCGGCATCGTGCGGCCGGAGTTCATCCGCGAGCTGCTGGAGCGCAAGCTGCACGAGCATCCCGGGTACTACGGGACGATGGTGTGGCTGTTGATGATGCTCGGGTTGTGGCTGGAGTCGCGCAAGCTCTGAGCTGGGCGTGTCCCGGGTTGCACCCGGGCTACGGTTCGTAGCCCGGGTGCAACCCGGGGTCCCCTCACGCCAGTGCCGGTTCCGGCCGACGCAGATTGGCAAACAACCGCGCCCCGTATCGCAGCCTGCTGCGATCCCACGGCGTGAAGCGCGGCAGCTGGAACCGATCCGACTGCATGGCCGCCGCTCCCCACGCCGTCGACACCGCGGCGCCGAAGCCGACCTCGCGCGCCATCGCCACGTGCTCGGCGGCGTAGTCGTGCTGCGGCACGCCGTTGGGATAGGCGAACAGCGTCACCGGCTCGCCGACGATGGCCTCGAGCTGCGCCTTGCCCGCCGCGATCTCGTCGCGCGCGGCCTTCGGGTTCAGGCGGGTGAGGATGGGGTGGGTGACGGTGTGCCCGCCCACGTCCATGCCCATGCGACGCAGGCTGCGCACCTGCTCCGGCTGCATCATGAGACGCGGCGTGGCATGCGCTCCGGCGGCGGCGACGATGGCATCGGTGGTGGCATCGCGCCGAGGCTGCTCGAAGTGCTTGATGCCTTTCAGCAGCGCGCCGATCGCGCGCCGCCGGTCCTCGTGCGTGCGCATCGGGTGCGTGCCCAGGCCCAGCGCCTGCAGGTCCAGCACCGGCGCCGTGCAGGCGCGCACCGCCTCGATCACCCGGTCATTGAACATGCATTCGGCGCCGCCGAGGTAGCCGGTGGTGATGAAGAAGGTGGCGCTCAACCCGAGGCGCTGCAGGATGGGCGCGGCGATCTCCTCGTTGTCGGCATAGCCGTCGTCGAAGGTGATGGAAAGCGCCCGCGGCGGGATGCTGCCGGCATAGAGCATGTCGACCGCCTGCGCCAGCGGCAGCACGTTGAACCAGGCCTTGATCCAGCGCATCCGGGTCTCGAACTCGGCCGCGTCGGGCTCGTCGGGCTGCAGCGGGTCGGACTGCGGCAGCACGCGATGGAAGATGAGGATGCTGAGGCGGCCGCGCGCACCGGGCGGCGAGACGAAGGAAAAGGGCAGGCGCAGCACGTTCGGGTTCAGCGACGAAGTGGAAGGGGAGACAGCGGCGCCGGTGCCAGCGCATTCGCCGGCTTGCGGGCCTCGCCGATCTGCAGCAGCGAGACCAGCGCGGCGTAGAGCCAGAACTGCACCTCGGCGAGCAAGTAGTCGGTGGAGTTGCCGGCCACGATGACCACCATCAGGCCGCCCACCAGGCAGGACCCCAGCGTGATCAGCTCCGGGTCGACGTTCATGCGGTTCAGCCGGCGCACGCGCACCACCGCGCCGAAGATCCAGAACACGAGGATGAGGAACAGGATGGCGCCGGGAATGCCTTGCTCGACCAGCGTCGTCATGAAGGTGTTGTGCGACGAACGGGCCGCCTCGGACTCGTCGCCCACGCCGCTGGTGGTGAGCCACTTGCGGTCGAGGTAGCGCGGGCTGAGCTCGGCGGTGCCGCGGTGGCCCGCGCCCAGCGGGTAGTCGGCGGCCATGTGCACCTGGGCCTTCATGATCTCCATGCGGGAGCGGGCGCTGATGTCGGCGTCTTCGCTTTGCTCGACCACGTCGCCGATGGTGAACATGCGCTCGATGAAGGTGGTGTCGACGATCACCGCGAAGCCGACGATGCCGACCATGGCGATGGCCCAGAACACGCGCCGGTGCTCGCGCGCCTTGCACAGCATCACGGTCAGGCCGCCGGCCACCAGGCCGAGGAAGGCGCCGCGGCTGTTGGCCAGCACGAAGCCGTTGCCGATGATGGCCAGCATCAGCAGCGCAGCCCAGCGGCGCCAGCCGCTCCAGGTCATGAACAGGCCGAAGCAGCAGATGACGCCGGTGGCCAGGAACATGGCCAGCGCGTTGGCCTCGTCGAGGCCGGGGCCGCCGACGCCGTCGAGGCGGCCGCCGCTGCGCCCGGTGAACTGGCAGAAGATGCCGAGCACGGTGCAGCCCAGGACATGTCCCAGCATCACCTGGCGGATGGTCTCCTTGCTGTCGCAGATCCGGTAGACGAACCAGATCGCGACCAGGTACTTGAGGTACTGCACGCTGCCGGAGAAGTGGGTCGGGAAGTCCAGCGCCCAGGGCATCTGGATCCACATCCAGACGGTGTACAGCGTGAGCACCGTGCCGGGCGTGTTGGCGATCCACGGCGCCGGCTTGGGCGCGAGGCGGCCGCGGTGGAACATGACCGCGAGCACGGTGATGGCCGCCGACAGCAGCGCCCAGCGCAGGTCGGGCAGCGCGTAGCTCCACCAGCGTGAGGGCGGGTGCACGTAGAACGAGGCCAGGTAGAAGTAGAAGCCGTAGACCGGGTGGCGGGTGAACGCCCAGATCGAGCAGACCACGCAGAACGCCAGGAAGGCGAGAGCGGACAGCATGGCGGCCTTCCGATCGGCGCTCAGCGCGGCGAGGCGGCCGACAAGGCGACGTCGGCGCGAGCACCCGTCGCCGGCCGGCCCGTGTCGCGCGCATCGAGGCAGTGCTGCACGATGGCGTCGAGGCGTTGCATGGCCGGGGCCCAGGCGTGGTGCGACAGCACGCGCTCGCGGCCTTGGTCGGCAAGCCGGCGGCGCAGCGCGGCATCGCCGAGCACCCGCAGGATGGCGTCGCAGGTTTCGGCGGGGCCATCTGCAGCGACCAGGTGCTCACCGGCTGTCGCGTCGACGCCCGCGGCGGCGATGCGGCTTGCCACCACCGGCACGCCCATCGCCATCGATTCGAGGATCTTGTTCTGCGTGCCGCGCGCGATGGCCAGCGGCACCACGCTCAGCGCGCTGCGGCGCACGAAGGGCCGCACGTCGGGCACCGAGCCGGTCACGGTCACGCCGTCGAGGCGGGCGAGCTGGCGCACGGCGGCGGTGGGCTCGGCGCCGACGATCTGCAGGCGCAGGCCGGGGCGCGCATGCCGCAGCAGCGGCCAGGTGCTGGCGCAGAACTCGACCATGCACTGCTCGTTGGGGAAGTAGTCCATGCGCCCGACGAAGGTGACGAGGTCGGGGTCGAAGCCCTCGCCGGTCGGCTGGAAGTAGTCGAAGTCGACGCCGTTGGGGAACCAGTCGACGCGCTCGCGCACGCCCATCTCGGCCAGGGTGTCGGCCTCGCCCGGCGTGGCCACGGTGACGCGGTCGAAGCGTGCGGCCAGGCGCCGCTCGGCCGCGGCCATGCGCGAGCCCTCCCAGCGGTAGCCCAGCGACAGCGGCCACGGCTTGTGCGGCACGTAGTCCAGCCACTTGCGCGAGTCGACGTCGCAGTAGTCGATGAGCTTGGGCAGGCCTTGCACGTGCTCGACATAGCGACCCACCGCCGAGCAATGCGCGAACACGAAGTCGATGCGGCGCTCGTCGACCAGGCGGTCGACCTCTCGCTGCATCGCGCCGCTGTGGAAGAAGGCCTCCGATGCGCTGGTGCGGGTGGGCAGCAGGGCCACCATCTTGGCGGCCTGCAGCGGGTTGTGGACGCGCATCGCGCGGTGCCCGGCGCAGAACGGCGCGATGCCGGCCGCCTCGGCCTGTTCCTCGGCGCTGCGCGCGAGCGACAGCACGCTCACCTCGTGATCGCGCGCGAGGTGGCGGATCACGTTGAACGCCCGCACCTTGCTGCCGAAAGTCGGCGGATAGGGGAAGCGGTGGCTGAGGAAGAGGATGCGCACGACAGGCCCTAGGCGACGCGCACCAGGGCCGGGGGCTCGTTGGCGGCGGTGGTCGGCGTGCTGCCGGCATCGGCGGTGTGCACGCGGCGCAGGAAGGCCTCGAACATCAGCAGCGACCACAAGGGCCCGCTGTAGTCGCGCCGGCCCGACGCGTGGTGCTCGACCAGCTGCTTCAGGTAGGCGCGGTCGAAGAAGCCGGTGTGGGCCAGCTCGCCGTCCATCACCGCCGCCTGCACGCGCTCGCGCAGCGGGCCGCGGAACCAGCGCTCCACCGGGACGGCGAAGCCCATCTTGCGGCGGTACATGATGTTGTGCGGCAGGTGCGGCTCCATCGCCTTCTTCAGCACCCACTTGCCCTCGGTGCCGCGGATCTTCATGCCCGCCGGCAGCGTGGCCAGCCACTCGACCAGCGGGTGGTCCATCAGCGGCTCGCGCACCTCCAGCGCATGGGCCATGCTGGCGCGGTCGACCTTGGTGTTGATGTCGCCCACCAGGTAGGTCTGCAGGTCGATGTACTGGACCAGCGACAGCGGGTCGTCGGTCTGCGCGGCGCGTGCATGGCGCTCGAAGACCTCGGCCGCACGGTAGCCGGCCAGGCGGCGCTTGAACTCGGGCGAGTACAGCGACGCGCGCATGTCGTCGCGGAAGATCGACACGCTGTGGAAGTAGGCCTCGACCGAGGTGCGCGACAGCGCCTGGAAGGTCGACTTGGCGCGCAGGAAGCGCGGCGCGCGATCCGCCTTCGGGTACCAGCGGCCCAGCGTGCCGAACAGCGGACGGCGCACGCCCAGCGGCAGGATGGAGCGCAGCCGCTCCTCGCCCAGGTGGTACATGTGCCGCCGGTAGCCGCCGAGGTTCTCGTCGCTGCCGTCGCCCGACAGGGCCACCGTGACATGCCGGCGCGCCAGCTGGCACACGCGGTAGGTGGGCACGGCGGAGCTGTCGGCATAGGGCTCGTCGTAGAGCTCGGCCAGCGTGTCGACGAGGTCGAAGTCGTCGGTGGCGACCTGCTCGACGAAGTGCCGCGTGCGGTAGCGGTCGGCCACCTGCTGCGCGTAGCGGGTCTCGTCGTAGGCGGGGTCGTCGAAGGAGATGGAGCAGGTGTTGACCGGCTCGGACGACTGGCCCGCCATCATCGCGACCACCGCGCTCGAATCGACGCCGCCCGACAGGAACGCGCCCAGCGGCACTTCCGAGATCATGCGCAGGCGCACGCTCTCCTGGATGCGCGCCACCAGCTCGGCTTGCGCATCGGCTTCGGAGATGGTGTTGGCGCCGGTGAAGCGCACGTCCCAGTACTGGCGCGGCTCGCGCGCCGGCTGGCCGCGGCGCAGCAGCAGCGTGTGGCCCGGAGGCAGCTTGCGCGCCGAGGTGTAGATGGTGCGCGGCTCGGGGATGTAGCCGAGCGCGAAGTACTCCTCGATCGCCTGCACGTCGAGGTCGCGCTTGAGGCCGCCGTGGCGCAGCAGCGACTTCAGCTCGGAGCCGAAGATCCACATGCCGTCGGGCAGCTGCGCATAGAAGAGCGGCTTCACGCCCAGGCGGTCGCGGGCGAGGAACAGCGTCTGCTGGCGCTCGTCCCACAGCGCGAAGGCGAACATCCCGCGCAGCCGGTCGACGCAGGCTTCGCCCCATTGCTCCCAGGCGTGGACGATGACCTCGGTGTCGCTGCGGGTGCGGAAGGTGTGGCCCAGCGCGGTGAGCTCGGGGATCAGCTCGCGGTAGTTGTAGATCTCGCCGTTGAACACGATGACCACCGAATGGTCCTCGTTGAACAGCGGCTGCTGGCCGGTCTTCAGGTCGATGATCGACAGCCGCTTGTGGCCCAGCGCAATGCCCGGCGCGACATGCGTGCCGGTTTCATCGGGGCCGCGGTGGTGTTGCGACTCGTTCATGCGCACCAGCACGCCGCCATCGATGTGGCGCTTGCCGCGCGAGTCCCAGAGTCCGACGATGCCGCACATGATGAATCTTCCTAGGTAGGGCGCTGATGCAGCGCGCCGCGGGCCGCGGCCTTCGCCAGCAGCCGGTCGTACAGGTCGCCGTAGGCCGCGACCATGCCATCGAGACTGAAGCGCCGCTCGACTTCGGCACGGGCCCGCACGCCGCGCGCGCGCGCGGCCGACGGATCGGCGAAGTCGTCGAGCAGGGCCCGCGCCATCGCGTCGACATCGGAGGCGGGCACGAGGCGCCCGGTCACGCCATGCTCGAGCAGCTCGGCGTTGCCGCCGACTTCGGTGGCGACGACAGGCAGCTCGGTGGCCATCGCCTCGAGGATGGTGTTGGAGATGCCCTCGGCGAGCGAGGGCAGCACGAAGGCATCGAGGCCGCGCATGACGTCGGGCACGTCGTGGCGCTCGCCGGCGAGCCACGCCAGCTCGGCGACGCCGCCGTCGCTCAGCACCGCCTCCACCTGCGCGCGCAAAGGGCCGTCGCCGGCGACGACCAGGCGCATGCGCCGGCGTGCCTCGGGCGCCAGCTCCAGCGCCCGCACGAAGGCGCGCGCCAGCAGGACCTGGTCTTTCACGGCCTGCAGCCGGCCCACCGTGCCCACCATCCAGAGCTCGGACGATGCGAAGGGGGAGCCCGCGATGACGCCGCGGCCGTCGGGGTGGGCGCGAAAGCGCTGCACATCGACGCCGTTGTAGATCTGGGCCACGTGGCGCGGCGTCGCGCCCACGTGCTGGACCAGGTAGTGCGCCAGGTGGCGCGACAGCGCGACGTACTGGTGCACGAAGGGCCGGTACATGCGGCGCGCGAGGCGGAACTTGGTGCTGCGCCCATCGGGGTCGTTGATGTCCCAGCCGTGCTCGCCGTGGATGCGCACCGGCACCCCGGCCCAGGCGGCCGGCGCCGACATCTCGAGCGCGCCCAGGTTGCGGGTGTGCACGACGGCGGGCTTGAGCTCGCGCAGCAGCGCGCGCACGCGCGGGAAGATCCACAGGCCGTGGCCGGCCGGCTTGTTCAGCGCGATGAACTGCACGTCGTCGCGCTGGATGCGGCGGCTGAAGTCGGTGATCTCGGTGAGCGCGATGACCGCGTGGCGGAAGCGCCGCGCCGGCAGCTCGTTGATGAGGTTGACCACGCCGTTCTCGAGCCCGCCGGTGGCGAAGCGGTGCACGACGTGCGCGATCAGGGGACGCGGATCGGATTTCATGGCAAGGGGCTCAGCCGAGGTGCCGGGACAGCATCGGCCCGATGGCGTTGACCAGCCCGCGCGGAAGCTTGCGCCAGGTCTCGATGGCCTTCTGGTACTTCGGGTTCGACGGGTTGTTCTGCGGCACCGTGTCGCGCTTGAAGAGCTGGTATTCGTAGTGCAGCGGCGCCGGCTCGAAGCCCCAGTTCTTCTTGAAGTCGAAGGAGCCGGTGTCGCGCTTGGAGCGGCCGTAGTCGAACACCCGCAGCTTGCGCTCGCAGGCGCGGCGCATCAGCTCCCAGTACTTGAAGTCGTTGGCGGCCAGGTCGCGCGCATCGGTCAGGTCGCCGGCGTAGTAGGGCAGCACCTCGTCGCGGAAGTAGAACGAGAGCACGCCCGACACCGCCTTGCCCTGCGGGCTCAGGATGGTCAGCACCTCGCAGTCGTCGCCGAACACCCGGGCCAGGGCCTGGAAGTAGCGCTTCGATTGCGGCGGCGTGCCGTGGCGGTGCTGGTTGTCGGCGTAGAGCTCGAAGAAGCGGTCGGTGTTGGCGTCGATCTCGCTGCGCAGCTCGCGCTGGATGCCCTTGCGCACCATGGCGCGCTGCTTGCGCGGGATGGCCAGCATGTTGGCCTCGACCTCGGGCAGCAGCTCCCTGCGGAAGGTGACGTACAGCTCGCTGCGCGGCCAGTCGGCCTCGCCCGGCGCGACGTTGCGAAGCTCCAGGTGCGACACGCCCAGGTCCTTGCCCAGCTCCACCGCCGTGCGGTGCAGGGCGGCCTTGGCGTCGGCATCGACGGTCGCGACGCCGCCGTACACCGCGAACGGCAGCGACACCAGCGAATGGCCGAACAGCAGGCTCTTCAGCTCGACCAGCGGCAGCACGCCCACGACCTCGTCGCCGCGCTCGGCGAGCAGGTAGTGGGTGCGGTGGCGGAACACGTCTTCGTAGATCTCGCGCCAGCCGATGCGATGGAAGAAGGTGCCTTGCGGGCAGGCGAGGACGAAGCGCTCCCAGCGGTCGCGGTCGGAATCGCGGAAGGGGCGAACGGCCAGCGCGGCGGCGCGCGCAGCGGGTTGGAGGTCAGCGAGGTTCACGACGCGATCTGCAATGCAAAGACCTCGTCGACCCGTCCCCAGTGGAAGTCGCGCAGCAGCTGCGCCAGGCGCGATTCGGTCTTGTCGAGGTTGACGTAGTGGCGAAAGCGCGTCTTCAGGGTGGTGCCCGGCACGCGCGGCTGGTCGGGATCGATCTCCCAGGGGTGGAAGTAGAAGATCGCGGGGCGCAGGTCGATGGCGTTGACGCGGCGGATCGCCCAGCGGCTCAGCGAATAGGGGAAGAAGCGGAAATACCCACCACCGCCGGCCGGCAGATTGCGGCCGAACATGCGCGTGGTGGTGACCGGGATCTCGGTGAGGCCCGGGCGCGGCTGATACGGGAAGCGCGGCGCGTCGGGCATGCCGTAGTGATCGTGCTGCACCGGGTAGACGCTGGAGCTGTAGCGATAGCCGGCTTGCTGCAGCACGTCGAACGCCCACTGGTTGCCGTAGCCGATCGAGAAGCTGGGCGCGCGATAGCCCTGCACGCGCTGGCCGCCCAGGTCTTCGAGCAGCTCCTTGGCGCGGCGCACGTCGAGCAGGAAGTCGGCCCGGCTTTGCTCGCTGGCGCGCAGGTGGCCGTAGCCGTGGCTGGCCAGCTCGTGGCCGGCGGCGACGATGCGCTTGACGAGCTCGGGATAGCGCTCTGCCACCCAGCCCAGGGTGAAGAAGGTGGCGCGCGCCCCGTGCTGGGCGAACAGGTCGAGCAGTCGCTCGACGTTGCGCTCGACGCGGCACTCGCGCTGGTCCCAGGTGTTGCGGTCGATCAGCGGCGCCAGGGCCGAGACCTGGAAATAGTCCTCGACGTCGACGGTGAGCGCGTTCATCAGCGCCAGGGGACGTTGGGGTGCATTCATGAGGTGACCTCGCTGTGCTTTGCGACGACCCGATGCGCCAGCCAGCCCGCCAGGTGCGACGCGATGCGCCCCGCCGCCTGGCCGTCCCACAGCTCCGGCGCGCGGCCGCGCTTGCCGCCGTTGGCAAGCACCTCGTCGACCAGGCGCAGCACCACGGTCGCATCGCGCGGCACCAGGGTGTTGGTGCCCTGGTCGATGGTGATGGGCCGCTCGGTGTTCGGCCGCATGGTCAGGCACGGCACGCCGAGCGAGGTCGTTTCTTCCTGCACGCCGCCGGAGTCCGTGATGACGAGCCGGGCCTTGCCCAAGAGGCCGACCATCTCCAGGTAGCCCTGCGGCGGCAGGCAGGCGATGCGCACGCCGGCCAGGCGATCGGTCAAGCCGAGCTTGTCGATGTTGGCCTTGGTGCGCGGATGGATGGGCCACACCAGCGGCAGCCGCTCGCTGACCCGGCGCAGGATGTCCAGCAGCTCGCCCAGGCTTGCCGGATCGTCGACGTTGGAGGGCCTGTGCATGGTGACCACGCCGAACCCCGCGGCGCTGTCCAGCCAGCCGGCTGCCACGCCTTCGCGCGCCAGCGTCGCCTCGGGCGGCACCGCCTTCTTGAGCGCTGCCTGCAGCGAGTCGATCATCAGGTTGCCGACGAACTGGGCGCGCTCCGGTGCGATGCCTTCGCGCGCCAGGTTGTCATGGGCGCTGCGCTCGGTGGTGTAGAGCAGGTCGGCGATCTGGTCGGTGACGACGCGGTTGACCTCTTCCGGCATGCCGCGGTCGAAGCTGCGCAGGCCGGCCTCGACGTGCACCACCGGCACGTGCAGCTTGGCCGCGACGAGCGTGCAGGCCATGGTCGAGTTGACGTCGCCGACCACGATCACGCACGAGGGCTTGTGCTGCAGCATGACCGGCTCGAAGCGCTTCATGACCTCGGCGGTCTGCACCGCGTGCGAGCCCGAGCCGACCTCGAGGTTGACGTCGGGCGCCGGCAGCTCCAGGTCGGCGAACAGGCGGTCGTTCAGCGCGAAGTCGTAGTGCTGGCCGGTGTGCACCAGCAGGGCCTTGGGCAGGCGCGGCTCGGCCTGGATGGCGCGCAGCAGCGGCGCCATCTTCATGTAGTTGGGCCGCGCGCCGACCACGCAGATCAGCGGTCCGACAGCGGCGGTGACGTTCTTGCTCAAGCGGGGTAGTCCTTGGATGTGTGGCGGGCCGGCGTGGCCGCGCCTGTCGTCAAAACCGGTGATCGAGCCCCACGAACACCGCGCCCTCGCGGCCCTCGGCGGCGACGTTGGAATCGAGGTCGCGATAGCGCGCGCCGCCGAACACGCTGGTCTTGGGCCCGGCCTGCACCGTGAGCTGCGCTCGCGCGATGCGCTCGATGGTGAGATCGGGCGCCGTGATCGCGCGCACGCGGCTCCATTCGGCGGAGAGGTTCATGCTCATCACGGGTGTCAGCCGGTGGCTCCAGGCCGCCGACGCGCCGAGCTGAACGTTGTTGGTGAGGGCGGCGCCGGTCGCCAGCGCGCCACCTTCGGGTGCGTCTTCGGTGCGGGTCTGGAAGGCGCCCAGGGAGATCGTGTTGCGCACGCCGATCAGGGCGACGCTGACGCTGCGCAGCGTGACGATGCTCAAGCGCTGCGTGTAGATGTTGGTCGGGTGCGTGGTCGCGCCCGGCAGCCCTTGCCGCGCGATCAGGTCCTGGACGACGCGTGCGCGCTCGACCGGATCGGGGAAGCGCGTCGTGAAGGCCGCGTCGAGCAGGGCCGCGACATTGTTGGTGGCCGGCAGATCGAACAGCGACTGCGGCGTGGTGTCGAGGCTGCGCGAGAGCACCAGGTTCCACGCGACTTGCGGCAGGCGGTGGTCGAAGGCGAGCCGCCATGCCTGTCCGAAGAATCGCTTCTCGTCGAAGGCCGACAAGGTGGTGCGCGGCGACGGCTGCCAGCGCGCCTGCAATCCGTAGATGGTCCGCTCGTCGTCCAGTGCGACGAGATTGGTGCGCTCGCGGCCCACGCGCACGCCGGCGGTGAACTCGGCGCTGAAGGCGTAGTCGGCGCTCGCGCGGACCAGGTCCTGGCGCAGCGGCTGCTGGATGCCGTCGCGGTACTTGGTCTCGGTGCGCTCGCCTTCGAGCCGGTAGCCGAACGGATGCGGGTCGTGCTCGAACAGGAAGGAATGGCGGCCGAAGTAGCCTTCGGCGGCCGAGGTGGTCGGCAAGGTGGAGCCGCTCTCGCGTGTCCAGCTGTTGTCGCTGCGCAGGCGATAGCGCGTTTCCGCGCTGATGGCCGACTCGATGCTCGGCGAGAAGCGGGCCGCCGCGGTGGTGATGGTGTTGCGCGTGCTGCCGGCTTCGGGCCGCGCGCCGAACGGGTTCTCGCTGGTCTGCAGGGCACGCAGGCCGGCGTCGAGGAAGAAGAAGCGTTCGATGGCTTCGAGACGCGCGCTCAGGTCGGCCTCGGGCAGCAGGCGGCTGGGCTGCGTATCGTGGGCGCTGGTCACGCCGGCCAGCGAGGCGGTGCCGCCCAGGCGCAGGCGGGCGCCTTCGGCGCGGATCGAGATGTGCGGCCGGACTTCGAGGACGGTGTCGTTCTGGCCGCCGCCGACCAGCCCCAGCTCGGGGTTGGTGCTCCAGGTCAGCGTGGAGCTCACGCCGGCTTCGGCGCTCCAGCGCTCGGCGTGGACCAGGCCGGGCGCGGCACCGGCGGCCACGGCCGCCGCGAGCGCGACGGCGCGCCGCCTGCGGCGAGCGCCGCCCGGCAGGGCACGGAGAGCGCCGCGATCAGCCCTCGACCGGCCCGTAATAGCCATAGTAGAAGCCGACCTCGGAGCGGCTCGCCTTGTTCAACAGCGGCATCACGACGGGGCACGACTCCAGCGTGGCCATCGCCTGCATGACGGATTTCTGCGCGGTGCGCTCGGCTTCGACGACGACGACCACCTGGCCCATGTGAGTGGCCAGGACGCGCGACTCGGTGGACGGCAGCAGGGGCGGGGCATCGAAGATGAGCACGCGGTCGGCATAGCGCGTCGCCATCTCGTCGAGCAGGCGCGCCATGCCGTCGCTGGCCAGCAGCTCGGTCGCCTGGCCGCGCGGCTTGCCGGCGGGAAGGACGGTCAGGCCGTCGATGTTGGTGCGCAGGAGCACGTCGGACAATTCCACCGACGGGTCGGACAGCACGTCGAGCAGGCCGGGCGACGGCGCGAGGCCCAGGCGCGACAGCACCGAGGGACGCGAGACGTCGGCGTCGACCAGCAGCACGGTCTTGTCGAGCTCTGCCGCGATGCTGATCGCGAGATTGACCGTGACGAAGGTCTTGCCCTCGCCGGGCAGCGAGCTCGTCACCATGACCAGGTTCGCGCGGTCCACCGGCGCCGCCGACTTGCCCATCACGTTCATCAGCAGCGGGCGCTTGACGACGCGGAATTCGTCGGCGATCTGCGCACGCGGTTTCTCGGGCGTGAGGTAGCCCATGGCGCCCAGCCGCGCCAGGTCGATCTCGACCTGCTTCGACTTGGTCCCGGCGCCGGGACGTGGCGGGCGGATCTCGTGCACCGCGGGGGGCTGGCGATCGAGCGCACCCGGGGTGGTGACGCGGGCGTCTTCGAGACGGCGCGCCGCCTGCTCGGGGATGGACTCCTCGCTGCGGCGCTTCAGGCCGGCCGCGACGGCGGCGCGCTCGGGCACCTCGATGCCGCTGCGACGGAGTTCTTCGAGCCGGCGTGCCGCTTGTTCAATGATGCTCACGAATGCCCCTCACACCCGGGTGTTCATCGAGACCCACACGATCCAGATGCCGGCCACGACGAGCAGCCCGCCCAGCGCCGAGCTGAAAGCAAAGAGCTCCTTGCGCGCGCGCCGCAGCATGCCATCGTTGACCAGCATCGACACGCTGCCGAGCACCGGCCTTTGTGTCGCATTGCGCAGCAGGCGCGAATTGTCGAAGGTCGGCACCAGCTGGACCATCAGGAAGGCGGCGGCGACGCCGGCGGCGAGCGCCGCCAGCAGCACCAGCGGCGCCAGCCCCAGGCGATTCGGGAAGACCGGCTGCGGCGCGGTGCGCGGCGGGTCGATCATGCGGAACTGGGCCGAGCGGGTGGCGTCGACGTCTTCGGACAGCGAGGCCTTCTCGCGCCGCGCCACCATGGTCTCGTAGGTGCGGCGGATGACCTCGTAGTCGCGGTTGAGCTGGGCCAGCTCGGCCTCGACCTGAGGCACCTTGCTCGCCGAGGCGCGCAGCTGGCCCAGGCGTGCCTGCATGTCGCCGGCGCGCACGCGCAAGGCAGCGACGTTGGCCTCGGCCTCGGCCAGCGCGAGCTTGACCTGCTGCATGACGGGATTACCGGACGCGGTCTTGGGCTTGGCGGCCTCGGCCCGGCGGCGCGCCTCGAGCTCCTGCTGGCGCTGCTCCTCGAGGCGGGCGATCAGCTTCTTGGTGGCGATCACGTCGGGGTGCAGGTCGGTGTAGCGGCGCAGCAGGTCGTCGAGCTGGCGGCGCTGGGCATCGAGCCGGGTGTCGTATTCGGACACGCCCACCACCGGGCCGCTGGGCAGCTCGGGCAGAAGGTTGGCAGTCTCGCCGCTCAGCTCGCGCTTGAGGGCGTCGCGCGACTGCTCGGCCGCGCGCAGCTCGACCGTGAGCTTGCCCATCTCGTCGGTCAGGGCGCTCATGCGGGCGAAGTAGTCGCGGCCGCCCGAGTCGGCGATGCCCATGTTCTTGAGCTTGAATTCCTTGAGCCGGTTCTCGGCCTCGGTCAGCCGCGCTTCGTAGTTCTTGATCTGCTCGTCGATGAAGCCGCGGGCCTGCTCGGCGTCGCGGCGCTTCGCGCCGGTGTCGGACTCGAGGAACAGCGACACCAGGTTCTGCACCACCAGGCGGGCGCGGTCGGGGTTGGTGTCGCGGTAGCTGAAGTTGAAGACGTTGTCGCGGCCGCTGCCGGCGACCTTGATCTCGCGCATCAGCATCTCGACCGTGCGGTCGCGCGCCAGCGGCGACAGCGCCTCCACGTCGAGGTTGGACTTGCGCATCAGCAGCTCGACGTTGGGACGGGTGATCAGCGTGCGCGCCAGCAGCCCGAGCGTCTGGTCGATGTCGGGCTCGACCGCGAGGTCGCGCATCAGGGGGCGCAGCACGGTCTTGGTGTCGACGTAGACCCGGGCGCTCGCCTCGTAGCGATTGGGCACCAGGGTCAGGCCGATCGCGCCGGCGATGCCGACGGCCCAAGCCACTGCCACGCCGATCCACTTGCGCCGCCACATGGCGCGCACGATCTCGAGGACCTGTTGGATCAGCTGGTCCATGGCGGCATCTTCATGTCGTCGTCGTGGGGGCGAGGCGGGTCAGAACCAGCCCTGCGGCACGACCAGCACGTCGCCCGGGCGAACGTCGACGTTGGCGGAGATGTCGCCGCGCTTGAGCAGGTCTTTCAGGCGCACGCTGTACTGCTTGCCGTTTTCCTTGCCGCGCACCAGCACCGCGCCGTTGCCGTCGGCGAAGTCGGTGAGGCCACCGACCTGGATCATCACGTCGAGCAGCGTCATGCCCTGGCGATACGGAATGGCCTGCGGGCGGGTCGCTTCGCCGATCACGCGGATCTGCTCGCTGGCCGCGCCCTGGAAGGCGGTGACGACCACCGAGACAACGGGGTCGCGGATGTACTTGGTGAACTGGCCTTGCAAGGCGGTGGCCAGCTCTTGCGGCGTGAGGCCGGCGGCCTGCATGTCGGTGACCAGGGCGGTGGAGATCTTGCCGTCGGGGCGCACCGGCACGGTGGTCGACAGCTCGGGGTTGCGCCACACGATGATGTTGACCGAGTCGAGCGGGCCGATCTTGTAGCTGTAGTCGGCGGTGGCCGCCGAGGCCGGCGCGGGCGGATAGCGGTTCATCGCGCAGCCGGCCAGCACCACGAGCGCGAACAGCGCGGCGATCAGGCGCAGCAAGGCGTTGGCGGAATGGGAAATCGCGTGCGATGCCATTGAATTCCTCCCGTCTGAAGGGATCACTGATGTTGACGACGCCATCTCACCCTTGCATGTGTGCGTGACGGGTGGGCTCGATGAACACGATGTGCAGCCCGCGCTGCGCGCAGCGACCGAAGGGCGGACTCACACCCCGGCTCACGGGCCCGAATCGTTGCAAGCGCGAAGCATACGCGCGAAAAACGACGACGCCACGACCCTGAACAGGGGGGGAAGCCATCCCCATGTGCCGTGTTGCACGGAGTGTCGGCTTCACCCTGCGCCGGCCGGGGTCGGCAGGCGCTTGCGCGTGGTGGGCACACTACATTGCGCCGATGAAAAGCGCCATCGCGTGCGGCCTGGCCGCGCTGATCGCGGCCGGTCCGGCGATGGCCGCGGCCAAGCCCGCCAAGCCCGTCACCAAGTCGACCCGCAAGGCAGGGCCACCGCCGCTGCCCGAAGCCACGCCCGAGCAGCTCGAAGCCGCCCAGCGCGTCTTCTACGGCCACTACGAATGCGAGCTGAAGCAGGTCATCGACATCGACGCCGATCCCAAGAACGCCGGCTATGTCGAGGTGCGGCACGCCAAGGCCCGCTACCTCATGAAGCCGGTGCTGTCGACCACCGGCGCGGTGCGCCTCGAGGACGTGAAGGGCCGGACCCTGATGGTGCAGATCGCCGCGAAGTCCATGCTGATGGACGTGAAGGCGGGCCGGCGCCTGGTCGACGAGTGCGTGAGCCCGCAGCAGCGCGAGCTCGGCGAGACGGCGGCGCGCGCCAAGGCGGCGGAGGAAGCCGCCAGCGCGGCGTCGGCCGGCGATGCGGCGTCGGCGCCGCCGGCCGCGTCGGCGGCCTCGGACGCCGCCTCGTCCGTGCGATGAGCGAACCGAAGGCGGCTCAGCGCAACCAGGGCGCGACCGCGTCGGGCGCCAGTCCGTAGCGTCGCACCGCCTGCGCCAGCACCCCGCGGTCGCAGGCGCCGTCGCGCACCAGCGCCTGCAGCGCGGCCAGGACCACGTGGTGGCGCTCGATCTCGAAGAAGCGGCGCAGGGCGGTGCGGGTGTCGCTGCGGCCGAAGCCGTCGGTGCCCAGCGTCATGAAGCGCGCGTCGACGTATTCGGCGATGAGCTGCGGCCATGCGCGCACGTAGTCGGTCGCGGCGATCACCGGCGCGTTGCCGGCCAGCAGCCGCTCGACATGGCTCACCCGGTCGATCGAGCCCGCGCGCAGGCGGTTCTCGCGCTCGACCTCGCGCGCGTCGCGGGCCAGCTCGCTGAAGCTGGTCACGCTGAACACCTCGCTGGCCACGCCCCAGTCGGCAGCGAGCAGCTCGCCGGCGGCGATCACTTCGCGCAGGATGGTGCCGCTGCCCAGCAGCCGGACCTGGCCGCGCGGCTGGGGCGGCGCGTTGACGCCGATCCGGTACATGCCGCGCAGCAGGTCCGCATGCTGTTCGAGCGCGAGCGACGGATGCTCGTAGCTCTCGTTCATCAGCGTGAGGTAGTGGAACTCGTCGCAACCGTCTTCCAGCATGCGGCGCATGGCGTGGTCGAGGATGACGGCCACCTCGCTCGCGAAGCAAGGGTCCCAGCTGCGGCAGTTGGGCACCGTCGCGGCGATGACCAGGCTCTGGCCGTCCTGGTGCTGCAGGCCTTCGCCGCCGAGCGTGGTGCGACCGGCGGTGGCGCCGAACAGGATGCCGCGCACGCGCTGGTCGGCGGCCGCCCACAGCAGGTCGCCAACGCGCTGGAAGCCGAACATCGAGTAGTAGATGTAGATCGGCAGCAGCGGCAGGCCGTGCACGCTGTACGAGGTGCCGGCGGCGATCCACGACGCGGTGGCGCCGGCCTCGGTGATGCCCTCTTCGAGCAGCTGCCCGTCGCGCGCCTCGCGGTACGACAGCATCGAGCCCGCGTCTTCCGGCTCGTAGAGCTGGCCGTGCGGCGAGTAGATGCCGATCTGGCGGAACAGGCTCGCCATGCCGAAGGTGCGCGCCTCGTCGGCCACGATGGGCACGATGCGCGGCCCGAGCGCCGCGTCCTTGAGCAGTCCGCTCAGCATGCGCACGGCGGCCATGGTGGTCGACATCTCCTTGCCTTCGGCCTGCAGCGCGAAGCTGCCCCAGGTCGACAACGCCGGCACCGGCAGCACGGGCGCATCGCCCTTGCGCGCGGGCAGCGGCCCGCCCAGCGCCGACCGGCGCTCGTGCAGGTAGCGCATCTCCAGGCTCTCGGGCTCGGGCTTGTAGAAGCGAAGCTGCGCGACGTCGTCGTCCGACAGCGGCAATGCGAAGCGGTCGCGGAAGGCCTTGAGCGCGTCGAGGTCGAGCTTCTTGGCCTGGTGCGAGGTCATGCGCGACTCGCCGGCGCCGCCCATGCCGTAGCCCTTCTTGGTCTTCGCCAGGATGACGGTGGGGCGGCCCTGGTGGGCCCGCGCCGCGGCGAAGGCGGCATGCAGCTTGCGGAAATCGTGGCCGCCGCGCTTGAGGGCGTCGACCTCGCTTTCGCTCATGTGGGCCACCAGCCGCTGCACCTGCGGGTCCTGGCGGAAGAAGTGCTCGATGTTGTAGGCGCCGTCCTTGGCGCCGAGGTTCTGGTACTGGCCGTCGACCGTCGCGGCCAGCCGGCGCAGCAGCACGTGGTCGCTGTCGCGGGCGAACAAGGCGTCCCAGTCGGAGCCCCACAGCACCTTGATGACGTTCCAGCCCGCGCCGGTGAACAGCGACTCCAGCTCCTGCACGATCTGCCCGTTGCCGCGCACCGGGCCGTCCAGGCGCTGCAGGTTGCAGTTGATGATGAAGCTGAGGTTGTCGAGTTGCTCGCGCGCCGCCAGGGTGAGGCCCGCGATGGACTCGGGCTCGTCCATCTCGCCGTCGCCGAACACGCCCCACACGTGGCGGTGCGCGGTCTTGAGCAGCCCGCGGTGCTCCAGGTAGCGCAGGAAGCGCGCCTGGTAGACAGCGTTGAGCGGCCCCAGGCCCATCGAGCCGGTGGGGAACTGCCAGAAGTCGGGCATCAGCCACGGGTGCGGATAGGAGCTCAGTCCGGGTCCGCCCAGCTCCTGGCGGTAGTGCGCGAGCTGCTCCTCGCTCAGCCGGCCCTCGAGAAAGGCACGCGAATACACGCCCGGCGCGGAGTGCGGCTGGAAGTACACCAGGTCGGCGTTGCGCGGGGCCAGGTCGGAGGAGGCGTCGCCGCGGAAGAAGTGGTTGAAGCCGACCTCGAAGATTTCGGCCGCCGAGGCATAGCTCGCGATGTGCCCGCCCAGCTCGCCGTACGCCTGGTTGGCGCGCACCACCATGGCCAGCGCGTTCCAGCGCATGATGGCCGTGAGGCGCTCCTCAAGCCCCAAGTCGCCCGGGTAGCGGCCCTGCTGCTCGACCGGGATGGTGTTGCGGTAGGCCGAATAGGGCTGCACGTGCGGCACGATGCCCAGCTCCTGCGCCTGCTCCTCCAGCCGCTCGAGCAGGAACAGCCCGCGCGCCGCGCCGCCTTCTCGCACGGCGGCCTGCAGGGCATCGATCCATTCCTGCGTTTCGGCCGGATCGCTGTCGCGGGCGGCGGCGACCAGCTGGTCGAGCAAGGTGGTGGGTTCACGTCCGGCCATGGCGGCTCTCCTGGGTACTGCGTCAATGGCGGACTGTAGTCCGCCACGTGGTCTCACACCGGCACCTGGGTCGTCGACAGCACCTGCTTGAGCACGACGAAGCTGCGGATCTGGCGCACGCCGGGCAGGTGGAGCAGCTGCCCGGCATGCAGCTCGTTGAAGCTGTCCAGGTCGCGGGTGCGCAGCATGAGGAAGTAATCGAACTCGCCCGTCACCACGTGGCATTCGAGGCAGCCCTCGATCGTCTGCGCGGCCTTCTCGAAGGCTTCGAAGGACTCGGGCGTCGAGCGGTCCAGGACCACGCCGATGATGACCAGCGAGCCGGCACCCATGGCCTTGGGGTCGAGCAGGGCGACCAGCTTGCGGATGACGCCGTCGCGCCGCAGGCGTTCGACGCGGCGCAGGCAGGCCGCGGGGCTCAGATGGACCTTCTTCGCGAGCGCGACATTGGACAGGGAGGCGTCGCGCTGGAGCTGGCGCAGGATGGCGCGGTCGGTGCGATCGAGGTCGGGCATGGGGTGCAATTTTATTGCGCAACGACCGCAATTACGTCAATAGATGTCCTCGGATCGGCCAAAGCGACGGCATCCACTTCCCGTGCATGGCCAGCAGGACGCAACCACGATGACTGCCGTCGCGTACACGCGATCAACGGCTACGGCGACCTGTTCCGCGACGCCTGAGCGGGCGGCGGGGCGCGGGGACCGCGCCGTACAATCCCAAAGTTTTGCCGGTGGCGTTGGGCCCCGGCATCTTTGAGGACGTTCCAAGTGTTCATTTCCGAAGCGTTTGCCCAGGCCGCGCCTGCCGCCACGGGCTCTTCCGACTCGGCGTTCGGCAGCATCACCGGCATGCTGCCCATCCTGCTGATGTTCGTCGTCCTTTACTTCGTGATGATCCGGCCCCAGATGAAGCGCCAGAAGGAGCACAAGGCCATGATCGAGGCCATCGCCAAGGGCGACGAGGTCGTCATCGCCGGCGGCGTGCTGGGCAAGGTGTCGAAGATGGGCGAGAGCTACATCCACGTCGAGGTGGCCCCGGGCGTCGAGCTCCAGGTCCAGCGCGCGTCCGTCGTGCAGGTGCTCCCCAAGGGCACCATCAAGTAATCGACCGGCGCTCGCGCGGCCGCACGCCAGGAGCGCGCCGGCCCGCGTCGCCCCGGTGCGCAGGAAAGGCGTCATGAACCGCTACCCTCTCTGGAAATACGCGATCCTCGTGGTCGCGCTGCTCGTCGGCCTCATCTACACCCTGCCCAACTTCTTCGGCGAGGCGCCGGCGGTGCAGGTGAGCAGCGCCAAGGCCACGATCAAGCTCGACAGCGGCATGGCGACGCGGGTCCAGCAGATCCTGTCCCAGGGCGGCGCCCAGGCGAACCTGGTCCAGTTCGACGGCAGCTCGGTGAAGGCGCGCTTCTCCGACGTCGAGGTCCAGGGCAAGGCCAAGGATGCGCTCAACAAGGCCCTCAACCCCGACCCCGCCGACCCCAACTACACCGTCGCGCTCAACCTGCTGTCGCAGTCGCCGCGCTGGCTGACCGCCCTGCACGCGCTGCCGATGTACCTGGGCCTGGACCTGCGCGGCGGCGTGCACTTCCTGATGCAGGTCGACATGAAGTCGGCGCTGACCAAGAAGGCCGAGGCACTGACGGGCGACATCCGCACCCTGCTGCGTGACAAGAACCTGCGCCACTCGGGCATCAACCGCGACGGCAACAACGTCGACATCCGCTTCCGCGACCGCGAGACGCTGACCGCGGCGCAGAACCTGCTCGCCGACCAGCTCCCCGACCTGCTGTGGTCGGCATCGGCGGAGGGCAGCGACTACCGGCTCAGCGGCGTGATGAAGCCGGAAGCCGCCCGGCGCGTCCAGGAGACGGCGGTCAAGCAGAACATCACCACGCTGCACAACCGGATCAACGAGCTGGGCGTGGCCGAGCCGGTGATCCAGCAGCAGGGCCAGGACCGGGTCGTCGTGCAGCTGCCCGGCGTGCAGGACACCGCGCGGGCCAAGGCCATCATCGGCCGCACCGCGACGCTGGAGGTTCGCCTGGTCGACGACAGCACCGAGGCGGCGGCCGCCGCGGCCGGCACCGGGCCGGTGCCCTTCGGCACCGAGCGCTATGTCGAGCGCGCCGGCGCGCCGCTGATCGTCAAGCGCCAGGTCATCCTCACCGGCGACAACCTCACCGACGCCCAGGCCGGCTTCGACAACCAGACCCAGGAGCCGGCGGTTCACCTCACGCTGGACGCCAAGGGCGCGCGCATCTTCCGCGACATCACCCGCGAGAACGTCGGCAAGCGCATGGCCATCCTGCTGTTCGAGAAGGGCAAGGGCGAGGTCGTGACCGCGCCGGTGATCCGCTCCGAGATCGGCGGCGGGCGGGTGCAGATCTCGGGCCGCATGACCACCACCGAGGCCAACGACACCGCGCTGCTGCTGCGCGCCGGCTCGCTGGCCGCGCCGATGGAGATCATCGAGGAGCGCACCATCGGCCCGGCCCTGGGCGCCGACAACATCCGCAAGGGCTTCGACAGCGTGCTGTACGGCTTCATCGCCATCGCCGCCTTCATGTGCGCCTACTACCTGCTCTTCGGGCTGTTCTCCACCATCGCGCTGGCGGTCAACCTGCTGCTGCTGGTGGCGGTGCTGTCGATGCTGCAGGCCACGCTGACCCTGCCCGGCATGGCGGCCATCGCCCTGGTGCTGGGCATGGCCATCGACGCCAACGTGCTGATCAACGAGCGGGTGCGCGAGGAGCTGCGAGGCGGCGCTTCGCCGCAGGCGGCCATCCACGCGGGCTACGAGCGCGCCTTCGCGACCATCCTCGACTCCAACGTCACCACGCTGATCGCCGGCCTGGCGCTGCTTGCCTTCGGCTCGGGGCCGGTGCGCGGCTTTGCGATCGTGCACTGCCTGGGCATCCTCACGTCAATGTTCTCCGCGGTGCTGTTCTCGCGTGGCCTGGTCAACCTGTGGTACGGCCGGCAGAAGAAGCTCAAGGGCGTGTCCATCGGCCAGGTGTGGCGGCCGCAGGCGCCGGCCGACGCGCCCGCCAAGACCTGATCCCGCACGCCGGGCAACCCGCATCGAAAGACGACGATGGAATTCTTCCGGATCAGGCGCGACATCCCGTTCATGCGGCACGCGCTGGTGTTCAACATCATCTCGCTGGTGACCTTCCTTGCCGCGGTGTTCTTCCTCATCACGCGCGGCCTGCACTTCTCGGTCGAGTTCACCGGCGGCACGCTGGTCGAGCTGAACTACAACCACGCGGTCGACATCGGCAAGGCCCGCGAGGTGGTCGACAAGCTGCAGTTCGGCGACGTGCAGGTGCAGCTCTTCGGCAGCCCGCGCGACGTGCTCATCCGCGTGCCGGTGCGCGGCGACGTCAAGCAGGACGTGGTGGTGTCGCGCGTGTTCGGCGAGCTTTGCCGCCAGGAGGGCGGCGCGGTGTCGACCAAGCAGGTCGTGAGCGACAAGGGCGAGGCCGTCAGCAAGCCGGTGTGCGAGGCCGGCGGCGCCGAGCCGTTGCGGCTGCAGCGCAGTGAATTCGTCGGCCCGCAGGTGGGCAAGGAGCTCGCCGAGGACGGCGCCAAGGCGCTCGCCTTCGTGGTGGCCGGGATCATGCTCTACCTCGCCTTCCGCTTCGAATGGAAGTTCTCGGTCGCGGCCATCGTCGCCAACCTGCACGACGTGGTCATCATCCTGGGCTTCTTCGCCTTCTTCCAGTGGGAGTTCTCGCTGTCGGTGCTGGCGGCGGTGCTGGCGGTGCTGGGCTATTCGGTCAACGAGTCGGTGGTCATCTTCGACCGGATTCGCGAGGCCTTCCGGCGCTACCGCAAGATGAATACCCACGAGGTGATCGACCACGCGATCACCAGCACCATGAGCCGGACCATCATCACCCACGGCTGCACCCAGATGATGGTGCTGTCGATGCTGCTGTTCGGCGGGCCTACGCTGCACTATTTCGCGGTCGCGCTGACCATCGGCATCCTGTTCGGCATCTACTCGTCGGTGTTCGTGGCGGCGGCGATCGCGATGTGGCTGGGCGTCAAGCGTGAGGATCTCGTCAAGGCGGGCAGCAAGGAAATCGATCCGGACGATCCGAACGCCGGGGCGGTGGTGTAGAGTTCAAACCAACTTATCCCCGCGAGCACTCACTCCAGACCCATGGCGACCGCCGCCAATTCGATGGCACTGGCCGCACAGGCGAGGCGAAGCTACGTCGAGGGGCTGCTCAACGGACTGCCCAGCGTGGTCCAGGCGGTCGAGCAGGGCGCGCGCATCCTGCTGAGCCAGGTGGCCGATCCCGCCACCATGATGCGCCGGCGCGACGCCGTCGAAGACCTGCAGAAGTTCCAGGGCGCGTGGCTGCAAGGCGCCCTGAGCGCCCTTCGGGCCTCGCTGCAAGGCGGCGGCGTGTCGGCGGTGAAGCCGGCCGACCTGCCGGCGGCAGGCAGCCGCGCCAGCATCAGCGGGACCGGCGGCCTGAGCCTCGTCGACAACGACACCATCGAGAGCGAGATCCTCAGCTCGCGCCTGGCGCTGGCCATGATGGATCGCGCCTCCTGGGAATTCACCGACATGCGCTCGCGCATGACCATGCTCGAGCAGCGCGACGAGTTGGACACCAACGACGTGCTGCGGCCGCACGTGCTGTCGCGCATCGTCGCCAACGCCTGGCGCACGGCCGGTCTGGGCCATGAGGTCTGGAAGACCTTGCAGACGGTGCTGCACGACGAGTTCGCGCATTTCGCCGAAGAGGCCTACCACGAGATCAACCGCTGGCTGATCCAGCAGCGCGTCCTGCCCGAGGTCGACCTGCGGCCCTTCATCCGCCGCTCTCGCAACGCCGCCTGGGGCGCCGGAGGCTCGGGCGCGAACAGCACCGGCTCCTTCGTCCACTCGAACGTGGCCCCGCCCACCGACCAGCCGGCGGCCGGTGTCCACGACGAAACGCGGCTGATGACGCGGGCCGGCGGACTGGTGCGCGGAGCCGACCATGCCGAGGCCGTGCTGGGCCGCCTCAACAAGCTGATCGGCCGCCAACTGCCCGAGTTCGCGAGCACCCAGCAGACAGCCCGTCCGGCCTCGCAGGCCTTGCGCACGGCCATCACCGACGCGCAGCAGGGCATTGCCAAGCGCCTGGCCTCGGTCACCGCGCCCGGCCGGCTGGCGGGCGCGCAGGTCAGCACGCCCATGCTGCTGGAGGAACTGCAGCAGCGCAAGCAGCAGCTCAAGCAGGCGGCGACCTCGCCGGTGGAGCGCGCGACGATCGAGATCGTCGCCCTGCTGTTCCAGAGCATCCTGACCGAAGAGCGCATCCCCGCCGCGGTGCGGGTGTGGTTCGCACGCCTGCAGATGCCGGTGCTGCGGGTGGCCATCAGCGAGCCGGACTTCTTCGCCACCACCGACCACCCCGCGCGCCGGCTGATCGACCGCATGGGCGCCTGCGTGATGGGCTTCGACTCCACCATGCGCCAGGCCGGCGACATCGTCGAGAAGGAGATCAAGCGCGTGGTGCAGGTCGTCGAGGCCTATCCCGACACCGGCCGGCGGGTGTTTCAGACCGTGCTCACCGAATTCGAGAAATTCCTCGAGCACTACTTCAAGAACGAGAACGAGGCCTCGCGCAAGGGTGTGTCGCTGGCGCAGCAGGTCGAGCAGCGCGAGACCCTGGCCATCCAGTACACCATCGAGCTGCGCAAGATGCTCAACGAGGTGCCGGTGCAGGAAGGCGTGCGCGAGTTCCTGTTCCACGTCTGGGCCGATGTGCTGGCCATGACGGCGGTCAAGCACGAAGTCCAGAGCGAAGAGACCAAGGCCATGAAGCGCGCCGCCGCCGACCTGATCTGGTCGGCCAGCGCCAAGGTCTCGCGCGAGGAGCGCGCCGAGGTCATCCGCCGCCTGCCGCCGCTGCTCAAGACCCTGCGCGACGGCATGCAGAACGCCGGCGTCCCGCTGCCCAAGCAGGACGAGCACATCCAGAAGCTCAACAACTCCCTGGCGGCGGCCTTCACCGCCAAGGCCGCAGCCATTCCGCACGACCGGCTCGAGGACCTGATGGCGCGGCTGGAGACGCTGGAAGAGCTGCTGCCCGACGCCGAGGATGTCGAGATCGACGAATCCCTGGTGCTCGACCTGTCCGGCCACGAAAGCTCGGAGCTCGAGGTCGTCGGCGAGGGCGGCTCCATGCCCACGCCGGCCATGCTGTCGTGGGCGCGCGAGCTGCAGGTGGGCAGCTGGTTCATGCTGGACTTCCGCAACCGCAACGAGGCTGTCCAGCTCGCCTGGCAGGGCTTGCGCAAGCAGCTCACGCTGTTCGTCTCGCCGCAAGGGCGGGGCATCCTGTTCCAGCAGCATCGCCTGGCGGCTTTCCTGCAGGCCGGCCTGCTGGTGCCGGCCCAGGACGAGTCGCTCACGGTGCGGGCCACGCGCAGCGCGCTGGCCAAGCTGGACGTCGATCCCAGCCGGCTGCTCAACTGAGCGGAAAGAACCAGCCCATTGAAAAAGCCGCCCCGGGGGCGGCTTTTTCATGGGAATCGTTCAGTGGATCAGGCGGTCTTCCTCGTCGACGAACAGCTCGTCGAGGATCAGCGCGTCGGGCTCCTCGCCCAGGCTCCAGAACACCATCAGCACGATGATCTTCAGGTCTTCGAGGTCGAGCGGACCGCCGGAGATCGCGTTGGCACGGTCGATCACCATCTCGCGCATGGGCGGAGGCAGCACGCCCGCCGACTCGAGGAAGCTGATGAAACCGATGGACGCGTCGCCCAGGTGCTCCTGCTCGGCATTGGAATAGACCCGCAGGCTGTGTTCGCCCTGCTCGCCGACATAGGCCTCGGCCGCGCCGGCCAGGCCGTCCAGCCATGACAAGGCTTCCTGGATTTCGTCCGACTCGAAGCCGACGGCCGAGAGCTTGCGGGTCAGCTGGGCGTGGTCGGGACAGGCATCGGGTCGCCAGTAGTTTTCGTACAGGTACACGAGCACGTCGAACATGGGGATCACTATACCCCAGAGCGGTGCGCCGACCGCGGCAAAAGGCGACGCCGGCGCTGCGGCTTGACCCCCCAATTCAGCCCGTGGCGATCCGCTGGAACAACTGCCCGGGCAGGCGGGCGACACGGCCGTCCAGCTCGAGCTCGAGCAGGCGTGTGTTCAGCGCCTCGGCGGACCATCCGGTGCGTGCGACCAGGGCGTCCAGGGTCACCGGGTCGTAGCCGAGAGCGTCCAGCAGCGGATCGGCTGGCGCGGGAGGTTCGGATGCCGAACTGTTCGCAGCAGGACGGTCGAGCCGCAGCTCTTCCAGGATGTCCTGAGCCGCGTCGACCAGCTTGGCCCCCTGCTTGATCAGCGCATGGCAGCCGCGGGCCTGGGGCGAGTGGATGGACCCAGGGATGGCGAAGACCTCACGCCCCGCTTCGGCCGCCAGGCGGGCGGTAATGAGCGACCCGGACTGCAGAGCCGCCTCCACGACCAAGGTGCCCTGCGACAACCCCGCGATGATGCGGTTTCGCAGCGGGAAGTGCGCCTGCAGCGGCGGCGTGCCGAGGGCGTGCTCGCTGAGCATCAGGCCTTCGCTGGCGATGCGATGGGCCAGGCCCAGGTGGCGCCGTGGATAGACCCGGTCCAGCCCCGTGGCGACCACGGCGATGGTCGACGCCGGCCCCTCCAGCGCACCTTCGTGGGCGGCCCCATCGACCCCGAGGGCGAGGCCGGAGACGATGGTGAGCCCGGCCCGGCTCAGGGTGGCGGCGAACTCGCGGGCGTTGTCGCGTCCCTGGGCGGTGGGATTGCGGCTGCCGACAATGGCCAGGCAGGGTGCGCCCAGCAGCTCGGCGCGGCCCTGGGCGTACAGCAGCAGGGGCGGGTCGGCGGTTTGCAGCAGCGCCGGGGGATAGAGCGGGTCGCCCAGCGTGATGACCCGCCGCGAGCCGGTCGCGTCCGCCGCCACCCAGGCCTGCGTGGCGTCGACCAGCGCATCGATGCCGGGGACGGCGACGCCAAGCGCGCCGGCCGGTCCCGGACCCACGACTTCGCGACGAGCGGCGACCGAGGCGCCGAGAACGGCTTCAGGAGAGCCGAAGGCCGCGAGCAGCTTTCGGGCCGACTCGCGGCCGACCTGAGGCGTCTCGAGCAGGCGCAGCCAGGCGGCGAGCTCGTCGCGCTCGAACACGGCCCGGCGCCGGCGATCAGGGTTGGCTGAAGCGGTCGCCCGGACGGACCGGGTCCTTCACCGTCAGGATGAGCGCGTAGGACATGCGGTCGAAGACCCGGAACACGAACAGCAGGCCGTGACGCTCGTCCGGCAGCTTGATCGTCGGGCGCGACGCATCGGTCTTGTCGATGACGCGCTCGCCCGCGCGCCACAGGGCCAGCACGTGGCCCCGCTCGACGCCGTCGCGGGCGCCGCGGTTCAGCGCGACGATCTGGTTCTGCCCCGCGGTGAGCGCGTCGCCGTACAGCGACACGATCTGCCCGGCCAGCGGCGACGCCGGCGCATGGGGCGCGTAGTTGCTGAACTCGCGCGCCGGCACCGGCGCCAGCCGGTCGCCGACGTTGGCTTCCTGGCGGATGCTGGTCACGGTGAAGGTGGCCGGGATGATCTCCGGCTTGCCGTCGGAGCCGGTGCGGGTCTCGCCGTTGCGCACCGACTCGGTGGCGCCGACATACGCGGCCTCGTAGCCGAGGATCTCGCCGGTGCTCGGGTCCTTCAGGGGCCGCGGCTCGCGGAAGATGCGGAACGCCGTGTTGTTGCCGAGCTCGCCGCGCACGTAGGCGGTGTCGCCGCGCGACAGCAGCACCCGGCCTTCCTGCGTGGCCACGATGCGCGGCGCCAGCGCCAGCTCGTTGTTCTCGAAGATCACCGCCTCGTTGAGGAAGGGCTCGATCAGGTGGAAGGGGATCGAGGGGATCGCGTCACCGTCGATCGCCGTGCCGCGAGCGCGCGGCGACAGCTTGACCACGCCGGTGCCGCCGTCCGCCGGCTGGGCCAGGCGAAGGCGGGCGCGTCCGCCGGTCTTGTCGAGGAACAGCACCTGGCCGGGATAGATCAGGTGCGGGTTGCGAATCTCGTCGAGGTTCATGCCCCACAGCTCGGGCCAGCGCCACGGGCTCTTGAGGAAGATGCCGGAGATGGCCCACAGCGTGTCGCCGCGCTTGATGGTGTACGAGTCGGGTGCGTTGGGCGCCAGCTCCGACAGGGGCACGCCCGCCGACGCGACTTGCTGGGCGGTTCCGCGCTGCTGCGCGGTGATGGGAAAATTGCCGGCTTCGGCAAAGGCGGCGCCGGTCAGCGCGGCTCCCAGGGTGAGAGCCAGGGCGGTCGAACGAACGGCCAGGCGAGCGCGGGAGTCAAAACGGGTGCGACGCGTCATCAGTAGGGGTCTCCGGACGCGACAGGTGGAGCGCCTCTCGCGGGATGGTTGCCGTGGGGTTGTTCCACCGGCGGCGCCAAACACGGCCGCTCTTCGGCGAAAATACCTCATTCAATTTCACAGATTCTGCCTGTAAACCCTTGATATCGCAACGAAAGTGACCCCAGCCAGTCTCCTGTGTGAGACCTGTCACGGCGGGCCACGTTGCGTGGTGTCCACATGTTCACGGCGCCCTGCGGCGGCTGAAACTTTCACTTACCGATGGCCAAGCTCGACATCCTCCGCTACCCCGACCCCCGCCTGCACACCGTGGCCAAGCCGGTGAAGGAGGTCGATTCGCGCATTCGCCGCCTGGTCGACGACATGCTCGAGACCATGTATGCCGCCGACGGTGTCGGCCTGGCGGCCACCCAGGTCGACGTGCACGAGCGCGTGATCGTGATCGACACCTCCGAGATGCGAGACGACCCGCGGGTGCTGATCAACCCCGAGATCGTCGAGCGCAGCGAGGAGATGAGCTTCAGCGACGAGGGCTGCCTGTCGGTGCCGCAGATCTACGACAAGGTGAAGCGCCATGCGCGGGTGACGGTGCGTGCGCTCGGTCGCGACGGCCACCTCTACGAGTTCGAGGCCGAGGGCCTGCTCTCGGTGTGCGTGCAGCACGAGATGGACCACCTGGTCGGCAAGGTGTTCGTCGAGTACCTCAGCTCGCTCAAGCGCGACCGCATCAAGACCAAGATGCTGAAGAAGACGCGCGACGAGCAGCGCGTCTGAGCGCCGGCATGCGAGTCGCCTTCGCCGGCACGCCCGAATTCGCCCAAGAGGCGCTGGCGCGGCTGCACGCGGCGCGCTTCGACATCCCGCTGGTGCTCACCCAGCCGGATCGCCCGGCGGGCCGCGGCATGAAGCTGCAAGCCTCGCCGGTCAAGGCGTTTGCCGTCGAGCACGGCATCCCGATCGTCCAGCCGCGCAGCCTGCGGCTGGACGGCAAGTTCCCGGACGATGCCAAGGCCGCCCGCGAGGCCTTGGAAGCCGCCCGCGCCGAGGTGCTGGTGGTCGCGGCGTACGGCCTGATCCTGCCGCCCTGGGTGCTCGAGCTGCCGCCGCGCGGCTGCATCAACATCCACGCATCGCTGCTGCCGCGCTGGCGCGGTGCCGCGCCCATCCACCGCGCGATCGAGGCCGGCGACGCGACCACCGGCATCACCATCATGCAGATGGACGCCGGCCTGGACACCGGCGACATGCTGCTGGTCGAGCCGATGACGATCCGGCCCGACGACACCACCGCCAGCCTGCACGATCGCCTCGCGGTGCTGGGCGGGCGGCTGGTGGTCGAGGCGCTCGAGATGGCCGCTTGCGGTGGGCTGCCGCGCACGCCGCAGCCGGACGAAGGCATCACCTACGCCCACAAGATCGAAAAATCGGAAGCGCAGGTCGATTGGCGCCAGCCGGCGCTGCAGATCGAGCGCCGCATCCGCGCCTTCGATCCGTTCCCGGGCGCCACCACCACCCTGGACGGCGAGGCGCTCAAGCTCTGGCGTGCGTCGATCGAGACCGGCGCCGGAACGCCGGGCGAGGTGCTGCACGCGGGCGACGATGGCCTGGTGGTGGCCTGCGGCGAAGGCGCCTTGCGCCTGCTCGAGCTGCAGCGCCCGGGCGGCAAGCGCATCGCGGCGCGCCAATGGCTGCAGGGCCGGCCGCTGGTGGGGCACCGGCTGGGCGGTTGAACTCCGGGCCGCTGGCCGCATCTGACGAGTCGGTTCCACCACTTCCCGGCTCCGACCTCACACCATGTTCAACCTGTTGAAGACCGCCGTCCTGATGGCGGCGATCACCGCCCTCTTCATGGCCATCGGCGCCCTGCTCGGCGGCAAGGCCGGCATGATGCTGGCCCTCGCGATCGCGGTGGCGATTAATTTCTTCAGCTACTGGTTCTCCGACAAGCTGGTGCTGCGCATGTACAACGCGCAGGAAGTCGACGAGAGCTCGGCCCCGCAGTTCGTGCGCATGGTGCGCGAGCTGGCCCAGCGCGCCGGCATCCCGATGCCGCGCGTGTACCTCATCAACGAGGAGGCGCCCAACGCCTTTGCCACCGGCCGCAACCCCGAGCATGCCGCGGTTGCCGCCACCACCGGCATCCTGCGGGTGCTGACCGAGCGCGAGCTGCGCGGCGTGATGGCGCACGAGCTGGCCCACGTGAAGCACCGCGACATCCTGATCAGCACGGTGAGCGCCACCATGGCCGGCGCGATCTCGATGCTGGCCAACTTCGCGATGTTCTTCGGCGGCCGCGACAGCGAAGGGCGATCGACCAACCCCATCGTGGGCATCCTTGTCATGCTGCTCGCCCCGATCGCCGCCAGCCTGATCCAGATGGCGATCAGCCGCGCCCGCGAGTTCGAGGCCGACCGCGGCGGCGCGGAGATCTCCGGCGACCCGCAGGCGCTCGCGTCGGCCTTGCAGAAGATCCATCGCTACGCCCAGGGCTTGCCGCTGGAGACGGCCGAACGCCACCCCGAGACGGCGCAGATGATGATCATGAACCCGCTGTTGGGTGGCGGCCTGAGCGGCCTGTTCTCGACCCATCCGTCGACCGAGGAGCGGGTGGCGCGGCTGCTGGCCATGCGCTGACGCCGGCGATGCTCAAGTCGGCGCGGCGCCGGCCGATAACCGACGCATGTTGCGCCCCGCCGTCCTCGTCGCCTCCCTGGCCTTCACGCTGCTCGCGGGCTGCGACATGCTGGGCATCGAGTCGCCGGAGAAGCTGGCCGCCGCGCGCGAGGCCGAAGGCCGCGCGGTCGGTGGCGCCTGCCGCCATGCCGGGCGGGCGATCGAGGACTGCTACACGCTGAACAAGCGGGTCGACAAGGCCTCGATCTTCGCCGGTTGGCGCGACATGAACGACTACATGCGCGAGAACAAGATCGAGCCGGTCGCGCCGGTGCTGGTGGCCCAGGTGGCCAACGGCAAGTCCGAGAAGGCCGACAAGGCGGACAAGCCCGCCGACGCCAAGCCCGCCGACGCCGATGCCGACAAGGCCGGCGCCAAGCCGCGCCCCAAGGACGCGAAGCACGCCGGCTCCTGAGCCCCGCCGTCCCGTCCATCGCGCACAGGTGCAGCCTGTCGCATCCCGCGTGACGACCGCGCTGCGGGCCGGCACAGTGGCGACCCTTCCCACTGCGCACGAGGCCTCCATGATCTCCATCGCCTTCCTGTCCCCGCTGCGCCTGCTCGCGCTCGTCGGCAGCGCCGTCCTGATCGCCAGCGGCGCGGCCCGTGCCGACACGCGGGTGGTCGGCTCCGGCAAGCAGCAGAGCGAAACCCGCGCCGTGTCGCCGTTCCAGGCCGTGACCTTGAAGGGCTCCATCAACCTGGTGCTGCGCCAGGCGGCCAAGGAGGCCGTCGAGGTGCGGGCCGACGACAACCTGCTGCCGCTCATCGAGACGCGGGTCGTCGATCACTCCAGCGGCCCCACGCTCGAGATCCGCGTGAAGAATGGCAGCAGCTACTCCAGCCGCCAACCCGTCGTGGTGACGGTGGATGTGGTCCGCCTCAAGTCGCTGACGCTCGCCGGCTCCGGCGAGGCGGTGGCCGAGGCCCTGAAGACGAGCGACCTGGAGGTGCAGATCGCCGGCTCGGGCAACCTGCAGCTGCGCCAGCTCAGCGCCGACAACCTGGCCGTGACCGTGGCCGGCAGCGGCGATGTGTCGGCGACCGGTCGCAGCGGCAAGCTGAGCGTGACGATCGCGGGCAGCGGCGGGGTGCAGACGCGTGAGCTCGAAGCCCAGGATGTCAGCGTCGAGATCGCCGGCAGCGGCGACGCCCACGTCCATGCGCGCAAGACGCTGGCGGTGTCGATCGCCGGCAGCGGCGATGTCGACTACACCGGCGACGCCACGACTGCGGTCTCGGTCGTCGGCACCGGCAGCGTGAAGAAGCGCTGACGCAATCACCCCGCCGGGCAGGGTTTTCCCGGGGCGCGGACAATCGCGCGATGCATTCCCTTCGCGCCGCCGTGCGCCATCCGCAGTTCCGCGTCGGCGCACGCGAGATGTCCGGCGTCAGCCTGGGCATCGCCGCCTGGGGCCTGGTCACCGGCGTGGCGATGGTCAAGAGCGGCCTGTCGGTGCCGCTGGCGCTGCTCATGAGCCTGACGGTCTTCGCCGGCAGCGCGCAGCTCGCGGCCATCCCGCTCATGGCGGTGAGCGCGCCGATGTGGGTGATCTGGGCCACCGCGCTGTGCGTCAACCTGCGCTTCGTGATCTTCAGCGCGCAGTGGCGGCCGTTCTTCAAGCGCTTTCCGCTGGCCCAGCGCATGCTGCTGGGCTACTTCACGGCCGACCTGAACTACGTGATGTTCATGAAGCGTTTCCGGGAGCCGCGCGACGACGAGGGTCAGCTCGAGTACTTCTTCGGCGGCACGATCGTCAACTGGCTGTCCTGGCAGGTCCCCTCGATCCTGGGCATCGTGCTGGCCGACGTGATCCCGACCGAGTGGGGGCTGGGCTTCGCCGGCGTGCTGGCGCTGCTGGGCCTGACCTACTCGATGCTGTCCGACCGCGCCACCGCCTTCGCCGCGGTGGTGGCGGGCTGCGCCGCGGTGGCGGCCTTCGCGCTGCCGTTCCGGCTTCACATCGTGGTCGCGATCGCGGCGGCGGTGTGCGTCGGCCTGATGATCGACGGCGGCGGCGACGCCGGCCGGCGCGTGCGCGTCCTGCTGCTCGGCGCGGCCGGGCGGCGCACCGCGCCGGGAGCGTCGTCATGAGCGGCTGGGAAGCGCTTCTCACCATCCTCGGCCTGGCGCTGATCACGGTGGTCACGCGCACGTTCTTCCTCATCTCCGACCGCGAGTTGGTGCTGCCGGACTGGGTCCAGCGCGGCCTTCGCTACGCCCCGCTGGCCGCGATCGCCGCGGTCCTGGTGCCCGAGATCGTGATGACCCAGGGCCACCTCATCGACACCTGGAAGGACGCCCGGCTCTACGCCGTGATCGCGTCCACCGCCTGGTTCTTCTGGCGCCGCGACATCCTGGGCACGATCCTGTCCGGCATGGCGGTGCTGGTGCCGCTGAAGCTCGTCCTCGGCTGGTAACCGCGCCGGCACCGCGCCGGCAGGAGCGGTCCCTAGAATCCGTGGGTTGCACTTCACCGACCCACTTCCATGAACATCCTCCGCTTCGCAGACCTCGCGGCCCAAGGCAAGGCCGCCGGCCAGCGCGTGTTCATCCGCGCCGATCTCAACGTGCCGCTCGACGACAGCGGCCGCATCACCGAAGACACCCGCGTCCGGGCGTCGATTCCATGCATCGAGCTGGCGCTGAAGGCGGGGGCGGCGGTGATGGTCACCTCGCACCTGGGCCGGCCGACCGAGGGCGAGCTCAAGCCGGAAGACTCGCTCGCGCCGGTCGCCCGCCGGCTCGGCGAGCTCATGGGCCGCGAGGTGCCGCTGGTCGCGAACTGGGTCGACGGCGTCGACGTGAAGCCTGGGCAGTTCGTGCTGCTGGAGAACTGCCGCGTCAACAAGGGCGAGAAGAAGAACAGCGAGGCGCTCGCGCAGAAGATGGCCGCGCTGTGCGACATCTTCGTGCACGACGCGTTCGGCACCGCCCACCGCGCCGAGGCCTCGACCTACGGCATCGCGCAGTTCGCGAAGATCGCCTGCGCCGGCCCGCTGTTGTCGGCCGAGATCGACGCCATCGGCAAGGCCCTGGCCAACCCCAAGCGGCCGCTGGTGGCCATCGTCGCGGGCAGCAAGGTGAGCACCAAGCTCACCATCCTGCAGTCGCTGGCGAAGAACGTCGACCAGCTCATCGTAGGTGGCGGCATCGCCAACACCTTCATGCTGGCCGCCGGCCTGCCCATCGGCAAGTCGCTCGCCGAGGCCGACCTGGTGGGCGACGCCAAGGCGGTGATCGAGGCGATGAAGGCGCGCGGCGCGGCCGTGCCGATTCCGGTCGACGTGGTCACGGCCAAGACCTTCGCGGCGGATGCAGCGGCGACGGTGAAAGACGCGAGCGCCGTCGCGGCCGACGACATGATCCTCGACATCGGCCCGAAGACCGCGGCCCAGCTCGCGCAGCAACTGAAGGCCGCGGGCACCATCGTGTGGAACGGTCCGGTCGGCGTGTTCGAGTTCGACGCCTTCTCGCACGGCACCGAGACCGTCGCCCGCGCGATCGCCGCCTCCGATGCGTTCAGCATCGCCGGCGGCGGCGACACGCTGGCCGCGATCGCGAAGTACGGCATCGAGCGCGACATCGGCTACATCTCGACCGGCGGCGGGGCCTTCCTCGAGGTGCTGGAAGGCAAGACCTTGCCGGCGTTCGAAATCCTGGAGCGTCGCGCGAAGGGTTGATCCGCCTGCACGTGCCGTAACTGGCTGAAACTCCTGGCCACCATAATTCCCGGCTTCATCAGGAGACAAAATGGTCCGCGCCACCAAGATCGTTGCCACCCTCGGCCCCGCTTCGAGTTCGCCCGAGGTGCTGACGCAGATGCTTCTCGCGGGTGTCGACGTGGTCCGCCTGAACTTCTCGCACGGCAAGGCCCAGGACCACATCGACCGGGCGAACCTCGTGCGCGAGGTGGCCCGCCGGGCCGGCAAGGAGGTCGCCATCATGGCCGACCTGCAAGGTCCGAAGATCCGCGTCGGCAAGTTCGAGGGCGGCAAGACGGTCCTGGAGCCGGGGCAGAAGTTCGTCCTCGACGCATCCTCGACGGCGCTGGGCACCAACGAGCGCGTCGGCCTCGACTACAAGGAGCTGCCGCGCGACGTGAAGCCGGGCGACACCCTGCTGCTCAATGACGGGCTGCTCAAGCTCACCGTCGAGGGCGTTCGCGGCGACGAGGTCCACACCGCGGTGGTGGTGGGCGGCGACCTGTCCAACAACAAGGGCATCAACAAGGCCGGCGGCGGCCTGACGGCGCCGGCGCTCACCGCCAAGGACATGGAAGACATCAAGACCGCGATGAGCTTCCAGGCCGAGTACGTCGCGGTCAGCTTCCCCAAGAACTCCACCGACATGGAGATGGCGCGCCAACTCGCCAACGTGGCCGGGGAGCCCTGGAAGCACAAGCCGGGGATGATCGCGAAGATCGAGCGCAGCGAGGCCATCCCGGTACTGGAAGCCATCCTCAAGGCCAGCGACGGCATCATGGTCGCGCGCGGCGACCTGGCGGTCGAGGTGGGCAACGCGGCCGTGCCCGCGCTGCAGAAGCGCATGATCCGCATGGCGCGCGAGATGGACAAGGTGGTCATCACCGCCACCCAGATGATGGAGTCGATGATCGTCAACCCGGTGCCCACCCGCGCCGAGGTGAGCGACGTGGCCAACGCGGTGCTCGACGGCACCGACGCCGTGATGCTCAGCGCCGAGACCGCGGCCGGCAAGTACCCGGTCGAGACCATCGAGCAGATGGCGGCGATCGCGCTCGAGGCCGAGCGCGCCGAGGACGTCTCCCTCGATTCCGATTTCACCAACAAGCGCTTCGGCCGCATCGACCAGTCGATCGCCATGGGCGCGCTGTTCACCGCCCACCACCTGGGCTGCAAGGCCATCCTGGCGCTGACCGAATCGGGCTCGACCGCCCTGTGGATGAGCCGGCACAAGATCAAGGTGCCGATCTACGGCCTGACCGCGCAGCTGGTGAGCCAGCGCAAGATGTCGCTGTACCGCAATGTCACGCCGCTCTTGATGCCGAACTACGCCGACCGCGACGAGGCCCTGCAGCGCGCCGAGGCGCTGCTGATCGAGCGCGGCGTGCTCAAGCCGGGCGACACCTACGCCATCACCTGCGGCGAGCCCATGGGCTATCCCGGCGGGACCAACATGCTGAAGGTGTGTCGCGTGGGTTGAGCATGGACAATGGCGGCATGAGCCTCACCGCCGCCGACATCCACGCCGCCGCGCAACGCCTGCAGGGGCAGGTCCTCGACACGCCCTGCATGCCCTCGCGCACGCTGTCGGCGATCGCCGGCTGCGAGGTCTTCCTCAAGTTCGAGAACCTTCAGTTCACCGCCTCGTTCAAGGAGCGCGGCGCGCTCAACAAGCTGGCCCAGCTGACCGACGAGGAGCGCGCGCGCGGCGTGCTGGCGGTGTCGGCCGGCAACCATGCACAGGGCGTCGCCTATCACGCGCAGCGGCTTGGCATTCCCGCGACCATCGTGATGCCGCGTTTCGCGCCGGCGGTGAAGGTCGAGAACACGCGCCGCTTCGGCGCGACCGTCGTGCTCGAGGGCGACACCTTCGACGATGCCCGCGCCCACGGCCTGGACCTGGCGCGCGAGCGCGGCCTGACCGTGGTCCACCCATACGACGATCTCGCCGTGGCCGCGGGGCAGGGCACGATCGCGCTGGAAATGCTGGCCGAGCAGCCGGCCATCGACACGCTGGTCGTGGCCATCGGCGGCGGCGGGCTGATCAGCGGCGTGGCCACCGCGGCGCGATCGATCCAGCCCGGCATCGAGGTCGTCGGCGTGCAGACCGAGCGCTTCCCCGCCGTCTGGAACGCGGTGCACGGGCAGCAGAACGACTCCGGCCAGGCGACCATCGCCGACGGCATCGGCGTGCGCGTCCCCGGCTCGCTGACGGTGCCGATGATCCGCGAGCGTGTCGACGACGTGCTGCTGGTCGGCGAAGACGACATCGAGCAGGGCATCCTGATGCTGCTGGAGATCGAGAAGACGGTGGTCGAAGGCGCAGGGGCGGTGGGCCTGGCCGCGCTGCTCAAGCACCGCGCACGCTTCGCCGGCCGCAAGGTCGGCCTCATCCTGTCGGGCGGCAACATCGAGCCGCTGGTGCTGGCCGAGATCATCCAGCGCGGCATGGTCAAGTCGGGCCGGCTCACGCGTCTGCGCCTGGACGTGCGCGACGTGCCCGGCGCGCTGGCCGACGTGGCTGCGCTGCTGGGCAAGCTCGGCGCCAACATCGACCAGGTGCAGCACCAGCGCGCGTTCACCTCGCTGTCGGTGGAGCGGGCGCAGATCGAGGTGGTGGTGCACACGCGGGGCACGGCGCACATCGAGGAAATCCTGGCCGCCCTGCGCGCGCACGGCTACCACGCGGAGCGGATGAGCTCGTAGCCCGGGTGCAACCCGGGGTCAAGCGCGCCGAACGCTCTCCACCAGCGACGCCACCGCCGGCGCCATGTTCACCGGCACCAGCGCGAGCTCCGGCTGCTGCGACGCGAAGACGCGGAACAGCTCGTCCGCGAACCCATGGCCGATGGCGCTGACGCCGCTGAAATCGACCTCGGCGCGCCGGAACTCGTGCAGCCGCGCGCCCACGCGCCGCGCTTGCGCGCGCGACTCGAGGCTGGTCATCGCGCTGGTCAGCAGGCGCAACGGCACGACGGTGCGGTCGAACTCCACGCCCTGGCCGTCGGCGCTGCACTCGCGCATCACGGCGTCCAGGGTGCGCGAGGTGTCCAGCGCAATGGCCACGTAGACCGAGGTCCCGCGGTGCTTCAGGGCGCGTCCGGGCTGCCAGGCGCCGCCGTCCCAGTCGCGACGCTGGAAGGCGCATTCGTTGGCGTGGAGATCGAACACGTCCGCGATGCGCGAGGTGAAGTACAGGCCGCGACCGGTGTGGCGCTGCGGCTGGCTGGTCAGCTTGCCCTTGCTCAGCTCCAGCATGGCCAGCGCGGGGTCGTCCAGGGCGAAGGCCTCGTGGACCTTGTCGAACAGGCCGCGACCGTCGTCGGACACGAGCAGCTGCAGCTGGGTCGGCGTCTGCCGCACCGACACCGCGACGTTCGTGCCTTCGCTGTGGTCGATGGCGTTGTTGAGCAGCTCGCAGAACGCGTGCTGCGCCATGCGCTGCACCTGCGGCGGCAGCGACAGGCAGGGCGCGAAGTCGCGCGTCCACGGGATGTCTTCCTCGAGCCCGTCGAGGCGATAGCGCTGCGCGACCTGGCGCAGCAGGCCGGGCCGGAAGACCGGCCGGCGCGCGGTGCCTTCGCGCGCCAGCCACTGCAGATCGACCAGGCGCTGCAAGGCCTTGTTGGCGGTGCGCCGCGTCACGCCGCCGCGCTGCGCGACCGCGTCGGCCAGGTCGTGCGGATGCCGGATGGCCGTGGCGGTGATCCACAGCGTCAATGTGTTGATGTCGAGTCGAGCCATGCCCGTGTCCTCCGTCGCCCCTGTCGCTCGGGCGGGAGATCAGTGTCGGCCGGCCCGGCGCGCACTGGAGTTGGAAAAGCGGGCGCAATGCGGGCCAGTTCGACGCACTGGAGCTGACCGCTTGACGAAAGCCGCGGCGAGGAGCAAAAACCCCCTTGCTTGGGCGTGCCTCCATGTCCGGTGTGCCCAGGGCGCGCCGGTAAAATCTGACGGTTACGGCGCGGTTACCACCACCTTCGCCACGCAGCCTTCTCAACTCTCCCTGGAAACCACCATGCCAATTGTCTCCATGCGCCAGCTTCTGGACCACGCCGCCGACAACGGCTATGGCATTCCGGCCTTCAACGTGAACAACCTCGAGCAGGTCCAGGCGGTCATGTCGGCCGCCGACGAGGTGGGCGCGCCGGTCATCCTGCAGGCCAGCGCCGGTGCCCGCAAGTACGCCGGCGAGCACTTCATCAAGCACCTGATCCAGGCCTCGATCGAGGCCTATCCGAACATCCCGCTGGTCATGCACCAGGACCACGGCCAGAACCCCGACGTGTGCCAGGGCGCGATCAACCTCGGCTTCAGCTCGGTCATGATGGACGGCTCGCTGCAGGCCGACGGCAAGACCATCGCGAGCTACGACTACAACGTCGACGTGACCAAGAAGGTCGTCGACATGGCCCACAAGCTGGGCGTGACGGTCGAGGGCGAGCTCGGCTGCCTGGGCTCGCTCGAGACCATGCGCGGCGACAAGGAAGACGGCCACGGCACCGAGGCCACCATGACCGTGGACCAGCTGCTCACCGACCCCGAGCAGGCTGCCGACTTCGTCAAGCGCACCCAGCTCGACGCGCTGGCCATTGCCATCGGCACCAGCCACGGCGCCTACAAGTTCAGCCGCAAGCCCACCGGCGACATCCTCGCCATCGGCCGCATCAAGGAGATCCACAAGCGCATCCCCAACACCCACCTGGTGATGCACGGCTCGAGCAGCGTGCCCCAGGACCTGCTCGAAGAGATCCGCAAGTACGGCGGCGCGATGAAGGAAACCTACGGCGTGCCCGTGACCGAGATCCAGGAAGCGATCAAGCACGGCGTGCGCAAGATCAACATCGACACCGACATCCGGCTCGCCATGACCGGCGCGATCCGCAAGTTCTTCGCCGAGAACCCGGAGAAGTTCGACCCGCGCGACTACCTCAAGCCGGCGCGCGAAGCGGCCAAGCAGATCTGCAAGCAGCGCTACATCCAGTTCGGCTGCGAAGGCCAGGCCGCCAAGATCAAGGCCGAGCCGCTGGCGGTGGTCGCCACCCGCTACGCCAAGGGCGAGCTGGCCCAGCGCGTGACGGCGTGACCGGGCGCGCACCGGCTTGCTGCAAGGGCGCCGCGAGGCGCCCTTTCTCATCGTGCTCACTACAATGGGGCGCGCGTTTCACCCTCGTTGCGAGGTGCCGCAGAGGCCACCCACAAAGCACATGACCACCGCCTTGCTGACGTCGTCCATCACTTCGCTGCCCCTGCTCGCCCGCGGCAAGGTCCGCGACAACTACGCGGTCGGCGACGACCGCATCCTGATGATCGCCAGCGACCGGCTGAGCGCCTTCGACGTGGTGATGGGCGAGCCCATTCCCGGCAAGGGCGAGCTGCTCACGCAGATGGCCTTGTTCTGGTTCGGCCACCTGCAGCACATCGTGCCCAACCATCTCACCGGCGACGACCCCGAGAGCGTGGTGCGTCCGCAAGAGCGCGCCCAGGTGCGTGGCCGCGCTATGCTGGTCAAGCGCCTCAAGGGCCTGCCGATCGAAGCCGTGGTGCGCGGCTACCTGGCCGGCAGCGGCTGGAGCGAATACCAGCAAAGCCGCTCGGTGTGCGGCGTCGCGCTGCCGGCGGGGCTGTCGAACGCGAGCAAGCTGCCGCAGCCCATCTTCACGCCGGCCACCAAGGCCGAGATGGGCGACCACGACGAGAACATCAGCTTCGAACGGATGAGCGGCATCGTCGGCGCCGAGCTCGCGGCCCGGGTGCGCGACACCGCGATCCGCCTGTACACGACCGCCGCCGAGATCGCCCTGCGCAAGGGCATCATCATCGCCGACACCAAATTCGAGTTCGGCCTGGCCCCCGACGGCACGCTCACGTTGATGGACGAGGTCCTCACCCCCGACTCCTCGCGCTTCTGGCCGGTCGAAGGCTACGAGGCCGCGTTCCGCGAAGGCCGCAACCCGCCGAGCTACGACAAGCAGTTCGTGCGCGACTGGCTCGAGCAGGCCACGGTCGACGGCAAGCCCTGGGGCAAGAAGGCGCCGGCGCCGGCGCTGCCCGCCGATGTCATCGACAAGACGGCGGCCAAGTACCGCGAGGCCCTGACGAGGCTGATGTCGTGAAGGCGCCGCGCTCACGCCTGCTGGCGCGCCTGGACGCAGCCCTCGCGGTCACGCGGGACCCGGTGGCGGCGGCCTGCCTGCGCGCCGAGCGCGCCGGGTTCCTGGTGCGCCTCGGGCACTTCGAGCAGGCCGAGCACGAGCTGCAGGCCTTGCGCGCGCACGCGGCGCGCCAGCCCAGCGCGGCGCTCAACGCCTGGCTGTGCATGGCCGACGGCTGGCAGCTGCACTTCAGCCGCCTGGGCGCGGGCGCGCGCGACCAGATGAAGCGGGCCCAGGCCCTCAGCGCTGCCGCCGGCCTCACGCCGCTGCACGCGCTGGCCTCGGCCTGGGTCGCGCACATGGACTACACCGCCGACGACATCGACGGCATGGTGCGCAACGTGGCGCTGGCCCTGCGCCTGGCGGCGCCCGATCATCACAGCGCGCGCAGCCGCGCCTGCATGGTGGTGGCGTCGGCCTTCGACTTCGCCGAGCGCCTCGACCGCGCCCAGCCGTGGTACGCGCGGGCCCGCGAGCACGCCACCGCCGACGGCGACGAGACCACGCTCAGCGCGCTCAACTACAACATCAGCGCCCAGCGCGTGCACCACGCGGCGCAGGCCGCGGTGTTCGGCGGCGATGCGCTGGACCAGTCGCGCCAGGCGATGGCCGCGTCCGAGATGGCCGGCAACTTCGACGACTGGATCGGCCTGGTCTCGCTGGACGCGCTGGTGCCGATGCAGCTGGCCACCATGGCCTCGCTGCAGGACCGCTTCGACGAGGCGCTGGCGCTGTACGACAAGCACCTCGCCGATGCGCAGAAGCAAGGCCTGGAGCGCCTGACCGCCAACTACCTCGCCGACATCGCCTGGTGCCGCTGGAATGTCGGCGATCACCACGGCGCCCATCGTGACGCCACGGCGGCCGCGGCCAGCATCGACACCGGCATGCACCTGGACGACCGCGCCACGGCGCATGGCCGGCTGGGCATGCTGTTCAAGGCACTGGGCGAAGAGGACGCGGCCATGCGCCATGCGGCGAAGGGTCGCGAATGCTGGGACGCGCACCGCAAGTTCCAGGCGCAGGTGCTGCAGGCGGTGGAGGCGGCGCAGCTTCGGCCGTAGCCCGGGTGCAACCCGGGTATCCGTCAGAACAGCGCCATGCTCAGCTTGCGCCGGTACTGATCGACCACCGGATCCGCCGACGTGGCGGTCACCTTGCCTGCAACCTCCAGCGTGCCCTTGGGCGGCGCCGCCGCATCCGCCTTTGCCGGTGCCGGCTTGCTCATCAGCTCGAGGATGGCGACGTAGGTCTTGCGCGCGAGCTCGTCGTTCCACGCCTTGTCGCGCATGATGATCTCGAGCAGCTCGTCCATCGCCTCGGTGAAGCGCTGGCCCGCGAAGTGGCGTTGCGCGAGCTCGAAGCGGGCATCGAAGTCGCGCTTGTTGGCGGCAATGGCTGCGGCCAGCGCCTCGGGCCCGCGCGCGGTGGCGGCCTTCTCGGCGGCGGCCAGCCAGTGGCCGGCGGCGACCAGGCGCGCATCGAGCATGACCTTGCCGGCGACCGGCTCGAAGACGCGTTGCGCGTCTTCCACACGGCCGGCGGTGAGCAGTGCACGCAGGTAGTCGTAGCGCGCGCCGTCGTTGCCGGGATTGATGGCGACCGCCTCTTGCAGCCGCTCGAGCGCGCGGTCGGTGTCGCCTTCGGCCAGCAGCTCGCCGGCTTCCTGAACACCCTCGTCGGCCGCGACCTCCTCGGCGCTGGGCACGTGCTTGTCGAGGAACTTGCGCACCTCGCCTTCGGGCAGCGCGCCGACGAAGCCGTCGACCGGCTGGCCACCCTTGAACAGCACGCAGAACGGGATGCTGCGCACGCCGAACATCTGCGACAGCTGGCCGGAGATCTCGGGCTGCTCGTCGGAGTTGAGCTTGGCCAGCTTGAAGCGCCCGGCGTAGGCCACCTCGAGCTTCTCGAGCACCGGGCCGAGCGCCTTGCACGGGCCGCACCACGGCGCCCAGATGTCGAGCAGCACCGGCTGCTGCACGGACGAGTTGATGAGGTCGGCTTCGAAGTTCTGCAGCGAAATGTCGATCATGGGCGTGGGGTCGGGGCGGGGCGTGCAGCCTCGAAGCTGATGCCGTGCGCCCTACAATTCAAGGTTCTTCAAGCACCTGGAGCGAGCCTTGAGCAGCGCCCCTGTCGTGGTGGGTGTGGTGATGGGGTCCAGCAGCGACTGGGACACCCTGCGCATCGCCACCGAGATTCTCGCCGAGTTCGGTATCCCCTTCGAGGCCCGTGTCGTGTCGGCGCACCGCATGCCCGACGACATGTTCGCCTATGCCGAAGCCGCCGCCGGGCGCGGCCTGAAGGCCATCATCGCCGGTGCCGGCGGCGCCGCCCACCTGCCCGGGATGCTGGCGTCCAAGACCACCGTGCCGGTGCTGGGCGTGCCGGTGGCCAGCCGCTACCTGCTGGGCGTCGACTCGCTGCACTCCATCGTGCAGATGCCCAAGGGCATCCCGGTGGCCACCTTCGCCATCGGCCAGGCCGGCGCGGCCAATGCAGCGCTGTTCGCGGTCGCCATGCTCGCGACCGCCGACGCCGACCTGCGCGGCCGCCTCGAGGCCTATCGCGGCCGGCAGACCGAAGCCGCGCGGGCGATGTCGGCCGACCTCAAATGAGCGCATCGGCGCGGGGCTTCATCGCACCGGGAGCGACGCTGGGTGTCATGGGCGGCGGCCAGCTGGGCCGCATGTTCGTGCATGCGGCCCAGCAGCTGGGCTACGCCACCGCGGTGCTCGACGCCGATGCCGACAGTCCGGCCGGCCTGGTCGCCCACCACCACGTGCAAACGGGCTACCTCGACGAGCAGGGCCTGGCCCAGCTGGCGCAGCGCAGCGCCGCCATCACCACCGAATTCGAGAACGTGCCGGCTGCCGCGCTGCGCGCGCTGGCGGCGCGGCGCCCGGTCGCGCCGGGCGCCGACGCGGTGGCCGTGTGCCAGGATCGCGCCGCCGAGAAGGCGCACTTCGCGGCCTGCGGCGTGCCCTGCGCGCCGCACGCCCTGATCGAGACGGCGCAGCAGCTCGCGGCGGTCGACCCGGCGCTGCTGCCCGGCATCCTCAAGACCGCGCGCCTGGGCTACGACGGCAAGGGCCAGCTGCGGGTGGCCAGCGCCGAGGAGCTCGCATCGGCCTGGCAGTCGCTGGGCCGAGCGCCCTGCGTGCTGGAGAAGATGCTGCCGCTGGCCTACGAGGTGAGCGTGATCGTCGCGCGCAACGCCGCCGGCGCGCTGGTGCACTTCCCGCTGCAGCAGAACCTGCACCGCGGCGGCATCCTGGCGGTCACGCAGGTGCCGTCGCCCGACCTCACGCCGCAGGTGCAGCAGCGCGCCATCGACGCCGCCGAGCGCATCGCCGCGCGCCTGGACTACGTCGGCGTGCTGTGCGTCGAATTCTTCGTCCTCGCCGACGGCGCCGTCGTCGCCAACGAGATGGCGCCGCGGCCGCACAACTCGGGCCACTACAGCATCGACGCTTGCGACGTCTCGCAGTTCGAGCTGCAGGTGCGTGCCATGACCGGCGCGCCGCTGGTCGCGCCTCGGCTGCATTCGGCCGCCGTGATGCTCAACCTGCTCGGCGACCTGTGGTTTCGCGACGGCGAGCCCGAGACCGCGCCGCCCTGGGACGCGCTGCTCGCGCTCCCGGGCGTGCACCTGCACCTGTACGGAAAGACGAGCGCGCGCCCCGGTCGCAAGATGGGCCACCTCACCGTCACGGCGGCCACGCTCGACGACGCACGCCGGACCGCGTTGCGCGCGGCGGCGCTGCTGGGCCTGGACGGCTTCTGAGGGGACCGCCGCGGTGCTGCTCGACGGAAACGACCCGAAAGTGATCGAGCGTGCGGCGGCTGCGCTGGCAGCCGGCCAGCTCGTGGTCTTTCCGACCGAGACCGTGTATGGCCTCGGCGCGCGTGCCGACGACGACGCCGCGGTGGCGCAGATCTTTCGCGCCAAGGGGCGGCCGGCCGACCACCCGCTGATCGTGCACGTTGCCGATGCGGACAGCGTGCGCGGCTTCGCCTCGCTGGTGCCGCCGGTGGCGGTGCGCCTGGTGGCGGCGTTCTGGCCCGGGCCGCTCACCATCATCGTGCCGCGCGCCGCGGGCATCGGCACGGCGGCAGCGGGCGGCCAGGCGACCATCGGCCTGCGCTGCCCGTCGCACCCCGTGGCGCGCGAGCTGCTGCGCGCCGCACGCCAGGCAGGCGTGCCGGGTGTCGCCGGGCCGAGCGCCAACCGCTTCGGCCGCATCAGCCCGACCCGTGCCGAGCACGTGGAGGGCGAGTTCGACGACAGCCTCATGGTGCTCGACGGCGGGCCCTGCGACGTCGGCATCGAGTCGAGCATCGTCGACTGCACGCGCGGCCATCCGGTGCTGCTGCGCCCGGGCGTGCTGACGCGGGCGCAGATCGAAGCCGCGGCCGGCGAACCGCTGCACGATGCCGACGACGCGGCGCCGCGCGCCTCGGGCACGCTGGAGGCGCACTACGCGCCGCGCGCGCCGCTGCGCCTGATGCCCGCCGCCCAGCTGCACACCGCCTTGCAGCTGCTGGGCAGTTCGCCCCTGAAGCTGGCGGTATATTCGAGGCCCCTGCCAGCCGGCACGGGCTCGGGCGTGCTCCACCGCGTGATGCCCGAGCGGGCCGCCGACGCGGCCCACGAGTTGTTTTCCGTGTTGCGCGCCCTCGATCAGGAAGGCGTGCAACTCATCTGGGTCGAGGAACCGCCCGCCACCCCCGAATGGGAAGGCGTGCGTGATCGCTTGCGCCGCGCGGCGGCCTCGTGAGCCGATCCTCCTGGGTCATGGTCTGGAGAGTGAATGATGTGGTCGGGTGATGGAGCTTGGACCGGCGCGCTGCGCGTGGTCGGTGGGGTGATCGCGGCGGCGCTGCTGGCGTCGTGCGGCGGCGGCGAGCAGGTCGAGCGCTTCCACGCCGCGCGGGTGATCGCCTTCGGCGACGAGACCAGCGTCATCGAGATCGACCACACCAAGTACACGATCAACTCCCTGGCCGCACCCACGACGGACGTGCCCAGCCCGACCATCGACTGCACGCAGTTCCCGATCTGGGTCCAGGTCGTCGCCAGCGGCTACGGCGTGCCCTTCCCGCAATGCCCGGGCAACGCGACGAGCGCGCCCAGCCTCATCAAGGCCACCGCGAACGCCTGCGCCGTCAGTTCATCGGGACCCGCATGCACCAGCGCGGCCGATGTGGGCGCGCAGGTCGACAACTTCCTGCTGTCCGACAGCTTCGGCGGCAAGGACCTGGTGACGGTGCTGGCCGGCGAAAACGACATCTGGGCCCTGTACAACCAGGTCGTGGCCGGCACGCTCACGCAGGGCGCGGCGGAATCGCAGGCCGAGGCGGCCGGCACCGCGCTGGCCGGCGTGGTCAACCGGATCGCGCAGGCCGGCGGCAAGGTGCTGATCGCGACCATGGCCGATCAGAGCCTCACCCCCGCAGGCCGCGGCGATGCGGCACGCGTGGCGTCCCTGCACCAGCTCACCGCGCGGTTCAACTCGCGCCTGCGCGTCGGGCTCATCAACGACGGTCGCATGATCGGCCTGGTGCTGCACGATGAGTCGGTGAACTCGCTGGCCAACACCGCGACCTTCAACTCCACCGATCCGGCGTGCGACGACGCCCACGTCGACAACGTGCGCACCTGCACCTCGCAAACCCTGCGCGTGAAAGACGGCGTCACCGCGTCGCCCTCGACCTGGCTGTGGGCGGACAGGAGGCACCTCAGTCCGGCGGGACAGTCGAACCTCGGTTCGCTCGCACTCACGCGCGCCAGCAACAATCCGTTCTAGACGCGCCGCTCCAGCGCCGGCGCGCGCAACTGCTGGTTTTCCCCGCTCCGTCGTCCCCAGCCGCGCACCTATAGTCGAGCCCGAAAAAGCGAACGACCGTTCGCAATTTTTTTGGGAATTCACGAGGAGTGTTGCGCATGAAGAATGTGAAGTCATGGGGCCTGTCGGCCGTCGTGGCCACGCTGCTGCTGGCAGCGTGCGGCGGCGGCGACCCCGACGTACCGGGCAGCGGCTCGCCCGCGGGCGCCCCGACCACCAAGGGCACCTTCACCTCCGTCGTGTCCTTCGGCGACAGCCTCAGCGACATCGGCACCTACGCCCCCGCCACCTCGTTGGCGGGCAACGGCACAGCGCCGTACTTCGGCGGCAAGTTCACGACCAACGACAGCGTCACCGGCAAGGTGTGGGTGGAGAACCTGGCGACCTCGATGGGCCTGCTGGTCACGCCGGCCCAGGTGGGGTTCGGCGCTTCGTCGGTGCCGTGTCCCGCGGCCGCCAACCCGGCGCTGGCGTCGACCTGCACCGGCTACAGCCAGGGTGGCTCGCGGGTCACCGACCCCGAAGGCATCGGTCACCACACGTCCACCGGTGCGCTCGCCGCGCTGACGGTGCCGGTGGTCACGCAGATCGCCAACCACCTCGCGCGCTTCAGCAGCTTCAAGGACTCCGACCTGATCCTGGTCTGGGCCGGCAACAACGACGTGTTCATGCAGTTCAGCGCCTTCGCGACGGCCGCGGCGCAGATCCAGGCCCAGGCCGCGCAGGGCCAGATCACCGCCGACCAAGCCAACGCGGCGCTGTTCCAGGCGCAGAGCAACGCCCAGGCGGCGATCAAGCAGGCGGCGATCGAACTGGCCGTCCTGGTGCGCACGCAGATCCTCGCGCACGGCGGCAAGTACGTCGCGGTGGTGAACCTGCCCGACAGCTCCGAGACGCCGTTCGGCCGCGGCGTCGCCGCGCAAAGCGCCAGCGCCGCCAAGGTCCTGTCCGACCTGTGCAGCCTGTTCAACCTGTGGCTCAACGACGGCCTGACCGGCCAGCCGGTGCAGATCATCGACGCCTTCACGCTGTTCAAGCAGGTGACGGCCAACCCCGCCACGTTCGGCTTCACCAACAACACCATCCCCGCCTGCGACGCCGCGAAGATCCAGGCGGTCACCCAGGGACAGGTCACCGACGGCTCCTCGCTGTTCTGCAACGCCACGACCGGCGCGCCCTACAACACCATCCGAACCGGCGCCGACGTGAACACCTGGCAGTTCGCCGACAGCGTGCATCCGACCACGGGCGGCCACAAGGCGATCAGCGACGCGTTCCGCGCGAAGCTGCAGGCCTTCGGCTGGATCTGACCCTGGCGCAACGAGGAGACGAACGAATGAAACTCCAACTCCAATCGCTCGCCATCGCAGTGGCCGCCACGCTTGCCGCCGGCGCGGCATCGGCCCAGAGCAACATCGTGCAGGTCGGGATCACCGACTACACGACGCATGCGCGCACCAACGGCATCTCCGGCATCGGCGTGCCGCCGGGCGCCGACGCCGAGATCGGCGATGCGGCGACGGTGATCTTCACCTACGAGCGCCTCATCAACCCGAACATGGGGATCGAGCTGGTGATCGGCGTGCCGCCGACCATCAAGGCCAAGGCCAGCGGCTCGGTCGCCTTCCTCGGCGACGACGTGCTGTCGGCCAAGAACGTCGCGCCGACGCTGTTCTTCAACTACCACTTCGGAGAGCCCGGCGCGACCTGGCGGCCGTTCGCCGGCGTGGGCATTAACTACACCAAGTTCGCCGACGCGAAGTCCAAGCTCGCGCCGGACGTGAAGATGAGCGACTCCACCGGCTGGGCGCTGCACGTCGGCACCGACTACAACTTCAACAAGGACTGGGGCCTGTTCGCGAGCGTGTCGGCGCTCAAGGTCAAGAGCAAGGTGGTGGCCACCGGCACCACCGTGCTGCAGACCACGGTCGACTTCCGGCCGATCGTCTACTCGGCCGGCGTGTCGTACCGGTTCTGAGGCCGGGCGCTCAGTCCGGATCCTTGCGCTGCGCCCTGGGGTCGCCCGCGGTCCATTGGACCAGCGCCTCCAGCGCGGGTCGCGCGGCATTCGCGTTGGGGTGGTTGATCACCGCCACCAGCACGTAGCGCTTGCCGCGCGCCGACAGCACATAGCCCGCGATGCCGGCGACATCGCGCAGCGAGCCGCTTTTCAGATGAGCGCGGCCGAGCTGGGTCTTGGTGCGCTGCATGGTGCCGTCGACGCCGATCACCGGCAACGAGCTGGCCAGCTCGGGCATCGCCGGACCGGCCCAGGCCGACTGCAGCAGCTGCGCCAGCAGGGCCGCGGTGGTGCGCGACTCGCGCGACAGGCCGGAGCCGTTGTCGAGCACCGTACCCTGGGCGGTCGCGCCGAAGCGGGTGGCCAGCCAGTCCTGCACGACTTGACGAGCGCCTTCGCGGGTGCCGCTGCCGCGCATCACGTGGCCCAGCGTGAGGAACAACTGCTGGGCCATGACGTTGTTGCTGAACTTGTTGATGTCGCGCACCAGCTCGGCCAGCGCCGGCGAGGTGAGGGTGAAGCTTGCCGGTCCCGCCGGCGCGACGCCTTCGCGCACGACGCCGGACAGCGTCCCGCCCATCTCGCGCCACAGGCCCGCGAGCAGGCGCTCGTTGTAGCTCTTGGGATCGACGTAGGCGACCGGCCATTGACGCTCGCCGCAGGCTGCGGAGTAGCTGCCGGCGAAGCGCAGCCGCGCAGGGTCGGTGAGCTCCGCCTTGAGCGCCGTGCGCCAGTCGTCGCACGGACCCGTTGCGAGCGGCACGGTGGCATCCGTGCGCACGCCGGCCAGCGGCGGCTCGACCACCACCGCCGCCACGTTGCGCGCGGGGTCGGGCGTGAAGGTGACCAGGATCGAGCGGTAGTTGAGAAGCAGCGCATCGGGCTGCACGTTCTGCGGCCGCAGCGGCTCGCCGTCGAAGTCGCCCGGTGCGACCTCGGGCAGGCTGAACGCGCTGCGATCGAGCACGATGTCGCCGCGGATCTCGCGCACGCCGAGTTGCTGCACCCGACGCAGCATCAGCCACACGCGCTCGAGGACCAGCTTGGGATCGCCGCTGCCCTTGACGACGAGGTTGCCCTCGAGCACGCCGTCGTGCACCGTGCCTTGCAGCCAGACCGGCGTGGTCCAGGTCCAGGCGGGGCCGAGGATGTCGAGCGCGGCATCGGTGGTGACCAGCTTCATCAGCGAGGCCGGGTTCACGCTGCGCTCGGGCTGCCACGACAGGCGGGACGACGCACTGCCCACTTCCTGCACGACGACCGACAGCGCCTCGCGCGGCACCTTGGCGCGCTCGAGCGCCGTCTCGACCTCGCTCGGCAGGACCCGCGCCGCGGCGGGACACAGCAACGCCACGCCCAACGACAGAACCGTGAGATATCGCACGCTCGACAACATGGGTCGATGATCGCACGCGACGGCAGACCGACGGGCCTAAACTCCGCGGGATGACCACGCTGCTCGCCTTCGACACCGCGACGGAGCGCATGAGCATCGCGCTGGCGGCCGGCGGCGCCGTCCATGCGCACGAGGCCGTCGGCGGCGCCCAGGCTTCTTCCACCTTGATCCCGGCCATCTTCGCCCTGCTGCGCCAGGCCGACGTGTCGCTGGCGCAGCTCGACGCGATCGCCTTCGGACGCGGCCCCGGCGCCTTCACCGGCCTGCGCACCGCGTGCTCGGTGGCGCAGGGCCTCGCGCTGGGCGCCGGCAAGCCGGTGTTGCCGGTGGACACGCTGCTGGTCGTGGCCGAGAGCGCGCGCGACGGAACGCATGCGCAACGCATCTGGGTCGCCAACGATGCCCGCATGGACGAGGTCTATGCCGCTCACTATGCATTCGATGCCGGACGCTGGACCACGCTGGTGGCGCCCTTGCTGACCACGCCGCAAGCGCTCAACGCGCGCTGGGCCGCCGAGGCGCCCCAGGCGGTGGCCGGAACGGCGCTCCTGGCCTTCGCCGATCGCCTGCAATGCGGCGCGGCGCGGCGCGTGCCCGAGGCCGCACCGCATGCCCAGGCCATGCTGCCGATCGCGCAGTCGCTGTGGGACGCCGGCGCGGCGGTCGACGCGGCGCTGGCGCTGCCGCTGTACGTGCGCGACAAGGTGGCGCAGACCACGGCCGAGCGCGAGGCCGTGCGCGCCGCGAAGGACCAGCTCCTGGCCGAGGCCGCCCGATGAGCGCGCTGCTGCGTGACGAGCCCCGCCTCGTGCCCATGACGGTGGCCGAGCTCAACGCGGTCGTGCTCATCGAGTCGGCGACCTACGACTTTCCCTGGACCCGCGGCAACTTCATCGATTCGCTGGCCGCCGGCTATCTCGCGCGGGTGCTGCGCGACGGCGATGGCCGCGTGGTCGGCTATTTCGTCGCGATGAAGGGCGTCGACGAGATGCACCTGCTCAACCTCACGGTGGCCCCGGCCGACCAGCGTCGTGGCCATGCGCGGCGCATGCTCGACGAGCTGGTGGCCTTGTGCGACAGCCTGCGTACCCACCAGCTCTGGCTCGAGGTTCGCGAGAGCAATGCCCGCGCGCGCCAGCTGTACCTGCGCTACGGCTTTCGCCACATCGGCGTGCGCCGCGGCTACTACCCGGCCCTGCAAGGCCAGCGCGAGGACGCGGCGGTGATGAGCCTCGACGTCGGCGGAGAACCGCGATGAGCTGGTCCGAGCGCCAGGTGGCCATGCTCGCGGAGATGGACCTGCGGGTCTGGACGCGGCCCGATCCCGAACCGTCGCCCGCACCGCCGCCCGTGGTCGCCAAGGCCGCACCCGTGGCGCCGCGCGCCGCCGAGGTCGTCGTTCGCCATCGCCCCACCGGCATCGAGTCGATGGACTGGAACGCCTTGCGCGAGGCCGTCGTCCAATGCACCGCCTGCAAGCTGTGCTCGGGCCGCCGCCAGACCGTCTTCGGCATTGGCAACCTGCGCGCCCACTGGATGATCGTCGGCGAGGCCCCGGGCGAGCAGGAGGACATCCAGGGCGAGCCCTTCGTCGGCAAGTCGGGTCAGCTGCTGGACAGCATGCTGCGCGCCATCGGCCTGAGCCGGCACGAGACGCCGCCGCCCGGCGGCGAAGGCTCCGCCTCCGATCCGGCGCGGCAGGTCTACATCGCGAACACGCTGAAGTGCCGCCCGCCGGGCAACCGCAACCCCGAGCCGGACGAGCTGGCGCAGTGCGAGCCTTTCCTGGTGCGGCAGATCGAGCTGGTCCAGCCGCGCATCATCCTCGCGATGGGTCGCTTCGCGGTGCAAAGCCTGCTGCGCAGCAACGAGCCGATCGGCCGGCTGCGCGGGCGCGTGCACCGCTACCACGAGGTGCCGCTGATCGTCACCTACCACCCGGCCTACCTGCTGCGCAACCTCGAGGACAAGGCGCGCGCCTGGGACGACCTGTGCCTGGCCGCCGAAACGGCCGAACGTGCGGGCGCTGCGGCCGCCTGAGCGCACATGAACGCCGTGCCGCAACCGCCGCTGGGCGAGCCCGCCGACTGCGAGGCCGCCGCCATCCCGCCCGACCTGCTGCGCCTGCTGGCCGACAACGTTCCGGCGCTGATCGCCTACTACGACGCCGACACCATGAGCTGTCGCTTCGCCAACGAGCGCTATGCGGCGACTTTCGGCCAGACCACCGCGAGCATCGTCGGACGCGGCCTCTCCGAAGTGATCGGCGAGGCGGCGCATCAGCAGATCCAGCCGCACATCGACCGGGTGGTCGAGCAGGTGCTTCCCGCCGCGTACGAGCGCCAGATCGACGGACCCGAGGGCCAGCGCCACGTCGAGGTGAACCTGCTGCCTCACGTGGGCGAGGGCGGGCGGACCATCGGCTGCTTCGTGCTGATCTCCGACATCACCAAGTTCCGCCAGGCCGAGCTGGCCGCGCGCGAATCGGAGGAGCGGCTGGGCAAGTTCATGCAGGCCAGCGCCGAGGGCATCGTGTTCCACAAGGACGGCTTCGTCACCGACGCCAACCCGCCCTTGCTGCAGCTCATGGGCTACACGCTGGACGACATCCTGGGGCGGCGCACGCTGGAGTTCGTCGCGCCCGACCATGTGGCCAAGGTCGCGTCGGTCATCGCCTCGGGGCAGGAGACGGCCTACGAGAGCGTGGTGATCGACAAGCAGGGCCAGCGCATCCCCGTCGAGTTCATCGTGCGCACCATGGTGCGCAACGGCGAGCGCATGCGCATGACCATCGTGCGCGACCTGCGCGACCGGCATGCGGCGCAGGCCCGCATCCACCATCTCGCCCACCACGACACGCTCACCGGCCTGCCCAACCGCAGCGCCTTCATGGAGTACCTCGAGCACCTGATGATCGGTGCGCGCGAGAGCGGCAGCCAGCTCGCGCTGCTGTTCATCGACCTCGACCACTTCAAGCGCGTCAACGATTCGCTCGGGCACCTCGTCGGTGACACCTTGCTGCGCACGGTGGCCTCGCGCATCACGGCCAGCCTGCGCGCGACCGACGTGGTGGCGCGCTTCGGCGGCGACGAGTTCATGGTGCTGCTGCCGCAGGTGCCCCAGCGCAGCGACGTCGAAGAGGTGGCGCACAAGCTGCTGCAGGCGATCGGCGCGCCGCTGCACGCCGAAGGCCGGCCGATCTCGGTCAGCGCCTCGGCCGGCATCGCGCTGTTCCCGAACGACGGTGCCACCCCCGAAGACCTGATCAAGAACGCCGACACCGCGATGTACCTCGCCAAGGCGCGCGGGCGCGCGCAATCGCGCTTCTTCGACCCGGTGATGGCCAGCTCGGCCTACGCGGCGCTGGTGATGGAAGGCGAGCTCGCCCAGGCGCTGGAGCGCGGCGAGTTCGAGCTCCACTTCCAGCCGCAGGTGAGCGCCCGCAACGACGCCATCGTCGGCGCCGAGGCGCTGATCCGCTGGCACCACCCGACCCGCGGACTGCTGCAGCCCGGCGCCTTCATCCCGGTGGCCGAGCAGCAGCGGCTGATGCTGCCGATCGGCCAGTGGGTGCTGCGCGAAGCGGCGCGCTGTGCGGCGCGCTGGCAGGACCTGGGGCTCGGCGTGGCGCCGGTGGCGGTCAACCTGTCGACCATGCAATTCCAGTCCAGCGAGTTCGTCGAGGTGGTGGCGCAGGTGCTGCGCGAGGAAGGCGTCGACGGGCGGCTCATCGAGCTCGAGCTCACCGAGCGCATGCTGATGGACGACCTGCCCGAGGTCGGCGAGAAGCTGCGGCGCCTGTCCGAGCTGGGCATCCGGGTCTCGGTCGACGACTTCGGCACCGGCTATTCGTCGCTCGGCCACCTCAAGGAGCTGCCGATCGACAAGATGAAGATCGACGCGTCGTTCGTGAAGGACCTGCCGGGCAACCGCGGCTCCACCGCCATCACGCGGGCCATCATCCAGATGGCGCGCAGCCTGGGCATCACCGCCATCGCCGAAGGCGTGGAGACCGCCGCCCAGCGCTCCTTCCTGGCGCTGAACGGCTGCGACGAGCTGCAGGGCGACCTGATCGGCAAGCCGATGCCGGCGGCGCAGTTCGAGCTCTGGGTGCGCACGCGGCGCCCGTAGCCCGGGTGGAACCCGGGTTCCGCCCGGGCTACTTCTTTTGTTTCACCGGCCGCTTCCAGCCGGTGATCGACATCTGCCTGGCCCGCGCCACCGTCAGCTGCCCCGGCGGCGCATCCTTGTTGATCGTGGAGCCGGCGCCGATGGTCGCGCCTTCGCCCAGCGTCAGCGGTGCCACCAGGACGCAGTTGCTGCCCACGTGGACTTCGGGGCCGATGACGGTGCGGTGCTTGTTCGCGCCGTCGTAGTTGGCGGTGATGCTGCCGGCGCCGTAGTTCACCCGCTCGCCCACCGTGGCGTCGCCCAGGTAGGCCAGGTGATTGGCCTTCGCGCCCTTGCCCAGGGTGGAGTTCTTCACCTCGACGAAGTTGCCGATGTGCACCTCCTCGCCCAGGTCGGCGCCCGGACGCAGCCGCGCGAACGGACCGACCAGCGCGCCGCGCCCGATCTTCACGCCCAGCGCCTCGCCGTCCATGTGGGTGAACGGATGGATGACGGCGTGCGGCGCGATCACCGCGTTGCGGATGTAGCAGTGCGGCCCGATGTGCGCGCCTTCGCCGATCTCGACCCGACCCTCGAACACGCAGTTCACGTCGATGTCGACGTCGGGAGCGCAGGCGAGCTCGCCGCGCACGTCGAAGCGCGCCGGGTCGGCGATGCGCACGCCCTGCTCCATCAGGGCGTCTGCGAGGCCGCGCTGGTAGCGCCGCTCCAGGTCGGCCAGCTGGGCCGGGCTGTTGACGCCCAGCACCTCGGTCTCGTTGGCGGCGCGGGTGGCGACCACGTGCACGCCCTCGGCCTCGGCCATGGCGACCACGTCGGTGAGGTAGTACTCGCCCTGGACGTTGTCGTTGGTGAGCTGCGACAGCCAGCGCTTCAGCGCCGCATTGGGCGCGGCCATCATCCCGGTGTAGACCTCGCGGATCGCGCGCTGCTCCGGCGTGGCGTCCTTGTGCTCGACGATGCCCAGGACCTCGTCGCCCTCCGCGTCGCGGATGACGCGGCCGTAGCCGGTGGCGTCGGGCAGCTCGATGGTCAGCAGCGCCAGGCGCTCGCCGGCGCAGTCGTCGATCAGGTGGCGGGCAGTGGCCGGCGCGACCAGCGGCACGTCGCCGTTGAGGATCAGCGTGGTGCCCTGGTCGTGCAGCATGGGCGCGGCCTGCTGCACCGCGTGGCCGGTGCCCAGCTGCGGCATCTGGCGCACGAACACGGCGCCCGATGTGCCGGCCGACGCCTCGACCTCCTCGGCGCCGTGGCCGGTGATGACGATGATGCGGTCTGCCCCCAGGGTGGAAGCGGTTTGCAGGACATGCTGCAATAGGCTTCGCCCCGCGAGCCGGTGCAGCACCTTGGGCCGGGCCGATTTCATGCGGGTGCCCTTGCCCGCGGCCATGATGACGATGTCCAGAGCCATGCACAGATCCTTGTCGAGAGCGCTGATTATCGGCGCGCTGGCCCTGCTCACGGCCTGCAGCGCGCTGCGCCTGGGCTACGGCCAGGCGCCCGAGCTGGTCTACTGGTGGCTGGACGGCTACGTCGACCTCGACGACGACCAGTCGCCGCGGGTGCGCGAGGCCCTGCGGCAGTGGTTCCGCTGGCACCGCGGCACGCAGCTCGTCGACTACGCCGGCCTGCTCCAGCACACCCGCGGACAGCTCGCCGATACGCTCACGCCGGCGCAGGTGTGCCGGCTCGCCGACGAGGTGCAGGCGCGCGTGGACACGGCCTTCGAGCAGGCCGTGCCCGCGGTGGCCGAGCTGGCGCGCACGCTCACGCCCGAGCAGCTCGCCCACCTGCAGCACAAGCAGGCGAAGAACAACGCCGACTACCGCAACGACTACCTGCAGGACACGACCGAGGAGCGCCTCAAGGCGCAGGTCAAGCGGGTCGTCGAGCGGGCCGAGACGCTGTACGGGCGGCTGGACGATGCCCAGCGCGAGAAGGTGGCGCAATGGGTCGCCGATTCGCCCTTCGATGCGCAGCGCTGGGCCGCCGAGCGCGAGCTGCGCCAGGTGGAAGTGCGGCAGGTGCTGCGGCGCATCGCCGGCGGCGCCTTGCCGCCGCAGGAGGCGCAGGCCGCCGTGCGGCGGGTCTACCAGCACAGCTTCCGCTCGCCGCGCGAGGACTATCGCGCCTATCAGCAGCGCCTGGCGCAATACAACTGCGCGTTTGCCGCGCAGGTGCACAACCTGACGAGCCCTGAGCAGCGCCAGCGCGCGGTGGCGCGGCTCAAGGGCTGGGAAGACGACTTGCGTTCGCTCGCGGCCCCGGGCCGCCCGGTGGCGCCGTCTACGAACTGATCTGCGTCACCACCCGCCGCGGGTTGCTGCCGCCGGCGCTCGGGAAGTCCTTCAGCCCGGCCTCGAACATGGCGGTGAGCAGCGAGTTGATCGACGACGAATAGCCGTCGTTGGTGACGCGCACCTCGTACAGCGGCTGGCCGCTCTTGCGGTCGCGGATCAGCATGGCGACCTCGCGCTCATAGGTCATGCTGTCGTAGAAGCCGGGATAGGCGAAGCGCGGCCCGAAGCCGTAGCGACGGTACGGCCAGCCGTAGAAGCGGTGGGCGTACAGGCCGCCGCGCCACCAGAACGGGTCGTCATACGGCGAGCGGTCCTGGGCGGTGACGCGCGCGCCGAGGCTGACGGTCACGTCGGCCGACTGCGCATCGGCGGCGGGCTTGAAGCCGGCCTGCTCCAGCGCCCGGGCGGCGGCGTCTTCGAGGACTTGCTGCTGGTCGGCATGGGCCTGCTGCGAGGGCAGGCGCTCGAAGGCGTAGGTGGTGGGCTGGCGCCCGCTGGGCCACAGGCTGTAGGTGGAGACGTCGTTGCTGAGCTGGTTCATCGAGGCGCAGGCGGTCAGCGCCAGGACGCTCGCGAGGGCCGTGAATGCTTTCCACATGGAGAACTCCTCTCGGGAAACGCGACCGGAAGCGGCCCTTCAATCGTCGTCGCGATGCAGCTTGATCGCGACCGTCTCGGGCGGACCGCAGTCCTCGTCATCGTCGAACGCACGATCGCCCGCCGGGTTGACCACCCCCGTCGTTTGGAGCGAGGCGAATGGGTACAGGTTCCTGTCCATCAGGTGGCTGGGCACGATGTTGCCCATGGCCGTGAAGAGGTTGTCGATGCGGCCCGGGAACCTGCGGTCCCACTCGCGCAGCATCTGCTTGATCTGCACCCGCTGCAGGTTGGCCTGGCTGCCGCACAGCGTGCACGGGATGATGGGGAAGCGGCGGTGCTCGGCCCAGCGCTCCAGGTCGGTCTCGGCGACGTAGGCCAGCGGCCGGATGACGATGTTCTTGCCGTCATCGCTCACCAGCTTGGGCGGCATGCCTTTCATGCGGCTGCCGAAGAACATGTTCATGAAGAGTGTCTGCAGCATGTCGTCTCGGTGATGGCCGAGCGCGATCTTCGTGGCGCCGAGCTCGCCGGCAACACGGTAGAGAATGCCCCGCCGCAGTCGGGAACACAGGCTGCACATCGTCTTGCCCTCGGGAATGAGGCGCTTGACGATGGAGTAGGTGTCCTGGCTCTCGATATGGAAGCGTACGTTTCGGCCGGCCAGATATTCCGGCAGCACGTGCTCGGGAAATCCCGGCTGCTTCTGGTCGAGGTTGACCGCCACCAGCTCGAAGCGGATCGGCGCCCGCTGCTGCAGGTCGATCAGGATGTCGAGCAGGGCGTAGCTGTCCTTGCCGCCCGACACGCAGACCATCACCCGGTCGCCGTCCTCGATCATGTTGAAGTCGGCGATGGCCTGGCCGACCTGGCGGTGCAGGCGCTTGGACAGCTTGTTGGTCTCGTGCGCGGCCTTGCGCGCGGCTTGCGGGTCGGGTTGGAGGACTGCGCTCATTGGGTAACCTCCGCGCAACGCGCTGCGGTGCGAGCCCCTTCGGGCGGCCGGGCGGGGCTCATGGCTTGACTTGCTTCACTTCGGCGATGCCGAACACCTCGCAGCCGACCGCATCGCAATCGGGGTAGACGTCGGGCTTCTGGGTCGAGACGCGGGCGGCTCGCACCCGCGGATGGGCCAGCATGAGTGCGAGTATGTCGTCGCACAGCGTTTCCTGCAGGTGGATGTGGCCCTGCTTGACGCGCAGCGCGATGCTGCGGCGCATGAAGTCGTAGTCGACGACCTCGTCGAGCTCGTCGTTGTGGGGCGTGGACATCGCCAGCGGGATGTACAGGTCGACGTTGATCAGCACGCGCTGCTCGCCGCGCTTCTCGAAGTCGTGCACGCCGATGTTGATCCACACCTCGTAGTTGCTAAGGAACAGGCGCCGGCAGTCCATCAGGCTCGGGTGGCTGAGCAGGCTTTCCATGTCACGCTTTCTTGGGGTTGGCGATGAACAGCACGTCGCGCGCTTGATGCTGCAGGTGCTGGCCGCCGTCGACCAGCAAGGTGGTGCCGGTGATCGCGGGCGACTCGATCAGGAAGCGCACGGCGCGGGCGATGTCCTCCGGCGTGGACGAGCGCTGGAGCGGCGTCAGCGTGCGCGCGGTCGCGAACTCGCCTTCGGTCATCGGCCCCGACACCAGCGTCACGCCGGGCGCCACGCCGCACACCCGCACCCGAGGTGCGAGCGCCTGGGCCAGCATCACCGTCGCGGCCTGGAGCGCGGCCTTGGAAAGGGTGTACGAGAAGTAGTCGGGATTGGGGTTCCACAGCTTCTGGTCGATGAGGTTGACCACGCAGCCTGTCTGATCGGGGCGGCCTTGCAGGTGCTCGTGCAGCGCCTGCGCGAGGATCACCGCCGGTGCGACATTGGCGCGCCAGTGCGTCTGCATCGCGGCATGGCCGAAGCTCGCGGGCGCGTCGTACTCGAAGGTCGATGCGTTGTTGACCACCGCGTCGAGCCGGCCGAAGCGGGCGACCACCGACGGCAGCAGCGTCCGGCAGGAGGCTTCGTCGGCCAGGTCGGCGCCGAAGGTCGCGGCCTGGGCCCCGGCGGCGACCAGCTCGGCGGCCGTGGCTTCGGCCTCGTCGCGCGAGCGGCGGTAGTGCACCGCCAGGTCGAACCCGCCGGCGGCCAGCTGCAGCGCGATCTCGCGACCGAGCCGGCGGGCGGCGCCGGTCACCAGCACGACGGGACGGGAAGCCATGATTTCTACAATGCCGCGATGCCATCCGAGGAATCTGCCAGTGTATCGGCCGCGCTGCCGGCCCTGATCCGGCGCGCCATCGCCCGCGACGGCGGCTGGCTGCCGTTCGACCGCTTCATGGCCATGGCCTTGTACGCGCCCGGCCTGGGCTACTACGCCCGCGACAGCCGGCAGTTCGGCCGCCTGCCGGGCTCGGGCAGCGATTTCGTCACCGCACCGGAGCTGTCGCCGCTGTTCGGCCGCGCGCTGGCGCGCCAGCTGGCGCAGGCGCTGGACGCCAGCGGCACCGACACGCTGTGGGAATTCGGCGCCGGCTCGGGCGCGCTGGCGCTGTCGCTGCTCGACACGCTGGGCGAGCGCGTGGGGCGCTATCACATCGTCGATGTCTCGGGTGCCTTGCGGGCGCGCCAGCACGAGACGCTGCGCCGCCATGCCTCGCGGGTGCAGTGGCTCGACGCGCTGCCCGAGACGATGCAAGGCGTGGTGATCGGCAACGAGGTGCTCGACGCGATGCCGGTGCAACTGCTGCACTTCGACGGGCGGCAATGGCTCGAGCGCGGCGTGACCGCCTCGGGCGAAGGCTTCGCCTGGCGCGACCGGCCCACCGCGCTGCGCCCGCCGCACGACGGGCCGTTCGTGCCCGGCACCGTCACCGAGCTGCATGCGCAGGCCCTTGCCTTCATCGCGACCATCGCCGAGCGGCTGGCCCGCGGCGCGGCCTTCTTCGTCGACTACGGCTTTCCCGCCGCCGAGTACTACCACCCGCAGCGCCGCGGCGGCACGCTCATGTGCCACCGCGCCCATCTCGCCGATGCGGATCCCTTGATCGACGTCGGCGACAAGGACATCACGGCGCACGTCGACTTCACCGGCATCGCGCTGGCCGGCCAGGACGCCGGGCTCGAGGTGCTGGGCTACACGACGCAGGCGCGCTTCCTGATGAACTGCGGCTTCCTGGACATGCTGGCGGGCGCCGGGCCGGCCGTCATCGCCGATGCGCAGAAGCTGCTCAACGAGCACGAGATGGGCGAGCTGTTCAAGGTGATCGGCTTCGCCAAGGGCTGCGCGCCAACCTTCGTCGAGGCGCCGATCGGCTTCACGGCCGGCGACCGGACGCACACGCTGTGATCCGCTGGCTGATCGTCGTGTTCCTGGCGCTGGTGATCTTCAGCGGGCTGCGGCCGTGGCTGGAGAAGATGGGTCTGGGCAGACTGCCGGGGGACTTCCGCTTTCGCCTGTTCGGGCGCGAAATCTTCGTGCCGCTGGCCAGCAGCATCGTGCTCAGCTTCATCGCGATGCTCGTGGCCAAGGTGTTGTAGCCCGGGTGCAACCCGGGTTGCACCCGGGCTACAAGCCTTCGGCGATGGCCTGGACGCGGGCGGTGTGAATCTCCGCGCCGATCGCCGGCCCTTGCAGGCCACGCTCGGCCGCTTGCGCCGCCACGGCCGCCGAATCCACCGACCGCGCCAGCTCCAATGCCCGCCGCAGCCGCGCCCGTTGCGGGTACGCCTGCTCCTCCATTCCGAGGCGACCGCGCGCATCGCACTCGCAGGCGAACAGCATCTCCTCGAAGCGATCGGGCCGGCGCAGCGCGTCGCAGCGCTCCAGCAGCCGCATCAAGGGCTTGGCCCCGAACTCCTCGCTGCGGTGCACGTTGCCGTGCTCGCGCGCCACCACCTCCGCCAGCTCGCGGCAGTCGACCGGCACCCGCAGCCGCGCACACAGCTCGCGCAGCAGCTCCACGCTGCGCTGCTCATGCTGGATGTGGCGGGGCAGCATCTCGGCCGGCGTGGTCCCCTTGCCCAGGTCGTGGCACAGGCAGGCGAAGCGCACCGTGAGCGGCGCCGCCAGGCGCGCGCTCATCTGCAGCACCATCATGAGGTGCACGCCGGTGTCGACCTCCGGGTGATGGGCCGGCGGCTGCGGCACGCCCCACAGGCGATCGACCTCCGGCAGCAGCCGCGCGAGCGCACCGCAGCCGCGCAGCACCTCGAACATCCGCGCGGGATGCGCTTCCATCAGGCCGCGCGACAGCTCCTGCCAGACGCGCTCGGGCACCAGCGCATCGACCTCGCCGGCCTCGACCATGGCGCGCATCAGCGCCTGGGTTTCGGGTGCGACCGTGAAGTCGCCGAAGCGCGCGGCAAAGCGCGCCAGCCGCAGGATGCGCACCGGGTCTTCGGCAAAGGCCGGCGACACATGGCGCAGGATCTTGCGACGCAGGTCGTCGCGGCCGCCGAAGGGATCGACCAGCGTGCCGTCGGCCTCCTGTGCCATGGCGTTGATGGTGAGGTCGCGCCGCGCCAGGTCCTGTTCCAGTGTGACCGACGGATCGGCGTGGAAGGTGAAGCCGTGGTAGCCCGGCGCGGTCTTGCGCTCGGTGCGGGCCAGCGCGTACTCCTCGCGGGTTTGCGGATGCAGGAACACGGGGAAGTCCGCGCCGACCGGCTTGTAGCCGGCATCGATCATCTCCTGCGGGGTGGCGCCGACAACGACCCAATCGTGGTCGTTCACCGGCGCTCCCAGCAACGCATCGCGGACCGCGCCGCCGACGATGTAGGACTTCATCGTCGGCAGTGTACGGACTACGGCTTGGTGCGATAGGGCTCGTCGAAGTCGATGAAGTCGTGCTCGGCCAGCGCGTCGCGGATCCAGGCCTGCATCGCCGGCAAGGCATGCATGCGCTCGACGTAGGCCGCGACCGGCGTGGACACCGGCAGGGCGTAGGTGCGGATGCGCGTGCACACCGGCGCGAAGTAGGCGTCGGCGATGCTGAAGGCGCCGAACAGGAAGGGTCCGCCGTTCTCGCGGAACTGGCGCTCCCACATGTCGACGATGCGCGCCAGGTCGCGTGCCGCCTCGGGCTGCTCGCGCAGCACCTGCTTGCCGATCTCCGGGAACGAGGCCTCGATGTTCATGCCGAAGTGGTTGCGCAGCGCACCGAAGCCGGCGTGCATCTCGCAGCACAGGCTGCGCGCGCGGGCACGGGCGAGCGGCTGTGCGGGCCACAAGGTCTTGGCCGGGTACTTTTCCGCCAGGTACTCGGCGATGGCCAGGGTGTCCCACACCGCGAAGCCTTCGTCGACCAGCACCGGCACCTTGCCGGCCGGCGACACCGCGCCCACGGTGCGGTTGAAGTGCGAATCGGGCGCCCGGTCGAAGCGCAGGCGGATCTCCTCGAAGGGGATGCCCGTGTGCTTCATGAGCAGCCACGGCCGCATCGACCAGGACGAGTAGTTCTTGTTGCCGATGTAGAGCTGCATGGTGTTCCCCTTGGGTGATGGTCGGTCCATGCTAGCCAGCGGCGAGCCGCGGTGGTTGAGCAATGCGCATGGCTGGCATGCGCGCCGCGCATCAGCGCCGTCGCGCCACCGCCCGCCACGGGTCGAGCCGGGCCGGCCCGCTGCGCCAGCCCAGCAGCTCCGGCATCACGCTTTCGAGGGCGCGCGGGTGGATGCCCAGGTCCTGCAGCGTGCGCTCGCCGCCGCTGGCGACGTTGTCGACCTTCATCGAGTCGAGGTTGTCGCGCGACATGAGCGGCGGCCCCGGCAGCAGCTCCAGCATCAGCGCCTGCAGCCGTCCCAGCGCGTCGGGCAGGGCGATCACGGGCCGTGCATGCCCCGACCAGTGACCGGCCAGCTCGACCAGCTGGCGCAGGGTGTAGACCGTCGGTCCGACGCACTCGATCACGCCGCCGCCGGCCGGCGCGTGCACCGTGTCCACGATCGCGGCGGCCACGTCGTCCACCCACACCGGCTGGAACTTCGCGCCGGCGCGCGCCAGCGGCATCACCGGCAGGAACGCCTGCAGCAGGGCGAAGCGGTTCATCAGGTGGTCGTGCTCGCCGAAGATCACGGCCGGGCGCAGCACCACCGCATCGGGCACGGCCTCGCGCAACGCCGCCTCGCCGGCCGCCTTGGAGCGCAGGTACCTCGACGGAGCGCCTGGCGCCGCGCCCAGCGCGCTCACGTGGACGACGCGCGGCACGCCATGGCGCGCACAGGCGCCGGCGATGCGGCGCGGCAGCTCGACGTGCAGCCGCTGGAGCTCCGCATCGCTGCCGTGCAGGGTGGCGACGAGGTTGATCACCGCATCGCGGCCGCGCACCAGGCGGTCGATGTCGGCATCGTCGTCGGGCCGCCAGCGCGCGATCTCCATCGTGGGCAGCGGCAGGATGTGGCCGGCGCGGCCGGGATGGCGGGTCGGCACGGTGATGCGCGAGTCGCCCCCGCCGAAGCGCTCGACCAGCCGCTCGCAGACGCTCAGGCCGACGAAGCCGCTGCCGCCGAAGATGGTGATGTTGTTCATCGGCGCTCCTGGTTCAGGGCAGGTCCTTGTCGGGCTCCGGCGCGTTGACGTCGCGCGGGCCGACCCAGCGGCCCAGGCGCGAGCGCAGCACGGGCGGCTCGCCGTTGAGCAGCGCGGCGTAGATGGTGGCGTTGGACAGCACCTTCTTCACGTAGTCGCGCGTCTCGGCGAACGGGATGTTCTCCGCCCACACGGCGGTGTCGAGCACCGGACCGTCGCGCCACTTGCGCGGGCGGTTCGGGCCGGCGTTGTACGCGGCCGCGGCCAGGGCCTGCGAGCCTTCGAAGCTGTCGAGCACCATCTTCAGATAGCCGGTGCCGATGCGCAGGTTGGTGCCGGGGTCGTTGATCAGCTCGGGCGAATAGTCCAGGCCGATCTTGCGCGCCGTCCAGCGCGCGGTGGCCGGCATGACCTGCATCAGGCCGCTCGCGCCGGCGCTGGAGCGCAGGCTGGCCATGAAGCGCGTCTCCTGGCGGATCAGGCCCAGCACATAGGGCGCGTCCAGACCCAGCTCGCGCGCGCGGGCGAGGATCTCGTCGCGGTAGGGCGTGGGATAGCGCTGGGCCAGGTCGAGCTCGCCGCGGGTGCGCTCGCTGGTGTTGATGCACAGCTGCCAGTCGCTGGCCTCGCAGGCGAGGGCGGATGCGGCGAGGAGCTGGCGGTCGCCCATGCTCCGCAGCGAGTAGTTCCACTCGCGACGCGCCTCGTCGCGCAGGCCCAGCGAAGCCAGCCGCAGCGCGCGCGTCAGGCCCGGATGCGCGGCCGCGGCGTCCTTCTCGGGCGCGGCCAGCGGCACGGGCGCGGCGGGCAGGACGAAGGGCTGGCCCAGCGCCTCGGCCGCGAGCTGCCCGTAGAAGCTGAGATGCCCGGCGATCGAGCCCAACATGCGGCGTGCCTGCGCCCGCAAGGCCTCGCCGTCTTGCGAGTCGGTGGCCAGCGCCTGCAGGCCGCGTGCCTTCCAGTAGACCCAGGCCGGGTCCTTCTGGTCGTCGGCGCCCATCGCGTTGACGCCTTGCACCACCTGCTGCCAGCGGCCGCGTCCGCCGTTGGCCCGCAAGGCGGCGCGCACCTTCCAGGCGAGCGTGTCGTCGGGCCAGCCCAGCTCCTGGCCGGCGGCCAGGCGCTCGGCGCGCTGGTACTGGTCGGACGCCTCCGGTAGCAGCTTCATCGCCGATTGCTTGGCGACGGTGACCCAGGCCCAGGCGGCCAGGTCGGCGGGCAGCAGGCGCTCCCAGCGGTCGTTCAGCGCCAGCGCAGCGGCCTCCGGATCGGAGATCGCCATGCGCATCAACGCCAGCGTGGCCAGCTCCGCGCCCACTCGGCCGTCAGCGGCGGCGCGCCGGGTCAGGAAGCGCGCCGGGCTGTCGCTCAGGTCCTGCACCAGGCCGGAGGTGCTGGGGCTGATCAGCGCCGCCGACTGGCGCGCCGCGCGCAGCCGGCCGGCCTCGATGGACAGGCGCGTCTTCTGCCACACGTCCGCGGTGTCGAAGGCCTTGGCCTCGACCAGCGTGGTCGCGAGCAGCGCGCAGCCTTCGTCGGAATCGCGCTGGGCGAACCAGGCGGCGCGGGCGGGGTCGCGCACTTCGACGCCTTGCAGATGCCGCGTCAGCAGCGCATAGCAGGTGACCTCGCGGTCGTCGTTCATGCGAAAGCGCGGGAAGTCGGCCGCGAAGGCGGCCCAGTCGCGCCGGTGGCCCAGCTCGAGCAGCCAGTCGTTGCGCAGCCGGTCTTCGACATAGGTGCCGGCCCAGCGCTGGTAGAACGCATCGACCTCCGATTGGGCGACCTCGGACAGCCGGTTGCTCAGCTCCCAGTAGTCGGCCCACATCGCCAGCGGATGCGCCGACGCGGCGGCCGTCGCACGCGCCGCGGCGAGCCGGCTGCGGTCCTTGCGGCGCAAGGCCTCGCGGGCATCGGCGATGGGATCGACGCTGGTCTGGGCCTGCGCGACCGGCAAGGGCCACGGCGCCAGCAGCGCGCACACGAGCGCGAAGCCGGCCCAGCGGGCCGCGAGGCGGGCCGAGCATGGCCCATATACTGAACTGCAGGTCTTCAACCGCTCTGCCTTCCTGACTGTGACGCTTGCCACTTCACCGCCCGCGCGAGGCGCATTGCGCGAACGCCTGCACCGGATCCGCGACGCCTTCGCCGCCGATTCCGGTGTCGCCGCGCAAGACGCGCTGGCTGCGCATGTGAGTGGGGTGCTGGAGGCCTTGCAACCCGAGTGCCTGGGGTTGTATTGGCCGCTTCGATCCGAATTTAACGCAGCCTCCGCCTGCCTTGCCGACAGGGAGTGCGAATCCATCGGCCTCGCGCTGCCTTACGCAAGGAAGTCACTGTGCGAGATGCACTACCGGGCCTGGGACCGCAGCCCGCCGACCCTGCGCGACGAGTGCGGCATCCCGGCCTGCGCGGGTCTGCGCGTCGTGCCCGACGTGGTGCTGGTGCCTTGCCTGGGCTACACCCGCTCGGGCTATCGGCTCGGCTACGGCGGCGGCTACTACGACCGCTGGCTGGCGGCGCATCCGCACGTGACCGCCGTGGGCATCGCCTGGGCCGCGACCGAGATCACCGACGAGCAGCTGATGCCCGAAGCGCACGACCACCCAATGATCATGGTGATCACCGAACACGGCGCGATCACCCCGTAGCCCGGGTGCAACCCGGGAACCTCTAGTCCGCCTCGGTCGACCCCTCCTCCGCCACCTCTCCGATCGCCTTGCGCGTCACTGCCGCCCGCGACTCGATCCAGTCGGAAAACAGCGTGACCTCGTCGCGCCCCTTGCTCGTCGCCGTCGGGATCATCCAGTAGGCATACGGGCTGCTGATGCGCCCGGCCGCCCCGAACGGCTCGACCAGTTCGCCGCGCGCGAGCTGGTCGGCCACCAGCGCCACCCGCGCCAGCGCGACGCACTGACCCGCCATCGCCGCCTGGATCTGCTGGTAGGTGAAGTTCAGGTACAGCCAGCGCCGCGGCTGCAGGCGCGACTGCCCTTGCGTGTCCAGCCAGTGGCGCCAGCTGAGGTATTCGGAGCTGGGCCGGTGGTCGTCTTCCTCGGCCAGGGTGTGGTTGACCAGGTCGGCCGGCGTGTCCAGGCGCGGCGCCTCGCCGCTGCGGATGCGGTCGGCCATGCGCGGGCCGATCACCGGCGTGAGCACCTCGCCGAACATCCACTTCGCGCCGGGGGGCGCGGTCTGGGGGCTGCAATAGCGCAGCACCAGGTCCAGGTCGGGCTCGTCCATCTCGACCATGCGGTCGTTGGCCGACACCCGGATGTCCAGGTCGGGGTTGTCGCGCTGGAAGGCCTCCATTTGCGGCAGCAGCCACAGCGAGGCAAACGACGGAAAGGTGCTGAGCTGCACCACCCGGCGGCCGCGCGCCTGGCGGATCTGGCGCACGCCGGCATCGAGCCGGTCGAGCCAGGGGGCGACCACCCGCAGCAAGGCCGTGCCGCTGCCGGTGAGCTCGACGTGCCGGGTGCCGCGCATGAACAGCGGGGCGCCGAGCTCGTCTTCCAGGCCCTTGATCTGGCGGCTGACGGCCGACTGCGTCACGTGCAGCTCGTCGGCGGCCTCGCTGAAGCTGAGCCGCCGTGCCACGGCCTCGAAGGCCCGCAGGCTGCCCAGGGACAGGGGGCGCTGGCGCGGTCCATTCATATCAAATCCGCATCAAAGTGCGCGACCGAATTCATTGGATTGATCCCCCGACAAGACCGAAGATTACCGGGACGATGCAGCGATTCTCGATGCCATCGAAACCGGAGATTGATGATGAAATCGCAATTCTATGCAGATCTGGGCGGCTCCCTGGCGATGCAGGGAGGTCAAGCGGTGCGACTCGATGGCCGGCGCGGTGAGGTGATCGTTCGCAGCGGCCGCGTCTGGCTGACCCGCCGCGGCGACCTGGACGATCACGTGCTCGAAGCCGGTCAGCGGGCCGTGCTGGCCGCATCGGACGAGGTGGTGATCGAGCCCTGGCACGCGGGCGAGCGCACGGTGGTCGACTGGCGTCCGGCTCAGCGGCGCGTCGACGACTTGCCGCGCGGCGCGGCGGCCTTCGGCTTGCGCGGCGTGGCAGCGGGCGCCGAGGCGATGGCCGCGGGCTTGCGCCGTGCGGCGGGCGGCTTCGCGACCCTGGCACGCAACGCGGCATCGATGGCCAGGCGCGCCCAGGGCTGCATCTGAGCCGGCGAATCCATGGCCTCGGCGGGCACGGTCCAGTAGCCGACCGTGACCTGCTTGCCGGCGCCGTCGTAGACGAAGGGCTCGCAGCCGGCCGTGACGAAGGTGGCTCGGGTCTGCTCGTCGGCCTTCAGGTAGATGCGGTCGAAGGCGACGATGGCGACGAACAGGTCGTCGACATAGATGCCGTGGCCGCCGAACATCCGCCGGGAGCGCGCGAAGCCCAGGGGCTCGAAGAGTTCGACGCAGTGGTTCGCGAGTTCGTCGTAGGCCATCGCCCATCTTGCACAATCACCGCTGGTGCATCAACCGGCGGGCACAAGCGATGGACAAGTTGGAGGATCGGGACAGCCTGCGGCAACGGCTGGTCGCGGCTCGGCAGGCCTTGCCTGACCGCCTGGAGCGCGCGGTGGCGCTGCAAAGCGTGCTGCGCGTGTGGCTGGTGGGCCGGCGCGAGTCGACCATCGGCGCCTACTGGCCCATCAAGGGCGAATTCGACCCGCTGCCCGCGCTGTATCGCTGGTCCGAGGCCGACGAGCGCCGGCGCATCGGCTTGCCGGTGGTCGATCGGGCCACGGGGTCGCTGCGCTTTCACGTCTGGTACCCGGGCTGCCCGATGGAGCTGGATGCGCACGACATCCCCAAGCCCAAGGGCACCGAGGTGTTCCAGCCGCAGATGCTGCTGCTGCCGTGCGTGGGGTACGGGCCCGAGGGGGCGCGGATGGGGTATGGCGGCGGGTTCTACGACCGCACGGTGGCGAGCGTGAAGCCGCCGCCGACGACGGTGGGCCTGTGCTATTCGAACGGGTTTGTGCCGCTGCTGCGGGCGCGGCCGGGCGATGCGACGGTGGACGCGATGCTCACCGACGACGGCGTCGCGTGGCAGGCGAAGAATGATTGAATGACGACCCCGGCTTGCGTAGCCCGGGTGCAACCCGGGGTCATCGATCAAATCAATCCTTCGGCGCCAACCCCAACCGCTTGCACAGCTCGATCGTCACCGCCGACTGGTTCATCGTGTAGAAGTGGATGCCGGGCGCCCCGCCCGCGATGAGTTTCTCACACAGCCCCGTCACGACATCCAGCCCGAACGCGCGGATCGAGGCCGCGTCGTCCATGAAGCCTTCCATCTTCAGCGCCACCCAGCGTGGGATGTCGATGCCGTCGCGCGCCGCGAACTGCGCGATCTTGGCGTAGTTGTGGAAGGGCATGATGCCCGGCACCACCGGCACCTCGGCGCCCAGCTTGCGGGTCTCCTCGACGAAGTGGAAGTAGGCGTCGGGGTTGAAGAAGAACTGCGTGATCGCCGAATCGGCGCCCGCCTTCACCTTGTCGACGTAGTGCTGCAGGTCGCGCCGCGCATAGCGCTCCTGCGGGTGGTACTCGGGATAGGCGGCGACCTCGATCACCCAGTCGCGCCCTTGCGTCTCGCGCACGAAGCGCACCAGGTCGGTGGCGTAGCGGAACTCGCCGGTGGTGGCGGTGCCGCTGGGCAGGTCGCCGCGCAGGGCAACCAGGCGGCGAATGTTCTGCGCGCGGTAGGTGGCCAGGATCTCGGTCAGGCTGTCGCGCGTGGAGCCGACGCAAGACAGGTGCGGCGCGGCCTCGAAGCCGGCACGCGCGATGGCGCTCACCGTGTTCAGCGTCTTCTCGCGGGTCGATCCCCCGGCGCCGTAGGTCACGCTGAAGAACTCGGGCTTCATCGCGCCCAGTTCCTGCACCACGGTCTTGAGCTTGTCGTCGCCGACCGGCGTGTTGGGGGGAAAGAACTCGAAGCTGACCGGAACGGTCTTCCTGCTGGCGTTCATCACGCCTCCCTCTCGATGTGTGCGCCGGGCGTGGCCCGGACGAAGTATTCGCGGTTGCCGTCGCCGCCGGCGATGGGACTGTCGAACCAGTCGAGCACCGCCAGGCCGGCATCGCCGCAGGCCCGGCGGATGCGTGCTTCGACCTGCGCATGCAAGGCCGGCTCCTTCACCAGGCCGCCCTTGCCGATCTGCGCGGGCTGCAGCTCGAACTGCGGCTTGACCAGCATCAGCAGCGCGCCATCGGCCGCGACCAGCGGCGCCAGGGCCGGCAGCACCAGGCTCAACGAGATGAAGGACAGGTCGCCCACCACCAGCGCGAAGCCGCCCGCGGGCCAGGCCGCGCCCAATGTGGCGGCATCGAGGCGGCGCGCGTTCACGCCCTCGATGGCGACGACCCGAGGGTCGTCGCGCAGCCGCGCATGCAGCTGACCATGGCCGACGTCGACGCCCACCACCCGCTCGGCCCTGCGCTGCAGCAGCGCGTCGGTGAAACCGCCGGTGCTCTGGCCGACGTCGAGGCAGGTCAGCCCGCGCACGTCGATGCCGCAATGCGCCAGCGCGCCGTCGAGCTTCAGCCCGCCGCGCGAGACGAAGCGCAGTTCGGCGTCGTCGGTGACCTCGATCGCGCAGCCTTCGGGCAGGTCCTCGCCCGCCTTGCGCGGCACGGCCCAGCCTGCCGGACCCAACCAGCGCACGGCGCCGCTCGCGATCAGGCGCTGGGCGGCCGAGCGTGTCGGCGCCAGTCCCGAGTCGACGAGCCGCTGGTCCGCGCGCATGGGGCTCAGTAGCGGTACGAGTCCGGCTTGTAGGGGCCGTTCTTGCTCACGCCGATGTAGGCCGCTTGCGCGTCGGTGAGCACGGTGAGCTGCGCGCCCAGCTTGGACAGCTGCAGGCGCGCCACCTTCTCGTCGAGGTGCTTGGGCAGCACGTACACCTTGCCCGCCTGGTAGGCGTCGGGCTTGGTGAACAGCTCGATCTGGGCGATCGTCTGGTTGGCGAAGCTCGACGACATCACGTAGCTCGGATGGCCGGTGCCGCAGCCCAGGTTCACCAGGCGGCCCTTGGCCAGCAGGATGATGCGCTTGCCGTCGGGGAAGATCACGTGGTCGACCTGCGGCTTGATCTCTTCCCACTGGTACTTCTCGAGCGACGCGACGTCGATCTCGTTGTCGAAGTGGCCGATGTTGCAGACGATGGCCTGGTCCTTCATGCGGGCCATGTGGTCGTGGGTGATGACGTCCTTGTTGCCGGTGGTCGTCACGAAGATGTCGGCCTTGTCGGCGGCGTACTCCATGGTCACCACGCGGTAGCCTTCCATCGCGGCCTGCAGCGCGTTGATCGGGTCGATCTCGGTCACCCACACCTGCGCGCTCAAGGCGCGCAGCGCCTGCGCCGAGCCCTTGCCCACGTCGCCGTAGCCCGCCACCACGGCGACCTTGCCGGCGATCATCACGTCGGTGGCACGCTTGATCCCGTCGACCAGCGACTCGCGGCAGCCGTACAGGTTGTCGAACTTGCTCTTGGTGACCGAGTCGTTGACGTTGATGGCGCGGAACAGCAGCGTGCCCTTGGCGCTCATCTCGTTCAGGCGATGCACGCCGGTGGTGGTCTCCTCGGTCACGCCGATGATCTTGGCGGCCTTGCGGGTGTACCAGGTCGGGTCTTCGGCGAGCTTGGCCTTGATCGAGGCGAACAGGCAGCGCTCTTCCTCGCTCTTGGGGTCGCTGATCAGCGAGGCATCCTTCTCGGCCTTCTGGCCCAGGTGCATCAGCAGCGTCGCGTCGCCGCCGTCGTCGAGGATCATGTTCGGGCCTTCGCCGTCGCTGCCCTTGGGGCCGAAGTCGAAGATGCGGTGGGTGTAGTCCCAGTAGTCGGCCAGCGACTCGCCCTTGATCGCGAACACCGGCGTGCCGCCGGCGGCGATGGCGGCGGCGGCATGGTCTTGCGTCGAGAAGATGTTGCACGAGGCCCAGCGCACCTTGGCCCCCAGCGCCTGCAGCGTCTCGATGAGCCCCGCGGTCTGGATGGTCATGTGCAGCGAGCCGGTGATGCGCGCGCCCTTGAGCGGCTGGCTCTTCGCGAACTCGTCGCGGATGGCCATCAGGCCAGGCATCTCGGTCTCGGCGATGCGGATTTCCTTGCGGCCCCAGGCGGCGAGCGACGGGTCGGCAATGGCGTGGTCGGTGGAAGGCTTGAGGACGGCAGCGTTCATGTCAGGCTCCAATGGATACAGGAACCCGCACGGCGCTCGATGGAAGGAGATTCTTGAGCTCACCCACGAGGACACATCGTGCGGGTGAGCGCGGTTGCATTGAGGTTCCGAGCCTGGCCCTGGGACGGGGTTGCAACGCTCCTCGGAATGGGCGTGATTCTAGTCGATCGCCCGCGGCGGGTGGCAGCGCGGGGGGTGCATTCCCCCACGTTTGGCAGATTTGCTTCGGGTCAGTCCGGGCAGGGCGCGCCGGCGTCGCTCCAGGCCTGCAGCTGGCGCACGAATTCGGCCTTCGGCGTGGCCACCGGCGCGCGCTCGCCGCCCGGCGCCCAGCCCCACGCGACCAACGGGTCGTGGGCCATGTGCTCGATCAGCATCGCAGTGCTGCGCCGCCCGTTGCGCGCCGGGTCCTTGAGCTGGCGGCACAACTCGCCTTCCGTCTTGTCCTCCCAGCTCATCGCCAGGGGCGCCAGTCCCCAGTGCGGCGCGCCCGGCACGACGGCCGTGTTGCGATCGGTGTGGCAGGTGCTGCAGCGCATCGCGGCGGCACCGTGGTCGGACGGGCCCCGCACCACGCCGAAGTCGTGGCGGCGCCGTTCGTCGCCCTGGCGCGGGAAGGCGGTGGCGGTGTGGCAGTTCAGGCAGCGCGGGTGCGTGAGCACGCGGTGGATGGGCGTGAACGGCGTGTCGCCGGCGTGCGACATGCCGCCGAGCGCCAGGGCGGCGCACAACGCCGTCGCGCGCAGGACCTCAGCCATGGTCCATCCCGGCCGCCTGGCGGATGGCCGCCTTGATGCGCGGATACGTGCCGCAGCGGCAGATGTTGGTCATCGCCTCGTCGATCTGCCGGTCGGTGGGCCGCGGGTGGGCCGCGAGCAGCGCCGCCGCGCTCATCAGCATGCCCGACTGGCAGTAGCCGCACTGCGGCACCTGTTGGGCGATCCACGCCGCCTGCAGCTTGTGCTCGCCGTGCCGCGACAGGCCTTCGATGGTCGTCACCTTGCGCCCCGCCGCGGCCGCGACCGGATGGACGCAGCTGCGCACCGCGTCGCCGTCCAGGTGCACCGTGCACGCGCCGCAGGCCGCGATGCCGCAGCCGAACTTGGTGCCGGTGAGCCCGAGCTCCTCGCGCAGCACCCACAGCAGCGGCACCTCGGGCTGCACGTCGACCGCCTGCGGCTTGCCGTTGACCTCGAGTCGGATCATGCAGTTCTCCTCATGCGAAATGCAGATCGTGGCGGCCCAGCGGCAGCGACCGCAGCCGCGCTCCGCCGGCGGCCACCAGTGCGTTGGCGAGCGCCGGCGGCAAGGTGACGGGACTCACCTCGCCGACGCCGCCGAGCGGCCGGTCGCTGTGGTCCATGAACTCGATCGCCATCTCCGGCGTCTCGGCCAGCGTGGGCAGGGCGTAGCGCGCCAGGTTGTCCTCGCGCAGCCGTCCCTGGTCGAAGGTGACCTCGGTCTTGCAGTACGCCATGCCGAACACGATGCCGCCCTCGATGCCGGCGCGCGCGATGCCGGGATCGAGCACCGGACCGCAGTCGACCACCGCGCTCACCCGCTGCAGGCGCACGCCGCGGTCCTTCAGCTGCAGCTGCACCACCATGCCGATCAGCGTGCCGAAGGCCTCGGCGAAGGCGACGCCACGTCCCTGGCCCGCGGGCAGCGGCCGGTCCCAGCGCGACAGCGCGGCCAGGCGGTCGAGCAGGCGCGTCGCGTGCGGGTCGTGCGCGAGCAGGCGGCGCCGGAAGGCGAGCGGATCCTGGCGCGCGCGCAGCGCCAGCTCGTCGATGAAGCTCTCGAGCGCGAACACGTTGGGGCCGTAGCCGGTGGTGCGCATCACCGAGGTCGGGACAGGGATGCGCGGCAGGTGGAAGTCGACGCTGCGAGCGGCCAGGCGGTAGGGCACGTGCATCAGGCCTTCCATCGCGCTGGGGTCGAAGCGCTGCTCGTCCAGCGTCTTCTGGATCGGCGGGAAGACCGGCAGCAGGATGGTGGGCGACACCACCTTGGCCTGCAGCTCGCGCGGCAGGCCTTCGCCGTCCACGCGTGCGGCCAGTTGCACGCGGGTGGCGGGGCGGAACAGGTCGCGGCGCATGTCCTCCTCGCGGTCCCAGATGACCTTGACCGGCGCGCCCGCGGCCTTCGAGACGAGCGCCGCCTGGACCACGAAGTCGGGCACCAGCCGGCGCCCGAAGCCGCCGCCGATGGCCGGCGTGCGGTTGACGAAGATGCGCTCGATCGGCAGGCCGAGCGCGGCCTGCAGCGCAAGCCGCGCCAGGTCCTGGCCCTGGGTCGGCGCCCAGATCTCGCAGCGGTCGGCGCGCACGTCGGCGACGCAGTTCATCGGCTCCATGGTCGCGTGGGCGGCGAAGGGATTGGCGTAGACGGCGACGACCTGCGCGCCCTCGCCGGAGGCGTCGTCCACGCGCCCTTCGTCGACCACCCGGGCCCAGGGGCCGGTGGCGAGCGCGGCGTCGAGCCCGGCCTCGATCACGGCGGAATCCGCGCCGCGCGACGCCTCGGTGGGCTCGCTGTGGAGCGTGATGCGGCGCAGCGCCTGCGCGGCCTGCCAGTACTTCTGCGCGACCACGGCCACGCCGTCCGGCAACGGCAGCACCGCGCGCACGCCGGGCATGGCCCGTGCGGCCTCGGCGTCGAAGGACACCAGCTTCGCGCCGATGGCCGGCACCGTGCGCACCGCCGCGACCAGCATGCCGGGGCGCTGGAAGTCGATGCCGAACACCGCGCGGCCGGTGACCTTGTCGGGCGCGTCGACCCGCGGCAGCGAGCGCCCCACGAGCTTCAGCTCGCGGTCGGGGCGCAGGCGAGGCTCCTTCGGCACGGGCAGCGCGGCCGCGTCGGGCGCCAGCGCGCCGAAGCCGAGGCGCCGACCGCTGGGGCCGTGGATCACGAAGCCGCCGGTGGCGCGACAGGTCTCGGTGGCGACGCCCCAGCGCCGGGCCGCGGCGGTGGTCAGCATCTCGCGCGCCGCCGCGCCCATCTTGCGCAGGTGCGGATAGAACGACTGCACGCTCTCGCTGTTGCCCGTGAACATCCAGTCGTACTTGGGATGGCGGTAGGCGGGAGCTACCGGTGCGGTCACCAGGCGGACCCGGTTCCAGTCGGCCCCGAGCTCGTCGGCCAGGATGGCGGGCAAGGTGGTGCTGATGCCCTGGCCGATCTCGGCCTGCGACACCACCAGCACCGTCTCGCCCGCGGGGGTGATGCGGATCCAGGCGCCGAGGGCGGTCTCGCCGGCGGCGGGCTGCGGCGAGGCGGCGCCGCCCAGGCGCGCGCCGAGCGCCGGTGCGAGGCCCATGCCGACCAGGGTCACGCCGGCCAGTGCCGCGCCGCGCTGCATGAGCCGGCGGCGCGCGGCGTTCAAGGGAGGCGGTGCATTCATGGACGGCGATTGTGGGAAGCGGCGCGCTCACCACCAAGTTGATCCGATTGAGCGGGGGCCTCAATCGCATTGACGATGCGTTTGGTGCAGCATGCGCACATGGCCATCAAAGAGCTCGACTTCCGCAAGATCGACCTGAACCTGCTGGTCGTCTTCCATGCCATCGAGCAGGAGCGCAGCGTCGCGCGCGCGGCGCAGCGCCTGTACCTCGGCCCCTCGGCGGTGAGCATGAGCCTGCGCCGGCTGCGCGAGCTGTTCGGCGACGAGCTGTTCGTGCGCGCGGGCGCGCGCATGGCCCCGACGGCGCGCGCCGAGGCGCTGGCGCCCCAGGTGCTCGCCATCCTCGAGGCGGCGCGCGGCCTGGTGTACCGCGGGGGCGCGTCCGAGCCGCTGCAGCTCGACCGGGTGTTCCGGCTCGGCGCCTCCGAGGCCTGCGAGGCCGGCACGGTGGCCGCGGTGCTGGCCGAGCTGCGCGCCCAGGCCCCGCGCGCCCGGCTCGTCGTGCGTCCCCTCGATTACATGAGCGCGGCCGACATGCTCGATGCCGCCGAGATCGAGCTCGCGGTGGGTTACCTGCGCGACATGCCGGCGCGGCACGTGAGCGAGACGCTGTGCCACCACAGCTTCGCCTGCGTCTACGACCCGCGGCAGGTGCATTGCGCGGCGCCGATCACGCTGGACGACTACCTCGGCCACGACCACGTGCTGGTGTCGCAGCGCGGCGACCTGGAAGGCGTGGTCGACGAGCCGCTGCGCCAGCTCGGGCAGGCACGCCGGGTCGTCGCATCGACCTCGCGCTTCTCCGTGATCCCGTCGTGGCTGACGCGCTCGCCGCTGATCGCGACGCTGGCCAGCGACATCGCGATCGAGCTGGCGCTCAACCACGGCCTGGTCTGCAGCGCGCTGCCGCTGGCCGTCGACGGCTACGACATCCACATGTGCTGGCACCGGCGCGACGAGAACAACCCGTCGGCGGCGTGGTTTCGTGCGCTGGTGCGTCGCGTGGCCGGCGACGACGCCCATCGGGCGCAGCGCGACGCCGTCATGTGATCCGCGCTGTGCCAGACTGGGCCCATGCACGATCGCGCCCGTCCATTCGCCGACTGTCCGCCCGACGACCTGAGCGTCGCACTGGGCGTGCTCACCGACATCGACGACACGCTGACCAGCGACGGTGCGATCACGCCCGCGGCGTTGCGGGCGCTGGTGCGGCTGCGCGAGGCCGGCCTGCGCGTGATCGCGATCACCGGGCGGCCGATGGGCTGGAGCGAGCCGTTCGCACGCGACTGGCCCATCGATGCCATCGTGGCCGAGAACGGCGCGGTGGCGCTGTTCCGCGAGGGTGGGCGCGTGTGCGTCGAGTACGCCCAGGACGCACCCACGCGCGAGGCCAACGCGCGCCGCCTGGAGGCCGCGGCGCAGCGCGTGCTGCGCGAGGTGCCGGGCACGACGCTGGCGCGCGACAGCGCCGGCCGCGTGACCGACATCGCGATCGACCACGGCGAGTTCGCGCAGCTGTCGGCCGAGCGCATCGAGCAGGTCGTGCGCGTCATGCACGCCGAGGGCATGCACGCCACCGTGAGCTCGATCCACGTCAACGGCTGGTTCGGCGCGCACGACAAGGTCAGCGGCGCGCGCTGGATGGTGCGGCGCCTGCTCGGGCGTGACGTCGACGCCGAGCTCGCGCGCTGGGTCTACGTCGGTGACTCGACCAACGACCAGCCCATGTTCGCCCGCTTCCCGCTCAGCGTGGGCGTGGCCAACCTGATGCGCTTCGCCGATCAGCTGCGGGTGTGGCCGGCGTGGATCACGCAGGGCGAGCGGGGCGAAGGCTTCGCCGAGGTCGCCGACGCGTTGCTGGCCGCCCGTTCGTAGCCCGGGTGCAACCCGGGTTCCACCCGGGCTACAAACCCAGGAACACCCGCAGGCGATCGAGCTCCGCCTCGAGCTCGCGCCGGAACACCGCGTCGCGGGGCGCCTTGCCGGCCACGTAGCCCAGGTCCGCCACGACCCGGCCGTCCGGCGTCGACACGTTGGCCCAGCCGATCACCGCATCGCGCCACAGCAGCGGCAGCGCGTAATAGCCGCGCTGCCGCCGGGCCGCCGGCGTGTAGGCCTCGAAGCGGTAGGCCCAGTCCCAGAACAGCTCGAAGCGCCGCCGGTCCCACACGATCGGATCGAAGGGCGCGAGCAGGCGCACCTCGTCGGACGGCGCATGGCGCGACGAGGCGGGGCGCTCGCCTTGCGGCCAGTACCAGTCGACGCCGTCCAGGCCCTGGTGCGGCAGGCGCTCGCGCGCCCGCTTCAGCGCGACCTTCAAGTCGGCATGCCATTGCGGCGCGCCGTAGCGCAAGCGCATGACGAGCTGGCTCAGGCTGGTCGCGGGAAGCGGCGCGTACTTGCCCACGACGACATCGACCAGCGAATCGATCTGCGCCTGCCGCTCGGCGGGACTGTCGTCGCGCGGCGCGTGCTCGTGGGCCGCGTAGATGCGGATGCCGTTGTCGCGCCGGACCACGCGCAGCAGGCCGCGGTAGTGCATGCCGTCGAGCAGGTGGGTGGTGGCGCTGGACGAGCCGCCCCAGTAGTTGGTGATGCGTCCGTGCGAGAAGTGCTCGTCGACCTCGCGCGGATGCACGCTGCCGCGTTCGCGGATGAAGTCGAGCAATGCCTGCGCGCGCTTCTTCGTGGCCGGCGTCCAGGGCTTGGCCGAGGTCCGCGGATGCATCAGCGCCTGCAGCTCGCGCGACAGGAAGCCGTAGTTGACGAAGTAGTCCTCCTCGACCGCCAGGCGCGGATAGCGCCGCTCGAGGTCGCCGGCGCGGTAGTCCTTGACCCGGTGGCGCAGCGTGAGGTCTTGCGCCCGGGCCGGTGCGCGGATCGGATCGGCCTGGATGAAGCCCAGCTTGCGGATGGCCGCGGGCAGGGTGGTGGGCGTGAACAGCGAGCGCGCGACGGCGTAGCGGCGAAGGTCGGCGAGGGTGGGAGCGGGCATGCGTGGATGATGCCCAAAAGAAAAAGGGCGACTCGCGTCGCCCTTTGCTGCATCGATGGTGTCGGCTTACAGGCCCGCCGCTGCGCGCAGCGCCTTCGCCTTGTCGGTGCGCTCCCAGCTGAACTCCGGCTCCTCGCGCCCGAAGTGGCCGTATGCCGCGGTCTTGCGGTAGATCGGGCGCAGCAGGTCCAGCATCTGGATGATGCCCTTCGGACGCAGGTCGAAGTGCTCCTGCACCAGCGCCGACAGCTTCTCGTCGGAGATGACGCCGGTGCCTTCGGTGTAGACCGTGACGTTCATCGGCTTGGCCACGCCGATCGCGTATGCGACCTGGATCTGGCACTGGCGCGCCAGTCCGGCGGCGACGATGTTCTTGGCCACGTAGCGCGCCGCGTAGGCCGCCGAGCGGTCGACCTTGGTCGGGTCCTTGCCCGAGAACGCGCCGCCGCCGTGCGGGCAGGCGCCGCCGTAGGTGTCGACGATGATCTTGCGGCCGGTCAGGCCGCAGTCGCCCTGCGGGCCGCCGACCACGAAGCGGCCGGTCGGGTTGATCAGGAACTTGGTTTCCTTCAGCCACTCCTTCGGCAGCACCGGCTTGATGATCTCCTCGATCACCGCCTCGGTGAAGGCCGGCAGCATCTTCTTGCCGTCGCTCATCTCGGGCGCGTGCTGGCTCGACAGCACGACGGTGTCGATGCTGTGCGGCTTGCCGTTGACGTAGCGCATCGTCACCTGGCTCTTCGCGTCGGGGCGCAGGAAGGGCAGGCGGCCGTCCTTGCGCAGCTGCGCCTGGCGCTCGACCAGGCGGTGCGCGTAGTAGATCGGCGCGGGCATCAGCTCGGGCGTCTCGTCGCAGGCGTAGCCGAACATCAGGCCCTGGTCGCCGGCGCCGGTGTTGAGGTGGTCGTCCGAGGCCTGGTCGACGCCCTGGGCGATGTCGTTGCTCTGCTTGTCGTAGGCGACGAGCACGGCGCAGCCCTTGTAGTCGATGCCGTATTCGGTGTTGTCGTAGCCGATGCGCTTGATGGTGTCGCGGGCGACCTGGATGTAGTCGACGTGCGCGTTGGTCGTGATTTCGCCGGCCAGCACCACCAGGCCGGTGTTGCACAGGGTCTCGGCGGCCACGCGCGAGCGCGGGTCCTGGGCGAAGATCGCATCCAGGATCGCGTCGGAGATCTGGTCGGCCACCTTGTCGGGATGGCCCTCGGACACGGATTCGGAGGTGAAAAGAAAGTCGTTCGTCACTCGTAAACTCCCATCAGGTTGCACAGTGCGTTGCCGGCCGTGATGTGGGAGGAGCGGCGAACGCTTTAGCAGTATTTGGCGGACTCGTCGTCCGGCGGTGGCGCCTGTTGCGGCCCCCTGCATCGCCCCGCAAGTAGTTCAATAACTCGGCGATCCCGCGATTATAGGAAACATGCTGACCCTGTTCCGCTGGCTGTCACGCTGGCCCTTGTGGCTTCTTCACGCCGTGGGTGCGTGCCTGGGCTGGCTGACCTACCTCCTCTCGCCGAGCTACCGGCATCGATTCGACCTCAACGCCGCCCAGGCGGGCATCCCGCGATCGCGGGTGCGCCCGGCCATCGCCGAGGCGGGTCGGCTGCTGACCGAGCTGCCCTACCTGTGGCTGCGGCCGACCACGCGTGCGCTGGCCGGCAGCGTGACCTGGGACGGCGTCGAGCTCATCCACGCCGCCCATGCGCAGGGGCGGGGCATCCTGTTCCTCACGCCGCACATGGGCTGCTTCGAGGTGTCGGCCCAGCTCTACGCCGAGGCCTACGCCGCACGCCACGGGCCGATCACCGTGATGTACCGCCCGGCGCGCAAGCCCTGGCTGCGCGAGCTGGTGGCGACCTCGCGCAACCGGCCCGGCCTGGCCACGGCGCCCGCCACCCTGGCCGGGGTGCGCCAGCTCCTGCGCGCCCTGCGCCGCGGCGAGGCGGTCGGACTGCTGCCCGACCAGGTCCCGCCCGACGAAATGGGTGTGTGGGCGCCGTTCTTCGGCCGCCCGGCCTACACGATGACGCTGGCCGCGCGCCTGGCCCGCGAGGACGGCGTGGCGGCGCTGCTGGCCTGGTGCGAGCGGCTGCCGCGCGGCCGCGGCTACGTGATCCACCTGTCGCCCTTCGCCGAGGCGCCGCCGCCGGGCGTCGCTCAGGCAGAATCCGCGGCGGCCATCAACCGGGCCATGGAGCGCTTGATCCGCGAGCGCCCGCAGCAATACCTGTGGGGCTACGACCGCTACAAGACACCGCGCCGCGCGACACCGTCCGGCGACGACCACAAGGATTGACGTTGGGCTCTCGCGCGCTGCTCGCCCTGTTCTGGCTTCTCCATTGGCTGCCCATGCCGCTGCTTGCCGCGCTCGGCCGCGGGCTGGGGCGGCTGCTGCACGCCGTGGCGGGGTCGCGACGACGGATCGCGCGGCGCAACGTCGAGCTGTGCTTTCCCGAGAAGACCGAGGCCGAGCGGCATGCACTCGTGCGCGAGCACTTCGGGTGGCTGGGCCGCAGCCTGCTCGAGCGCGGGCTGCTGTTCTACGGGTCCACGCCGCGCCTGAAGCGCCTCATCCAGGTCGAGGGCGACGTCACCCTGGCCGAGCGCAGCGAGCGCCCTGTGATGTGGCTGGTGCCGCACTTCATGGCGCTGGATGTGGCCGGCGCGTCGACGCAGCTGTTCCAGAAGCAGCAGGTCGCCTCCATCTACCAGGAGCAGAGCGACGCGGTGATGGATGCCGCGATCCGCCGCGGCCGCCTGCGCTTCAACCAGGGCGAGGTCTTCCCGCGCAGCGATTCGGCCAAGCCGCTGATCCGCGCCATCCGCAAGGGCTGGGCCTTCTTCAACCTGCCCGACATGGACTTCGGCGAGCGCGACGCCGCCTTCGTGCCGTTCTTCGGCGTGCCCGCGGCCACGCTGCTCGCACCCTCGCGCATGGCCCGCGCGCTCGACATGGTCGTGCAGCCGGTCATCGGCGAGATGCTGCCCGGCGGCCAGGGCTACCGCGTGCGCTTCCTCGCGCCCTGGACCGACTTCCCCACCGACGACGCGCTCGCCGACACCGCCGCGATGAACCGCTGGATCGAAGCCGAGATCCGCCGCAACCCGGCGCAGTACCTGTGGGTGCACAAGCGCTTCAAGACGCGGCCTCCGGGCGAGCCCTCGCTGTATTCGTAGCCCGGGTGCAACCCGGGTTTCACCCGGCCTACGTTGACGCTGCAGCAAGCTCTGCCGATAGTAGGCACCCCTCCACGCACGAGACCCGAACGATGAACGCCTTCCTCGCCCCCTGGCAGCCGCAGCTGCTGGCCGTGCTGCGCATCGTGAGCGCCTATCTCTTCCTGCTGCACGGCAGCGCCAAGCTGCTGCACCTGCCGCACGTGCCGATGTTCGACAACCTCGAGCTGCTCTCGCTCACCGGCATCTCCGGCATCCTCGAGCTGGTGGGCGGCGTGCTGCTCCTGATCGGCCTGTTCACCCGCGCGACGGCCTTCGTGCTGTCGGGCGAGATGGCGGCGGCCTACTTCATCGGCCACGCGTCGCGCGGCAGTCCCTTGTTCCCGATGCTCAACCAGGGTGACGCGGCGGTGCTGTACTGCTTCATCTTCCTGTACATCGCCGCGGCCGGTCCCGGCACCTGGTCGGTCGACACGGCGCGCGCCAAATCGCCAGCCAGCGCCTAGTGCGGGCTTGCTCAAATGGCGTCTCCCGGGTTGCACCCGGGCTACGGATGCAGACGTAGCCCGGGTGCAACCCGGGACGCGACCTCAGCGCGCGCTGTTCAGCACCTTCGCCACCGCCGGCGCGCGCAGCCGCGCGGTGACGGGCAGGTCGGAGCCGAGCAGCGGCTGCAGGTAGCGGCGGAAGGCATCGGTGACATCGGTGCCGCTGGCGGCGATCAGCTCGTCTTCCATCACGCGCGTCTTGCCGGCGACGCTGTCGAGCGCGACCAGCTCGTAGCCGACCGCGTACTGCCCGGTGCGCTTGATCGCGACCGAGCCGTCGCGATCGCCCAGCATCGCGAACTGCACGGCGCGCTCGCCGACCTCGCGCGCCTCGCGCTGGTCGACGTCGGACACGCAGCCGAGGAAGGAGCGCTGCAGGTAGCCGAAGGTGTCGCCGCGCACGCGCTTGATCTTGAGCTTGTCCTTGATCTCGTCGCACAGCAGGTCGGCCAGCGCGCCCGTGCCCGACAGCTGCACGTTGCCGTGGGCGTCGCGCTCGACGCTCTTGGCGAGCTGGCTTGCGATGGCGGTGCCCGACGCGTCGTGGATGCCTTCGGAGACGGCCACGATGCAGCGGCCCAGGCGGTCGTGCACCGCCTTCACGTCGGCGAGAAACGCCTCGGTCGAGAAGGTGCGCTCGGGCAGGTAGACCAGGTGCGGTCCGTCGTCGGGCAGGGTGCGCGCGAGCGCCGACGCGGCCGTGAGGAAGCCCGCGTGGCGGCCCATCACCACGCCGACGTACACGCCCGGCAGCGCCGCGTTGTCGAGGTTGGCGCCGGCGAAGGCCTGCATGACGAAGCGCGCCGCCGACGGAAAGCCCGGCGTGTGGTCGTTGCCCACCAGGTCGTTGTCGATGGTCTTGGGGATGTGCATGCAGCGCAGCGGATAGCCGGCCCGGGCCGCCTCCTCGCTCACGATGCGCACCGTGTCGGACGAGTCGTTGCCGCCGATGTAGAAGAACTGGCCGATCTCGTGCGCCTTGAGGACCTTGAAGATCTCCTGGCAGTACTTGACGTCGGGCTTGTCGCGCGTGGAGCCCAGCGCCGACGCCGGCGTGACGGCCACGCGCTCGAGGTTCTCGCTGGTCTCCTGCGTGAGGTCGATCAGGTCCTCGTTGACGATGCCGCGCACGCCGTGGCGCGCGCCGCAGACGAAGTCGACGCCGCGAAATCGCCGCGCCGCGAGCACCGCGCCCACCAGCGACTGGTTGATCACGGCGGTCGGACCGCCCCCTTGTGCGATCAGGATCTTGCTTGCTGCCATGGCCATGCCTTTCGTCGTCGATGGAGCGTTCGAGTATTCCGCCAAAAGCTGTCGTCGTGCGGTGCGCGTGCAGCGTTGATGTAGCGCGGTAACTTCGTTGTTCCTCCTGGGTTCATCCCTAGGGTGAAGCCACCGCCAAGCGGCTTTCCCCGCAAGTGGAGGGATGCCGAGGGCGCGATGAGCGCCTAGCTTGTGAAGGTGGGGCAGGAAGGCGTGGGCACGCCGCTTGCCGAGTCGGAATCAAGCAGTCGAACATCATCATGAGCATCGCCCTGTATCAGATCCGCCTCTACTGGGACGGCCGCCGCGGCGCCGCACGCAACGGCGACGACACGCACATCCTCGTCGAGGCGCCGCACCTGCCGGGCACCGACAGTGCGGGCACCCTCGAGGAGATCGACTACGCGCCCGAGGTCGACGTGGCCCAGGTGCGCGAGCGCGAGGGCGATTGGCGCGAAATGACCGCCGACGAGGTGGCGGGCGCCGAGGTGCTGCTGGCGTCGCTGCGCCGGCCCGAGCGGGTGCGCGAGGCTGCCACCGCCTAGGCGGTGGCGTCGAGCAGGGTCCCGAGCATGGCCTCGTGCGTGCGGATCACGCCGAGGTTGGCCTTGAACGAATAGCTCGCCACCATCTGCTGCACGAGGTCTTCGGCAAGATTTTCCCCCGCCGCATCGGCGCGACCCGCGGAAACCGCGACGCCGCCGCCCGCCTGTTCCTCTTGCAGCACGAACTGCCGCCGGTAACCCGGTGTCTGGGCGTTGGCGATGTTGTTCCCCGCGGCGTCGAGGCGCATCACGGCGGCGGCAAGGCCGGATTGGCTGATGGACGTGAGGCTGTTCATGGCGTCTCGACCGGATATCGGCCGCGGGCGGCGCGACTTGAGCCATTTCCGCCGCCGCGCCCGACAATCGGTCGATGAAAAGCTCCGAGCGGATCCACCGCGCCGCCGACCGCATCGCGGCCGTGCTCGACGCCCACACCACGTCCAGCGCCGACGCCCCGGCCATGGACGAGCTGCGGGCGATCGCCCTGGAGCTGGGCTCGCTCGATCGCTTCACCTCCGACAAGCTGGTGGAATTGCTCGCCAAGGCGCAGGTCTTCTACGGTCGCAAGAGCCTTTTTCGCTTGCCGGGGAGCGGCCGGCGCCTGTGGACCGACATGCGCGAGGACCTGCTCGACCGGCTGCGGATGCGGGCGCGCGTCCTGGAATCGCAGGGCGACTGAGGGCAACCTGTAAGAGCTTGCAGTTCCCCTGGCGCCGGCTTGCTGGTTGAATGACTCCCAGGCGCCGCAGCCACCGAAAACTCCCCCCTTTCGATGCGGCGCCGGTCTCCAGCGAGGCCCGGTCCACCGGCCCGCAACATGCTCAGGGAAGCGGGGGGCTGTCGAGAATGACGCTGTCATCCAACGTCGCGGTGCCAATCCTCACGGGTTGGCACCGCTTGCCTTTTGGGGCGGCCGATTTACGACGCGTGCAGGCGTTCCCAGTACGACACCGCCTTGCCCACCCATTCCTGGAAATGCCGGTCGTGCAGGGCGTAGTAGGGGATGCCGCGGGCGGCGAATCGTTCGGCCTCGTGGCGCAGCGAGGTGCGCGAGGACGCGGCGCAGCGCTCGACTTCGACTTCCAGCGCATGCAGCGCCATCGCGCGCTGCATCGGATCGGCGGCCATCAGTTGCTCGCGCAGGGATTGGGGTGTGTGGTGCATGAGGGATCAACGTTGTGCGTCCCCTCGATGTCGGACAGCCGCACCCCGGCCTTGAGCACCGGCCGCCGCCGCATGCCAACTCCGTCACGCCGCGTGCTGGGCCAGCTGGGTCTGGGCGTCGAACAGGTGCACCGCGGCGGTCTCGATGTCCAGGCCGATCCGGTCGCCCGGCTGGACCTGGGTGCGGCCGTGCAGGACCACGGTGATGGGCGTGCCGCCCACCTGGACCAGCAGCTCGGTCTCGGCGCCGGTGGGCTCGACGACGATCACCTCGGCCTGCACCGGGGCGTCGGCGCCCGCCAGCGCCAGGTGCTCGGGGCGCACGCCATAGACCACCGGCTGGCCGTCGGCGCCGCCCTGGCCGTTCAGGGGCCAGCGAACGCCGCCCTCGGCCTCGACGTGCGCGGCGCCGCCGTCGCGGCGCAGCGTGCCGTGCACCACGTTCATCGCCGGCGAGCCGATGAACTGGCCGACGAACAGGTTGGCCGGTCGGTCGTACAGCGCCAGCGGCGAGCCGATCTGCTCGACCCGGCCGTCCTGCATCACCACGATGCGGTCGGCCATGGTCATCGCCTCGACCTGGTCGTGGGTGACGTAGACGGTGGTGGTGCCCAGGCGCTGGTGCAGCGCCTTGATCTCGGAGCGCATCGCCACCCGCAGCTTGGCGTCGAGGTTGGACAGCGGCTCGTCGAACAGGAAGACCTTGGGGTCGCGCACGATCGCGCGGCCCATGGCCACGCGCTGGCGCTGTCCGCCCGACAGCTCGCGCGGGTAGCGCTGCAGGTAGGGCCCGAGATTGAGGATCTTCGCCGCCTGGGCCACGCGCTCGGCGACCAGCGACGCCTCGGCGCGCCGCAGGCGCAGCGAGAAGCCCATGTTCTCGGCCACCGTCATGTGCGGATAGAGCGCATAGCTCTGGAACACCATCGCGATGTCGCGGTCCTTGGACTCGATGTCGTTGACGACCTTGCCGTCGATCGCGATGGTGCCGTCGCTGATCTCCTCCAGGCCGGCCAGCATGCGCAGCAAGGTGGACTTGCCGCAGCCCGACGGCCCGACCAGCACCATGAACTCGCCTCCCTCGATCTCGAAGTCGATGCCGTGGATGACCTTGGTCGAGCCGAAGGCCTTCTGGACGTTCTGGAAGGAAACCGATGCCATGGCCGCCTCAGCTCTTGACCGCGCCGGCCGTCAGGCCCGAGACCATGTAGCGCTTGAACGCGTAGTAGATCGCCGCCGGCGGCAGCGCGTAGATCAGGCCGGTGGTCATCAGCAGCTCCCAGGGCGAATCGTCGGCGGCGAGAAAGTTGCCCAGCGCGACCGCCAGCGTGATGCTGCGGTCGTTGGACAGCAGCAGGAAGGCGTAGAGGTATTCGTTCCACGCGAGCAGCAGCGCATAGGTGCCCACCGCCACCAGCGAGGGTGTCATGAGGGGCAGGTACACGAGGCGAAACAGCTGCAGGGGCGACGCGCCGTCGATGCGCGCCGCCTCGTCCAGCTCGGGCGGCAGCTTGTCGGACGCCTGCTTCAGGACCCAGATCGCGTAGGGCGTGGCGATGGTGATCATGGCCAGGATCAGCGCCCACTGGTTGTTCAGCAGCCCGTAGTTGCTCATCGTCTTGTACATCGGCACCGCGAGGAACGCGGCCGGGATGAAGTACGTGAACAACGCCAGGTTCATGATGAGCCGGCCGCCCTTGACCTTCATGCGGCTGATCGCGAAGGCGGCCATCGTCGCGATCAGCAGCGTGACCACGCCCACGGTGATCGCGATCGCCAGCGAGTTGAACAGCTGCAGCCAGAAGTGGTGCAGGTAGTAGTGCTTCTGGCCGAACACGACGGCGAAGTTGTTGAGCGTGGGGTGGTCGGGCCACAGCTTGCCGGCGAAGGCCGATTCCTTCTCGGAGATCGAGAACAGGAACAGGTGGTAGATCGGCAGCATGGTCCACAGCAGCACCGGGATGCCGACCAGCAGCAGCTTGGCCTCGATGGTGATGCGGCGCAGCGTGGGCTTGGTCATTTGGACAGCCGCTTCATCATGAAGTAGACCAGCGGGATCACCAGCGGCATCGCGCACACCACGGTGGCCATCGCCATGTCGACCTGGTCCAGCCGCAGGTAGCGCAGGCCCAGCGTCGCGAGCACGTGCGTGAGGTCGGCCGGCCCGCCGCCGGTCAGCAGGTAGACGCTGTTGAAGTCGCCCAGCGTCCAGATCATCGACAGCAGCGTCGACGTGAGGTAGAGCGTCTGCAGCGACGGCCAGGTGATGAAGCGGAACTTCTGCCAGGCCGACGCGCCGTCGACGGCCGCGGCCTCGTACATCTCGCCGGGGATCGCGAGCCGGCCGGCGACGAGGATCAAGGTCCAGAAGGGCAGCGACTTCCAGATGTGCACCAGGATGGCCAGCGTCAGGCCGATGGTCGGGTCGTTGAGCCAGTTCGGACCGTCCTCGGCCGTCAGGCGAAAGATCAGCGAGTTGATCAGCCCCCACTCGGGGTTCAGCATGAAGCGAAACGAGAGGATGGTCGGGATCGACGGCACCGCCCACGGGATGATGAACAGCAGCGACAGCCAGCGGATCCAGCGCTGCGGGTGAACGAAGAAGCCCGAGAGGAAGAGGGCGATCGCCATCTTCAGGTTGATGCCGACGAGCAGGAACACCGCCGTGTTGGCGACGCTGCGCAGGAAGATGGGGTCGTCGAACAGGTGCACGTAGCTGGCCGGATGGCGCGCCAGCCACAGCCCGTAGGCCACGGGGTAGAGCACGAAGACGAGGAAGACCAGGACGTAAGGCGCGACGAAGATCAGGCCCCAGACCTGCCAGGGGCCCAGCCGCTTCTTCGCCCGCCCGCTGGGCGAGACCGCGGGTGCGGGGTCCAGCACGACCGCCGACATGGCAGCCCGTCCGTCAGCCCGCGATCGCCTTGATCCGCGCCAGCATCTCGGTCACGGCCTGCTCCACCGGCACCTTGTCGTTGATGACGCGGCTCATCGCCTTGGCCCACACGTTCTCGTTGTTGACGATGGTGAACTTGTAGTTCTTCGTGAATTCGAAGGTCGTCGTGCCGGCGGTGAACTGGGCATGCACCGCGCGCCGGTGCGGATCGGCCTGCCAGAAGGGCCGGGTGGTCGCGAGCTTGGTGACCGGGAACCAGCGGCCCAGCGAGCCCTCGACATAGGGCGTGAGGTTGTCCTCCTCGGTCAGGAACGAGACGAACTCCTTGGCGCGCCGCTTGTTCTTCGCGGCCTCGAAGATGACGCCCGTCTTCACCGCGGCGCGGTAGATCGGCTTGGAGCCGTCGGGCTTGTTCGGAAAGCCCGCCGTGCGGATCAGCTCGTCGTAGTTCTTGCGGGCCTGGGCGCGCTGCTCGGGGGTGAGGGTCGCGTTGTTGGCGTCGTCCAGCCACTTGGCGGCGATGGAGATGGTGGCGTTGTGCGTCATCACCGTCGTCTTGTTGTGGAAGGCGACGTTGTTGTCCGGGTCCTTCCAGCTCGTCGACGAGGGCGGCGTGCAGCCGCTGGCGTGGATGTCGGTGTAGTCCTTCAGCGCGCCGATCAGGCCCTGCTTGACCTTGGGATCGTCGACCAGCAGCTTGCCGTCGTCGTCGACCAGCTTCACGTTGTACTGGTCCATGAAGGTGAGGAAGGAGTAGAACGAGTCGCTCGAGTCCACGCCCATGGGGTTGCCGATGCCGTAGGCGCGCGAGCCGGTCTTCTTGCGGTAGGCGGGCTGCACCTTGTCGCACCAGAACTTCCAGTAGTCCTTCCAGCCCGTGGGAATCTGCTTCTCGGTGAAGCCCGCGGCCTGCAGCATGTCGACCCAGTACTCGATGTGCATGGTCTGCTGCTTGAGCGGAAAGGCGTAATAGGCCTTCTTCTTCGCCTTGTCGTTCCACAGGTAGGTGGTCTCGACGGTGTTGGGCAGGAACTTGTTCTTCTGCGGAACGATGATCTCCGACAGGTCCTCGAGCTTGCCGTCGAAGGCCCACTTGCCGGTGACCTGGAAGTCGTAGACGTCGGCATAGGCGACGTCGGGTACGGTGCCGGCGTCGAGCGCGGCGACCGTCTTCGGGATCATGTCCTGCACCGGGTACTGCGACAGCTCGATCTTCACCCCGCTGCGCTGCTCGAACTTCTTGATCGCCTCGAACAACGCGTCGTCTTCGGACTTGTAGAAGCCCTTGGTCCACCACACCGTCAGCTTCTCCTGGGCCAGGGCCTGCGCGCCGAAGGCCGCCAGGCTGCCGGCGACCACGAGGCTCGCGATTCGGCTCATCGTCATGAAGGTCTCCTGTGTTTGTATGACAATACTACGATCTGATCCGGGGCGACGTAAATGGGGACTGAGCACACCGACCCGCGCAGTTGGCACCGCTTCGACGCCGCGGCGCTACAGGGTTTTGCCGAGGCGCTGCTGGGCCGTGCGGGACTCGCGCAAGAGCGCGCCCGCGTGGTCGCCGACGTGCTGGTCGAAGCGGACCTGATGGGCCACACCACGCATGGCCTGCAACTGCTGGCTTCGTATCTGCGCGACATCGACAACGGCCGCATGAGCGTCGACGGCGAGCCCGAGGTGCTGCACGACTACCCCGGCGCCGTCACCTGGGACGGCCGCTACCTGCCGGGCCCGTGGCTGGTGCGACAGGCGATGGCGCTCGCGTTCGAGCGCGTCGCGTCGCAGGCGGTGGTCACGGTCGCCATCCGCCACTCGCACCACATCGCCTGCCTGGCCGCCTACCTGAAGCAGGCCACCGACCGCGGGCTGGTGATGCTGCTCAGCTGCTCCGATCCGGCGACCGGCTCGGTCGCACCGCACGGCGCGATCGCGGGCCGCTACACGCCCAATCCGCTGGCGGCTGGCTTTCCGACCGGCGGCGAGCCCATCCTGATCGACATCAGCGCCTCGACCACCACCAACGGCATGACCGGCCGCATGAACCGCGACGGTCGCGGCGAGCGACTGCCCGGCCCATGGCTGGTCGACAACCGCGGCGAAGCGAGCGACGACCCGCGCGTGATGCTCGCCGATCCGCCGGGCGCGATCCTGCCCCTGGGCGGCATGGAGCTCGGGCACAAGGGCTTCGGCCTCGGCCTGCTGGTCGAAGCGCTGACCTCGGGCCTGGCCGGGGCGAGCCGCGGCGATGCGCCCAGGCGCTGGGGCGCATCGGTGTTCCTGCAGGTGCTGGACCCGCAGGCTTTCGGCGGACGCGATCGGTTCGAGGCATCGATCGGCTGGCTGGCCGAGTCGTGTCGCGGTGCGCCGGTCAAGCCCGGCAACCCCGCCGTGCGCCTGCCGGGCCAGCGCGCGCTCGCGCTGCGCGAGCAGCAGCGCACGAGCGGCGTGGCGCTGCACCCCGAGATCATGCCGGCGCTGGCGGGCTTCGCCGAGCGCTCGGGCATCGTCGCGCCGCGGCCGCGGTTCTGATCAGTCGCGTCGCGGCCGGTGCCGCAGGCCGATGAAAGCCAGCGTGGCCAGGCCCGCGAGGATGAGCGCGACGTTGGTCGGCTCGGGCACCGGCGGCGTCACGGCCGGCGCGGCCATGATGAAGAAGGTCTCGGGCCCGCCCGAGAAGCCGGTCGCCTCGGCCGACAGGCCGATGCGGTAGTCGGCGAAGTTGCCGCTGAACAAGGGCGACGCCGCGGCGATGTCGGCGGCGTCGAGCCCGAACAGGAAGCCCGATTTCCCCATGCCCAGGTGCGTCTTGGCGATGAAGGCATCGGCAAAGCTCCCCGAGCGGAAGAGCACCTGGCCCGCGGCGTCGTAGATGGTGAGCACCAGGTCGGTCAGCGTGATGTCGAGCGCGTTGCCGGGCTCGACGGCGTTGAACACGACGCGCAAGTCGCTCGCCGACTGCACGCCCAGCTCGCCCAACGTGCGCAGCTGCGTCTGCGACTGGCCGGTCTTGGCGTCGCCCGTCACGAACTGCGTGTTCGTCAGCGCGTCCACCCCGACCGAGCCCGTCTCGACGCTGGCGTCGCCATGGCCCTGAAGGGTCAGCACGGTGCTGACGGCGCCCAGCCCGGTGCCGGTCAGGTTCACTTCGCCCAGCGGAATCAGGCCGGCCGATGCGGTTCCCGCCGACAAGGCGATGAGCAGCGCGGTCGAGGCCTGGGCGACCCGCGATCGGATTCGTTTCGACATGATGAGGACTCCTCGTTCGATAACCCGCTGCTTGCAATGGCGATGCCGTTCCCCCTCGGTTGCGGGGGAAGGCCGACGAAGTTGTAAGCCGCTGCGCGGGGACCCAGCGCGCGAGCGACACGGGGCTTACCGTTGGTGACCGTTCGGGCGCGCCAATTGCCCGCACCATCGGAAAGGCGGGCACGGAAAGTCCTGCCGGTACCAGAAATCCTTTCCTGAGGAGTGGCCGCGATGACGACCCCCCGCCTCGAATCCGTGTTCGCCGCCCTCGCGGTGGCGATGCTCACGACCGGTTGCGCATCGACCCGGCTCGATGCGCAATGGGCCGATCCGCAGCGTCCCTCGCTGCGCGGCACGCGGGTGCTGGTGGCCTGCGAGGCGCGCGAGGCGGTGATCAAGCGCATCTGCCAGGACCAGGTCGCCGCCGAGGTGGTGGCCCGCGGCGCCACGCCGGTGCTGCTCCCCGACACGGCGCCTTCGCCCGATCCCGACGCCTACGCGCAGGCCGCGCGCAACGCGAACGCGCGCGCCGTCCTCAGCCAGCAGATCACGCCTTATGGCAGCAGCGTGAGCCCGGGCATGTCGATCGGGCTGGGCGGCTTCAGCTTCGGCGGCGGAGGCGGCGTGGGCGTGGGCGTCTCGGCACCGCTCGGTGGCGGGCAGGTCACCACCGGCTACTCGGCCAATGCGCGGCTCACCGATGCCCAGACCGGCAAGGTGTTGTGGACGGCAAAGGCGAGCTCGCCGCCGTCGCAGGAAGTGCAGGCGCAGCTGCTCGAGCTGACGCGCGCCGTGTTCGATTCGGCCGACAAGCTGGGCTTGTTCTGAATCCTTGCATGCCGCCCTTCGGACGGCATGCAAGGATTCGTCTTCATGCACAGCTCCCCTGCCCCCCTCCGCGAGGGGGTTCCAGCATGTTGGACGACTCCCTCCAGCCTCCCTCCGCGAGGGAGGCTCTGGCATGCATGACGGGCCGGCCTGGCGGCCGGCACACATCGAGGACGACTGCGACGGCGAGACTGGGGAGAAAACGCGATGAAGAAGATCCTGATGGTGGTGCTCGCCGTGCTGCTGGCGGTTCCCGCGGGCTGGGCCAAGCCGCGCGCACAGCGGCCCGATGTGGCCGGCGACTTCGACTACTACCTGCTGTCGCTGTCGTGGTCGCCGGTGTATTGCGACAAGCACCCGGAAGACCGCCAGCAGTGCGGCAGCAAGCGCTACGGCTTCGTGCTGCACGGGCTGTGGCCGCAGCACAGCAACGGCGGACATCCCGACAGCTGCGCGACGGCGTCGCATCTCACCGAAGACGCGCGGGCCTTCGCGCGCACCGTGTTCCCCAGCGAGAAGCTGATCGCCCACGAGTGGCAGAAGCACGGCACGTGTTCCGGCATGACGCCCCAGCAGTACTTCAAGGCCGCCGACGATGCGCGCAACGCGATCCGCATGCCGCCGCAATTCGAGCCCGGTTCGCGCACGCAGGAGACCACGGCGCGCGATGTCTCGAAGGCGATCCGCGAGGCCAATCCGCGCATCACCAACAGCGGACTGGCGGTGGTGTGCTCGGGGCCCGAGCTGGCGGAGGTGCGCATCTGCCTGTCCAAGGATCTGCAGCCCGTGCCCTGCGGCGGCGGCGTGCGTGATGCGTGCCGGCGCGGCACGATCCGCGTACCGGGCGTGCGCTGATTCACAAGCTAGGGACGCTCATCCCCGGACCGAGGGGTGGGAAGCGCGCGCGCCGCGCCCTACGATGTCATCGACGGTGGCGAGGCGAGCGAGTGGAACCCGCGCCGAGTAGACCGGCAGTGATTCGTGCCGGCACCGTCTCCACCACCGCAGTCGGTCGGACCGCGCGGGCTCAATCCAGCGTCTGAACGCTCACCACCTTGCCACTGTGCGTGTCGTACTCGCAGCGGTAGCGGAAGGGCACCGAGTTCATCCCCGGCGCGCGCTGCACGGCCCCCTGGCCTTCGAGGCTGGTGTGCGCATTCGGTGCGGGACGCAGCTGACGGGAATCGGAACCGAAGGCGATGCGGCCCACCCGCGGGTATTTCTCCTTCAGCGCGGCCGCGGCCGCGGTCTCGCAGGCTTCGGGCGACAGGCGGCTCAGGTCGGGCTCCCATGACGAGGTGTCGGCGGCGGCGCGTGCGCTGCCGGTCTCGCGGAACACCACGCCATTGGTGGCGCCGCTCTTGGAGTTGAAGGCGCAGCTGTAGGTGAAGCTCATCGCGCTGCCGCCGCCGGCGCGGTAGCGGCCCTCTCCCTTGACGCTGGTCTCTTCCGCATCCTGTGTGGACGCGAGCGTGCGCTTGGCGCCGCCGAACTCGACCTCCTGTGCCTCGCGGCCGCGCATGCGGCGCACCGTCTCGGCGACGGCGGCCTCGCAGCGGTCGCCGGCCGCGGCGGCGTCGGTGGACGATGCGGCAAACACGCCGGTGGTGGCGACGAACAGGGCGATGCCGGCAAGGCAGGGGCGGGACGACGTCATGGTGTGAAGCTCGAAAGCAGGGTCAGACGATGGTGTCGCCTTTCCCTGCCGGCGGCAAGAGGCGTGACCCGCGCAGGGACATGCGGCGTCATGGCGCCGACGGATGGTGATATCGGAACTCCTGCGTGCGTCCGCCGTAGCCATAGGAAGCGGCGCGCACGTCGTGCACATGGACGTAGCTCTCCTCGTGCAGGTTGCCCAGCAGGCCGGCGAAGCCCTCGAAGGCCTCGCGGATGTACTGGGCCTTCTCCGCCTTGGTGTTGGTCTCGTCGGTGACCCGGATGTCGAACCAGAAGCTGCTCTTGCCTTGCGCCGCGAGCGAGTGGCCACCGACGATCCAGTCTTCGGGCGCGACGTAGTCGATCGCGATGGAGGTGAGCTCGGGCTTCTTGCCGAGCACGCGCGTGGTGAGGTCCAGCAGCAGCCGCGCGATGCGGTCGGTGAGCTCCGGCGAGCGGGCGGCGCTGACCTTGACGTTAAGGATGGGCATGACGGTGCTCCTATGGTTAGCTATGCAACTAAGTGGGCAAAAAAACACGTTCATCGAAGGGCTGAACGCACGCCCCGGACCTTGCTCACGGTCTCGTTGAACTGTCCGGCGCCGAGCAGGCGCTTCAGGCGGGTGGTGACCGCGCCGCTGGCCTCGTTCAGCGCCGCCTTCATGGCCACTGCCTTGGGCCGCGGGTGGATGGCGAGCTCGCGGCCGTCGGTCTCGCTGACGCGCCGCTCGACCAGGCCCTTGGCTTCGAGGCCGTCGAGCGCGCGGGTGGCGGTGGGACGCGCAATGGTGAGCTGGTCGGCGATCTCGCGCTGCAGCAGCCCGGGCTGATCAAGCACCATGCGCAGCATGAAGGCCTGCGGCGGCGTCAGGTCGAAGGGGCGGAAGGCGGCGGCCCATTCGCGCTCCAGCCGGCGCGCCAGCGCGGCGGTGTTGAAGTAGAGGCAGTGGTCGAACATGGCGGCAAGCGTACACCGGCTCGGTTAGCTATGCAACTATCGATGTTGAAAGGCGGATGAATTAACCACAGAGACACAGAGACACAGAGGTGCACAGAGAAGAAGACGTGACCATGTTCTCCCTGGAACGGAGGCTTCATGTCAGACACTAATGAACTGAACCCGCAAAATCCAACTCGGCGCAAATTCCTTTCGACGACAGGAACCACTGCGGCCGCGACTTTAATTGCGGCATACATGCCGATGCCCGTGCACGCGTCGGAGGATGCAGGCCCGTCAGTTACAGACACGCGAGTTATTGAAGGCGTTGTCCCGATTACGCTTCGCGTCAACGGCAAAGAACGTCAACTTCGAATCGATCCGCGCACAACGCTGCTGGATTGCATTCGCGAGAGTGTTTTGTTGAGTGGAACGAAGAAAGGGTGCGATCACGGGCAATGC
>DASUZE010000093.1:0-22826 GCA_036377015.1 Piscinibacter sp. | reverse complement strand
GGTCGCCATCGTTGCCTGCATGCGAAAGATGCTGACCATCCTCAATGCCATGGTCCGCGACGGCGCCACCTGGGACCTCACCAAGCACGCTGTCGTCTCGGCTCCGCGCGCTTGACTTCAGACACAGTTGCTCTGTGGTTCAAGACTGCGCTGCCACGAGCCGCTTCGACGATGAACGTCCCGGGTTGCACCCGGGCTACGAGGACGGCGGGGTAGCCCGGGTGCAACCCGGGATCGCGACGGTCGCGGTCACGCCGTCGGCGCCAGCACGAACCGGTAGGACAAGTGCGCCACGCCATCGCGTGTCGGCGCGATCTTCGTCACCAAGGACGATCGCACGCCGAACACCGCATCCGACTCCAGATAGGGATCCCCCTCGCGGAACAGGTGCGTCACCAGCGTCTCGTGCCCCTCGGCGCGGATGAGGAAGTGCACATGCGCCGGCCGCCATGGATGCCGGCCCGCGGCCACCAGCAGGCGCCCCACCGGACCGTCGGTCGGAATGGGATAGGCGGTGGGCACGATGGCGCGAAAGCGCAGCCGCCCCTGCGCATCGGTGCGCATGAGCGCGCGGGCGCGGCGCTGGCCCAGTGCCGGCTGCTGCACGTCGTACAGGCCGTCCTCGTCGGCCTGCCACACGTCGACCTCGGCGCCGGCGACGGGCGCGCCGTCGACCGAGACCACGCTCACGTCGACCTCCATCGCCTCGCCGCGCGCGCCGCCGGCGATGTCGGCCCCCTGGTCGGCGCGCGGCGCGTCGTCGACGTGGAAGGGCCCCAGCACGGTGGCCTCGGTCGCGCCCGGCGGCTTGCGGTGGTTGAGCGCGACGGTCAGCATCGAGATGCCCAGCGTGTCGGACAGGAGGATGAACTCCTGGCGCTGGTCGTCGCACATGTGGCCGGTCGCCGTGAGGAAGCGGATGCCTTCCGCCCACTCGGCCTCGGTCAGGCCCACCTCGCGCACGAAGTCGTGCAGGTGGGTGACCAGCGATACCAGGACCTGCTTGAGGCGCGGGTTGTCGCAGCCGTCGAAGCTGCGGATGACCGCGTCGGTGATGTGGGTCTCGTCGATGTTTCGCATGGATCGTCCTTCACAAGCGCAGCGTGCGCTGGGTGGGGAACAGCACCCAGCCGAAGCGCCGGTGCAGCTCGCCCCACAGGCCCTGCTTGAAGAAAAGGGTCGCGACGATGGCCAGCGCACCCAGGCCCATCAGGTACCAGCTGCCGTAGTCGCTGAGGAACTTGTTGAGCGCCCAGAACACGAGCGCGCCCACGATGGGGCCTTCGATGCGGCCGATGCCGCCGATCACCACCATGAAGATCGCGAACGCCGTCCAGTTGACGCTGAAGGCCGCATCGGGCGAGATGCGCAGGTTGCCGACGAAATACAGCGCACCGGCCAGGCCCGCGCCGAAAGCCGCGACCACGTAGACGGCGAGCTTCATGCGGCGCACCGCGATCCCTTGCGACTCGGCCGCCACCTCGTTGTCGCGGATGGCCAGCAGCGCCAGGCCGCGCTTGCTGCGCAGGAACAGGTACACGCCGGCAATGGCGGCGACCACGCAAGCCAGGGCGATCCAGAAGGTCGTGCGCTCGCGCGTGGCGCGCTCGATGCCGCGCAGCGCGGTGAGGCTGGTGCCCGAGCCGCCGCCCACGATCGAGAGGTTGGCGAAGGACAGGCGCAGCACCTCGGCAATGACCCAGGTGCCGATGGCGAAGTAGCCGCCCTGCAGGCGAAACGCGACCCACGACAAGGGCAGCGCGACCAGCGCCGCCGCCGCGGCGGCCAGCGGCACGGCGAGGAAGGGGTTCACGCCCGCGAAGTTGCCCAGCATCAGCATGGTGTAGCCGCCCAGGCCGAAGAAGGCCTGCTGCCCGATGGACACCATCCCGCCGTAGCCCGCGAGCAGGTTCCACATCATCGCGAAGATGAAGTAGCAGGCGATCTCGACGAACTCGCGCAGCCAACTCGATTCGCCCCAGAAGGGAAGGGAGGCGGCGAGGGCGATGAGGAGGAGTGCGACGAGCAGCGCGGCGCGGTCTGCGCGGGGTCCCGTAGGGTGGGCTTCAGCCCACGCGGACGTGTCGGTACCGCGACGCACAGCGTGGGCTGAAGCCCACCCTGCGGCGTTCATGTCTCGCTGGATCTGCGTCATTGCGATTCAACCCCGCGTCTTCGGAAACAACCCTTGCGGCCGCACCACCAGCACCGCCAGGAACACCAGGTGCCCGAACCAGATCCCCCACCCCGGATCGAGCCGGAAGCCGGCCTGCTGCACCACCCCCAGCACCATCGCGCCGACGAAGGTGCCCCAGAACGAGCCCATGCCGCCGATGATCACGGCCTCGAAGGCGAACAGCAGCAGCAGCGGTCCGTCGCTGGGCGCGACCGTGGTGCGCATCGCCTGCAGCACGCCGGCGAGCAGGATCAGCATGAAGGCGATGCCGGTGGCCAGCGCATAGACCTTCCTCGCGTCCAGGCCCATCAGCTCGGCGATCTCCCGGTCGTCGGACACGGCGCGGAAGCGGCGGCCGGTGGCGGTGTGCGCGAACAGCCACTGCAAGGCGCCGGTGCACGCCAGCGCGAGGCCGAACACGATGAGCGGCAGCACGCCCACCGCCAGACCGTCGCCGAGCGCCAGGCTTTGCGTCGACAGGCCGCCGCTGTCGAGCGAGCGCGGGTCGGCAGAGAAAGCCTCGAGCAGCGCGTTCTGGATCACGATGGCCAAGCCGAAGGTGACGACCAGCGAGGGCAGCGGATCGCGGCCCAGCGTCGCGTTGAGCACGCGGCGCTGCAGCAGCCAGCCGGCGGCGAAGGCGACCGGCAGCAGCGCCAGCGCGATCCACAGCGCGCTCCACGGCAGCACCGAGGCCAGCGCGATGGCCGCGAAGGCCCCCAGCACGATGAAGTCGCCCTGGGCGGTGTTGGTCAGGCGCATCACGCCGAACATCAGCGACTGGCCCAGCGCGAACAGGCAGTACAGGCCGCCGAGCAGCAGGCCCTGGAGCAGGGTGTCGAGCATGCTCAGAGTCCGAAGTAGGCGCGGCTGATCTGCTCGCGCGTCAGGTCCTGCGAGCGGCCTTGCAGCGACACGCGGCCTTCCTGGAGGCACACCACGCGCTCGGCCACCTGGCAGGCCATGGCCACGTCCTGCTCGACCACCACCAGGGTCATGCCCTCGGCCGTGATCGACGGCAGCGCCGCATAGATCTCGCGGATCACGATGGGCGCGAGGCCCAGCGACAGCTCGTCGCACAGCAGCACGCGCGGGTTGCTCATCAGCGCGCGGCCGATGGCCACCATCTGCTGCTGGCCGCCGGACAGCGACGTGGCCGGCGCGTGGCGCTTGTCGCGCAGGATGGGGAAGAGCGTGTAGACGCGCTCCAGCGTCCACGTTCCCGGTCGCCGCGCGTTGGCGCCCATGAGCAGGTTCTCCTCGACGCTGAGGCTGGGAAACAGCCGCCGGCCTTCGGGCACGAGCGCGATGCCGCGACGCGCGATCTCGCCGGGCGCGAGGCCGCCGATGGGCTCGCCGTCGAAGCGGATGGCCTCGGGCGGGGCCTTGACCAGGCCGGTGAGCGCCTTGAGGAAGGTGCTCTTGCCGGCGCCGTTGGAGCCGATGATGGCGACGACCTCGCCGGGGGCGAGCGCGAAGTCGATGCCGAACAGCGCCTGTGCATCCCCGTAGAACGCCTGCAGGCCCACGACCTGTAGCCCGGGTGCAACCCGGGGTTCGGCATTCCCGGGTTGCACCCGGGCTACGGAGCTCACGCCGCCACCCCCATGTACACCCGCCGCACCTGCGGATCCGCCATCACCTCGCGCGGCTCCCCCTCCGCCAGCTTCTGCCCGAAGTTGATGACGAACAGCCGATCCGCGATGGCCAGCAGCGCATGCACCACGTGCTCGATCCACACCATGGTCACGCCCTGCGCCTTGATGCGCTTCAGCTCGTCGACCAGCGTCTTCGCCTCGTGCTCGGCCAGGCCGCCCGCGATCTCGTCGAGCAGCAGCAGGCGAGGGCGCGTGGCCAGCGCGCGCGCCAGCTCGAGCCGCTTGCGGTTGAGCAGGGTCAGCGCCCCCGCGGGCTGATTGGCCTGTGCCAGCAAGCCGGTCTCTTCGAGCACGTCGCGCGCCGTTCGCCAGGCTTCGCGCTCCGGTTGCCCGCCGCCGAAGCACGCGGCCGCGACCAGGTTCTCGAACACCGTCATGTGGCCGAAGGGCTGCGGCACCTGGTAGCTGCGGCCGATGCCGCCGCGGCAGCGCTGGTGCGGCGCGAGCCGCGTCACGTCGCGCCCGTCGTACTCGATGCGGCCGGCGTCGCAGCGCACGTCGCCGGAGATCAGGTTGAACAGGGTGGTCTTGCCCGCGCCGTTCGGGCCGAGGATGCCCAGCGTCTCGCCCGGCGTCACCGCCAGCGAGATCGCGTCGGTCACCTTCAGCGCGCCGTAGGACTTGCTGACAGCGTGCAGCGCGAGCAGGGCCATGTCAGCTCCTGCGCGAGCCACGCCCGTTCGGGCTGAGCCTGTCGAAGCCGCATGCCATGCGCGGGCACGTCGACAAGCTCAGTGCGAACGGAGGTCCGGCGTCCATCTCACACCGCGCCGAGCGGCCGCAGCTTGCCGCCCACCGGGATGTTGGGCGCCGCCTCGTTGTTGACGATGGTCAGCTCGACCTTGTGCTTGCTGCCCTTGCCCCACTGCCCCAGCACCAGCGGCGTCTTGCTGACGTTGCGCATTGGCCCCATGCCGCCCCATTTCACCGGTCCCACGACGGTGGCGAGCTGCGTCGCGGCCACGGCGTCGCGCACGTCCTTGGCGGCCGAGGTCTTCGCGCGCCGCAGCGCATCGGCCGCGACCTCGAACAGCGCATGGGCGAAGCCGATCGGCTGCGTCCACTGCTTCTTCGTGCCGCTCTCGTAGGCCTCGGCCAGCGCCTTCGCGCTCTGCCTGGTCAGGCTGGACGCATACGGATGCGACGGCGACCACCACACCTCGGTCGTCAGCCCGTCGCCCAGCTCGCCCAGCGCCTCGATGGCGCTCGGGAAGAGCAGCGCCTTGCCCAGCGTGATCACCTTGGGCCGCAGTCCCTGCTGGCGCGCCTGCGTGAGGAAGGTCTTGGCGTCGGGCGGGATGACCACGCCGGTGATGATCTCCGCGTTGGCCTTCTTGAAGGCGGCAATCTGCGCGTTGAAGTCCTGCGTGCCGTTCTGGAAGCGGCCGGGGTCGACCAGCGTGTAGCCCATCTGCGCCAGCGGCTTCGGGAAGCCCAGCTCCTTGTCGCCCCAGGCGTTGCCGTCGCCGTCGTTGGGGAACAGGCCGCCGACCTGCTTGTTGGTGGCCACGCTGTTCCAGCCGTTGGTGAAGTTGGCGATGACGTCTTCCAGGCCCCAGAAGAAGTGGTACGTCCAGGCGAAGCCCTTGGCCGGATCGCCCTTGCGGCCGAAGAACCAGGGCTGCCAGGGCACGACGCTGGACACGCAGGGCACCTCGTTCAGCTCGCAGGCGTCGCTGACCGGGTTGGCGGTCTCGGGCGTGCCGGCGGTGAGCACCAGCGCGACCTTGTCCTTGAGGATGAGGTCGTTGGCCACCTCGCCCGCGCGGTTGGGGTTGCTCTGGCTGTCCTTGAGGACGATCTGCACCGCGTGCTTGCTGCCGCCGATCACCAGGCCGTCCTTGAAGGCGGCCTTCATCTGCTCGATCACCCAGCGGTCGGCTTCGCCGAAGGGCGCGAGCGGGCCGGTCTGCGGCGACACGTAGCCGATCTTGACGCTGTCGGCGGCCCAAAGGCGCGGCGCCGTCGCGGCGGCCGCGAGCGCGGCCGTGCCCTGGATCAGTTGTCGGCGGTTCAGGCTCATGGTTGTCTCCTTCGTTGAGGTCATTCCACCATCCCGTAGCCCGGGTGCAACCCGGGGCACTTCACCATCGCATCTCCCGGGTTGCACCCGGGCTACGTGTGCCGCCTTGCTCCTCGAGGTGACACGGCAACAGGAGAGGCCCCTTCCCACGCGCGCTGCAACAGCGCACGCAGGGCCACGCGATCGAGCGGACGCGGATTGGGGTAGGGCGCGGCGACAGCCAGGTCGGCCGCACGGTCCAGCCCGTCCTCCGGCATGCCGATCTCGCGCAGCGACGTCGGCGCGCCGAGACCGCGCGCGAACGCCTGCAGCGCTGCGGGCGCGTCATCCGTGCCCAGCGCCCGCGCGATGCGTGCCAGCGCCTCGGGCGCCTGCGGCGCGTTGTAGGCGAGCGCGTGCGGCAGCACGACGGTGTGCACCTCGGCATGCGGCAGGTCGAAGCTGCCGCCGAGCGTGTGGCACAGCTTGTGGTGCAGGCCCATCGACACATGCCCCAGCACCGTGCCGCACAGCCAGGCGCCGGCCAGCGCGTCGCTGCGCGCCTGCAGGTGCTGCGGGGTGCGGTGCAACGCGGGCAGGGCGCGGGCCAGCAGGCGGATGCCTTCTTCGGCCATCAGCGAGACGATGGGGTTGCCGTCGTGGGCATACAAGCCTTCGGCCGCGTGCGCGATGGCGTTCAGCCCGCTGGTCACGCTCAGCCCCACGGGCAGGGTGAGCGTGAGCTCGGGGTCGTAGATCACGGTGCGCGGAAGCACGCGCGGATCGCCGCCGGTCTTCTTCACGCCGCCCTCGGTGAGGCCGTAGATCGGCGTCATCTCGCTGCCGGCGTAGGTCGTGGGGATGGCGACGATGGGCAGTCCGCTGTCCAGCGCGATGGCCTTGCCCAGGCCGGTGGTGGAGCCGCCGCCGATGGCGACGGCGCAGTCGGCGCCGAGGCGGCGCGCCTCCTCGCGCGCCTCACGGGCCGTCTCGATCGGCACGTGCATGACGGCGCGTGCGAAGACGCCGGCGCTGCGCTTGCCGAGAAGCTCGGCGACCGAGCGCGCCAAGGCGGCCTGCTCGGGCGTGGACAGCACCAGAGCGCGCACCGCGCCCAGCCGCTCGATCTCCTCGGGCAGGCGCCGCAGCGTGGACGGCCCGAACACGACGCGCGGGATGTGCGCTTCGAAGGTGAACGGGTTCATCGTGCGTACCAGGCGGGGATCTGCGCGTCCACGTTCACCCACACGCTCTTGACCTGCGTGTACTCGCGCATCGCGTCGAAGCCCATCTCGCGCCCGTAGCCGCTCTGTCCCACGCCGCCGAAGGGCGAGCCCGGGTTGACGCGCTTGTAGCTGTTGACCCAGACCATGCCGCTCTTCATCTCGCGGGCGAAGCGGTGGGCGCGCGCCAGGTCGCGCGTCCACAGGCCGGCGCCCAGGCCGTAGTCGGTGCCGTTGGCGATGGCCAGCGCCTCGGCGTCGTCCTTGAACACGAGCACGGTGACGAAGGGGCCGAACACTTCTTCCTGCGCGATGCGATCGGCGGCGCTGCGTGCCCGCATCACCGTCGGCTCGACGTAGAAGCCCTGCGCCAGCGCCGCGTCGGCCGGTGGCTTGCCGCCCGACAGCAGCTCGCCGCCTTGCTCGCGCGCGATGTCGACGTAGCCCAGGACCTTGTCGCGATGCGCCGCGCTGGTCAGCGGCCCCATCTCGGTGGCCGCGGCCAGCGGATTGCCGACGCGGATGGAGCGCGCCAGTGCCAGGAAGCGATCGAGGAATTCCTCGGCGATGCGCTCGTGCAGCACCAGCCGCGACCCGGCGATGCAGGCCTGGCCCTGGTTGTGGAAGATCGCCCAGGCGCTGCCGTTGACCGCGGCGGCGAGGTCGGCGTCGGCGAACACGATGTTCGCGCCCTTGCCGCCCAGCTCGAGCTGCAGCTTCTTGAGGTTGCCGGCGCTGGCCTGCACGACGCGCCGGCCGGTGGCGGTGCTGCCGGTGAAGGCCAGCTTGGCCACGCCGGGATGCTCGGCCAGGTGCTGGCCCGCGACGGTGCCCAGCCCCGGCACGATGTTGACCACGCCTTCGGGCAGGCCGGCCTCGGCCATCAGCTCCGCAATGGCGAGCGCGCTGAGCGGCGTGATCTCGGCCGGCTTCATCACGACCGTGTTGCCCGCCGCCAGCGCCGGCGCCATCTTCCAGCTCGTGAACATCAGCGGGAAGTTCCAGGGCACGACCTGGCCCACCACGCCGACCGGCTCGCGCAAGGTGTAGTTGAGAAAACCCGCCTCGACCGGAATCGTCTCGCCCTGGAACTTGTCGGCCATGCCGCCGAAGTAGCGGAAGCAGGCGGCGGTGCGCGGCACGTCGAGGGTGCGCGAGTCGCGCAGGGGATGGCCGGTGTCCAGCGATTCGAGCCGGGCGAGATCGTCGGCGCGCGATTCGATCAGGTCCGCGAGCTTGAGCAGGATGCGGCCTCGGTCGGCGGCCGCCATGCGGCTCCAGGCAGGGAAGGCGCGCTGCGCGGCGAGGACGGCGCGGTCGATGTCCTCGGTGCCGGCCATGGCGACGTCGGCGAGCGTCGAGCCGTCGTGGGGGTTGAGGGTGGGCAGCGTCTGGCCGGAGGCGGCGTCGACGAAGCGGCCGTCGATGAAGAGCTGGTGGCGCAGGTTCATCAGAACTTCACCGGCACTTCCGGCGACTCGCCCTTCTGGATCTCGAACACCAGCGTCGGCGACCCGTTCTCCCACACCAGCAGCATCGAGCGCTTCGGGCTGTAGCCCTGGTGACGGCAGTAGGCCGGCATGGCGGCCATGTCGCCCGCTTTCATGATGACCCGGGCCAAGGGCTTGCCGGTGTTCTTGTCGCCGCAGTCCCAGTGGATCTCGTCGGTCATCTGGAAGAACCACTCGACGCGGTCGTTGCCGTGGATGATGGGCAGGATGTGCTCCTCGGTGGTCGGGCACATGAAGCTGTACTTCACGACCGAGGTGAAGCTCGGGTTCCAGGTCACCTGCGAGCGGCTCAGGAAGCCGAACAGGTTGAAGGCATGCACCTCGTTCTCGAAGCCGGGCTCGGGGTGCAGCTCGGGCTGGTCCTGCGGCACGTCGGCGAAGGCGCGATTGACCGGCGCGCCGCGCTCGTCGGTGCGCAGCGGCAGGTCGTCCTTCAGGCCCACGCAGCGCTTGGCGAGCTCGCGTGCCCGCGTGATCTTCGCGGTGTTGTTGCCGCGCTTGCGACCGTGGGGCGAGCCGGTTTCGAGCGGCGCGGCGAAGGGGTCGAAGCCTTCGTTGGTCCAGTCGTCGAGCATCTGCTCGAAGGTGGCGCGGATCTGCGCTGTCGGGAAGTTCTCGAGCAGGTCGATGCCGGCTTCCTTCATCGTGCCGTTGTACGAGCCGGCGTACAGGTCGACCGACTCGTAGTGGTTGACGGTGCCGATCACGTTGTCGAAGTTCACCCAGCCGTAGAAGAAGCCCCAGGCCACGTCGCGCATCAGGGCGCGCAGGTAGTTGCCGGCGTCCATGGTGTGACTCATGGGCTTGCCGGACTTCGTGGTCCAGCCGATGTGGGCGAAGTACTCGTCGCGGCGGAAGGTGAAGCTGCCGAGCTGGAAGTCTTGATAGCCGTGCTGGTTGGTGCTCATGGTGTGCTCCGTTCAGGCGGTCTGGCAGATCTCGGCCCAGCGCTCGATGCTCAGGTCGCCCTTGCAGGTCTGCAGGATCACCACGCCCGGCGTCGCCGAGCGGAACTGGTAGGCGGTGTTCTTCGGCAGCAGCGCCTGGTGGCCGCGCCGCAGCTTCATCCAGCCCATGACGGGTCCTTGGGGCGCGCCCTCGACCTGGACGGCGCCGTTCTTGTTCTCGTCGGGCACGGTCTGGCGCTTGCCGAGCTGGACCAGGTGGACTTCGACCTCGCCGTCCATCACCAGCGCGAACTCGTCGTGCGCGCAGGTGAACCAGGGCGAGCGGCCCTCGGCGCGCAGGCACTCGAGCACGTAGATCTGGTTCTGACCGAACACCACCTTCTCGTAGGGCTTGCTCTTGCTCGCGATCTCGAAGCAGTTGGAGAAGGCGTAGTTCCTCACGTCGTCCGAGATCGCCTGCACACCGCCTTTTTCGTAGTGCTGCAGGGAGCCGAACTTCGTCTGGTAGGCGACGGCGCTCATGGACTCGCTCCTGGTGAAATCCTCGATGGGAGGAAGTCTAGGAAGCGAAGCGGGCGGCTTGTAGGGGACGCGGGGCGGATGGATTGTTCGGCGCTTGCGAACAATCATGCGGGACAACCCGTAGCCCGGGTGCAACCCGGGACCCCGGGCTGCACCCGGGCTACGCTTCGATCAGCGAGGAAGGCATCAAGCCGCGCTCGATCAACGCCTTGTCCCACGGCGGCTCGCCGCTCGCGAAGCTGGCCGCCAGGCTCTCGATGAACAGCTTCAGCTTGAACGCCCCGCGCTGCGTGCGCGGGTAGACCGCCGACAGCCAGAACGAGGAGAGCTGGTAGTCCGCCAGCACCACCTTCAGCGTGCCGCTCACCACCGCGTCCGAGGCGACCAGCGTGGGCAGGCAGACGATGCCCGCATGCTCGCAGCCGTAGTCGCGCAGCAGGTGCACCGAGTTGCTCATCAGCGTGGGCTTGAGCTCCAGCACCACCGGCTCGTCGCCGCCGTGGTGAAAGACCCAGCGGTCGCGCGTCGGGTAGCCCGAATACAAGCCCAGGCGATGGCCGTACAGGTCATGCGGGTGCTTGGGCGTGCCGCGGCGCTTGAGGTAGTCGGGCGAGGCGCAGAACACGCGCCGCACCGGGAAGAGCCGGCGCGACACCAGCTCTTCCGAGCGCGGCGGGAAGATCTGCAGCGCGACGTCGAAGCCCTGCTTCACCGGATCGATCACCGCATCGCTCACGAACAGGTCGAGCATGATCTGCGGGTAGCGCTCCTGGAAGTCGCGCAGCAGCTGCGCGAGGTGTCCCAGCACGAAGCCCGTCAGCGCATGCACGCGCAGCAGGCCGGCCGGCAGGCCGCGCACCTCGCGCATCGAGTCGACGATCTCGTTGGTGCGGTTGACCACCTCGCTGCAGTCGCGCAGGAAAGCCTGGCCCATCTCGGACAGGCGCACCGCGCGGGTGGTGCGATGGAACAGCGGGCCGCCGAGGAGCTCTTCGAGCTGCTGCACGCGGGTGGTGACGACGGACTTGGACAAGCGAAGTTGCCGCGCGGCTTCCGCGAAGCTCTGGGTCTGCGCGACGCGAACGAAGGCTTCGATGCTGAGGAAGCGGTCCACGGGTGGATCGTATTACGGCGTCGGTTGGAGCGTCCCGGGTTGCACCCGGGCTAGCCCCTGTAGCCCGGGTGCAACCCGGGGGACTCACGGCCGCCGGACCATGCGTTGCATCAAACGCTCGGCCGCCGAATCGAGATCATCGCAACGCCCCGTGTGCACCGGCGAGGTCTGGATGCTCGAACTGCGCGGCGCGACCAGCCAGTCGAAGCGCTCGCGCAGCGACAGCCGCCCCACCGGACCCGCGTCGTCGCCGCCGGCGCAGATGCGCGGCAAGGCGGCCAGCGCGGCGCGGATCGCGTCGAGGTCGGCCGACGGGTCCAGCGCACGCACGCGGTCCTCGTCCAGCTCGATGAAGGCGCGCAGGAAACCGGCCGCCGCGCACGACAGGATCACGCCGGCGTTGACGAACTCGCCCCGGTCCACCCGCGGGACGACGCGCACGATGGCGTAGTCATAGGTGTGCGGCTTGGGCACGAAGGGCCTCCTCCAGGAAAGTGCGCGGCGCCTGCAGGCGATCGGACAGGACCTCGACGTAGGCCGCGCGGTGGGCCGCGGCGTCGGCGAAGGCCGGCTCGTCGCACAGCCATGCGTCGGGCACGCGGTCGACGACCTGCCGGATGAGAGCGGGCGTGATGCGCTGCGCGAGCACTCGATCGGCGGCGGCCAGGGCATCCGCACGCGGCAGCAGCACATGGTCCTTGACCATCGGAAACGGGCTGCGGGCGCGCTCGCGCGCACCGTCCCACTGGTGATGAAAGTACAGCGCGGCGCCATGGTCGATCAGCCACAGTCGCCGGTGCCACACGAGCATGTTGGTGTTGCGCGCGGTCCGATCGACATTGCTGATGAAGGCATCCAGCCACACGATGGCCGACGCGAGCTCGCCCGCCGGCGGATGGGCCAGCGGGTCGAAGGTGACCGAGCCGGGCAGGAAGTCCAGCCCGAGGTTGAGCCCGGCGCTGGCGCGGATCAGGTCCTGGATCTCGGCGTCGGGCTCGGTGCGGGCGAGCTCCGGGTCGAGTTCGATGAGCACGATCTCGGGCACGTCCAGCCCGGCCGCACGCGCGATCTCGCCGCCGACCAGCTCGGCAATCAGCGCCTTCGGGCCTTGCCCCGCGCCGCGGAACTTGAGCACGTACAGGCCGTCGTCGTCGGCCTCGACCACGGCGGGCAGCGAGCCGCCCTCGCGCAGGGGCGTGACGTAGCGGGTGGCGGTGACGGTTCGCATGGCGGGACGATTGTCCCGCAGAGCGACCCCATCACCCGGGGCGAGCCGCGGCCACTGGCTTCGCCGCGGTGCGCGCCGCCGTCGGCTCGGGTTGCAGCACGATCGCCATGACCGCCATGGCGACGGCGGCGACGAGCAAGAACAGGTTCGAGCGGAGGATGGCGAGCAGCATGATGGACTCCGGTGAAGACGACACGGGTCCATTGAAGGCGGGGCGCGACGGGGCGCCAAGACGGGACGTGTGCTAGCTCGGGGTGGTCCGGATGGGGATGGCCCACCCTACGGACCCCGTCGCTGCCGCGTGCGCGAGAGGTTGGCGGTGATGAGTGCCGCCGCCAGCGTCACCACCCACGAGAAATACACCCACAGCAGGAACACCGGAAACGCCGCGAAGGTGCCGTACACCGCCTTGTACGTGGGCACCTTGAGCAGATACGCCGCGAAGCCGCGCTTGCCCAGCTCGAAGGCCACGCTGCCGAGCAGCCCGCCCGCGATGGCATCGCGCCGCCGCACCTTGGTGTTGGGCACGAAGTAGAACAGGCACGCCAGCACCACCGTGCCGAGCAGCACCGGGCCCAGGTTCAGCACGAACCGCACCGAGGGCGGCACGCTGCCGATCAGGCCCATCGACACGCCCACGACGTACGAGGTCGCCCACAGGCTGGCGCCCAGCGCCGGCGGCCCCACCGCCAGCATCAGCAGGTACATCCCGATGCGCTTGAGGATGGGGCGGTTGCGCTTCACGTCCCAGATCTGGTTGAGCGCGTTCTCCACCGTGAGCAGCAGCGCCATTGCCGTCGCCAGCACGAACAGCGAGCCGACCAGCGTGAGGCTGTTCGCATTGGCGGAGAACTGGGCGAGGTACTTGAGCACCGTGCGCGAGATCTCGGCCGGCAGCAGGCTCTTGAGCAGCACGTCCTCGATCGCCTGCTCGAGCCGCCTGAACATCGGAAAGCGCGTGAACAGCGCGAAGCTCACCGCGAGGAAGGGCACGATGGACAGCACGGTGGTGAAGGTCAGGCTGCCGGCGACCTGGGCGAGGCGTTCCTTGCGGGCGCGCTGGAGGGTGAGGCGGGTGAGGGTGAGCATGCCTTGCAGATTTTGCCCGTGTAGCCCGGGTGAAACCCGGGAACTGCATCGGTTGCCGCGACCCCGGGTTGCACCCGGGCTACGGCGTCCACATACTGTCCCGATGAGTGCTTCGCATTGGCCAGTGATCGACGTGGCGCCGCTCGTCGATCCCTCCAGCGCCCTCGACGCCCGCCGGCATGTCGGCCGTGCCCTGGACGATGCGGCACGCCGACACGGCTTCTTCTACGCCGTCGCCCATCACGTCGACCCGACCCCCCTGGCCACGCTGGCGCGCCGCTTCTTCGCGCAGGACGAGGCCGTGAAGCAGCGCATCCCCATGTCGGCCGGCGGGCCCGCGTGGCGCGGCTACTTCGCGCTCGGCGGCGAGCTCACCTCCAATCGCCCCGACTGGAAGGAAGGCCTGTACCTCGGCCGCGAGCTGCCGCCCGAGCACCCGCGCGTGCGCGCCGGCACCATCCTGCACGGCGCCAACCTGTGGCCCGACATCGCCGGCTTTCGCGAGACGGTGCTGGCTTACCTCGACGCCATGACTTCGCTGGGCCAAGCGCTGATGCGCGGCTTCGCCTCGGGCCTGGGCCTGCCCGAGGACCACTTTCGCGACAACGGCACCGCCGACCCGCTGATCCTGCTGCGCCTGTTCAACTACCCGAGCCGGCCGGTGCCCGCCGATGCAGGGGCGCAGTGGGGCGTGGGCGAGCACACCGACTACGGGCTGCTCACCATGCTCTGGCAAGACGATGTCGGCGGCTTGCAGGTGCGCACCGGCGAAGGCTGGGTCGACGTGCCGCCGCTGCCGGACAGCTTCGTGTGCAACGTGGGCGACATGCTCGACCGCATCACCGGCGGGCGCTACCGGTCGGTGCCGCACCGCGTCACGCTCAACACGAGCGGGCGCGACCGGCTGTCGATTCCGTTCTTCTTCGACCCGGACTTCAACTGGCAGGTCCAGCCGGTTCCGGGCAGCGATGCCGGCGCCGACGACAGCGGCCGGCGCTGGGACGGCGCCAACCTGCAGGCCTTTGAGGGCCGCTATGGGGAGTACGTGGCGGCCAAGGTGGGCAAGGTGTTTCCCGAACTGCGACGCGGGCTGCAAGCGACCCTGACACCCGACGCCTGAAGGCAGAAGCTCAGGGCTTCGCTTGCGCGCGGTCGACGCGGCGTTATCCTGCACCGATGCACTGCGAGCACATCGCCACCTGCCCGGACTTTCGCCACCTGTCGTCCATCACGGGCATCGACGTCGACCTGCGCTACGCGGGGCCGCACAACTTCGTGCGGCGCGACCTGTACGGCGCGCTGGACTGTGCCTGGCTGCACCGGCTGGCGGCCGAAGGCGTCGAGCGCGCGGTCGACTGGCTGGACGCGCATGCGCGCGGGCATCGCCTGCGCGTGCTCGATGCCTTGCGCCCGCATCGCGTGCAGGTGCTGCTGTGGGACCACCTCGACGGCACCGGTCTGCGCGACTACGTCGCCGACCCGGCGCGCGGGTCCATCCATTCGTTCGGGATGGCGCTGGACGTGACGCTGGTCGACGCGCACGGGCGCGAGCTCGACATGGGCAGCGGCTTCGACGAGATGAGCGAGCGGTCCCACCCGCGCCTGGAGGCCGACCACCTGAGCACCGGCGTGCTCACGCCGGTGCACCTGCGCCACCGCGAGCTGCTGCGCCGCGCCATGGCCGCCGGCGGCTTCAACGCCATCGAGCACGAGTGGTGGCACTTCGACATGCTGGACCGCGAGCATGTGCGCCGGCATTTCATCCGGGTGGAATGACGACATGCGTGCATTCGAGTCCATCCACTTCGCCGCGCTGGCCCCGGGCCCGCGCCTCATCGTGACCGGGGCGGTCCACGGCAACGAGACCTGCGGCACGGTCGCCATCCGGCGCGTGCTCGGCGACATCGAGCAGGGACGCCTGCAGATCGTGCGCGGCGAGGTGACCTTCGTGCCGATCACCAACCCGCTGGCCTACGAGCGCGGGCAGCGGCAGGGCGATCGCAACCTGAACCGCAAGCTCGCGCCCACCGACGATCCGCGCGAGTTCGAGGACCATGTCGCGAACTGGCTGTGCCCGATGCTGGCGCGTCACGAGGTGCTGCTGGACCTGCACTCGTTCCACACCGCGGGCGAGCCCTTCGCGATGGTGGGCCCCGGGAACAACACCGGCCGCCTCGAGCCCTTCGGTCATGCCGCACGCGAGGAGGCGCTGGCGGTGCGCCTGGGTGTGCGACGCATCGTCGACGGCTGGCTCAGCACCTATGCCGACGGCGTCGAGCGCCGGCGCGGCCGCCCGGCATCGGACGGCGCGGCGGCGCTGGACCTGGATGCGGACTACGGCGTGGGCACGACCGAGTACATGCGTCGCGTGGGCGGCTGGGGCTTCACGCTCGAGTGCGGCCAGCACGAGGACCCGCGGGCGCCCGAGGTGGCGTACCGGGCGATCCTCAACACGCTCGCGCATCTGCGGCTGATCGATGCGCCCGAGCCTCAGCCGGTGACGGAGGTGGAAGCGCTGCGCCTGTTCCAGGTCGTCGACAAGGATCACGCGGACGACCGCTTCAGCCGGGAGTGGGCGAGCTTCGATGCGGTGCGCGCGGGCGAGCTGATCGGCACGCGGCACGACGGCACGCCGGTGACGGCGCAGGTCGACGGGAGAATCGTGTTCCCGAATCCGCAGGCGCAGACGGGGCAGGAGTGGTTCTACCTGGCGCGGGAGCAGGGGCGGTTTCGCGCGGGGAGTTCGTAGCCCGGGTGCAACCCGGGAACTCGCGACCGCCGCAGCGTCCCGGGTTGCACCCGGGCTACGGGACCACCGCCGCAAAGCCGACGCACACCCGCACCCCCCGACCCTGATCGCCAGCCTCCAACGTCGCCTGCGCCCCATGCAGCCGCGCGATGTCCTTCACGATCGCCAAGCCCAGGCCGCTCCCCGTGCCGCCCGCCTCCTTGCCGCGGCGAAAACGCTGCCACACCGACTCCATCTCCTCCGGCGCGATGCCGCGCCCGTCGTCCTCCACGCACAGCTGTGCCCGGCCTTGCAGCGTGAAGGTCCGGACCGTGATGCGCGACCCGGTGCCCGCATGCTCGATCGCGTTGTGCACCAGGTTGCCGAGCAGCTCGCCGAGCAGCAGCGGATCGCCCTCGACCCAGGCCGGCGAAAGATCGAAGCCGAGGTCCTGACCGGCCTCGATGGACGGCTGCAGCCAGCGGTCGGCGGCATTGGCCGCCAGGCGGCTCAGGTCCAGGCGTTGCGCTTGCTGGGTCGGGTCGAGCGCCGTGCCTTCGGTGCGGGCCAGCACCAGCAGCTGCTGGGCGAGGCGGGCGCCGCGCTCCGCCGCGGCATGCAGGCGCTCCAGCGTCGGCCGCAGCTCCGCGGAGTGCTGCGTTGCCAGCGCCTGCGCGGCCTCGACGCGCAGCACGGCCAGCGGCGTGCGCAGCTGATGGGCGGCGTCGGCGATGAAGGCGCGTTGCGCGGCGGCCGCCTCGCGCAGCCGCGCGAACAGCTGGTTCAGCGCATGCACGAAGGTGACGACCTCGCGCGGCACCTTGCCCGCATCGACCGGCTCGAGGCGATCGGCGGTGCGCGACCCCACCTCGGCCGCGGCCAGCCGCAGCGGGCGCATCCCGCGGTTCACCGCCACCATCGCGAGCATCACCATGGGCAGCGCCAGCGCCAGGGCGCCCGCCAGCGCCGCGAGCAGCACCGCGCGCTCGGCCGCGTGGCGCTTGCCCAGCGTCTCGGCGACCAGGATGGCGCAGGCCTTGGCCGGCTCGGCGGTGCAGCGTGCGCCGTGCGCCGCGATGCGCACCGGCTTGCCCAGGAGCGTGGCGTCGAAGAATCGCCATTGCCCACCGGCCAGCGGCGGCGCCAACGCCAGCAGGGGCGCCGTGCCGCCCAGCAGCCGACCCGCGTGGTCGCCCACCGCGAAGAAGGTCTCGTCGACCAGGTCGGCACGCATCGCGCGCGCGGTCTGCTCGCTGAGCGGCAGGGTGGCGCGACCGTCCTTCACCTCGACGATCTGCGCCAGCGCGACAGCGGTGTCGGTGAGCGCGCGGTCCAGGCCGTCGAGCGCCGGGCGCAGTGCGAGCCCGTAGAGCAGCGCGGCGGTGAGCGGAACCAGCAGCACCAGCGGCAGCAGCAGCCAGACCAGCAGCACGCGCCGCAGGCTCGGCTGCGCGTCGCGGCCACCCGTGAAACTCATGCCGACTGGGCCGGTTCGAGCAGATAGCCCAGGCCGCGCACCGTGCGCAGCCGCACGCCGCCCGGCTCGACCTTGGCGCGCAGGCGCGAGATCAGCAGCTCCAGCGCGTTGGCGGAGGTGCCGGCGTCCCAGCCGGGCACGAGGGCGGCGAGCTGGTCGCGCGGCACGACGCTGCCGGTCTTGAGCATCAGGTACTGCAGCACGATGCATTCGCGTGCCGACAGATGGACCGGCTGCTCGTCGATGAAGGCGCGCCGCGCGGCCGCGTCGAAGCGCAAGGCGGCGAGGATCAGCGTCTCGCTGCGGCGCAGCTCGTGCCGGCGCACCAGCGCGCGCAGGCGGGCGAGCAGCTCGCTCAGCGCGAAGGGCTTGACCAGGTAGTCGTCGGCGCCGCACTCCAGGCCGCGCACGCGGTCATCGACCGCGTCGCGCGCGGTGAGCATCAGCACGGGCAACGTCGAGCCCTGCTCGCGCACCCGGCGCAAGGTCTCGAGGCCGTCGATGCCGGGCAGCCCGATGTCGAGCACGACCACGTCGTAGCTGTCCTTCAGCAGCGACGCGGGCACGGGCTCGCCGCGCGCGCTGACGTCCGGGCGCCAGCCCTGGGCGCGCATCGCGGTGGCAATCGACTCGGCCAGCGGCGAGTCGTCTTCGACGACGAGAACGTGCATGGAAAGTCGATCGTACTTCGACCCGTCAAGACGCCGTCTGCTGGCCATCCAGGGGGGACATCGGCGATGAGCGCGCCGGTTCGACCGCCGTGCGCGGCGCGCGCCTCGCCTTCACGAAGAACGCGACCACCTGCCAGGCCACGAAGACGCCGATCAGCCCGAGCAAGGTGCCGCTGATGGGACGGGTGAGGAAGGCCCCGAAGCTTCCGCGGCTGATCAGCATGGCGCGGCGGAAGTTCTCCTCCAGCATGGGGCCGAGGATGAATCCCAGCATCAGCGGCGCGGCGTCGAGATCCAGGCGCAGGAAGGTGTAGCCGGCGAAGCCGAAGGCGGCGGTGATGAAGATGTCGTCCAGGTTGTTGTTGACGCTGTAGGTGCCGATGCAGCAGAAGAACAGGATCGACGGGAACAGCACCGCATAGGGAATCTTGAACACCGACAGCCAGTAGCGCACCAGCGGCACGTTGAGGGTGATCAGGAAGCAGTTGCCCACCCACATGCTGGCAACCAGGCCCCAGAACAGGTCGGGGTGGTTGGCGATCATGTTCGGCCCGGGCTGCACGCCCTTGATGATGAAGGCGGCCAGCATGAGCGCCATGACCGCGTTCTCGGGAATGCCGATGCTCATCAGCGGGATGAAGCTGGTGCGCGCGGCCGCTTCGTCGGCCGCCGCCTGCCCGGCCACGCCCTCGATCGCGCCGGAGCCGATCTCGTTCTTGTACTTGCTGAAGCGCTTGTCCACCGCATAGGCGGCGAACTGCGCGATCACCGGGCCGCCGCCCGGCAGGATGCCGAGGAAGGAGCCGATGGCGCTGCCGCGCAAGGCGCTGGGGATGATGCGCTTGAACTCGGCCCAGGTCGGGATGAGGTGGATCTTGCCGTTGAAGGGCGTGTGCTCGTCGCGGGCGTCGAGGTTCTTGGTGATCTCGGCGATGCCGAAGCATCCGAGCGCCACGCTCACCAGGCCGACGCCGTCGGTCAGGAAGGACATGTCGAGCGTGAAGCGCTGAACGCCGCTGGTGACGTCGGTGCCGATCTGCCCCAGCAGCACGCCGATCAGGCACATCGCCATGCCGTTGAGCAGGCTGCCGGTGGTGACGAAGCTCACGCACACGAAGCCCACCAGCATGAGGGCGCAGTAGTCGGCCGGCCCGAACAGGAAGGCCACCTCGCCCAGCGTCGGCGCCAGGCACGACAGCGCGACGATGGCCACCGTGCCGCCGATGAAGCTGGACACGCCCGCGGTGAACAAGGCCAGGCCCGTCTTGCCCTTGAGCGTCATCTGGTAGCCGTCGATGCAGGCCACGATGCTGCTCGCGTGCGGGATCTTCATCGTGATCGCGCTCACGCTGTCGCCGTACTGCGCACCGTAGTAGATGCCCGCCAGCATGATGAGGGCGCCGCCGGTCGGGATGGAGTAGGTCAGCGGCAGCAGCAGGCTGATCGTGGCCAGCGGCCCGAGGCCGGGCAGCAGGCCCACCAGCGTGCCCACCACGCAGCCGATGGCGCAGAACATGAGGTTCTGCAGCGTCAGCGCATGCTCGAATCCGAACGCGAGGTTGTGAAGGATGTCCATCTCAGTAGAGGGGCAGGTTGAGGCCGAGCAGCTTCTGGAACGCGAACGCGACGGCGATGAGTCCGGCCGAGACCTTGAGGTTGCGCACGACCGAGTACGAGGTGCCGGCGAACGAGGCGCAGAACACCATGAACGTGATGCCGACGATCATGTTGAGGAAGTGCGAGAGCACCGCGAAGCCGCACAGGCTCCCCAGGATCACCGCGATGTTCTTCAGGTTGAAGTCCAGCGGCACGCGCTCGACGAAGCGCGATCGCACGATGGTGATCACGCCGATGAGCAGCAGCAGGCTGCTCACCATCAAGGGAAACAGGCCGGGGCCGGCGCGGCTGAAGTTGCCCATCGAGTAGCCCAGCGATCCGAGTCCGAAAAGCAGGGCGATCGCGGTGAGGAACAGGCCCCGGGCGAGGTTTCGATCGTTCATGGCGGGTGCGGCTGAAGTGGCGTTGCGAGGACGCTGTCGAGGCTTTTCGGACAGCGTGTTCGCAGGCTATTCAGCCGACCCGATCGGGTCGTACGAACATCTACGTAGCGGACAGGGAGGCGACAGATTCAGGCATACCGTTCGGGCTGAGCTTGTCGAAGCCGCATGCCAACCGTGTGCAGCTTCGACAAGCTCAGCCCGAACGGCCTGGCAAGCGCGAGGCAGCCCCCCTTCGACAAGCTCAGGACGATCGGGGAAACAAGCTCAGGGCGAACGGGCCGCGGGATCGTCAGGGCGATCAGCGTGCGAGGCGAACCTCAGCGCCCGCTGCCCGGACGCTCCGGCGCGTCGATGCCCTTGATCGGCGCGTCGGTCATGTCGGGACCGACCTCCACATGCTTCTCGCCGGTGGCCTTGTCCTTGAAGTTCTCGGGCTCTTGCTCGGTGGCCTTCTTCTCGGACTCCTCGAGCGCCTTGCGTTGATCCTCGTCGCCGGCGCCGGGCTTTTCAGGAAGCGTGCTCATGATGGACTCCGTCGTGTACTGCCGAGCCATCAGCTTACGCCGCGTGCACGCGGCGCACCGGCGCTGCCCACCACCTCAGGGTGGCCTTTCTCAGCGCTCGAGCGACTCGCGCACGAAGCGCTCGACCCAGGCGACTTGCTGCAGGTTGTCGGGCACGGGCAGCCCGCGCGCGCGGCTGAGCAGGTGGAAGATGTCGTCGTAGGGCACGCGAAGCAGGTGCAGCAGACAAGCGGCCAGCAAGCCGGTGCGCCCGATGCCGGCCCGGCAATGGATGGCGAGGACCTTGCCCTGCATCACTTGACCGTGCAAGCGCGCCACCATGTCGGAGAAGTCGCGGGCCGACGCGGGCGTGCCGCCGTCGCAGATGGGAAACGAGCAGAACTCGATGCCGTGCTCGGCGCACAGCGCGGCTTCGGCGGCGAGCTCGAGGTCGCGGACCTCGTGCCCCTCGAGCAGCGAGACCACCGAGGCCACGCCCGCAGCGCGCCACGCGGCGACGTCGTCGCGCAGCCCTGGCCCGCCGCACGGACGCGGCATGAGCACCAGGCGGTGAGGCTCGATGCCGCCGACCCAATGCATGGAAGGTTCGGCCACGATGCTTCGCTCCCGGGTCTGATTCGGGGGATTGTGCGCTTCGAGAAGTCATGCCGCCATGCTGTAATTTCGCCACGCCCCGCAGCCCGACACGCCTCCCATGAGCGCCGACAACCCCGACCACCGCCCCATCACCGAAGCACGCCTGCTGTCCATGGTCAACGCGAGCGGCGACAGCTTCTGGGAGACGGACGCCCAGCGGCGCTTCGTCCACATCAGCGACAACATGTGCCGCACCATGGGCTATCCGCGCGAGGAGCTGCGCGGCCGCCCGGTGATGGAGTTCATGACGCCCGAGTACCGCGCCGAGCTCATGCGGCTCGCCGCCGAGCGAGCCAGCGGCGACAACCCGCTGGCCCACACCGGCCCAATACGGCACGAAGGCGAGTTCTTTCGCAAGGACGGCTCGCGGCTGTGGGTCGAGACCGTATCGGTCCCGGTGTTCGACGACGACGGCGTGCACATCGGCTACTTCGGGATCACCCGCGACACCACCGAGCGCAAGCAGGCCGAGCAGGCGCTGCAGGAGGCCAACCGCCGGCTCGAGGCGCAGCTGCGCCACATCCACGAGCTGCACGAGCAGCTGCGCGAGCAGGCCATCCGCGACGACCTGACGGGCGTGCACAACCGCCGGCACTTCGTGGCGGTGGCCGAGCACGAGCTGGAGCGCGCGCGTCTGCATGGCACGGCGCTGTCGCTGGTCATGCTCGACATCGATCACTTCAAGAAGGTGAACGACCTGCACGGCCATCCCACCGGCGACGCCGCGCTCAAGGCGGTCGGCGCGATGCTGGGCGCGACCACGCGGGTCGGCGACCTGGCCTGCCGCCTGGGCGGCGAGGAGTTCGCGGTCCTGCTGCCCGGCATGGGCCACGACGGCGCGCTGGAGCGGGCCGAGAAGTGGCGCTCGACGCTGGCCCAGACGGCCATTCCCGCGGACGCCGTCGCGCTCAAGCTCACGGCGTCGTTCGGCGTGGCGACGTTTCCGCAGCAGGCCGCGGGCCTGGTCGATCTCATGAAGGTCGCCGATGCGCGGCTGTACCGCGCCAAGTCGCTGGGACGCGATCGGGTCGTGGGCGAGGCGTGACGACGCGCCCCGGGTTGCACCCGGGCTACGCCGGTAGCCCGGGTGCAACCCGGGAACCTCACGCCACCGAGAACGCGTAGCGGATCGAATGCCGATACACCTCCCCCGGCATCAACCAGCACGACGGCTGCGGCCACTCCGGATGGTTCGGACTGTCGGGCAGGAATTGCGGCTCCAGCGCGAGCGCGGCACACGCGGGATGGGCGCCGCCTGCGGGTGACGGCACCCCTTGGAGGAACTGCCCGCCGTAGAGCTGGATGGCGGGCAGCGTGGTCGAGATGCTCATCCGCAGGCGGCCGTCGGCGGCGGCCACC
>DASUZE010000092.1:0-56699 GCA_036377015.1 Piscinibacter sp. | reverse complement strand
CCGGCGGCGGCTCGGCCTACCTGTACAAGGAATCGACCAACAGCTGGAGCACGCTGGCGACCGGCCTGAGCATGGGCCCGTACCACAACATCGCCATCTACAACCCGGTGCACAAGATCGTGCTGTTCGGCGGCGGCAACGGCTCCAACCAGCTGTACAAGATCAACGCCTCGGGCCAGGTCAGCGCCATCGCCAACGCGCCGGCCGACATCGGCATCCTGCAATCGGTGTTCACCGCCGACCCGGCCTCCGGCAAGTACCTGCTGTTCACGTCCAGCGGCGGCTTCTTCGAGTACGACGTCGCCGGCAACCGCTGGAGCACGCTGTCGGCATCGAACGTGGCGATGTTCAACGGCGGCAGCAACCGCATCATGTGGCGCATCGCGATCCCCATCTCGACCTACGGCGTGATCGCCTTCCTGGCCGAGGGCGGCACCACCGACACCAAGGTGCTGCTCTATCGCCACGCCAGCACGGGCTCGACGCCGGTCGACGTCACGCCGCCGACCGCGCCGGGTGGGCTCACGGTCAAGTAAGCCGCTCGCATCAGGAACCCCTCGTCGCCCCCCGCAGCCAGCGCTGCAGGGGCGATTTTTCTTTGGAGCACGCACGCCCTTCAAATGCGGGATGCCGCCCGGCGCGATTCATCGCTACAACAACGCGCGGCGTGACGTTTGTCCGCCGCGGCAGGTGCCGCAGCACCTGACCCAGGAAGCGCCCGTTCCACGGGGCGGCGCGCCCATCGAGTCCGGTTCCGGGCGGAACCTCGAACAAGCGGAGGAAGCATGTCGCAGCGGCGCGGTGTGGCCATGGTGGGAGCCGGCTACATCTCGGAATTCCATCTCGATGCGCTCAAGCGCCTGCCGTCGGTGCAGACCACCGCGATCTGCGATGTCAGCGCCGCGCGCGCCAAGCCGCTTGCCGCCCGCTACGGCGTGCCGAATGTCTTCGGGTCGCTCGACGAGCTGGTGGCCAGCGGCGTGAGCGACTGCGCGCACGTGGCCGTGCCGCCCGACCTGCACTTCCCGGTCGCCAAGCGCCTGCTCGAAGGCGGGCTGCACGTGTTCCTCGAAAAGCCGATGGCCACCTCGGCCGCCGACTGCGCCGCACTGATCGAGGTGGCGCGCGCCAACGGGCGGCGCATCGGCGTCAACCACAACTACCTGCACCACCCGGCCTACCTGGTCGCGAAGGCGAAGCTGGCCAGCGGCGAATTCGGCCAGCTCCATCACGTGCTCATCCACTGGAACGTGCCGCTGCGCCAGCTCGCGGCGCGCCAGTTCGGCCACTGGATGTTCCGGGCGTCGGGCAACATCCTGCTCGAGCAGGCGGTGCATCCGCTGTCGCAGATCGCCGACCTGCTGGGCACCATCCGCTCGGTCGATGCCGTCCCCGGCGGCCGGCGCGAGCTGTCGCCCGGCGCGTCGTTCTACGACACCTGGATGACCAGCATCGCCGGCGAGCATGCCAACGCGCAGTTCTTCTTCTCGGTCGGGCAGGACTACGAGTCCTACGGCATGACGCTGATCTGCCAGGACGGCCAGATCGTCGTCGACTTCGTGTCCAACACCTGCGTGGCCAAGAGCAAGACGAAGTGGCCCGACTTCTGGGACAGCTTCGTCAACGGCACGCGTCAATCGCGCCAGATCGGGTTCCAGAGCGCGGGCAACGCGGCCGACTACCTGCTTTCCAACCTGCGGCTCAAGCGCGCCTTGCCTGTGTTCCCCGCCTCCATGGACGGCAGCATCCATGCCTTCCACGCGGCCCTGGACCGCGATGCCGCCGAGCTCGACGGCCGATTCGGCCGCCAGCTCATCGAGGCCTGCGAAGCCATGGCGGCGCGCGTCGACAAGTCGCCTGCGCCGTCGCGGCCCGCGCCCGCACCGGCCACGGCGCCGGGCGAGTACCTGGTCATCGGCGGCACCGGCTTCATCGGCACCAAGGTCGTCGAGCGGCTGGTGGCGCAGGGCAAGACCGTCACCGTCTACGCACGCAGCACCCGGCTGCTGTCGGGCGTGTTCCACCACCCGCTGGTGCGGCTGAAGGAAGGCGACATCGGCGACGCCACGCGCCTGCGCGAGGCCGTCCAGGGCGCATCCATCGTCGTCCACCTGGCCCACGGCGGCGGCGGCAACACCTGGGAGCGGGTGCGCGAGACCATGGTCGAGGGCACCCGCGTGGTGGCCGACGCCTGCCTGCAAGCCGGCGTGAAGCGCCTCGTCTACATCGGCACCATCGCCTCGCTGTACCTGGGCGACTCCGGCGAGGTCGTGCGCGACGACGGGCCCAACGATCCGCAGACCGAGGAGCGCGCCTTCTACAGCCGCGCCAAGGCGGAGTGCGAAAGCCTGCTCGCGGGTTACCGCCGCGACAAGGGCCTGCCGGTGGTCATGCTGCGCCCCGGCCTGGTGGTGGGCGACGGCGGCGCGCCCTTCCATTCCGGCCTGGGGCTGTTCAACCGCGACAACCACTGCATCGGCTGGAACGCCGGCAAGAACCCGCTGCCCTTCGTGCTGGTCGACGACGTGGCCGACGCCATCGTGCGCGCCTGCCACGCGCCGCAGGCGCTGGGCAAGACCTACAACGTCGTCGGCGACGTGCGCCTGTCGGCGCGCGAGTACGTGGCCGAGCTGTCGGGCGCGCTGCAGCGGCGCATCCACTTCCTGCCGCAGCCGCTGTGGAAGAGCCAGGCCATCGAGATCCTGAAGTGGGTGGTCAAGGTGGGCGTGCAGCGCCGCAAGGTGCCCTTCCCGAGCCTGCGCGACCTGCGCTCGCGCGGCCTCGTGGCGCGCTTCGACACCTCGGTCATCAAGGCCGACCTGGGCTGGGCGCCCACCAGCGAGCGATCGGCGTTCGTGCGCGACGGCGTCGAGGTCTACCGCCGCCGCAGCGCACCGGCCGAGCACGCCTGAAGGATCGCCGCCATGCCCGCCGAGAAGGTCCGCGTCCTGCACATCTTCCGCTGCCTCGAGCTGGGCGGCCTCGAGAACCGCATCCTGCGGCTGGCCAAGGGGCTGGACCCGCAGGAGTTCCAGGTCGATTTCCTCACCTTCCGCAAGACGCCCTTCGCGCCGCTGGAGCCGCCGCCCAGCACGCGGCACACGCTGTTCGAGGTCGCGCCCGGACTGCACCCGCAGCGCCTGCTGGCCCTCTCCCGCTTCATCCGCGACGGCCGCTACGACATCGTGCACACGCACAACTGGTCGGTCATGTTCTACGGCATCCTCGCGGCGCGACTGGCCGGCGTGCCGCGGGTCTTCCACGGCGAGCACGGCATGGATCTCGAAAACCTGCACCACACCTCGTGGAAGCGGCTGCTCGCGCAGAAGGCGCTGGCGCGCATGGCCGACCGCGTGGTCTGCGTCAACGAGTTCGTCGCCGACCACAACAAGAGCAAGTGGCGCATGGGCGAGGACAAGTTCCGGGTGATCCACAACGGCGTGGACATCGGCCGCTTCCAACCGCGCGCCGAGAGCGGCTCGCCCACCGTCACCATCGGCACGGTGGGGCGCATGGTCGCGGTGAAGGACTACCCGACGCTGCTGCGCGCGTTCCGCCTGCTGCTCGACCGCCTGCCGGGCCGCGACCTGCGCCTGCTGGTGGTCGGCGACGGGCCCGAGCGCCAGGCGCTGGGCGAGCTGGCCGGGCAGCTGGGCATTGCCGAGCGGGTCGACTTTCCCGGCGAGCTGCGCAAGCCCGAAGACGGCTACCGGCGCATGGACCTGTTCGTGAACACCTCGCGCTTCGAGGGCATGAGCAACACCATCCTCGAGTCCATGGCCTGCGGCTTGCCGGTGATCGCGTCGGCGGTGCCGGGCAACCAGATCTGGCTGACGCGCGAAAGCAATGCCCTGTTCTACGAGGTGGGGAACGCGCAATCGCTCGCCGACCGCATGCGCGAGCTGGTCGACGACCCGGCGGCGATGGCGGCGCTGGGGCGCAAGAACCGGGCGCGCGTCGAGCGGGATTTCGACAACCAGGTCTTCCTGAAGACCTACCGGCAGACGTACTTCGACTGCCTGGAGAAGCGCGCCGCTTGATCGCGATCGCCGAGTAGCCCGGGTGCAACCCGGGTCGTTCCTCCGACTTGTCGACAAGCCCGCCGCAAACGCTCAGACTGGCTCTCCCATGAGCCAACGCCAACGCTATCGCCGCAAGCCCAACCAGGTCGTCGCCGCCGTCCAGCTCACGCTCGACACCGACGGCTTTGCCTACCGCAAGTGGGGCGGCGAGCAGCGCTGCAAGGGCGGCGACTGGCTGGTCGACAACGACGGCGACGTCTACACCGTCGCCGCCGATTCGTTCGCCCGCACCTACCGCCGCCAGGCGACCGGCCAGTACCTCAAGATCACGCCCATCTGGGCCGAGCGTGCCAGCGCGGCGGGCGAGGTGGCCACCGCCGAGGGCCGCACCCGCTACCAGGCGGGTGATTACCTGGTGTCGAACAACGAGGACGGCACCGACGCCTACGCCATCGCCGCCGCGAAGTTCGAAGCCATGTACGAGCCCGACGCCTGATTCGTGCGGAATGTCTCGCTTGCGTGCTCGCGCTGCGGCCGAGGCCGAAGTTTCTTGAACCGATCGCCCCAGGGGTGCGCACCCAGTACACCCGCGACCCCAACTCCCTCTGGAGGCGACATGAATTTTGCCGAGCGAGACGAAGGTGACTTCCGCATCTACCTGGGCGCCATCGAGGCGCGATGCGGCGACGGCTACCAGGCCGCCGTGGTGGTCCACCGCGTGCGCGGCGTGGCCACTGCACCGCAGGAAACCTTTCGCGACGACAGCCTGTGCGCCGGCTATGCCTGGCCCACCGCCGACGCCGCACTGAACTTCGCGCTGCGCAAGGCGCGCAGCGTGATCCATGCGAAGCCGATGGCGCCGGTGGCGCCGCTGCAAGGCGCCGCGCACGCGGCCGCCGTGGCGGGGCGCAGCGTCGGCAGGCGCACGCCGCCGCCGGCGCAGCGCGGGGACGCGCTGGCGAGACTGGCCGCCGGCCTCTGAATTCGTAGCCCGGGTGCAACCCGGGTTGCACCCGGGCTACGAATTAACCCCCGAACAAGCCGCGCAACGCCCGTATCGCCACCCCGCCGCGCGACAGCAAGTCATCCTGCAGCAGCAACACCAAGGACGACAGCTGCACCCAGATGATCCAGGTGGCGGTGATCGTCTTCAGCGACATCGACAGCGAGAACACGTTGAGCTGCTGCGCGAAGCGGTTGACCAGCCCCAGCACGCCCTCGACCACGTACAGCATGACCAGCGCCGGCGCCGCCACCACCAGCGTGAGCGCCATGATGCGGCCGAGCTCGCTCTCGAACAGCCGCACCCCCGACTCGGCCAGGCCCGGCAGCGGCATGCGGACGGGCCACAGCGCGTAGCTCTCGAACAGCGTGCCGATCATCACCATGAAGCCGCCGCTGGCCATGAACACCCAGCTCGCCAGCCGCGCGAAGAAGGCGCCGTTGAGCGAGGTCTGGTGACCCGACAGCGGGTCCTGCACCTGCGCCTGCGTCGAGCCGACCTTGTTGTCGATCAGCTGGCCGGCGGACTCGAAGGCCCACATCACGCCGGAGAACAGCAGGCCGATTGCCCCGCCGATGAAGGCTTCCTTGCCGAACATCGTGGCCCACTGCCAGCCCGATAGCACGAGCGGCGCCGCCGACGGCTGCAAGGCGAGGCTGAACAGGGCGATGGCGAGGAACATCGCGTTGCGCACCAGCGCCGGGATGAGGTCGGCGGTGAACAGCGGCACCAGCAGAAAGGCGACCGCGACGCGGGTGGTCGACAGCCCCAGCAGCAGCGCCGTGTCTCCCAAGGGGCCGAACAGCGTCAGCGGATCCACTTCAGCGCCTCACCATGCCGGCGAACTCGCTGAACACCCGGTCGCCGAACTGGTACAGGCCGCCGCCGAGCATCGACGCCGTGATGAAGATGGTGATGACGATGGCGAAGAACTTCGCCACGTACTGCAGCGTCTGCTCCTGCAACTGGGTGGCGGCCTGCACGAAGGCGATCAGCAGGCCCACCACCGCGGCCACGATGATGGGCGGCGCCGACAGCAGCAGCACGAACCACAGCGCCTGCTGAGTGAGTTGAACGATGTCGCCGTGGTTCACGCGAGACTCCTCACACGTAGGTCAGGATCAGGCCGTGGGTGAGCTTGACCCAGCCGTCGATCAGCACGAACAGCAGCAGCTTGAACGGCATCGACACGGTGGTGGGCGACAGCATCATCATCCCCATGGCCATGAGGATGTTGGAGATCACGAGGTCGATGACGAGGAAGGGCAGGAAGATCAGGAAGCCGATCTCGAAGGCCACCGACAGCTCGCTCACGGTGAACGCCGGCACCACGACCAGGAAGTCGCGCTCGGTCAGCGTCGCCGCCTGTTCGGGCTTGAGCGACTTCTGCGCCGTCTTGAGGAAGAAGGCGCGCTCCAGCGGCTTGCTGTGCCGGATGAGGAATTCGCGCAGCGGCTCCTTGGCGGCATCGGCCGCGCTCAGCATGCTCTGCGTGCTGCCGCCGATGTTGTCGATGCCCTTGAGCTTGGCGCCCATCTCGGTGCCCACGGGGTACATCACGTAGACGCTGAGCACCAGCGCCAGGCCGTTGAGCACGACGTTGGGCGGCACCTGCTGCAGGCCCAGCGCGTTGCGCAGCAGGCTCAGCACCACCACCAGCTTGGTGAAGGAGGTGACCATCACCGCGACGAAGGGCGCGAGCGCCAGCACGACCACCGTGAGCAGCGCGGACGATGGAGAGAAGTGGGTCAGGTCCATGAGCGCGTGGGTAGCGTTTGGAGTCCGCGCGGTTCAAATTTCGTAGCCCGGGTGCAACCCGGGTCACAGGGGCGCGCAGGTCGACTCGATGTGCAGCGCCCAACCGTCGCCCCACGGCATCAACCGTCCGCTGGCCAGCCATTGCGCGGGCTCGGCGCAACGCCACAGGCCGGCGAGCGGGCCGACCTCGCCGATCGCCTCGTCGGTGAACCAGCCGGCGAGCCGGTCGCCGCTCACCGACCGCGACGTGGCGACCCGCACTTCGCACATCCCGGGCGCCTCGTCCCGCGCTGCGATGGATCCGGCCAGGCGCGGGGTCGACGGTGGGTCCAGCACCACGCGCACCCCCGCCCCCGGCCACGCCGGCTCGTCGGCGGCGCGCAGCACGCCGTGCCACGGCCGCTGCAGCGACTCGGCCAGCACGACCGCACCGCCGGGCTCGAGCAGCTGGAGCTCCTCGGCATCGATCCGGCACTGCGACACCACGAGCATCACCGGCACGTCCGGCCACTGCAGGCATGACGCCAGTTCTTCGGGGGGCGCCGGCAGGCTGCGCATCAGGGACCAGGGCAGTGCCAGCATGCACTCGAGCTCCGCGTCCGCCCGCGTCCAGCGCACCCACGCATGCGTCGCGCTGGCCGCGCGCGGCATCGGCGTCTCGGACCAGCGCCAGGCCAGGTCCTGCCCCAGCCAGCGGTCCAGCGCGCCGAGCAGCGGCTCGCAACGATGCAGCGCGAGCGCCGCATCGACCGCATGGCAGGGCGCCGGCGCGCCGGCGAAGGCGCACAGGCGCAGCACGCCGTGCGCACCGGAAGCGACGAACCAGGTGCCCGCGTCGAGCGTGCCCTCGCGGGAGGGCGGCGCGCCCGCGCAGGCCGTGGCGATGCCCGGATGCATGCGCACGATGCTCATGCCTGCTGGCTGACCATCATGCGGGTCAGCTCCGCCACCGAGCGCGCCTGCATCTTCGCCATGCCGCGGGCGCGGTACAGCTCCACCGTCTTGATCGACAGCCCGATGCGGTCGGCGATGTTCTTGTTGTAGACGCCCAGGATCACGTAGCCCAGCACTTCCCGCTCGCGCGGCGTCAGCGCCGATTCGCGCTCGACGAAGCGTGCATGCGCGTGCGCGCGGTCGGCCGCGCCGGGCATCACCGACACGGCCGGCGCCGGTGCGGCGGGCGCGGCGCGATGCTCGCTGCCGCGGGCGAAGGCGCTTTGCAGCGCGGCCTCCAGCGCCTCGTCGTCGAAGGGCTTCTCGAGCAGCGTCACCGCGCCCTTCTGCATGGCCTTGACCGTGAGCGGCACGTCGGCATGGCCGCTCATGTAGATTACCGGCAGCTGCGCGCCGCGCTCGAGCAGCGCGTCGTGCACGTCCAGCCCCGACAGCTGCGGCATGCGCAGGTCCAGCATGAGGCAGGCGTCTTCGCCGCGGTCGCGCTGCGTCAGCGCCTCGATGGCCTCGTGCGGATCGCCCCAGGCGCGCACCGCGAAGCCGGCGCCGCTCAGCCAGAAGCGCGTCGATTCGCGGAACTCGGTGTTGTCGTCGACGATGTAGATCGTGCGTGCGGTCATGGCTCGCTCCGTGGTGCCGAAGAGGAAGACGCGGCCAGCGGCGGCAGGCCGATGTGGAAGGTGACGCCGCGCCCCTCGTGCCGGCTGAACCACAGCCGGCCCTGGTGCAGCTCGATGAAGGAGCGGCAGATCGACAGCCCGATGCCCATGCCCGAGGGCTTGGTCGACGCGAAGGGCACGAACAGCCGCGCCGCCGCCTCGTCGTCCAGGCCGCAGCCGTTGTCGCTCACCTGCACCTCGACCTCGCTCGGCCGCGCGACCAGGCGCAGCACGAGGCGCGGGTCCTCGGGAGGATCGCTGCGCAGCGCCTCGAGCGCGTTGCGCATGAGGTTGACCACGACCTGCTGCAGCATCACCTCGTCGCCGCGCACGCAAGCGCCGGCCACCGGCAGCTCCATGACGAGGCGGGCGCCGCTGCGCTGCAGGTCCCAGTCGAGCAGCGACGCACTCGAGCGCAGCAGCGCCGCCAGGTCGACCTTCACGTGACGCGGCTGGTGCGAATGGGTGAACTCGCGGATGCGGGCGATGACGCGTGCCGCGAACATCACCTGCTCGATCGAGCGCTCGAGCGCCGTCGCCTCTTCCGCATCGAGCTGGCCGCTGGCGCGGCGCGCCAGGCGCGAGCGCAGACCGCGCAGCAGGTTGGCCGCCGCGCCGATGGGCTGGTTGAGCTCGTGGGCCAGGGTGGTCGCCATCTCGCCGACCGAGATCACGCGCGAGGTGAACAGAAGCTGCTCGCGGTCGTCGAGCTGGCGCTGCAGGGCGCGTCCCTGCTCCCGGCGGTCGATCAGGCGCAGCAGGCAGCGGCCGCCGCCCAGGCCGGCGCGCTGCAGCTCCCACTGCGCACCCGGCTGCGGCAGCACCTGCTCTAGCGCGGCCAACGCGGTGCCGGCGGTGGCCGCGGGCAGCGCGTCGCGCCAGGCCGCGCTGGTCCAGCACAGCGCCTGGCGGCCCTCGTCCATCAGCGCGACCGCGTCGCCGAGCGCGTCGAGTGCGGCGCACGGCTCGTCCTGTTCCAGCATGCTCAGCATGGCGTCTCCTTGGCGACCAACGGCTGCGCGCACACGACGACGTGCACGCTCCACTGGCCGCCCAGCGCATCCCAGAAGCGGCGCACGGCGTCGATGCGCACGCAGACCTCGCACCAGCGCAGCGAGCGCGCGAGCACCGGTCCGAGCTGCACCTCGCAGGCGACCGATGCATTCGCCCCGGCGTCGAGCGCGACCAGCTGCCGGCCGCGCCGCGGGTGATGCTCCTTGACCACCCGCACATGGCACCACGGCGTGGCACGCGGCGACGCCGACCATTGCAGGCGCGCCTCGACCCGGCGGCCGATGAGCACGAGGCCGTCGCCGCGGCGCGCGCGCCGCGGCCACAGCACGAAGGCCCAGGCCGGTCCGGCCGGGTCGCGTCCCTGCGGACACGCCAGCACCACGCAGCGGCCACGCCGCCATTGCTCGGCCGCCGCGAGCAGGGCCTGCGGCGGGATGCGTGCCGCGAGCGCCGCGCGCAGCGACGCGGTCAGCATCGCGCACCAGGCGCTGTCGTCGGCTTCGTCGAGGACCAGCGTGTCGACGGCGTCGTCCGGCACCTCGGTGGACTCGGCCTCGGGCGCCGATTCCTGCGGGTCACGCTCGACGCGCGGCTCGGGCGCCTCGGCCTGCGGTCGTGCCTGCGCGACGGGCTCCAGGGGCGGGCGCGGCAGCGGCCAGGCGGCGGCCGCCTCGACCTGCAAGCCGGTCAATGCGACGGGCGCGAGCAGCGACGACGGCACGGCGAACTCGCTGGCCGCGTGCTGTGCCGCGGGCAACAGCGTGTCGGCCGGGCGCAGCGGCTCGGACACCGGCGCATGCGGCCGCGCCAGGCTTTGCACGACGGCCGCCTCGGGGCCCCGCTCCAGCGCGTCGCCCGCGGCGGGCGCCTCGGCCCAGGCCGGCGCGCTCGCATCGTGCAGGAGCGGCGTGGCGGGGATGCTGCCGATGTCCATGCCGCTCAACCCGCCAAGGCCAGCCCGTGCTCGCCGACGACGAGCTGGTGAGGTTGCAGGCCGAGCAGCTGCTGCAGATAGCCGCGTGCGGCCCGCTGCACGTTGGCCAGCGCCGCCGGTCCCATCAGCACGGCCTGCGTGAAGGACTCGCTCACCAGCACCGCGAGGATGGCGAGCTGCTCGAAGTACATCTGCCGCTCGCGTGCAGCGGTGGCGACCCAGCCGGGGCTGCCGCGCAGCACGCCGGCGAGCTGCCGCTCGAGCGCCTGCATGGCCGGGGGCCCGAGGTCCACGCCTTGCACCGCGCGCAGGTTGGCAGCGACGAAGGCAGCCAGCGCCGCGCCGACGTCGTCCACCGCGCCGTCCGCCTGCGAGGCGCGCAGCACCTCGCGGTAGTGCACCAGGCAGCGCTCGTACAGGCCGCGTGCCTGCTGGCGCGCGCCGGCGCCGCCCGGATGGGCGCGTGCCAGCCGCTCGGGCGCGGCGGGCCGCGGCGCGCGCTCGACGGTCAAGGCCGCGTGGTCGGCGTCGACGGCGTGCGCGCCGTCCAGCGCCTCGCGCACCCGGCGCGACACCTCCTGCACCAGCGCGGCATGCCGGCGCTCGGCGTCGGATGCGGGTGCCTGGAACGGTCTGCTCATGGTCGTGTCTCCGAAAAGCCGGCACGCGCGCGCAGGGCGCGGCGCAGGCGGGCGCCGCGCGACTCGACGCGCAGCACGCGCCAGGTGTCGGCAACGATGCGGTAGTGGCAGGCCGTGCTGCCGTCGTAGGGCAGCAGGCCCAGCGGTTCGAAGCCGAGCGCGGCAAGCACCGCCTGCGCGCTGCGGTTGTCGGGATGGCACACGCCCCAGACGCGCGCCAGCGCCAGCTCGTCGAAGGCGTGGTCCAGCAGCAGCTCGCCGCCTTCCAGCGACAGCCCGCTGCCCCAGGCCTGGGGTCGCAGCCGGCTGCCGATCTCGACCTCGCCCGGGCGCTCGGCCATGGGCATGAGGTTGAACCAGCCGGCGAACAGCGGCTGCGGCTCGAGCAGCGTCGCGTGCCAGATGCCCAGGCCCTCATGCCGCCGGTAGAGGCGGGCCAGGCGGTCGAGGAAGACGCGGACCACCGCCGCGTCGTGCATCGGGTAGTCGTCGACGAGGTGGGCGCGCAGGCGCGGATCGCCGTGCATGCGCACCAGCGCCTCCTGGTCCTGCGGTCCGAACTCGCGCAGCGCCAGGCGGCGCGAGCGGGCCCAGGACATGTCCATGCGAACCACCGGCTCGGTGTCCACGACGGTGTTCATTGGAGTCCCTTCGGGCTGCCGTGCGGGCTCATGGCGCCTCCTTGTCTTCGGCGATGCGCAGGTGGGTGGCCGCGCGGGTGCGGGTGCGCAGCCGGTCGGCCAGGCGAGGTGCGTGGCGGGCCAAGGTGCCGGCGTCCAGCTCCGGCGCCGCGACGGTGAGCGTCCAGCCCATCGCATTCACGCGCGTGGCGCGCAGCTCGACGGCCACGCCCAGCGGCTCGTGCAGCGACACGTCCCAGCTCGCCTCGGCCGCCGGCTCGGGGATCGACGCGAGCGTCGCGCCGATCGCGTCGAGCACGGCGTGCCGCACCGGCTCGATCCCGGCGGGCAGCGCGGGGGCGACGACGTCGGGCGTGCGTGCGGGCATGGGCAGGGCGGCCAGGGACGGCGGCGCATCGCTGTCGCGACCCTCCTCGTCGCGCTGCTGCGACTTGCCGCGCAGCACCCGATCGAACGCCGTCCGGCACAGCGGGTCCTCGCCATGCTCGCGGGCATCGGCGTCCGCAGGCGGCGCGGCCGCGAGCGGCCTGGCTTGACAAGCGTTCATGCGACGCGCCCCCGCGGTGAGCCCTGGTCCTCGATCTCGCGCTCGCTGCGCTGCTCGCGCGCGAGGGCCTCGGCGCGGCGCGTCTCGCCGGCCAGGTCCTGCAGCGCGTCTTCTCGCGCCAGCGCGCGCGTGAGCTCGGCCCGTGCCTGCTGCAAGCGCTCCTGGGCTTCCTCCAGCGCCTGCTCGTCGCCGATCAGCGCGTATTCGTCGCGCTCCAGCCGGTCGGCCAGGCGCTCGCGCTGCGCAGCGGCCACACCCGACCAGCGGGGCAACCGCGGCGCCAGCGCATGCACGACGGCATGGGCCAGGGCCTCGATCTCGCGGCGGCAGTGGGCGATGCGGTGCTGGCGCTCGCGCACGGCGTGCATCGCCTGGTCGACCTCGGCCTGCGCCTGCGCGCAGCGCTCGCGGGCGCGCTGCACGCGCAGGCTGCGCAGGCGGCAGAGTTGATCCAGGGCGGTCATGGCATGCCTCCCGTAGCCCGGGTGCAACCCGGGACCCGGGTTGCACCCGGGCTACGAACGCGGCTCACGAAACCACCTCCTGCAATCGCGCGACCGTCTCGTCGAACGTCGACGCTTCCTCCGCGCCTTGCGTCAGGAGCGCCCGCATCGCCGGCATGCGCTCGATGGCCGCATCGGCGAGCGGATCGCTGCCGGCCTGGTACTCGCCCACGCGCAGCAGGAACTCGACCTCCGCATGCCGCGCCAGCAGCGCGCGCAGCTTGGCGGCGGCGTCGCGATGCGCCTCGCCGGCGACGCGGGTGAACACGCGGCTCGTGCTGCCGAGCAGATCGATCGCCGGATAGTGATGGGCCTGCGCCAGGCGGCGCGACAGCACGATGTGCCCGTCGAGGATCGAGCGCACCTCCTCGGCCACCGGGTCGGTGTTGTCTTCATCCTCGGCCAGCACGGTGTAGAAGGCGGTGATGGAGCCGTGCGCGTCGTTGCCGGCGCGCTCGAACAGGCGCGGCAGCTCGGCGAACACCGAGGGCGGAAAGCCGCGCCGCACCGGCGGCTCCAGCGCCGACAGCCCCAGCTCGCGCAGGCCGCGCGCGAAGCGCGTCACCGAATCGACCAGCAGCAGCACGCGCCGGCCCTCGGCGCGAAAGCCCTCCGCGATCGCGGTGGCGGCATGGGCCGCGCGCACCCGCTCCAGCGCCGGTCGCTCCGAGGTCGAGACCACCACCACCGAGCGGGCGAGGCCTTCGGCGCCCAGGCTGTCGTCGAGGAACTCGCGCACCTCGCGGCCGCGTTCGCCCACCAGCGCGATGACGTTGACATCGGCGCGCGCCTGGCGCGCCAGCATGCCCAGCAGGGTCGACTTGCCGCCGCCGGCCATCGCGAAGATGCCCACGCGCTGGCCGATGCCCACGGTGAGCGCGGCGTCGATGGCGCGCACGCCGGTGGCCAGCGGCTCGTCGACGCCGCGGCGCTGCAGCGGCGAGGGAGCGTCGGCGTGCAGCGGCGTGCTGCGCAGCGCGGCGTCGTCCAGCGGGCGGCCGTCGAGCGGGCGGCCGAAGGCATCGATGACGCGGCCGAGCAGCGCCGCACCGCACGGCACGCGGGCCTCGTCGGCCAGCGCCTGCACGGCCGCGCCGACCGCCACGCCTTGCAGCGCGCCGTAGGGCGCGAGGATGACCTCGGCGCCGGCGAAGCCGATGACCTCGGCGATCAGGGGCGAGTCCTCGTCGACGATGCGGCACTGCTGGCCGATGCGGGCGCGCAGGCCGGTGGCGCGCAGCACGGTGCCGCCGGCCTGGACGACGCGGCCCTGCTCGACGATTGTTCGTGTCGCGTGCAAGGTCTTCGACAGCGCCGTAGCCCGGGTGCAACCCGGGAGCGCGTGGTCGGCGGGACGATCCCGGGTTGCACCCGGGCTACAGGTCGTCATGGCGCCACTCCCCATGCTGATGCGAGCCGCGCGAGCTGTGACTCGAGCGATGCGTCCACGCTGCCCAGCTCCGTCTCGATCCGGCACGTCCCCGCCTCGCACGCGGCATCGGCGCGCACCTCGCAATCCAGCCCCAGCCGCGCGCGCACCCGCTCGCACTCGTCGGGATGCACGACCAGCGCGATGGGCCGCGCGGGCAGCGTCTCGTGCGCCGCGGTCTCGGCCAGCGCGGCCAGCACCTGGTCCTCGGCGAACGATCCCAGCAGCTTGCGCACCACCTGCAGGGCCAATCCCGCGATCTCGCCCTGCAGCCGCTCGCGCTCCTCGGCCGAGGATTGCGCCAGCGACACCAGCGTCTCCGCGAGCCGCTCCTGCGCTTCTCGCAGCCCCTGGACCTGCCCTTCGGCAAGACCTTGCGCATGGGCCGCTTCGCGCGCCTCGCGCGCCAGCGCCTCCAGGCGATGCGCTTCCTCGTCATGCCAGCGCGTGAGCCTGCGGCACAGCTCATGCGCGTCGAGCAGCGGCGGCACCTCGGCCGCGCGCAGCACACGGCGCGACGAGGCGATGCGCGCCGCCGCTCCGTGCTGCCACAACATGAAACTCATGACATTTGCTCCGCCAATGTGGCCGCGCGCGTGACGAGCTCGCGTGCCAGCTCGGGCGCGATCGCCAACGGCGTCGCCGATCCCAGCGCCGCACCGGCGCACCGGCGCAGCGGACTCTCCGGCAGCGTGGCCAGCAGCACCGATGCGCCCGCGGCCTGCAGCGCGGGCGCGACGCGCTCGGCGGCGTCGACGCGCGGCGCCGCGTCGCGCAGCGACGGCCCGTCGTGCTGAGCCAGCAACGCGTGCAGGAACGATTCGCCGAGCGCATCGCGCGCGGCGCCCAGCCGGGCGCCGTCGATCCACAGCCGCAGGACCGGCGCGCACAGCACCGCGCCGATCCGGCACTGGAAGATCGCCAGCGCGTCGTCGGACCAGCCGAGCCAGGCGGGCGCGCGGTCCAGGGTGTCCCAGTCGAGCGCGGCCGCGGCCTGCGCCGAGCCGGCCAGCAGGCGGCGTGCGATCGCGGCGCGGCGGCGCCGCCGCTCGGGCGCGCCCGGCGCTTCGACCGCCGGGCGGTCCGTGCCGGCGATCGTGCTCATCGCGGACCGGCGGCGCGACGCAGCGCCGATTGCAGCTCGTGGGTCAGGCCGGCGTGCGGCAGACCGGGCACGCCGCGCGGCACGGCTTGCCGGCGCCGCCACCACATCAGGCCTCCGACGGCGATCGCGACGATGCCGGCGATCGCCGCCGACAGCAGCGGCCCGTTCAACGACGCGCTGCGCGCCGCCGCGGGCGCGACTGCCGGCCGGGCACCCTCGGGCGGCCAGTTCTCCGCGGGGAACAGCGCGACGGTGACGTTGTCGTAGGGCAGGCCTTCGATGCTGTTGACCACCAGCGCCTTGATCTGCGCCGTCTGCGCCGACAGGTCCTTGTCGGGCCGGTGCTTGATGAACACCGCCGCGGCCGCGGGCTGCGGCTTGTCGGCCAGCGGGTTGCGCTCGGGCACCACCAGGTGCACCCGCGCCGTGACCACGCCGTCGATGGTGGCGATGGTGTTGGAGATCTCCTGCGACAGCGCGTGCACCAGCCGCGCCCGCTCTTCCAGCGGCGAGGAGACGAAGCCCTCGCGCTTGAAGACCTTGCCCATGCTGTCGAACTGCTCGCGCGGATAGCCCTGCGCGCTCAGCGTGCGCACCGCCTGCGGGAAGTCGCCGCGCGAGGTCCTCACCGCGAAGCGGCCGCCTTCCTGCGCCTGCTTGTCGGCGTCGATGCCGGCGCTGCGCAGGAGGGCGACCATCTCGTTGGCCTGGCGCTCCGAGAGCTGGCCGTACAGCTCCTGGTTGGAGCAGCCGGCCGCCAGTGCCAGCAGCAGCACCGGGAGCACGCGCGAGACCGACATCGAAGTCTTCATGGCGCGCGCCCTAGGCCTGCTGGCGGAACAGCTGCTGCAAGCCGTCCGAGGTGCGGTTGGCGATGTTGGAGGTGAGCTGGCAATGGAACATGAATTCCTGGCAGCGCACCGTCAGCATCACCATCTCGCCCGGGCTCATCTCGCGCCCGGCGGCCTCGGCCACCTTCGCATCGGCCGACAGGCGCAGCGCCTCGCCGTTGATGTGCTCGAAGGGCTTGAACAGCTGCTGCGCGGCCTGCGACGGCGCGGTCACCGGCTTGGCGTCCAGCCTCGCCGCGGCGCCGTCGAGCGCGCGCTGGAAGCCGCCGATGTCGGTCAGCGACACGCCGTAGCCCGCTTGCAGCGGTGCGGCGGCTGCACCGGCCGTCGCGCCGGGTGACGCGGGGACCAGGGCCGCGGCGGCGATCTCGAAGCTCATGCCGGGCTCACTGCTTGCGGGCCATGGTCTCGAGGGCCTGGCCGACCGTCGAGATCGAGGTGTGCGAGCTGTTCGACAGGAAGCTCATCTTCAGCGACTCGGTGGTGAGCTCGGTGATCGAGGAGGGCGTGTCGCTGCCGCCGGGTGCGTTGATGGCATCGGACTTTTCCTGGATCAGCGCGGCCTGCTTGTCCAGGGCCTGGCCCCAGGCCTGCGCCATCGCCTCGAACCAGCTGCTGCCGCCGGTGGACGATTTCTGCTGGGTCATCGGCGTGGCGGCGACCAGCGACAAGGGATTCACGTAGTTGCTCATGGCATGCGCTCCTTGGAGTGGGTGGGTTGCGGGTGGGAACTCAGAAGTTCAAGTCGATGGGCTGGCCGTCGCGCTCGAGCGTGACGTGCTGCCCGGCGATGCGGGTGATGCGGTGCCCCGAGGGCAGCAGCGCACCGACGAAGTAGCGCGCGCCGTCGGCCGTCACCAGGTAGGCCGGGTCGCCGGGCACCACCGACGCGATGCGCTTGTTGGGGTCGTCGGGCACCGGCGGCGACGCGGGCGGCAGCGGCTTGGCGCGGTTGCGCACATCCAGGCCCGCCAGGCCGCGCACGTCGCGCCGCACCACTTCCTCGGCCTTGGCGAGGCGGACCGCGTCGCGCTCGGCGGCCTCGGCGACCACCTGGCCCGGCCCGCTCACGCGCGCCTGCACCGCGACGCCGTTGACGCGGAACACGTCGCTCACGTCGCGCGCCAGGCCTTCGTCGACCTGCACGTGGACCGTGGCGGCGAACTGGCGCGCGGCGAGCCAGGCGTCCAGGCGCTGGCGATCGGCCAGCGTGGCCAGGCGGCCGCGCAGCTCGATGCGGCCGTCGGGCTCGGGACGCGCCTGCAGCTGCGCGAACTCGCTGTTGCGCAGCGCCAGCACCAGGGGCGGCTCGCCCGCGGGCTCGGCGCGCGGCGCGGCCGCCACATGCGCCATCCACAGCGCGCCGACGCTGGCCAGGACCACGCCCGCGCCCAGCGACGCCAGCCACAGCTCGGCGCGGCGGCGCACCGGCAGCGGCGACGCGATCGGCGCCGCGTCCTTGTCGGCCGCCAGCTCGGGCGCGGCCATGAACCATTCCTTCTCGTCAGCGCGGCCGAAGGCCACGCGCGAATGGCCGATCCGCATCGGCGTGTGCATGGGCCAGATCGCCTGGGCGCCGGCCGAATGGACCTCGTTGCCCACGCCGATCTCGCCCGCCAGGACTTCGATCAGCGCATGCGGGACGCTGGCCGTGATGCGCACGCGGGCCGACGCGCCGGCCTCGTCGCGCAGGACGATGTCGGCACCCTCGCCGTTCGCGCCCACCGCGAGCACGCAGGCCGACCCGACCGCCAGCGGCGCGCGCGCGCCATGCTGCGCGCCGTGCAGCACGCGCAGCTCCAGCGTGCCCAGGAGCTCGTGCAATGCGCTCGTGCGGTCCATGCTCAACGCTCCGTGCTCGATCGGGTGGCGCGCTGCGTGCGCCCGCCGCCGGCCGGCGCCGCGGGCGCGGGCGCGACGCTGTCGAGGTCCAGCACCACCGAGGGCCGCGGTCCGAGGCCGATCGGCGCCGCGGGCGCAGCGGTTTGCAGCGGCTTGACCGGCTTGGGCTCGGCCAGGTCGACCTGCGCGGTGCGCACCGGCTGTAGAGCGGCCGGCGGCGGTGCGACGGCCGCAGCGGCCGGCGCGGGCGCCAGCGGCGTGACCACCGCGGGGGCCGGCGGCGCGACCGGTGCGGGTGTCGCGGCCACGAGGGGCGCAGGTGCGGGCGCGGGAACCGGTGCCGGTGCCGGTGCCGGCGCAGGTGAGGGCGCTGCGACCGGCGCAGGCGCCGGCGCCGCATTCGCCCGCAGGGATGCCCCCGAGGCCCCCGCCGCCGGCCGGGACTGGGCCAGCCGCGGCGTGATCAGGAACATGCGCTCGATGCGCGAGGTGGCGGTGGTCTTGCTCTTGAACAGGTTGCCCACGACCGGGATGTCGCCCAGCCCCGGCACCTTGTCGACGCTGGACGAAGTCGCGTCGCGCACCATGCCGCCGATCAGCAGGCTCTCGCCCTCGACGATCAGCGCCTGGGTGTTGATGGTCGAGCGCTCCACCACCGGGATCTGGTCGACCTGGCGCGCCGTGAGGTTGCCGTCCTCGATCTGCACCATCATCTTGATGCGGTTGGCGTTCTGCTCGCGGAACACGTGCGGCGTGACGCGCAGCGAGGTGCCCGCGCTCACGTTGAACAGGTCCACCTCCTCGCGGCCGGCGACGCGCACGTAGAAGGTCGAGCTGTTGTCGAACACCGCCTCCACGTCGGACAGCGTCACCACCTGCGGGCTCGACACCACGCGCGCCGCGCCCTCGGCCTGCAAGGCGTTGATGCGGGCGATGAACTGGCTGGCGCCGCCCAGCACCGCCGACACGAAGCCGCCGCGGCCCAGCGGCGTGATGTCGGCGCCCTTGCGCAGGCGCAGGTCGCTCGCGGTGCCGTTGCCGAACAGGAGCTCGTTGCCGGCGTTGCTCCAGCGCCAGTTGATGCCCAGCTCGCGCATGCGGTCGGTGTTGACGTCGATGATGGTCGCCTCGATCTCCAGCGACTGCGGCTCCACGTCGAGCGCGGCGATCAGCTGCTCGTAGCGCGGCAGCCGCTCGGACGCGTCGCGCACGATCACCGCGTTCAGGCGCGGGTCGGCCTCGATGCGGATCTCGCGCGGGTCGACCGCGACCACCGCGCTCTCGACCGGCTGCGCGGTGCGCGCGAGGGCGCCCACCAGCACGTCGAGCGCGGCGTTCTTCGAGTCGCCCGCCTTCGCCGACACGCCATGGCCGGCCATGCCCTGGCCCTTCAGGCTGGGCTGCGTGGGGCGCAGCAAGGTGTCCGAAGCGATCGGCGTCGACATGCGGGCGCCGACCAGCGAACGCAGGATGGAGGCGACGCCCGGCAGCACGACCTGGCGGCCGCCCATCGTCATCGTCGTGTCCTGGGCCCAGGCGTAGCGCAGGTAGAAGACGCGGAAGTCGGTCGCGCCGGCGGGCGCCGTCGACCCGCCCTGGCCGGCCTTCACCACTTCGTCGACCTGCTCGACGAAGCGCCGCGTGCCGACCGCGACCATGCTGGCGTCGCCGCTGCGTCGCAGCGTGTTGCGCGCGTCGGTGAGGCCCAGCTCCGCGACCTCGCGCAAGGTGCGCTCCGACACCGCCGGCGTGACCGCGAAGCTGCGCCGCTGCAGGTCGGAGGCCGGCACGACGTGCATCACCGCGCCGTCGAAATAGGTGACCAGGTTGTAGACGCGCGAGATGTCGCGCAGCACCCGCTCGGCGGGGCCGGAGAAGGTGCCGTTGACCGCGCCGGTCAGGCCGGGGCTGATCGCGGCCGGCACGTCGACCGCGGCGAACAGGTCCTGCAGGAAGGCGGCGATCGGCTGCTCGCGCGCGCTGATCGAGACGGCGCGCGAGGCGTTGGGCATGGGCGCCGCATGCACGGCGGCGGCGCCGCAGAGCGCGACCGCCCACACCAGGCGAAGCAAGGAACGCATCACGCGGCCTCCAGCATCGGCGCGCCGGGGATGGCCACGCGCTCGAGCACGTCGAGCTGCAGCGTGGGCATCAACTCGTGGTACGACAGGACCGGCGTGTCGAAGCACTCCGGCTCGATGAGCTTGCGCACGTGCCAGCGCACGTCGACCGCGGTCAGCACGGCGCCCGGCCGATGGCGGGCGATGGCCGCGGCCAGCGACTCGCCGACGCGGCGTGCGGTCTCGGGCTCGAGCGCGAGCTGCGCCACGCCGCCGGTCACGCGCACCGCCTGGCGCAGCAGGTCTTCCAGCGCCGGCTCGATCAGCAGCGCGGCGAGCCGGCCCTGGGGCGCGACCTGGTGGCTGATCTGGCGGCGCAGCGCGATGCGCGCGAACTCGGTCAGCGCATGCACGTCCTTGTCGCGCTGGCCGGCCTCGGACAGGGCCTCGAGGATGTCGCGCAGGTTGCGGATCGACACCGACTCGCCGACCAGGCGGCGCAGCACCTCGGCCACGCGCTGCAGCGGCAGCGCGCGCAGCACCTCCTTGACCACGTCGGGCACGTCGGCCGAGGCGCGGGTGAGCAGGTTGGTCGTGTCCTGCACGCCGAGGAACAACGGCGCGTGGCGGCGCAGGGCCTCGCGCACCGGCTCGTGCAAATCGGCGGGGGTCGCGCCCGCCGGCAGCGTGCCGCTGGCGATGGGCACCTCGTAGGCCAGCAGATCCCAGCGGCCGGCGTCGTCGCCGTGGCAGCCGTGCAGGTGCACGCGCGGAAGCGCCAGGCCGAGGCCGAGCTGGAACTCGTCGAGCAAGTCCTCGAGCGAGCGGCGCAGGCCGTGCGCCTGCTCGTCCACGAGCAGCGTCGCCGGCACCTGCAGCAGCAGCGGCACCGACGCGCGCGCCTGCGGCAAGGCGGTGGCCAGCACCGCCGGCCGCGTCTCCACCTGCCGCGCGATGCGGCGCAAGGCCGGATGGCGCGCCTGGCGCAGGCGCTCCAGCCAGGCCGGCGTGAGCAGCGCGCCGCAGCCGATCGCGACCAGCGCCAGCGTCACGAAGACCACCGACGGGAAGCCCGGCACCATCGCCATCAGCAGGCAGATGCCGCCGGCCACGATGAGCACGCGCGGCTTGGCGGTGATCTGCTTGCGGATGGCGTCGCCCAGGTGCTTGTCGTGCTCGTCGTCGGTGGTGCGCGTGACGATGAGGCCGGCGGCCATCGCGCCCAGCAGCGCCGGGATCTGCGCGACCATGCCCTCGCCGATGGTGAGGATGGAGTACTTGGACATGGCGCTGCCGATGTCCAGGTCCTGCTGCATCACGCCCACCGCCAGGCCGCCCAACAGGTTGATGACGATGATCACGATGCCGGCGATGGCGTCGCCCTTGACGAACTTCATCGCGCCGTCGAGGCTGCCGTGCAGCTTGCTCTCCAGCTCGAGCGCGCGGCGGCGGCGCTTGGCCTCGTCCTTGTCGATCAGGCCCGAGCGCAGGTCGGAGTCGATCGACAGCTGCTTGCCGGGCATGGCGTCGAGCGAGAAGCGCGCCGCCACCTCGGCCACGCGCTCGGCGCCCTTGGCGATGACGATGAACTGGACCACGGTGATGATGAGGAACACCACCAGGCCGACCACCAGGTTGCCGCCCGCCACCACCTTGCCGAAGGTGTCGATGATGTGGCCGGCGTGGCCTTCGAGCAGGATCATCCGCGTGGTCGCGATCGACAGCGACAGGCGAAACAGCGTGGTCATCAGCAGCACGCTGGGGAAGACCGAGAACTCCAGCGGCGAGGCGATGTAGATGCCCAGCAGGAGCAGCAGCAGGCCGGAGGCGATGTTGGCCGCGACCAGCAGGTCGATCAGCCACGCGGGCAGCGGCAGCACCATCATCGCCACGATGGCGACCACGCCGGCGACCAGCAGCAGGTCGCTGTAGCGCGCGAACACGCTCTCGCGTGCCGAGGCGGCGCTGCGGAAGTAGGCCGACATCGTCATTGCGCGACTCCCCCGCGGGCGACCAGCGTGCCCGAGGCCGACACCGCGAAGGCGTCGCTCAGGCGGCGGTAGGTGGCCAGCACGTCGCGCACATAGGCCTGCGTCTCGGGATACGGCGGCACGCTCTGGCCATGCTTGTCGACCGCGCCCTCGCCGGCGTTGTAGGCGGCGAGCACCAGGCGCAGGTCGTCACCGTAGCGGCGGCGCAGGCTGCGCAGGTAGGCGGCGCTCGCCTGCAGGTTGGTGTCGGCGTCGAGCAGGCCCTTCTCGGGCGCATCGACACCGAAGCGGCGCGCCGTGGCCGGCATGACCTGCATCACGCCGCGCGCGCCGGCCTTCGAGACGGCACCCGCGTGGTGGCGCGACTCGACGTGGGCGATGGCATGCAGCAGCAGCGGGTCGATGTCGTTGGCGCGCGCCGCCGCGGTCAGTGCCGGTGCGAGCGAGAGCACACGGGCGGCGTCGCGCGAGGGCGGCGCGCTCGCGGCGGGCGCTGCGCCGCCGGCGCTGCCGGCCGGCGGCATGGGGATCGCCACCTTGGCGCCGGGCTCGTACAGGTCGAGCTGGGCGGCGCGACGCACCGTCGCCGGCCCGGCCAGCCCCTCGCACTGCCGCGCGATGAGCTGGAACTTGTCCACGCCGTGGGCCGGGGCCGACGCCGCGCCCGCAGTGGGCAGCGGTCCGCTGCACGGCTGCGCGACAGCGGACGCGGCGAGCAGCGCGCCCACGACGACGGCGGCCGCGGCGCGGCACAGCACCGGCGCTGTCGGCAGCGCCTGATCGGTCTTGCACTCATGGGCCAGCTTCATCACGAGACGCGCCTCCTTGCGCGAAACCATCCGCCGCGACGGCGGTGTGGGACCGCGCGCTGCACGAGGACCACTCCTCCTGCAGCGCGTCGGCGCACTATCGGGGACGCTCCGGATGGGACACATCCCATGCGGGACTCCCTCATCTCCTGCCAACTAGGGGGATGGGATCAACCGCATCGGCGTCTGCCACCACACTGGGTCCTTCCTTCCACGGCACCTGAGAAGTTCTTCACATGGCGGACAAGAACGACGGCGGCGACAAGACAGAGAAGCCCACACCCAAGCGGCTGGAAGACGCGCGCAAGAAAGGCGACGTCTCCAAGAGCAAGGAGGTGACGAGCACGGTGGTGCTCGTGGTGTGGCTCGCGCTGGGCGCGCTGGTGATCGGCCTCGCGACCACGCGCATCGCGATGCTGTGCGAGTCGCTGTTCACGACCATCGCCGACGGCTGGCGCGTGACGGGCTATGCCGGCGCGGTGCGCAGCCTCGGCACGCAGGCCGCCGAGCTCGGCCTGCTGCTGGTGGCCATGCTGCTGGTGCCCGCGGCCGCGGTGGGACTGCTGACCGACTTCCTGCAGGCCGGACCGGTGCTCACCTTCGAGAAGATCAAGCCCAAGCTCGACGCCCTGAACCCGGTCGAAGGCGTGAAGCGCATGTTCACCATGGACAACCTCATCGAGGTCGTCAAGGCGATCGCCAAGACGGCGCTGCTGTTCGGCATCGGCTGGCTGGTGGTGAAGTCGGCGCTGCCCGACATCGTGGGCCTGGCGCGCTCGCCGACGCTGCCGCCGCAGCGGCTGGGCGCGCTGCTGTGGGACCTGACGGTGAAGGCGTTGGCCTGGACGGTGGCGGTGTTCGCGCTGGTGGCGCTGCTCGACGCGGCCTACCAGCGCTTTTCGTTCACCAAGAAGATGCGCATGAGCATGCGCGACATCAAGCAGGAAGTGAAGGAAAGCGAAGGCGATCCGCACATCAAGCAGCACCGGCGGCAGGCCCACCAGGAATGGTCGCAGCGCAATGCGCAGCAGGCGGCGCGCACGGCCAACGTGCTGGTGGTCAACCCGACGCACGTGGCGATCGCGATCGACTACGACCGCGAGACCACGCCGGTCCCGACCATCGCCGCCAAGGGCGAGGACCACGTCGCGCGCGCCATGCGCGAAGCGGCCGAGGAGGCCGGCGTGCCCATCGTGCGCAACGTGCCGCTGGCGCGCGACCTGCTCGCGCGTGCCGACGTCGGCGACGCGGTCCCGGCCGACCTGTTCGACATCATCGCCGAGGTGATCCTGTGGGCACGCGAGGTGCGCGAGCACGTCGATGCCCGCCGCCGCGGCGATGCCGCCGCAGCCGCCCTGGCGCCGCGCCGTCGCCTGCATGCGCCGGGCGAGGACCTCACCCACTACCCCGACTAGGGCTTGTCAACGCCATGGAATCGTTCGCTCTCAGCTTCGCCAGCATGCTGCTGGCCCTGGCCATCGTCATCGGCCTCGCGTGGGTCGTGCTGCGCCTGTTGCGCGCGCGAATGCAGCCGCGCGCCTCGCCGGGCGACGGGCCGGACGAGTCGCTGCGCTTCGTGCGCGCACTGGTGGTCGGCGCGAAGGAGCGCGTGGTGATCGTCGAGCACCGCGGCGAGCGCTGGATGCTGGGCGTGACCGCGGGCGGCATCAGCAGCATCGCGCACTGGCCGGCGGCCCCGACGGATGCGGGCCGGCCCTAGTTGGGGTCGCACCTAGCTGCCGAACCTCCCGACTGTCGCGGCGCCGCGCCCTCTCCTTTAATTGGCGACGTCAGCGACGCGATGGCCCACGGGCCGACACGCCGCAGGCATAACAAACTCGCAACGCAACGGCTTGCCGATTCGATGCGGGACGTCTCGACGAAACCCGGGCCGGCGCCAACCACCCAGCGCCCGGCCTCGACAAAGGAGTGAATCATGTCTGGAGCCTTGAACAGCATCTTCGGCGGCGGCGGCATCCTCGGCGCAGCCCTCAACATCGCGAGCATGTGCTTCCCGCCCATGGCCATCGCCAACGCGCTGACCAACCTGCTCACGCAGGCCATCGGCCAGGCGCTCACCCAGGCGGTGCAGCAGCTCGCCCAGCAGGCCGGCCTGCCGAAGTTCATCGCGCAGGAAGTGACCGACATGCTCAAGCAGGTCCTGCCCGGCCTCATGAAGGAGACCGAGCCGGGCTGCCAGGAGCAGGTGCAGGACCAGTGCGGCGGCAACTTCGGCGACTTCGCCACCGACTTCTGCAAGGACATCGTCAACTACGCTGCGCAGCACATGAGCGGCGAGAAGAAGAAGGGCGGTGGCAGCTGGTTCGAGGCGCTGGCGCAGGCGCTGGGCCAGGCGCTGGACAAGCAGGCCGCGAAGATCCAGGAGCTGTCGGGCCAGATCACCGACGCCAACGCCAAGGACAAGCCGTCGACCATGACCCAGCTGCAGTCCGAGTCGCAGCGCATGAGCTTCATGATGAGCGCGGCCGACCAGGTCCTGAAGACCCTCGGCGAGGCGCTGTCCACGATGGCGCGCAAGCAGTAAGCTGATCCGCTCGCGCTGGAGGGGGAGCGGCCGCGGGCCGCTCCCCCGTTCGCACAGGAGGCCGTATGTCCCTGCCCATCGACATTGCCGGTTCGCTGTGGTTCATGCCCACGGCGCTGTGGGAATGGGAGCCCGATCCGCAGTCGCCGCCCCCCGAGCCCGACGCCGCGTCGCTGGGCGGACCCGACACCCAGCCCGAAGCCGCGCCGCCCCCGCTGCGCCTGGTCTTCAAGGGCTACGCGAATGACGCCGCCTTCCACTGGTTCGCGGCCGACTCGCTGCTGGCGCGGCCCTGGGAGCGCAGCCGCACCGACGATGCCGATCGGCGCCGGCTGCCCGAGCCGCCACTGCCTTTGCCGGACGATGCGGGCGACAAGGCCTGATCGCGCGGCGCGCGCGCTCGTTGCCGTGCTGGCGCTGTGCGCCGGCCTGGCCGTGGCCGCCCCGGACGGCGCCATCGTTTTCGGCGACAGCTTCAAGCTCACCCGCTTCGAGCTCGCGACCCGTCGCGAGTCGGTGACGCCGCTGTCGGCGCGCAGCACCGAGGCGCTGGGCTTCGGCGGCGGCGTGGTCACCGACGTCGAGGTGGTCAAGCGCTCGACCTCGGCGCCCGACCGCTACACCGTCAAGCTGATTCGCAGCGGTGCGCCGGAACGGGCGCTGCCGCCGTTCTCGATTTCCAAGGGACATGTCAGCGGGCGGGTGCAGCCCTCGCCCGATGCCTCGCTGTTCGCGGTGCACACGCGCGAGAGCGCGGGGCTGGGCGAGCCTTACATCGACAACGTCTATGTCTTCGATGCCCAGTCGCGCGTGAAGCTGCGCGTGGCCGGGTTCAGCGATCCGGTGTGGGCGGGTTCCGATCGGCTGGTGGCGGTGGCCGACGACGGCCTCTATGCGGTGCCGCTCGCATCGGCGCGCTCGGCGGCGCGCATCGGGCCGCGACGCGCGTCGCCGCGGCGGCCGGCACTGTCGCCCGATGGACGCAGCATCGCCTTCGTCGAAGGCGACGCGGTATGGCGCATCGGCATCGACGGCAGCGGGCTGCAGCGGCTCACCTTGCCGCGACGCGGACAAACCTGGCCGACGTGGAGCCCCGACGGCTCGCGGCTGGTGGTGGTGCGCCGCGAATGCCCGCCGGTGGGCGGGGCGTCGCCGAACCCGGAGCTGGTGATCGTGTCGGGCAGCAAGGCGGATCAGGACATCGAGCGCCTGCCGTTGGTCATGCGCCAGGGCAACGTGCCGCTGCGCAGCTGCGGGCCGTTGTACTGGACGCCTTGACCCGGGTTGCAATCCGTAGCCCGGGTGCAACCCGGGATCCGTCCGCTAGGGCTGCCCCTAGCTGGGATGCACCGCAGTAGTTTCGCGCAAGCCCCCTCGCTAAGCTCAACCCATGATCCGCGCCTCCGACCTCCTCACCGCGGCCTCCTGGTCCCGCCCCACCGACGCCGCGCCGCGCATCGCCACCGCCGACGCCGCCTCGTGGTTCGACGACGACCCGGTCGGCACCTCCATCCGGCTCAGCAGCGACCCCTCCCCCGATGCCCGCGGGCTCAGCGTCGCGCAGCACGCCGAACGCGTGCTCTCCCACCTGCTCGGCGGGCCCGAGTGAGGCCATGGGCAGCGTCTCGCCGATCCAACCGCGCTGGCTCGCCGCCGCGCAGGCCCTGATCGACGGCTGCCTGGACCTGCGCGAGGACGAGGACCGCGTGGCGCTGCTCATCGCCGTGTGCGAGGGCCTCGGCGACGAGCTCTATCCGGCCTTCATCCGCGTGCTGTGGACCATCGGCCAGCACGGCGACCATGCGGCGCATGCCGCGGTGGCGCGCGCGCTGGTGCATGCCCTGCGCACCGGCCGCCTGCCGGGCGGCCGCCGCAGCGCCTGGGGCGCCAGCGCGGTGGCGTCGTCGACGGCGGCCTACGGTCGCACGCGACTGCTGGGGCCGCTCGAGTACCTGTGCGTCTGGCACGCGCAGACCGATCCGGCGCGCGCGCTGAGTGCCGCGCAGTTCCACACCGCGGCGCGTGCCTTGATGGACCTGATCGCCGCCAGCCGCGAGGCGCGGCTGCTGTATTGCGAGAAGCTGCTGGCCGACGTCGACGATCCGATCGTGGGCGCGCTCGCACGCCCGACGCGCGAAGGCCTGCGCCAGCTCGCCACCGCATGGGCCGAAGGCGCCAGCGCGTCGGACGCCAGCGCGCGCTTCCTGTGCGCCCTGCGCGGCCCGCGCGACGCCACGTCGCTGTGGGCCGTCGCGCCCCAGCCCGCCTGCGCGCTGCGCTGAGCGCGCGTCAGGCCCGCATGAGCAGCGCGTTGGCCATGACGATGCCGATGCCGGTGAGCACCAGCGAGCCGAACAGATGCGCGCTCGCCGCCCCCAAGGCCCATCCGTACTCCTGCCTGCCGATCAGCGTCACGACCTCCGCCGAGAAGGTGGAGAAGGTGGTCAGCCCGCCGAGGAATCCGGTGATGACGAACAGCCGCCACTCGGGCGCGAGGCTCGCGTGGTGGGTGAAGACGGCGCTCGCGATGCCCACCAGCAATCCGCCGATCAGGTTGGCGGCCAGCGTGCCCAGCGGCAGCGCCGGAAAGACCGGGTTGAGCCAGCCGCCCAGCCACCAGCGCAGCCAGGCACCGATGCCGGCACCAGCGAAGACCGCAAGAAAAGCAGGGCCGCTCATGTCGCTCCTTCGAGATGCGCTTCAGTGTCCCTGCGAGAGGGAGTCGATGATGGGGCAGTCAGGACGATCGTCGCCGTGACACGCGTGCACCAGGTGCTCCAGCGTCGCTTTCATCGACTCCAGGTCGCGCACCTTCTGCTCGAGCTCCGCGATGTGGGCCTGCGCCAGCACCTTGACCTGCCGGCTCGATCGGCGCCGGTTCTGCCACAGGGCCAGCAGGCCCTTGATCTGCTCGAGCGAGAACCCGAGGTCGCGGGCCTGGCGGATGAAGCGCAGCGTGTGCACCTCGTTCTCGCCGTACTGGCGGTAGCCGGCATCGGTGCGATGGGGTTGCGGGAACAGCCCGACGGTCTCGTAGTGGCGAATCATCTTGGCCGACACGCCGGTGGCCTTGGCGGCGTCGCCGATGTTCATCGGCTCAGCCCCGCACCGGCACGGGGGTGAAGCCCGCGTCCCTGATGGCATCGGCCAGCGCCTGCGCGTCGGCCGAGGCGGCTTCGATGCGGACCTGGTGCGTCGCCAGGTCGATCCGGACCTCGGCATTCCGATCGGCCCCCTTCAGCGCCTGGGTGACGGCGCTGGCGCAGTGGTCACAGGTCATGTCGTGGACTTCGAAGGCAATCATCTGCGTCTCCAGGTGAGCATGGGCTTGACCTTGCCATTGTAGGAAGCTTCATGATGCAGGGCATGTCGAAGACGGGAACCGGGTCCGAGGTGGTGCTGCAGATCGAGGGCATGAGCTGCGCCTCCTGCGTCGCGCGCGTCGAGAAGGCCTTGCGACAGGTGCCGGGCGTGGCGAACGCGAGCGTCAACCTGGCGACGGAGAAGGCCACCGTGCAGGCGCTCGCGAGCGTGCCGGTGGGGGCGCTTCGAGCGGCCGTCGAGAAGGCCGGCTACGTCGCGCGCGATGCGCGGCAGGCGGGCCCGGAGCGCGCGGGTCGCCTGCCCGCGTGGTGGCCGGTCGCGGCGAGCATCGTGCTCACGCTGCCGCTGGTCGCGCCCATGCTGCTGCGGCTTTTCGGCATCGACTGGATGCCCGACGGCCGGATCCAGCTGGCGCTGGCCACGCCCGTGCAGTTCGGCCTGGGCTGGCGCTTCTACCGCGCGGGCTGGAAGGCGCTGCGCGCGCGCAGCGGCAACATGGACCTGCTGGTCGCGCTGGGCACGTCGGCGGCCTACGGCCTGTCGGTCTACCTGCTGCTGCAGCACGCCGGCCACGGCATGCCGCACCTGTACTTCGAAGCGTCGGCGGCGGTCATCACGCTGGTGCTGCTGGGGAAGTGGCTCGAACAGCGCGCCAAGCGGCAGACCGCCGACGCCATCCGCGCGCTGAACGCCCTGCGTCCGACCACCGCCCGCGTGCGCCGCAACGGCATCGAGCTGGACCTGCCAGTCGAGCAGGTCGTGGTGGGCGACCTGGTGATCGTGCGCCCGGGCGACCGCGTGGCCGTCGACGGCGAGATCGTCGAAGGGCGCAGCCACCTCGACGAATCGCTCATCACGGGCGAGAGCCTGCCGGTGGCCAAGGGCGTGGCCGACAAGGTCACCGGCGGCGCGATCAATGCCGAAGGCGCCCTGACGGTGCGCACGACGGCCATCGGCGCCGAGACGACGCTCGCGCGCATCATCCGCATGGTCGAGTCGGCCCAGGCGGACAAGGCGCCCATCCAGCGCATCGTCGACCGGGTCAGCGCCGTGTTCGTGCCGGTGGTGCTGGGCATCGCCAGCGTCACCTTCCTCGGCTGGGTCGGCGTCAGCGGCGATGCGCAGCAGGCCCTGGTCGACGCGGTCGCGGTGCTGGTCATCGCCTGCCCGTGCGCGCTCGGCCTGGCCACGCCCACGGCCATCATGGCGGGCACCGGCGCCGCGGCGCGCCACGGCATCCTCATCAAGGATGCCGTGGCCCTCGAGATCGCTCATGCGGTGAGCGTGGTCGTGTTCGACAAGACCGGCACGCTCACCAAAGGCAAGCCGTCGCTGGTCGCGGTGCAGCCCGCCCGCGGCGTCGATCGCGACGAGGTGCTGCTGCTCGCCGCCGCGCTCCAGGCGTCGAGCAGCCATCCGCTCGCGCAGGCGGTGATGGACGACGTGCGGGCGCGACGGCTGAGCGTCCCCGCCGCGCATCAGGCCATCGCCTTGCCGGGGCGCGGCGTGCAGGGCATGGTGCGCGGCCAGGCGCTGGTCCTTGGCAGCACGCGGCTGCTTCGCGAGCTCGGGGTCGACACCGGTTCCCTTCGAGCCGATGCAGGTGATCTGGAACGCGCGGGCCAGTCGTTGTCGTGGCTGGTCCGCACCGACGGCAACGAGAAGCGGCTGCTCGGGCTGCTGGCGTTCGGCGACACCGTCAAGGCATCGGCGCCGGCCGGTGTGGCGCGCCTGCACGCGCTGGGCATCCGGACCGTCATGCTGACCGGCGACCACCGCGGTGCCGCCGAGGCGGTGGCGCAGGCGCTGGGGATCGCCGAAGTCCGCGCGGAGCTGCTGCCGGCCGACAAGGCCGCGGCGGTCCGGGCGCTGCGCGAGGCGGGCGAGGTCGTGGCCTTCGTCGGCGACGGCCTCAACGACGGCCCGGCGCTCGCGGCGGCCTCGGTGGGCTTCGCGATGGCCGCCGGCGCCGACGTCGCCACCGAGACCGCGGGCGTCACGCTGATGCGCGGCGACCTGCGCCTGGTGGCCGATTCGATCGACGTGTCCCGCCGCACCTGTTCGAAGATCAAGCAGGGCCTGTTCTGGGCCTTCGGCTACAACGTGCTGGGCATACCGCTCGCGGCCCTGGGGCTGCTGAACCCCGTCATTGCAGGCGCCGCGATGGCGTTCAGCAGCGTGAGCGTGGTGGTCAATGCGCTGAGCTTGCGGCGGTGGCGGGGAGCGGCGGATGCGCCGGTTGTTTAGTCAAAAGCAAAATTTGACGACAAATTGGCCTAGAACTACAATAAAGACGACGTTTTCCGGACTCTGACAGCCAAACACGAAAAGGCGCGACAAGCCTGCCTTAAGGAAAGGCGACAAACGGTCGGGCCAACTCAAGTGTCGGCGACAACTTGGCGGTCTCCGATGACCGAGCTCAAAAAATGCCGATCAAGGACGACTCCCTCCTGCTGTACGCCGAGCTCTCTCCGGCCGAAGTCAGAGCGACTCAACGCCGCTTGCAAGAGGGCTCCTTGAAGCGCATCGCTGCGGGCGTGGTGACGAGTCTTCCCGAAAAAGCATGGCCGGCCCTGATGGCCCGCGAACGCATCCGCGTCTTGGCCGCCCTGTACCCCAAAGCAGTCATTGGTCCCCGCAGCGCCTTCCATGGCGGCGTACCGAGCGACGGCGTGATGGTCCTCACTTACTCCTATACCAAGCGGGTGGACCTGCCTGGCATGACCGTCCAACTGGTCAAGGGGCACGGTCCCGCTCAGGGCGACGCACCCATGATGGGCAGAGAGCTGTACTTTCCCTCGACGCCTCGGGCCTTGCTGGAGAACCTGACCGTCTCTCGCGGCAAGGTGAAGAAGTCAGTCGGGAAGGCAGAAGTCGAAAGGCGCCTTATCGCCACTTGCGAGGCCCGAGGCGAGGAAGCGCTCGACACCCTCCGTGCCGAGGCGCGTGCGCTTGCTCCAACGCTGGGTCTGGAGCGCGAGCTCGCCATCCTCGATGGCCTCATCGGTGCGGTACTCGGCACAAGAAAGGCGGAGATGTCCACCCCTGCCCGCAAGGCGATGGTGGCCCGCATCCCCTACGACGCCAACCGCCTCGCGTTGTTCGAAAAGTTGGCTGCAGAGCTGCGCTCCGTACCACTGAAGCAGCCTGCCACGGCGACGAAGAGCGAGACGGGGCGCCTGAACTTCGCCTTCCTCGAGTCGTACTTCAGCAACTTCATCGAGGGCACCGAGTTCGATGTCAACGAAGCTCGTGGCTTCGTCCTGGAAGGCAAGCCCATCACGCAGCGGCCGAAGGACTCGCACGACATCATCGGCGTGTTCCGCCAGGCGCTGAACCCAGGGTGGGCGAACCAGACGCTCGGCTCCGGTGAACCTGTGCTGAACCAGCTGCGCGAGCGACATGCAGACCAGATGAAGGAGAGACCCGGCCTGCTTGGCCTTGCCCGCATTGAACAGCACGTCGGCGGCCATGTGGTACCGATCGCCCTTGACCGACGGGATCAGCGCCTGGCGGATGACCGCGACCAGGCTTCCTGCCAGCACCGATCGCATGGCCGGCGCATGGCTGCCGGTGTAGCTGAGGATCTTGCGCAGTGTTCCGACGGCCGAGCGCCCGTGCATGGTCGCCAGCATCAGGCAGCCCGACTCGCCGCCCTGGATCGCTTGCTCCGCCGTCTCGGCATCGCGGATCTCGGACGTCAGCATCAGGTCCGGGCTCATGCGCAGCGCCTCCCGCATGCCCTCGGCGAAGTCGGTCAGGTCGAGGCCCACCTCGCGTTGCGTGACGATGCACTGTTTCGGCGGGATCCTGTTTTCCACCGGATCCTCGATGGTGACGATGTGGCCCGGATGCCGCGTGTTGTGCCAGTCGAGGATCGAGAGCGCCGTCGCTGTCTTGCCGCTGCCCGTGGGTCCTGTGATCGCGATGAAGCCGCTGGTGGCTTCGCTCAGCGTCGAGACCAGCTGCGTGGGCAGCGCCAGCTCGTTCAGCGGCGTGATCTTCACCGGCGTGATGCGCATGACCAGCCCGAGCTCGCCGCCGGCATGCAGGAACAGGCTGTAGCGCAGGGAATGCTGGCCTCGCCCGTTCAGGCGGAAATTGGCCGAGCGGCGCGCCTGCAGCACGGGCTTGATCTTCTCGTCCCAGAAAGCCTGCACGTCCTCGCGGTCGGTCTGGCCCTCCACGTCGCCGGCCAGGTAGCGAACGATGTGCTGCCGCGTCACCGCAAACGCCGGCACCGCGGGAAACAGCTCGTGCAGCGGCCGCGTCCCTCGCGCCGTCTTCGCCATGATCGGCCGGCCCTCGTGAATCATGATGTCGGTGATCGAGCGGGCGAACAGCAAGGCATGCTTCACCGACGAACCGATGCCATGTCGTACGTCGGTAGGGAGGACGACTTGCGTCGATTCTGTGGCTTCCATGGAGGTCCTGGCAGGCGAACGAGCGTCGGGAAGCCCAGTGAAACGGAAAACGGGGTTCCGGTCATACCCCGAAAGTTTGACTCTCCATGCAGTCGGACGTGGGTACGACGGTCGCTGGGTCAGGGGTCGATCCGCTGACCGCGAGCTGCCCTATTTGACCTCGGGGATATCAGGGTCCGGGGGATTGCCGTGAGTCCCGGACGTGGCTGTCGGAGCGACGCTCTTCCTCCTTTCCGGCGGGAGATGCTCAAGCGTGGTCACGCGTTTCGGCGCGATTGGTTTGCGTTCAGGCGAGACCACGATTTTCGCGAGGCCCTGCTCATCCGGAACCAAGTGGTACTCCTTCATGACACCGTGAATGGTTTTCGCTTCCAGCACCAGTTCGCCGCCACGGCCCTTTGTTCGCAGCGAGACGCTGTCCCGCATCGGCTTGAGATACATCCCCTTCTTGTCGCTTCTTTTCGCGACGACGGCCCGCAGCTTCTTCAGTGAGTCGGACGTCATCTCCCCAAGCAATGCCTTGTCCAGCAGCTTTGCCGGCTTCTTGAACCGCACCTCCCCGAGCGCTGCATCCAATGGCGGGTTGCCCTTCTTCTTCAATGCGGCCGACAAGGCCTTCCCTGCGCCGGAACTCTGGAACGGGACGGCCTTGGCGAGGCCGCGCCGCACCGGGTTCTTCCTTGCCTCGGCCGCGGCTTCCTCCGGAAAGACAAGTTGCATCCTGCCGGCGTCGTTGACCGATTTGCTGCCCTCCAACGTGTTCCCATCGTTGTCCAGCAGGTTGGTGTGGATCGCACCGACGACGTTCCGATCGTCTCGGAATACGAAGATGGATGCTCCGTCGACGCCCGATTTCCCGGCGTATCCCTCCTTGATGAGCTTGCCTCCGGACCTGGTGTAGTGGCCGCTGATCACGTGTGCCCGGTCGACGTGCTTGGCCGCGTCGGTGCTGTAGAACCTGTTGCCCGCGGCATCCACGCCGGTCATGAGCGAGGCCATGCTCCGGGTCAGGTCCTTCGTATTCATTTCGATGGCGCAGGCTTTGCAGTACGCCTTGAGAATGTCCTCGGTGGAAACTCGCGCCGCGCCCGTACTCTCCAGATTCTTGAGAATCAGGCGATTGTTGTTGGGCTCGAACTCGAATTCACCTTGGGCCATCTTCTCGTTGAATCGGAGATCCGACCTTCCTGACAGCCTCTTGACGAAGTCCATGAAGCCGGTGAAGGGATCCTCACCTTTTGGCGTGTACTCGATGACACGGCCCCAGGCTTTCAACGCACCATCGTTGTTGTGCAGGTTGAACAGCTTCTCGCGGCCGGCGGAAGGATCTCTGGCGTTGTAGGGCTGGCCCGATGCCTCGAAGTCGAAATCGCCGTTGAGCACGCGAATACCCAGATTGTCCCGATCAGCAAGTCTTCCTTCGGGGCCCGCATACGGTTCCATTTCGTCGAGTTCGCTGATCCCCGCCAAAGTGATCAGGTAGGCATGCACGAACGATTTGGATATGCTTTGGATCGAAAAATCCTCCAGGTTGTTCTCGTCCACGGATTCGGGAATGAGCTGGCCCGGCTCGGCCTTGGTCGTGATGGCACCGGTGACCATTTCTCCGGTCTCGAGGTTCATCACGGTCATCGAGTGGCGATCCGGGTGCTGGTTCAAGCCGGGGATGCCTTCCGCTTGATGGCCTCGGCCGTCCGGGGCCAGGTTCGAATACAGGAAGTTGTCGAGTAGCGCCTTGTTGACGAGAACCCGTACCCCTCTAACGGTCTGGACTTTGAACAGCTCGACCGGTTCACTCGTGTGCAGACCCGCCGCGTGGGGCGCCGAGACGGCCGCGGGCCCCTCCTGAGGATCAATCCTCTGGGCGCCCGCCGAGTGAGTGATGCGGGGCCCCGGTGGGCGGGTTGCACCTGCCGCGGGCTGGCGGGTCGCCCCCACGGAGGAAGTATTGGCCAAGGTCATCGTGTTTGCTCGGCTCGAAATGAATGCCGCCGAAGTGAGTAAACCAACGACCGCAAGGAGTTCCCAGTCTCCGCAGCGCAGATGTCTTCGGTGGGGCTGACCTGATCTCGACGTGGCGATGGCCCCGAGGGTCCGCTCCTGCGCGGGAACTGTGGCAGTCGATGCGCTCACCTATCCCCAGCAATCCTGGCGCCCCGGCCGGCGAGCGCCTTACCCTTTGTTGGAAAGAACATGACTCCAGGAACCCCAGCAAAAGTCCCTTCCGCCCCGGAACTGCACCCGGCGGATCTGCGAAGGCCGCACTCCCCTGGGTCGGGCATCGTGCAGCGGCAAACTCCCGAAATCACGCCCGCCGGCAGCGACTCCCAGGTTGCGGTCTCGGCACATCAGGCTGGCCCGGCCAGTGGCGAGATCAAGCGAGCGCAAGAGCCGGCCGCGTCGACTTCGGCCACAGCCGCCAGCGATACCGTGGCCGCGGTGCAGGCGGGGCGACTGGTTTCGCTCATGGTCGAGCGGTGCAGCAAGGCGTTCAGCCAACCGCTTGGACCACGCGTGGCGGCTTGCGCGGCAGCACGCGGCGTCCTGAAGACGCTGAGCGAGAAGAACCGAGCGATGAAGGAATGCGCAGCAGCGCTGGAGCTCATGCTTGACCCGCCGAAGTCGCTACTGCGGGTTCGGCGGGCAGAGCAGCGGTGGTCCGTCCGTCTGGAGCAGGCGATCAATGCCATCGAGAGCCGCCTGGCCGATCCCGTGGGCCTTGCTGAAGAGCTGAAAGCGGGGATGTCAAAGACGTTGGAGCTCGCACGAGAGAGGCTGTTGGCCGAGCCGCAAATGCCACTGTGCGACGCCATCCACGACATGGTGGCTTGGGCCGCGCCCGCCATGCAAGGCACGCCGGAACAGATGGTCCCGATGATCGCCAAGCTCAGAGCGCCGGGCACGGACTTCCAGGTCGGCAACCCGGTCGCGGATGAGTGCCGCGACCTGCTCGTGAACTCGCTGGAACGATACACGACCGCGTATTCGCACAGTTCACGCGAAGAGCCTGCGCCCTTCGACATCGACCGCGCCTTCACGTGGATCGAAACTCACATGAAGGAACCCTCCAGTTCCAAGGCATTGAAAGAGCGGCTGATCGATTGCCGCGATCAAAGCATGGCGCTTCTTGTCGACGCGGCGGAACGTTCGGCCAACACTGCATTGTTGGCTTGTGAAAACAGGGGCGACAACGCGAAGGGCAAGGGCGCGAAGGCCTTGAACGTGGCTCTCGGCGGCGACATGGCGAAGGACATGAAGGCACTGCGTGCGCAAGCGGCGGCCGGCAAATCGATGCTGGATGTGGTTGAGCGATGCGATCCGCGGCAGGAGCGTGACAAGTCGCTGACCGACTTCATGTACGCCTTGAACAGCGTCAACTCGATCTACAACTCCGTGGTCCGCGCCAACCGGCTGGCAATCAACATCATTGTCGAGGCCCAGCCCTCGGATTCTGGGCTGCGGGAGCCTGCACGCGCACATTGCCTGTGGGCTGCCGAGCATGCGAGGTCATTGGCGGCCAGCGTGGTCAAGGCTACGGACGAATACGCCACCCTCATCGGGGACGGGAACGAATGGAGCGTCGACATCGAACGGACACCGGGGGTGATGGACTTCTATGCCCACGCCTGCGACCGCGCGCCAGACGACTTCACTCGCGTGTGGGTGGAGGTGGGCGAGCAGGGTGACTTTCCAGCGAAGCAGAAAGCAATGGATGCCTTGGTGGAGTTGGGATCCGCGCTGGCGGTGATGAAGCAGTCGCTGCGTTGCGCCATCGCGTTGCGCCACCGGGCTGAATCGCGTGGGATCTCCGAGGATCAGCGAAAAGTTGCCGACGCCATCCTGGACGAGGCAAATCGGACCTCCAGGGATCCGCTGGAAGTTCTCGACGACGTCCTGGCCGAGGGGAACCGGATCCCCCAGTATCCGCAAGAAGTTCTCGACGCCATCACGGACGTTTTCGGCCCTCTTGTTCCCCGACCCCCGACCTTGGACTCGATGCGGGAACGCCTCTTCGGGGACAGGCCGCCGTCCGAGGCAGGCAGCGAATCGTCGGAAGGCGAGCCAGGGCCGGCCGCAGCCGCCCTGCGCGCCTACGAAGCGTCTGTCGCCAGCCTCAAAGCAGTTGTGGATCTCGCCTTGCCCAAAGGGACCCGTGCGCAGCGAGAGGCAGACTCGTCACGGTGACGAGTTGCGGCCCAGAAGTGAACAGGCCCTCTCGAGGAGGGCCTGTTGAATTTTGGTTGCGGGGGAAGGATTTGAACCTTCGACCTTTGGGTTATGAGCCCAACGAGCTACCAGACTGCTCCACCCCGCGACTGAGCCTGTGACTATAGCACAGCGCCAAATGCCCCCTCGCGATTCCCCTCACAGGCCCACGCTGCGCAGGCGCTCGACGAACCGCGACGCCTTCTCGTAGCCGACCAGGCGGGAGGCGGTGACCTCGCGTCCCTGCGCGTCGAAGAAGATGGTGCCGGGCGGGCCGAACAGCTGGAAGCGCTTGAGCAGCTCACGGTCGTCGGCGTTGTTCTTCGTCACGTCGGCCTTCAGCAGCACGGCGCCGGCGAGCTTGTCGCGCACCGCCGGCTCGGAGAAGGTGAAGCGCTCCATCTCCTTGCACGACACGCACCAGTCGGCATAGAAGTCGAGCATGACCGGCCGCCCTGATTGCTGCGCGGTCTTCAGTGCCGCGTCGAGCTCGGCGGTGCTGCGCACCAGCGCGAAGGGCAGGGCGCGTTCCGAGGCCGGGCCGCTGTTGCCGCCCAGGTGCGCCAGCGGCTGCAGCGGATCGGTCCCGCCCGAGGCCGCGCCGATGAGCTGCAACACGCCGAACACCGCGAGCACCGCCGCGACGGCCTTGCGCGCCCAGCCGCCGGCGCGGCCCCCAGCGTACAGCGCGACGGCGCTGCCCACCAGCAGCGCGCCCCACAGCGCGAGCGCGAGCGACGCCGGCAGCACCGGCTGGATGGTCCACACCGCGACCGCGATCAGCAGCACGCCGAAGACGTGCTTGACGTCGTTCATCCACGCCCCGGCCTTGGGCAGCAGCGCGCCGGCGGACGCGCCCACCAGCAGCAGCGGCACGCTCATGCCGGCCGCGAGCGAGAACAGGGCCGAGCCCCCGAGCGCGACGTCGCGCGTCTGGCTGAGGAAGACCAGCGCGGCGGCCAGCGGCGCGGCCACGCAGGGACTCACGATCAGCGCCGACACGCCGCCCATCGCGAACACGCCGGCGAAGCGTCCGCCCGGCAGGCGCTGCGACACGCCGGTCAGCGGCCCGGTGACGGCCGCCGGCAGCTGCAGTTCGTAGACGCCGAACATCGACAGCGACAGCAGCACCAGGGCCAGCGCGAAGGCGCCGAGCACCCACGGGTTCTGCAAGGTCGCGGCCAGGCCTTCGCCGGCCAGGCCCGCGGCGACGCCCAGCGCGGTGTACACCAGCGCCATGCCCAGCGAGTAGCTCAGCGCCAGCGCGAAGCCGCGGGCGCGCTTGTCGCGCGCCACGTCCGACGCCCCCTGGCCCACGATGATGGACGACAGGATGGGCACCATCGGCAGCACGCAGGGCGTGAACGACAGGACGATGCCGGCGAGGAAGAACACGCCGACGATGGTCCAGAAGCCGCCGCCGCGCAGTGCCGCTTCGATGCCGGCGCTGTCGGCGGCCGACGCGGTGTTGATGCCCACGCCGCCCGCCGCCGGCGAGGCGCCGGGCGTTCCATCGGCGATGGGCATGTCGCGACCGGGCAGGATCTTCACCGAGCCGCTGCCGCCGAAGCCGACCAGGCTCACGTCGGCGCGCATCTGCATGGGCGGATAGCACAAGCCCTTGTCGGCGCAGCCCTGGTAGTTGACGGCCAGGCGGAAGCTGCCGCCGGCCTGCTGGACCGGGACCGGGATGCGCAGCAGGTCGCGATGGGTCTCGACGTTCTTCTGGAAGGTCTCGTCGAACTTGACCTTGCCGGCGGGGTAGGACGGCGTGCCCAGCGTCGCGCCCTCGGCGGCGAACTTGAACTGTTCGCGGTACAGGTAGTAGCCGGGCGCGACCTGGAAGCTGACCTCGACCGTGCGATCGTCGACGGCGCGCGCGCTGCCCTTGAACGCCACCTCCGGGTCGAGGAATTCGTCGGCGGCGCGCGCCGGGGCGAGGGCCATGAGAAGCCCCGCTGCTGCGACCGCGCAGGCGGCCAACCGGCTCGTCCAGCGCCCGCGTTTTTCCACTGTGTCCACGTCCCAACCGCCTTGAATTTCCGTGTTGTAGAGACTGTAGTCGCCCGCCGAGGTTCCAGTCACTTGAAGAACCGTCGGCGGGTCAGGACGAGTGCCAAGTAATACCCGCCGAAGGCATAGGCCGCCAGCACTGCGAGCGGGCGCAGCCAGTGCGCCGGCCACTCGCCGATGATGAGCGGCCGCACGATCTCGACCGCGGCCGTGAGCGGCAGCACCTGGGCCACCGCCTGCAGCCAGTCGGGCATCTGGGCGATGGGAAAGTACACCCCGGACAGGAAGGTCATGGGGGTCAGGACCAGGGTGAAGTAGTAGGTGAAGAAGTCGTAGCCCTTGGCCAGCGCGTTGAACACCAGCGCGATGGACGCGAAGGTCACGCCCACCACGCCCAGCAGCGGCAGCGCGAGCAGCATGGTCGGTGCGCGACTGATGTTCAGCACGTAGATGACGACCATGATCGCGGCCACCGAGAACAGGCTCTTGAACGCCGCCCACAGCATCTCCGCGAAGACGATGTCGTCCAGGGCGATGGGTGCATTCATGATGCTCTCCCAGGTCTTCTGGACCTGCATGCGGGAGAAGGCCGAATACAGCGCCTCGAAGGTCGCGGCCAGGGTGCCGCTTACCGCGATGCTGCCCGAGGCGAGGTAGGTGACGTACGGCAGGCCGTCGATGCGGCCGATCATCGAGCCCAGGCCATAGCCGAACGCGACCAGCGTGATCAAGGGCTCGGCGATGTTGCCGACCACGCTGGGCACGGCGAGCTTGCGCCACACCAGCAGGTTGCGCAGCACCACCGGGTAGAAGCGCGGCGTGATGCGCGGGGCGGCATAGAAGGAGATGAGCATGGGCCAAGACTCCTCAAGCGTCGTCGCGGATCTGCCGGCCGGTGAGCTTGAGGAACAGGTCCTCGAGGTTCGCCGGTCGGTGCAGGTAACGCACGCTGTGGTCGGTGGACAGCAGCTGCAGCAGCGGCTTGGGGTCGCGCAAGTAGAAGAAGCTCGTCTCGCCGCTGGTCTCGACGCGCTCGGCCATCGCGGCATGACGCTGCGCGAGCGCCTTGGCGCCTTCGCTGTAGACCTCGATCACGTCGGTCTCCAGGTGCTCGCGAATGAGGCCGCGCGGCGTGCCCTCGGCAATCTTGCGGCCATGGTCGAGCACGATGAGCCGGTCGCACAGGCGCTCCGCCTCGTCCATGAAGTGCGTGGTCAGCAGGATGGACTTGCCCTGCTGCATCAGGTTTTGCAGGCGTTCCCACATCAGGTGGCGGGCCTGCGGGTCCAGGCCGGTGGTGGGCTCGTCCAGCAGCAGCAGGTCGGGGTCGTTGATCAGCGCCCGGCCCAGGCTGAGGCGGCGCTTCATGCCGCCCGAGAGCTCGCCGGGGCGCGCGCCGGCCTTGGCCTGCAGGGCCGAGAATTCCAACAGCTTGGGAATGCGCGCCTCGATGGTCGCGAGGGGCAGGCCGAAATAGCGACCGTACACGCGCAGGTTCTCGGCGCAGGTGAAGTCGGGATCGAGGCTGTCGAACTGGGTGACGACGCCGATGCGCTTCTTGGCCTCGCGCACCTTCGCCGGAATCGGCAGGCCGAAGGCCTCGATGTGGCCGCCGTCGGGCGCGGTCTGGCCGAGGCACATGCGGATGGTGGTGGTCTTGCCGGCGCCGTTGGGACCGATCACGCCCAGGCATTCGCCGGCCTGGATCTCCAGCGACAGGTCATCGACGACGAGGTTGTCGCCGAAGCGCTTGTGCAGCTTGGCGATGCGGAAGATCGGGTCGGGCATGGGCTGCGAGTGTGCCAAAGGCCCGTGGCCGGCGCTTGCCGGCCCGAGCGCAGTCCCCAATGACAAAGGGCCGGCTTGCGCCGGCCCTTGCTGCCCGTGGGGAGGTGTCACTCCGCCGCGGCTTCGGTCTCTTCGGCTTCGACCGGCTCGGGGCGGTCCACCAGCTCGACGAAGGCCATGGGCGCGTTGTCGCCGACGCGGAAGCCCATCTTCAGGATGCGGGTGTAGCCGCCCGGACGCGCCTGGTAGCGCGGGCCCAGTTCGCCGAACAGCTTGGTGACCACGTCGCGGTCGCGGGTGCGGTCGAAGGCCAGGCGGCGGTTGGCCAGCGTGGGCTCCTTGGCGAGCGTGATCAGCGGCTCGACGACGCGGCGCAGTTCCTTGGCCTTGGGGACCGTGGTCTTGATCGCCTCGTGCGTGATCAGCGAATTGCACATGTTGCGCAGCATCGCCTGGCGATGCTCGCTGGTGCGGTTGAGTTTGCGGAGTCCGTGACGGTGACGCATGGTGCTTTCCTTTCCTTATCGATTGCCGGCAGCCGTGTCAGGTACTGCCGGGTGCACCGGGCTGTTGCCCTTGTTTAACGCTTGTCCAGGCCCTGCGGGGGCCAGTTTTCCAGTCGCGCGCCGAGCGTGAGCCCGCGCGATGCCAGCACTTCCTTGATCTCGTTGAGCGACTTGCGGCCCAGGTTCGGCGTCTTGAGCAGCTCGGTCTCGGTGCGCTGGATCAGGTCGCCGATGTAGTAGATGTTCTCGGCCTTGAGGCAGTTCGCCGAGCGCACGGTGAGCTCGAGCTCGTCGACCGGGCGCAGCAGGATGGGGTCGAACTGCGTCGGGCGCGGGCCGGACGGCTGGTCGAAGGCGGCCAGGTCGCTGCCCTCGAGCTGCGCGAACACGGCGAGCTGCTCGACCAGGATCTTGGCCGATGCGCGGATCGCTTCCTCGGGGGAGATGGCGCCGTTGGTGACGATCTCCATGACCAGCTTGTCGAGGTCGGTGCGCTGCTCGACGCGGGCGCTTTCGACCGTGTAGCTCACGCGGGCCACCGGCGAGAACGACGCATCCAGCACGATGCGGCCGATCGACTTGGTCGGCTCGTCGCCGAAGCGGCGCAGGTTGCCCGGCACATAGCCGCGGCCCTTCTCGACCTTGATCTGCATGTCGAGCTTGCCGCCTTGCGACAGGTGGGCGATGACATGGTCGGGGTTGATGATCTCGACATCGTGCGGCGTTTGGATGTCGCCGGCCGTGACCGGGCCTTCGCCTTCCTTGCGCAGGACCAGCGTGACCTCGTCGCGGTTGTGCAGGCGGAACACCACGCCCTTGAGGTTCAGCATGATGTGAACCACGTCTTCCTGCACGCCGTCGATGGTCGAGTACTCGTGCAGCACGCCGGCGATCGTGACTTCGGTCGGCGCGTAACCCACCATCGACGAGAGCAGCACGCGGCGCAGGGCGTTGCCCAGCGTGTGGCCATAGCCGCGCTCGAAAGGCTCGAGCGTGACCTTCGCGCGGTTGTGACCGAGCGGCTCGACGTTGATGGCTTTGGGTTTCAGCAGATTGGTTTGCATTGAGTCCAGTTCCTCTCAATACCCTCGGCTCGTTACACCGATAAGGCTGGCGGACAGAGCCGGGCGGTGTACTGCTCGTCGCGTGCCCGGCACGGCGCAACGAGAGACGCGGGCGCAGTCCACCTTGCCCGCGTGGTCCCGATCAACGGGAATAGAGTTCGACGATGAGGGCTTCCTTGATGTCGGAGCCGAACTCGTCGCGGTCGGGCGTCTTCTTGAACACGCCTTCGAGCTTGGAGGCATCGACCTGCACCCACGCCGGCATGCCCACCGACTCGGCCAGCTTGACGGCGTCGGTGACGCGAAGCTGCTTCCTGGCCTTCTCGCGCACCGCGACCGTGTCGCCCACCTTCACCAGGTAGGAGGCGATGTTCACGATCTCGCCGTTGACGGTGATCGACTTGTGCGACACCAGCTGGCGCGCCTCGGCGCGGGTCGAGCCGAAGCCCATGCGGTAGACGACGTTGTCCAGGCGCGACTCGAGCAGCGTCAGCAGGTTCGAGCCGGTGTTGCCCTTGCGGCGCTCGGCCTCCGCGAAGTAGCGGCGGAACTGGCGCTCCAGCACGCCGTACATGCGCTTGACCTTCTGCTTCTCGCGCAGCTGCAGGCCGAAGTCGCTGGTGCGCGAGCCGGAGGTGCGGCCGTGCTGGCCGGGCTTGCTGTCGAACTTGGCCTTGTCCCCGATGGCGCGACGGGCGCTCTTCAGGAACAGGTCGGTGCCTTCACGGCGGGCCAGTTTGGCCTTGGGTCCAAGATAACGTGCCACGTTGCTTCCTTGTTCAATCTGACGCAGGCCCTGGGCTTGCGCGAGTCTGGCGAGTGTTGTTGTGGGCGCTCAGACGGTGGTCTTCAATGACAAAGTCGGCGAGGCCCGAAGGCACCGCCGACGCGGGGGAAAGCGCTGGCTATCAGATGCGACGGCGCTTTTGCGGACGGCAGCCGTTGTGCGGAACCGGCGTCACGTCCGAAATCGAGTTGATACGGATGCCCAGCGAAGCGAGCGCTCGAACCGACGACTCGCGGCCGGGGCCCGGGCCCTTGATCCGCACGTCGAGGTTCTTGATGCCCTGCTCCTGCGCCGCGCGGCCGGCCACTTCGGCGGCCACCTGGGCGGCGAACGGCGTGCTCTTGCGCGAGCCCTTGAAGCCCTGGCCGCCGCTGGACGCCCAGGACAGCGCGCCACCCTGGCGATCGGTGATCGTGATGATGGTGTTGTTGAACGACGCGTGCACGTGCGCGATGCCGTCCGCAACGTTCTTGCGGATCTTCTTGCGCACGCGTTGGGCGGCGGTATTCGGTGCTTTAGCCATGTTGACGTTCTCTCAATCTGTGCCGACGCGGTGCTTACTTCTTGACCATCGCGCCCGACTTGCGCGGACCCTTGCGGGTGCGGGCATTGGTGCGGGTGCGCTGGCCGCGAACCGGCAGGCCACGGCGATGGCGGAAGCCGCGATAGCAGCCCAGGTCCATCAGGCGCTTGATGTTGATCGACATCTCGCGGCGCAGGTCGCCTTCGATCGTCAGGCGGCCGATTTCCTCGCGGATCTTTTCCAGATCGGCGTCGGTCAGGTCCTTGATCTTGCGGCTATGGGGAACCCCGGTCGCGTCGCAGATCTTCTGCGCGGTCGAGCGGCCGATGCCGTAGATCGCGGTCAGGCCGATCTCGGCGTGCTTGTGGGGCGGAATGTTGATGCCAGCAATGCGTGCCATGTGCGTTTCCTAAAACTCAGTCGGGGCCGTGTCAGCCTTGGCGCTGCTTGTGACGCGGATCGGTGCAGATCACGCGCACCACGCCCTTGCGACGGATGATCTTGCAATTCCGGCACATCTTCTTGACCGATGCTGCAACTTTCATGCTCTTCTCCTAAGCCTTGTCAGGCCGCTTTCCTGTTCGTTCGTACCTTCGTGTTCCGACAATCACTTGGCCCGGAACACGATGCGGGCCCGACTCAAGTCGTAGGGCGTGAGCTCGACCGTCACCTTGTCGCCGGGCAGGATGCGGATGTAGTGCATGCGCATCTTTCCGGAGATGTGGCCGAGCACGATGTGCCCGTTCTCCAACTTCACACGAAACGTGGCATTGGGGAGGTTCTCGAGAATCTCGCCCTGCATCTGAATGACGTCGTCTTTGGCCATGCCTTGGTCGTCAGTCGGTCTGTTTCGTGCTCCGGCTCGCCTTTCAGCTCGCCTTGAAATTCGCTTTCTTCAGCAGCGATTCGTACTGCTGGCTCATCACATAACTCTGCACCTGGGCCCAGAAGTCCATCGTCACGACGACGATGATCAGGAGCGAGGTGCCGCCGAAGTAGAACGGCACGTTGTACTTCAGCACCAGGAACTCGGGCAGCAGGCAGACCAGCGTGATGTAGATCGCCCCGGCCAGCGTCAGGCGCGACAGGATGCGGTCGATGTGGCGCGCCGTCTGCTCGCCCGGGCGGATGCCCGGGATGAAGGCGCCGCTCTTCTTCAGGTTGTCGGCCGTCTCGCGGCTGTTGAACACCAGCGCGGTGTAGAAGAAGCAGAAGAAGACGATCGCCGCGGCATACAGCATCACGTAGATCGGCTGCCCCGGCGACAGCAGGCTCGCGATGTCCTTGAGCCAGCGCAGGCCTTCGCCCGTCGCGAACCAGCCCACCACCGTGGCCGGCAGCAGGATGATGGACGACGCGAAGATCGGCGGGATCACGCCCGACATGTTCAGCTTGAGCGGCAGGTGCGAGGACTGGCCGCCGTAGACCTTGTTGCCGACCTGGCGCTTGGCGTAGTTGACCAATATCTTGCGCTGGCCGCGCTCGACGAAAACCACCACGAAGGTCACCAGGCCCACGATGGCGACGATGAACAGCGCCACGAGCACGCTCATCGCGCCGGTGCGGATCAGCTCCAGCAGGCCGCCGATGGCGTTGGGCAGGCCGGCCGCGATGCCCGCGAAGATCAGGATCGAGATGCCGTTGCCCAGCCCGCGCTCGGTGATCTGCTCGCCCAGCCACATCAGGAACATGGTGCCGGCCACCAGGCTCACCACGGCGGTCATCCGGAAGGCGAAGCCCGGGGCGATCACCAGGCCTTGCGAGCCCTCGAGGGCCAGCGCGATGCCCAGCGACTGGAAGACCGCCAGGCCCAGCGTGCCGTAGCGGGTGTACTGCGTGATCTTGCGGCGACCGGACTCGCCTTCCTTCTTCAGCGACTCCAGCGTGGGCACCACGTAGGTCATCAGCTGCATGATGATCGACGCGGAGATGTACGGCATGATGCCCAACGCGAACACGGTGAAGCGCGACAGCGCGCCGCCCGAGAACATGTTGAACAGGTTCAGGATGCCGCCCTGCTGGCCCTTGAACAGCTCCTGCAGCGCGTTCGGGTCGATGCCGGGAACGGGAATGTGCGCCCCGATCCGATAGACCACGAGCGCGAGCAACAAGAAGACGAGCCGGCGACGCAGGTCGCCGAACTTGCCGCTCTTGGCCAGCTGATTCGCGTTGGTTGCCACTGGGTGTGTGTTCCGGTGTGGTGACAGGGCCTGGATCAGGCGACCGAGCCGCCGGCGGCCTCGATCGCGGCCTTGGCGCCCGCAGTGGCCACTATGCCCTTGAGCGCGACCTTCCTGGTCAGCTCACCCGATTTGATGACCTTCACGACTTTTGCAAGCTCGCCCACCAGGCCGGCTTGCTTGAGCGTGAGCAGGTCGACCTCGTCGGCGCCCAGGCGCTCCAGGTCCTTCAGCGTCACTTCGGCGTTGAACTTCAGCGCGGCCGACTTGAAGCCGCGCTTGGGCAGGCGGCGCTGCAGCGGCATCTGGCCGCCTTCGAAGCCGACCTTGTGGTAGCCGCCCGAACGCGACTTCTGGCCCTTGTGACCGCGGCCGGCCGTCTTGCCCAGGCCCGAACCGATGCCACGGCCGACGCGACGCTTGGCGTGCTTGGCGCCCGCGCCCGGCTTGATGGTGTTGAGTTCCATGATGTTTCCTCAGCGTGGCGCTCAGAGCACCTTCACCAGGTACGAGACCTTGTTGATCATGCCGCGCACCGCCGGCGTGTCCTCGAGCTCGCGCTCGCTGTTGAGCTTGCGCAGGCCCAGGCCGCGCACCGTCGCGCGGTGCGATTCCTTGGTGCCGGCAATGCTCTTGACCAGCTTGACCTTGACGGTTTTCTTGTCGCTCATTTGTTGCTCCAGCGATCAGCCGGTGATCTCTTCGACCGTCAGGCCGCGCTTGGCGGCGATCTCGGCCGGCGTGCTGGTCGCCTTCAGCGCATTCAGCGTGGCGCGAACCAGGTTGTACGGGTTGGTCGAGCCGAGGCTCTTGGCCACGATGTCGGTCACGCCCATGACTTCGAACACGGCGCGCATCGGGCCGCCGGCGATGATGCCGTCACCCTGCTTGGCCGGCGCCATGAGCACTCGCGAAGCACCATGCTCGCCGACCACCTTGTGGTGGATCGAGCCGTTCTTCAGCGAGACCTTGATCATGTTGCGGCGTGCGGACTCCATCGCCTTCTGCACGGCGACCGGCACTTCCTTGGCCTTGCCCTTGCCCATGCCGATGCGGCCGTCGCCGTCGCCCACCACGGTCAGCGCCGCGAAGCTCAGCGTGCGGCCGCCCTTGACCACCTTGGTGACGCGGTTCACCGCGATCATCTTTTCCTTCAGGCCGTCGTCGTTGCCTTCGACCTGGGCGCGGGGTTGAAACTTTGCCATTGTCGGATTCCTTCTCGTCGCGCTTTAGAACTGCAGGCCGGCTTCACGCGCCGCCTCGGCCAGCGCCTTGACGCGGCCGTGGTACGCGAAGCCCGCGCGGTCGAACGCAACCTTGTCGATGCCGGCCGCCTTCGCCTTCTCGGCGATGCGCTTGCCGATCACCGCGGCCGCGGCGGCATTGCCGCCCTTGCCGCCGGCGCCCAGCTCCTTGCGCACGTCGGCCTCGGCGGTCGACGCGGTGGCCAGCACCTTCTGGCCGTCGTCGGAGATGACGCTGGCGTAGATGTGCAGGTTGGTGCGATGCACCGTCAGCCGGGCCACGCGCTGCACCGAAATGCGGGCGCGGGTCTGGCGGGAGCGGCGAATACGCTGATCTTTCTTGTTCAACATGGTCGTCGCTCCTTACTTCTTCTTGGTTTCCTTGAGCACCACACGCTCGTTGGCGTAGCGGATGCCCTTGCCCTTGTACGGCTCCGGCGGGCGGATGGCGCGCACTTCGGCGGCGATCTGGCCCACCACCTGGCGGTCGGAACCCTTGATCACGATCTCGGTCTGGGTCGGGGTCTCGACCTTGATGCCGGCGGGCATGTCCTTGGCCACCGGGTGCGAGAAGCCGATCTGCAGGTTGAGCTTCTGGCCTTGCGCCTGGGCGCGAAAGCCCACGCCGACCAGGGTCAGCTTGCGCTCGAAGCCCTTGCTCACGCCGTTGACCATGTTGGCCACCAGGGCGCGCATGGTGCCGGACATGGCATCGGCCTCGACCGATTCGTTGGCCGGCGCGAACAGCACCTTGCCGTCTTCGCTCGTGACGGTGACCAGCGAGTTCATCGGGCGCGTGAGCGTGCCCAGCGACCCCTTGACGCTGATCTGGTCGTTCTTGATCGACACGTCCACGCCCTGCGGGACGGCGATCGGCATTTTTCCTACGCGGGACATTTCCTTCTCTCCCTTAGGCGACGTAGCAAAGCACTTCGCCGCCGATGCCGGCCTGGCGCGCCTTGCGGTCGGTCATCACGCCCTTGGGCGTGGTGACGATGGCCACGCCCAGGCCGTTCATGACGGACGGGATGTCGTGGCGGCCCTTGTAGATGCGCAGGCCGGGACGGCTCACGCGCTCGATGTGCTCGATCACGGGGCGGCCGGCGTAGTACTTCAGCGTGACTTCGAGCTGCGGCTTGGCCGGCTCGCCGACCACGGCGAAGGTCTCGATGTAGCCCTCGTCCTTCAGGACCTGGGCGATGGCCACCTTCAGCTTCGATGACGGCATCACAACGGTGGTCTTCTCGACCATCTGCGCGTTGCGGATGCGGGTCAGCATGTCGGCGATAGGATCACTCATGCTCATTCGATATCTCCTGATCGTCGTGCCGATTACCAGCTGGCCTTGACGACACCCGGGATGTCGCCCTTGAACGCCAGCTCGCGGATCTTGTTGCGGCCCAGGCCGAACTGGCGGAAGGTGCCGCGCGGGCGGCCGGTCATTTCGCAGCGGTTGCGCAGGCGCGTCGGGTACGAGTTGCGCGGCAGCTTCTGCAGCTCCAGGCGGGCGGCGTAGCGCTCTTCGTCGGACTTCTTGGCGTCGTTGGCGATGGCCGACAGCTCGGCGTGCTTCTTCGCGAACTTGGCGACCAGTTGCTCGCGCTTCTTCTCGCGCTGGATGAGGGAAAGTTTAGCCACGGGCCACCTCAGTTCTTGAACGGGAATTTGAAGGCGGCGAGGAGCGCCTTGCACTCGTCGTCCGTCTTCGCGGTCGTGGTGATGCTGATGTTCAGACCACGCAGCGCATCGACCTTGTCGTACTCGATCTCGGGGAAGATGATCTGTTCCTTGACCCCGATGTTGTAGTTGCCGCGGCCGTCGAACGAGCGACCCGAGATGCCGCGGAAGTCGCGCACGCGCGGCAGCGCCACGGTCACGAAGCGGTCGAGGAATTCGTACATGCGCACGCCGCGCAGCGTGACCATGGTGCCGATGGGCACGCCGTCACGGATCTTGAAGCCGGCGATGGCCTTCTTCGACTTGGTCACGACGGGCTTCTGGCCGGCGATCTTGGTCAGGTCGCCGACGGCGTTGTCCATGACCTTCTTGTCCGACACCGCCTCGCTCACGCCCATGTTCAGCGTGATCTTGGTCAGGCGCGGCACCTGCATCACCGACTTGTAGCCGAACTTCTTGACGAGTTCGGGGACGATCTTCTCGCGGTAGACCTGTTGCAGGCGAGCGCTTTGTTGTTCAGCCATGGTTTACCTCTCAGGCCTTGATCTCTTCGCCGCTGGACTTGAAGACGCGGACCTTGGTCTTGTCTGCCAGGAACTTGACGCCCACGCGGTCGGCCTTGCCGGTCGCGGGATTGAAGATGGCGACGTTGGACTGGTGGATAGGCAGCGTCTTGTCGACGATGCCGCCGGTGGTGCCCTTCATCGGGTTCGGCTTGACGTGCTTCTTGACCACGTTGACGCCATCGACCAGGACGCGGTCCTCGTCGACGCGCTGCGTCACGGTGCCGCGCTTGCCCTTGTCGCGGCCGGTCAACACGATGACCTGGTCGCCCTTGCGAATCTTGTTCATGGCCTGTCCTTACAGCGCGGCTTTAGAGAACTTCCGGTGCCAGCGACACGATCTTCATGAAGCGCTCGGTGCGCAGTTCGCGCGTGACCGGGCCGAAGATGCGGGTGCCGATGGGCTCGAGCTTGGCGTTCAGCAGGACGGCGGCATTGCCGTCGAAGCGGACCAGCGAGCCGTCTTGGCGGCGCACGCCCTTGGCGGTGCGAACGACGACGGCACTGTAGACCTCGCCCTTCTTCACCCGGCCGCGCGGCGCAGCTTCCTTGATGCTGACCTTGATCACGTCGCCGATGCCGGCATAGCGGCGCTTGGAGCCGCCCAGCACCTTGATGCACATGACGGATTTCGCGCCAGTGTTGTCCGCGACGTCCAGCCGCGATTGCATTTGAATCATGTTCTGTCCCCAACTTGAACCGGTTGGCGCCTCGGCACCGCGCGATCAGTCTTGGGCCCGTCGCTTCCGGACTTGCGTCCTTCGGCGCTTGGGCGAAACCGGACTCGTTTCCGCAAGCGTTCGCTCGCAGCCGAAATTCCGGCGAAGTCGGCGATTATGACCCGAGCCGCAGCTCGGTGTCAACCCGCATGGGCTTTTCCACCCCGGGTGCCGCACCCGGGATGCGGCGCTCAGCCCTTGGCCTGCGCCAGGATCGTCTCGGCGTCGCTGACCTCGAATTTGCCCGGCGCCTCGATGTTCAGCGTCTTGACCACGCCCTTGTCCACCAGCATGGAAAAGCGCTGCGAGCGCACGCCCATGCCTTTCGCGGTCAGGTCCAGGGTCAGGCCCAGCGACTTGACCCATTCGGCGCTGCCGTCGGCCATCATCCGAACCTTGCCGGCCGTCTTCTGGTCGCGGCCCCAGGCGCCCATGACGAACGCGTCGTTGACCGACACGCACCACACCTCGTCGATGCCGGCCGCCTTGAGCTTGTCGGCGTTCTCCACGAAGCCGGGGACGTGCTTGGCGGAGCAGGTGGGCGTGAAAGCCCCTGGCAACGCGAAGATGGCGATCCGCTTGCCGGCGGACTCCTTCTCGACGTCAAAGGTGTTCGGGCCGATGGTGCAGCCCTCGCCTTCGACCTCGATGTATTCCTGCAGCTTGCCCGCGGGCAGTCTGTCTGCGACCTTGATCATGGGCATCTCCTCTGGTGCGTGACGGGTGCGGCCGCCAGAAAACGAAAACGGCCGGCCGCCAGTATTCCAGCGAACCGACCGTCGCGCCCCGGGGCCTTCGAAAGCCCCGTGCGTGAACCTGCTCAGACCTCGGCAGCCTTCTGGACCAGGCGGGTCACGACCCAGGACTTGGTCTTCGAAATGGGCCGGCCTTCGGCGATCTCGACCACGTCGCCCATCTTGTACTCGCCCTTTTCGTCGTGGGCGTGGTACTTGTTGGACTTGGCGACGATCTTGCCGTAGAGCTCATGCTTGGTGCGGCGTTCGACCAGCACGGTCACGGTCTTGGCGCGCTTGTCGCTGACGACCTTGCCCACCAGCGTGCGGGTGTTCTTGGCCTTCGGCTCGGCTTGTTGGGTGGCGGCGTTCACTTGGCGGCCTCCTTCTTCTTTTGCGCCAGGATGGTCTTGGCGCGGGCGATGTCGCGGCGGGTCTTGCCCAGCTGCGAATGGTTCGTCAGCTGCTGGGTCGCCTTCTGCATGCGCAGGCCGAAATGGGCCTTCAGCAGGTCGGCGACTTCCTTCTCGAGGCCGGCGACGTCCTTGCCGCGGAGTTCAGATGCTTTCATGGTGTTTCTCCGTCGGCGCTCACTGGCCGACCTGGCGGGCCACGAAAGTCGTCTTCAGCGGCAGCTTGGCCGAAGCCAGCTGGAACGCCTCGCGAGCGAGCTCTTCGGGAACGCCATTGATTTCGTACAGCACCTTGCCCGGCTGGATCTCGGCCACGTAGTACTCGGGGTTGCCCTTGCCGTTGCCCATGCGGACTTCGGCCGGCTTCTGCGAGATCGGCTTGTCCGGGAAGATGCGGATCCAGATGCGGCCGCCGCGCTTCACGTGACGCGAAATCGCGCGACGGGCGGCTTCGATCTGGCGCGCGGTCAGACGGCCGCGCTCGGTGGCCTTCAGGCCGAAGTCACCGAACGACACGTTCGCGCCGCGGGTGGCGATGCCGGTGTTACGGCCCTTCTGTTCCTTGCGGAATTTTCTGCGTGCGGGTTGCAGCATGCTTATTCTCCTTTGCCGGTGCCCGGCGCGGCGGCCTTGCGCACGCGCTTGACGGCCGGGGTCTTGGGCGCGTCGCCGCCGGCCTCGGCCGGCTTGTCGGCGCCTTCGACCGGCGCGCCAGCCTGACGCGGCGCGCGATCGCGATCACCACCGCGCGGGCCCGGCGGGCCGCGGCGGTCGCCACCCGGACGGTCGCCCGGACGAGCCGGACGGCGTGGACGGCGCTCTTCTTCCTGCACCGGCGCCTGCACGCCCGGCGCTTCGCCATGGGCCAGACGGTCGCCGCGATAGACCCAGCACTTGACGCCGATGACGCCGTAGGTGGTCTTGGCTTCCGAGAAGCCATAGTCGATGTCGGCCTTCAGCGTGTGAAGCGGCACGCGGCCTTCGCGGTACCACTCGCAGCGCGCGATCTCGATGCCGTTCAGGCGGCCCGACGACATGATCTTGATGCCCTGCGCGCCCAGGCGCATGGCGTTCTGCATCGCGCGCTTCATGGCGCGGCGGAACATGATGCGCTTCTCGAGCTGCTGGGTGATGCTGTCGGCGATCAGCTGGGCATCGATCTCGGGCTTGCGCACTTCCTCGATGTTCACCGCCACCGGCACGCCCAGGCGGCGCGTCAGCTCGGCCTTCAGGTTCTCGATGTCCTCGCCCTTCTTGCCGATCACCACGCCCGGACGCGCCGAGAAGATGGTGATGCGCGCGTTCTTGGCGGGACGCTCGATCAGGATGCGCGACACCGCCGCGCTCTTCAGGCGGCCCTTGAGGTATTCACGAACCTTCAGGTCTTCGGCCAGCATGCCGGCGAAGTTCTGGTTCGACGCGTACCAGCGCGACGCCCAGTTGCGGGTGACGGGGAGGCGGAAGCCAACTGGATGAATCTTTTGTCCCATGGTCTTCCTTCAGTTCCCGACGGTCACGAAGATGTGGCAGGTCGGCTTGCTGATGCGGTTGCCGCGGCCCTTGGCGCGCGCGGAGAAGCGCTTCAGCGTGGCGCCCTGCTCGACGTAGATCGTCTTGACCTTGAGCTCGTCGATGTCGGCACCGTCGTTGTGCTCGGCGTTCGCGATCGCGGACTCGAGCGCCTTCTTGATGATGCCGGCTGCCTTCTTGGGGGTGAACGTCAGGATGTTGATGGCCTGGTCCACCTTCTTGCCGCGGATCATGTCGGCCACCAGCCGGCCCTTGTCGGCCGACAGGCGCACACCGCGAACGATTGAACGGGTTTCCATCGTCATTCCTTATTTCTTCGCGGCCTTCTTGTCGGCCGGGTGCCCCTTGAACGTGCGCGTGAGCGCAAATTCGCCGAGCTTGTGGCCGACCATCTGGTCGGTGACGTACACAGGCACATGCTGCTTGCCGTTGTGCACGGCGATGGTCAGGCCGATGAAGTCGGGCAGGATCGTCGAGCGGCGCGACCAGGTCTTGATGGGCTTCTTGTCCTTGATGGCGGAGGCCTTGTCGACCTTGGCCAGCAGGTGGTGGTCGACGAACGGACCTTTTTTCAGCGAGCGCGTCATGTCGGCTCCTTACTTCTTGCGACGCGAGACGATGAACGTCTGCGTGCGCTTGTTGTTGCGGGTGCGGTAGCCCTTGGTCATGGTGTTCCACGGCGACACGGGCACCTGGCCCTCGCCGGTACGACCTTCACCACCACCGTGCGGGTGATCCACCGGGTTCATGGCAACGCCACGAACCGTCGGGCGGATGCCCTTCCAGCGAATCGCACCGGCCTTGCCGTACTGCTGCAGGTTGTGCTCTTCGTTGGACACCTCGCCGATCGTGGCGCGGCAGTCGATGTGGATCTTGCGCACCTCACCCGAACGCAGGCGCAGCTGGGCATAGGTGCCTTCGCGCGCCAGCAGCGTCACCGAGGTGCCGGCCGAGCGCGCGATCTGCGCGCCCTTGCCGGGCAGCAGCTCGACCGCGTGGATGGTCGAGCCCACGGGGATGTTGCGGATGGGCAGCGTGTTGCCGGCCTTGATCGGCGCCTCGGCGCCGCTCAGCACGGTGGAGCCGACTTCCAGGCCGCGCGGGGCGATGATGTAGCGACGCTCGCCGTCGGCGTAGCACACGAGCGCGATGTGCGCCGTGCGATTGGGGTCGTACTCGATGCGCTCGACCTTCGCCGGAATGCCGTCCTTGTTGCGCACGAAATCGACCACGCGGTAGTGGTGCTTGTGACCACCACCCTTGTGGCGCATCGTGATGTGGCCGTTGTTGTTGCGGCCCGCGTGCTGGAACTGCGGCTCGAGCAGAGACGCTTCCGGCTTGCCCTTGTACAGGTGCGGGTGCACCACCTTCACCACGGCGCGGCGGCCGGGCGAGGTCGGTTTGACTTTGATGACGGCCATTACGCGGCCTCCCCGGAGAAGTTGAGCTCCTGGCCCGGCTTCAGAGCGACATACGCCTTCTTGACGTGGTCGCGGCGACCGATGGAGCGGCCGAAGCGCTTGACCTTGCCCTTTTGCGTGACGGTCTGCACCGAGGCCACTTCCACCTTGAACATGAGTTCAACGGCGGCCTTGATCTCGGGCTTGGTCGCGTCGCGCAGGACCTTGAACAGCACCTGGTTGCGCTTCTCGGCGATCATCGTGGCCTTCTCGGACACGATCGGCGCGACGAGCACCTGGGCCAGGCGGCCTTCATCGAACTTAGGTGCCGTGCTCATGCCAGCATCTCCTTGAGTTGCTCGATCGCGCCCTTGGTCACCAGCACCTTCTTGTAGAAGACCAGCGACAGCGGATCGGCGTAGCGCGGCTCGATCACCAGCACATTGGCGAGATTGCGCGAAGCCAGCAGCAGGTTGTCGTCGACCTGGTCGGCGATCACCAGCACCGAGTCCAGGCCCATGGCCTTGAACTTCTGGGCCAGCAGCTTGGTCTTGGGCGCGTCGACGGTGATGGAGTCGACCACCGCCAGGCGGCCTTCGCGGGCCAGCTGCGAGAAGATGGCGGCCATGCCGGCGCGGTACATCTTCTTGTTGACCTTCTGGGTGAAGTTCTCGTCGGGCGAGTTCGGGAAGATGCGACCGCCTCCGCGCCACAGCGGCGACGAGGTCATGCCCGCGCGGGCGCGACCGGTGCCCTTCTGGCGCCACGGCTTCTTGGTCGAGTGCTTGACCTCGGCACGGTCGAGCTGGGCGCGGGTGCCCTGGCGCGCGTTCGCCTGGAAGGCGACGACGACCTGGTGCACCAGCGCTTCGTTGTAGTCACGCGCGAACACGGTGTCCGGCGCATCGACCTTGGACGTCGCCTGGCCCTGTTCATTCAGGAGCTCGAGCTGCATCACTGGGCTCCTTTCTTGGCCTTGACCTTGACGGCGGGGCTCACGACCACATGGCCGTTCTTCGAGCCCGGCACGGCGCCGCGCACCAGCAGCAGCTGGCGCGCTTCGTCGATGCGCACGACGTCGAGGTTCTGCACGGTCTTGGTCACGTCACCGAGGTGGCCGGTCATCTTCTTGCCCGGGAACACGCGACCCGGGTCCTGCGCCATCGAGATCGAGCCCGGCACGTTGTGCGAACGGCTGTTGCCGTGCGAGGCGCGCTGCGAGCTGAAGTTGTGGCGCTTGATGGTGCCGGCGTAGCCCTTGCCGATGGAAGTGCCTTGCACGTCCACGAGCTGACCCACGGCGAAGGTGGTCACGGGCACCTGGGCGCCGGGCTTGAAGCCGGCAGCCACGTCGGCCGCGACACGGAATTCCTTGAGGATCTCACCGGCTTCGACGCCCGCTTTCGCGAGGTGGCCGGCTTCGGGCTTGGTCACGCGCGAGGCTTTGCGCGAACCGTACGCCACCTGGATGGCGCTGTAGCCGTCGGTCTCTGCGGTCTTGACCTGGGTGACGCGGTTGTTGGACACGTCGAGCACGGTCACGGGAACGGCGTCGCCGTCGTCCGTGAAGATGCGCATCATGCCCACCTTGCGGCCCAGCAATCCGAGGCGATTGCTCAGACTCATGGTTCTTCTCCAATGCCTGACATCGATTGGTCAGGCTGACTAGGTAACGGATGACTTGCTCGCCATCCGGAAAAGCCGAGCATTATAGCAGGCGCGCGAAACCGCGCACCTGCCTCCTGCTTTACTGCAGCTTGATCTCGACGTCGACGCCGGCCGGCAGGTCCAGCTTCATCAGCGCGTCGACCGTCTTGTCGGTCGGATCGACGATGTCCATCAGACGCTGGTGGGTGCGGATCTCGAACTGGTCGCGGCTGGTCTTGTTGACGTGCGGCGAGCGCAGGATGTCGAAGCGCTGCATGCGGGTCGGCAGGGGCACCGGGCCCTTGACGATCGCGCCGGTGCGCTTGGCGGTGTCGACGATCTCCAGCGCGGACTGGTCGATCAGCTTGTAATCGAACGCCTTGAGGCGGATGCGGATCTTTTGCTTCTGCATGACGGTTCCTTAAAGAGCGATGCGGTCCGGAGGCCGCGGGGGGTGTGGTGCAACGGCCGGCCGATGGGTTCGACCCCAGCGGCCGGTGTCATGCATTTACTCCATGATCTTGGCGACGACGCCCGAGCCCACGGTGCGACCGCCTTCGCGGATGGCGAAGCGCAGGCCTTCTTCCATGGCGATGGGGGCGATCAGCTTGACGGTGATGCTCACGTTGTCACCGGGCATGACCATCTC
>DASUZE010000091.1:0-166401 GCA_036377015.1 Piscinibacter sp. | reverse complement strand
ATGGCGCGCATCCCCGAGAAGCAGGCCTCCGCCTCCGACAAGGAGCGGCTACGCACGCTGGAGGAAGCGCTGCAGCGCGTGGTGTTCGGTCAGGAGAGCGCCGTCCACACCGCGGTCATGTCCATCAAGCGCGCGCGCGCGGGCCTCGGCCATCCCGACCATCCCGCGGGCTGTTTCCTGTTTACCGGCCCCACCGGCGTGGGCAAGACGGAGCTGGCCAAGCAGCTCGCCCTCCACCTCGGGAACGAGTTCATCCGCTACGACATGAGCGAGTACATGGAGAAGCACACGGTCGCGCGGCTCGTCGGAGCGCCGCCGGGGTACGTGGGCTTCGAGCAGGGCGGCCTCCTCGTGGACGCGGTGCGGCAGCATCCGTACAGCGTCGTGCTGATGGATGAGATCGAGAAGGCGCACCCGGACGTCCTCAACATCCTGCTGCAGGTGATGGACCACGCCACGCTGACCGACAACAACGGCCGCAAGGCGGACTTCCGCAACGTGATCATCGTGATGACCACCAACGCGGGCGCCGAGACCATGAACAAGGCGACCATCGGCTTCACCAACGCCCGCGAGCAGGGCGACGAGATGGCCGACATCAAGCGCCTGTTCACGCCGGAGTTCCGCAACCGTCTCGACGCGGTGGTGAGCTTCCGTGCGCTCGACGAAGAGATCATCCTGCGCGTGGTCGACAAGTTCCTGCTCCAGCTCGAGAGCCAGCTGGCGGAGAAGAAGGTCGAGGTGACCTTCACCGATGCGCTGCGCAAGTACCTGGCGAAGAAGGGCTTCGATCCGCTGATGGGCGCACGCCCGATGCAGCGACTCATCCAGGACACGATCCGTCGCGCCCTGGCCGACGAGCTGCTCTTCGGCCGACTGGTCGACGGTGGCCGCCTCACGGTGGACCTGGATTCGGACGAGAAGCCCCTGCTGGACATCCAGCCCGCCCGCAAGAGCGACAAGCCCAAGGCGGAGCCGGCGACGGCCTGATCGATCGGTGCTCGACGAAAGACGCCCCGCACTGCGGGGCGTCTTGCTTGGTGCTCAGCCGACAGCGCGTTCGGGCGCCGTGCCGTCGCGCCGGTAGAGCGCGCACAGCGTGCGCAGCCGCTCGGCCTGCTCGGGCCTGACCTGGTCCCAGCCGAAGCGCCACTCCCAGTAGCCCTCGCTCTTGCCGGGATAGTTCATGCGGTGCTCGCCGCCCAGGCCGAGCACGTCCTGCATGGGATGCACGGCCATGTCGCCCACGCTCGCGCAGGCCGCGCGGATCAGGTCCCAGTGGATCTCGTGCCCGTCGGTTTGCAGGTAATCGGCCACGTGCCGCCGCTCATGCGCCGAGGCCTTGTCCCACCAGCCGACCGTCGTGTCGTTGTCGTGCGTCCCGGTGTAGACGACGGTGTCGCTGGCATGGTTGTGCGGCAGGAAGTGATTGCCGCTGCCCGCATCGAAGGCGAACTGCAGGATGCGCATGCCGGGGAAGCCGAACTGCTTGCGCAACGCGTCGACATCCGGCGTGATGAGCCCGAGGTCCTCGGCAATGATGGGCATGCGCCCGATGGCGGCGTGCAGCGCGTCGAACAGGGCCGGACCCGGACCCGGCAGCCAGCGCCCGTTCTCCGCCGTCGGTTCGCCCGCCGGAATCTCCCAGTAGCCTGCAAACCCGCGGAAGTGGTCGATGCGCACGATGTCGACCAGCTCGAAGGTGCGTCGCACGCGCTCGATCCACCACGCATGGCCGTCGCGCGCGTGCGCGCTCCAGCGGTACAGCGGATTGCCCCAGCGCTGGCCCGTGGCGCTGAAGAAGTCGGGTGGCACGCCGGCGATGACGGTCGGCTTCCCTTTCGCGTCGAGCTCGAACAGGTCCGGCCGCGCCCACACTTCGGCGCTCTGGTAGGCGATGAAGATGGGCGCATCGCCGACGACCTGCACGCCGCGGTCGTTGGCATGGGCGCGCAGCGCCAGCCATTGCCGAAAGAAGCACCACTGGCAGAACTTCCAGAAGGCGATGCGCGCGGCGTGCTCGCCGCAGGCGACGGCCAGTGCGGCGGGATCGCGGAAGGCAAGCTGCGACGGCCAGTCGCTCCAGTCACGCCAGCCGTGGTGATCGGCCAGTGCCATGAACAAGGCGTAGTCATCCAGCCAGCTGGCATGGCCGGCGCAGAAGGCGTCGAGCGACGCGCGGTCGGCGGTGGAGGCGTTGGCAGCGAAGCGCGCCGCGGCGCGCGCCAGGCGCTCCATGCGAAACGGCACGACGACGCCGAAGTCCACGCGCCGCGGCGACAGGCCGGCGACCGGCTCGACGTCGGAGGCACTCAGCCAGCCGCGCTGACGCAGCTCGTCGAGGTCGATCAGCAGCACGTTGCCGGCAAACGCCGAGCTGCTCATGTACGGTGAGTTGCCCGGCCCGATGCCGCCCAGCGGCAGGATCTGCCACAGCCGCTGGCCCGCGCTCGCGAGCCAGTCGACGAAGCGATACGCGTCGGCGCCGAAGTCGCCGCTGCCGTGCGGTCCCGGGAGCGAGGTGGGATGCAGCAGCACCCCGCTGCTGCGCGGGAATTGGAGTTGGGAGTGGGTTGAAGCGCTCACGATGACTCGACGGAGGACGCCGCTGGCGGCGCGCCTATTGTCGTCGCGTCAGCGAGCGTTCAGCGCTGCGGCGGATCGTCGCGGCGGCGGACGAAGCGTGCGCGCAGCTGCTTGAGCAGCGGCAGCATGAGCATGATGGCCGCGGACGCCGCCAGGGCCATCGGCAGCATCGAGTGGGTGAGCTCCATCAGCCAGGCGCCGAGCAGGATCAGCGCATGGCCCAGCAGGTACAGGCGCATCGGCGGATTGCGAAGAAGCAGGCGCAGCAGGGACATGGGGCAGGCATCTCGAAAGCGACGGTCCGAGTCGAAGTGTCCACGCAAGCGGCCGGGTCGACAGCGCGAAGTGCGCTGTCTTTGCCGGCCTGTGTCGACAAAAGTCGCTTCGCCGTGCAGCAATGCGCAGCCGGCGGCGAAGACCGCTCAGGGTGCCGACTGCAAGGCGCCGATGCGCCGCTGGCCCGCGCCCAGGCTGCGTGTCGTGAACGGCTGCGGCGCGTCCTTCGTGTAGCCGGCATCCGGAACGTTCGACAGCAGCGTCAGCGCCTGCAGCGTCGTGTTGGGCCAGAAGCCAGGCGTGGCGATGTTGTCGGCGCCGGGGAGGTTGCTCGCTGACGAGGTGAGATTGTTGGCCGAGGCGATGCTGCCGCTCGGGAAGCCGCCGCTGTTGAGCGCCGGCCCGTTGGTGCCCGCGAACAGGTTGGCGGTGAGCTTCACCGACTGCGTGTTGCCCGGAATATCGAGGAAGGAGCCGCCCGAGCGCGTGATGACCACGGTGTTGTGGACCATTTCGAAGGTGTTGGTGCTCCAGGTGATGCCTTCGGCGCCGTAGGCGATGGCGATCGAGTTGTCGGCGTCGGGACCCTTCTGGAACAGGTTGCCGCGCAGGTAGACCACGCCGCCTTCGGGAAAGTCGGCGAGGTAGCTGGAGGTGCCGTTCGGGCCGTCCATGAAGTAGCTGTTCTCGATGCGCGTTTCCTTCGCGCGGCTCTTCAGGTTGTGGCCGATCTTGGCCTCGTGGAAGAAGCTCGCGGTCACCGTGAAGCGGTTGGCGTGGTTGACGTAGATGTTGTGCGACTGGCCGTCGCCGAAGCCGTTGCGCGCGAACTCGGAGCGGTCGATGGTGATGTTGGCCCCGTCGCCGGCGAGGATGCCGTCCTCGTTGTCGAAGAAGCCGCAGTTGCGGATGACCTGCTCGCCGCCGCCTTCGAGACGGACGCCGGCGCCGTTCTGGTCCGGCACGGTGGCGTCGTGGAAGTCGATGTTCTCCACCGTGACGTTGTTGCCGCCGATCACCCAGATCGCCTTGCCCTGCGCGTTCTTGCCGTCGGCGAACAGGCGGGCCTTGCCGCCGACACCGCAGATGGTGAGGTTGCTGGCGTTCCAGCTGGCCACGTCGCCGCGGTAGTCGCCGGCGCTGATCTTGACGACATCGCCCGATTGCACGACGGCGGCCGCGGCGCTCGGCTTGGCGTAGGTCTTGCCGGGGCCGACGAGCAGGACGCGGCCGGTGGCGGTGTCGCAAGCGGTGGCGGGGGCGGGCGAGGGCGCCGGCGTGGGGGCCGGCGCGGGAGCCGGAGCGGGCGTGGGGGCCGGTGCAGGTGAAGGCGACGGTGCCGGGGCCGGTGCAGGTGAGGGGGCGGGTGAAGGAGCGGGCGCGGGTGCAGGCGAGGGCGTCGGTGCAGGTGCCGGCGCAGGCCCTGCCGTTGGCGCCGGCGCGTCGCCGGAGCCGCCACAGGCGGCGACGGCGAGGAAAACCTGGGCCATCGCCACGGCGAGCGCAGCGCGATTCGTTCTGACGGTCATTCCCGACTTCCCACAGTGCGTTTTGATCGCGGCGGGCGCGCAGCCTCGCCGTCGTGTGCCGTGATTGTCGGGCGCGTCGCGCGCACAGGTCGAAACGAGGTGCTACCAGCGCATGTGCGAGCTGCGAAAACAAGCACGGGCCGCGCGGGCCCGTGTGTGCTGTCATCCTGGCGAGAGCGTCGTCAGGATGATCTTCGGAAATGCCCGTCAACGCTTGCTTTGCACGCCACTCGCTGCGCTAGTTGCCCCCAGTTGTGCCCCCATCGGCACAACGCTGCCTTGCGCGTCGCTTCGTGCCTTGGTGTACTGCACTGCCAAGCCGGATAGCGAAACAACCAGCGCGATCGTGGACATCACGAAAGTGGCGCGGTTGCGGCGGTTGTCGGCCTCCATCGTGGCCAGCAGTGCGGCTACGTACGGGACGTTGATAACGTTGCGTTTGTCGCCGGCCACTTTCTCGTAGACCGATGCGAGGATCTTGTTCGGGTCCTTCGGGTCCCGATGCCGAAGGCGGGTTCCCATGTCGAAGTACAGCCTGCCGTACAGCAACTCAGCTTGGCAGCCGAGCCTTTTCGCTGCGGCATACAGGTCGACCTCTACCCATATCTCGCCTTTGGCCGGGTACTCGCCGATGCACATGTCGTAAAGCGTCCGCAGGATTTCGCGGTCGGTCTTGAGGCGCCGCCAAGGCCAGGGCATTGGCGTCAACCTTGGGAGTACCTGAAGGCGGCCACATGCCGCTGAAGGTAGCGTGCAATCTCCTGCGCCTGATCGACCGTCGTGCCAGGTGCAAGGTCGAGCGAGAGTCTGCCCTGGCCGAGAATTCCTAGCTCGCTCTCGTAGGGTTCGCAAGCGATCCACACCGGGGCGTCGTCGCGTCCGGAAGCACTGGGCGCACCCTCTTTGACGGTGAACTTGTAGTTCGCGACATCAGTGTGCGGCATGGCTGGTCGTCCTCTGGGCGAAGGGTTGGTGGCGGGACAAAAGTCTAACCGGCCCATGCGAAAGAAAGATCGTCTCAGTTTTTCTGGATTTGAGACTGCGCCCCGGCTGCAATAGCGCGGCCGATGGCAGACGACTACAACCCACGCGAATCGTCTCAGTCTTTTGGTGACTTGAGACGCGGGTCCCGTTGCAATCGGCGTGTTCTAACCACATGCGATGCGATAGGAACCCCTCCAATGCGCTCCGAACAAGGACGCACCTTCGTTCTCCCGGACAGCGGCGAGGCGCTTCTGATGGACCGCCACGTCGCGGCCGTGTACGGGGTGTCAGTTGCAACGGTCTGGGCTTGGGCGAAAAGTGACCCGCTCTTTCCCAGGCCAGTGCGTTATGGAGAGCGGTGCACTCGGTGGAAGGCGTCCGCCCTCCGTCGGCACCTCGCCAGCCTCAGTGAACAGCGCGCGGCTGCATGAGCGCTGTGTCTCGCGTTCCCGACGCCGCAAGAGGCGCGCTCCGTGCGCAGCAACTGCTCGAGGCGATGAGGCGCGGCAAAGCCCCGCCGGGTGAGCTGTTCGCTCAGATGCGCTTGGCCATCGTTGAAGAGCATCCGGTATACGGTGACGCGTTTGCGCGCCAGATCGAGAAGGCGCTGCAAGTGCGTGCCGGCCATGAGTGAGCAACGCTTGCTGTTCGACGGTGGCAAACTGCAAGGACCGGTCATCGTCGTCAAGGTGTTCCAGCTCGACGGCCAGGTACAGATCGAGATCTGTGCGCCAGCCGGCGCAGCGGTGCGTCCGTCGCGATCGCGAGTCCTGACCTCCGCCAAACCTCCGCCCGACCAGAATCCGCCGCTGAAGTTTGTCAACGCTTGGCGCGATGGTCATGCAGGCGTGCCGTTCTGCGCGACAACAGCGCGCGACCTGTATGAGGCGTATCGCGCATGGTGTCGACTCAGTGGCGTCGCGCATATCTGCACGCAGGCGATGTTTGGCAGGGTTGTCGGCGCCGAACTCCGGCGCGGCGGCGCGCCGCCAAGTCGTCGCGTGCGTTTCCAGGCGTGGAGCGCCAAGGCCGTTGCTGCAGGCGATTGGCGAGTCGAGCCAACACGGCAGCAAGGGATCGTCCATCTCGTATGTCCTCACCACACAGGTGCTGAGAGCTCGCCGGACCTCATGCGCTTCCAGAAGGCGCTGCACGCGCTGTCGCGCAAGGCAGCCGGTGTGAGGGTGGGCTGATGCGTTCGCCTTGGGAAGGGTGTGATTCTGAATCGAGGGGGGTCTTCCCACGGAAAGCCGCGCCGGCAGTGGCGTAGCGCGTTTTGGGAAGGGTGTGACTAGTTCTGCGCGACCCCTTAACGCGTGCGTGGGCGCGCGCGCGGGACATCGCGGCTGGACACAGGCGGACAAGTCTCGCGCGTACGGCCCTGCCAAAAACTATTCACACCCTTCCCAAAGAGCGGAGAGCTATAGCCGGTGCGGTGTTCCGTGGGAAGGGCAACCCCATGTTGGGAATCACACTGTTCCCGAGGCGGCAACAACATGACATGCCTTGCTCGCGATGGCCTGCCGTGCGGCGATTCGCCATGCGTGTGCCCTGCCGTCTGCGTTGCCGTCTTCCTTGCCACCACTACTACGCATGCCGCAGATGAGCACGCCGGAGCCTGCTCTTGCACCTTGGACGAGCTCGGCAACTGGTGCGTGCACCTGACGTTCATCCAGAACGAAAGCGGTCGAGGCAAAGAGCCGCCATGGGCGGACGCCTTCCTCGACTGGTACAGCCAAGCAAGTTGGCTCGGCGTGCAACAAGCCGCATGCGTGTTCATCGCCACCAAGTTGCTTCCGCGGCGGGCACGCCCGAAGGCAGCGGGGGAGTCGGTGCAGACGTGTGCATCGGCCGAGGGCGAGGGTCGTGGGTCCTTCCCCGACCCTTCGGGTGCGGCTAGTTCGAGCCCCGACTGCGGACTGTTCAACGTCTTCACCAAGGGCCTCAAGTGAACGCGGCCCTGGTTCGGATCAACCAGGCCGACCTCGCAGAGTTGGTCGGCGTTAGCGAGTCGCGGATAAGCCAGTTGGTCAGCGAGGGCCACCTGGCTGCGGGCGACGATATGCACGCGTGGATCTTGGCGTACTGCTCGCGCCTGCGCGCTCAAGCAGCCGATCGGGGCGGCGAATCGGTATTGACGCGCGAGCGCGCCAAGCTTGCCAGAGCGCAGACCGAGAGCCTCGAACTCAAGAACGCGATCACGCTCGAGACATACGCGCCGACCTCCGTGCTGGCCGAGATCCTCGCTATGACCAGGCGAGCCATTGCGGACCGCCTTGACGCGCTGCCTAGCCAGCTGCGTACTGCCCATCCCGCTCTACCAAACACCGCATTCCATGCCCTCAGTGTTGCCATCGCCTCAGCTCGCGACGAGTGGGTGCGGGCCACTGCGACTCTAGTTGTCGCGCCCGTCGACGACAACGAGTGCGACCAGGGCAACGACGAAGAGGAACAGCTGGCGGAGGCTGCAGCGAAGAACGATGCAGCTGCATGACTTCCCCGCGTGGCTCGCGCCGGTGCCACCGCCGACCACCGATGCCACCCCTACCCAATCAGCCGAGCTGCTTCTGCAGGTGCGCGAGATCCTGCACCAGGCGGCAGCCGACTCGCCAGCGGCGCAATGGATGGTCCAAGGCATCGATCGCTGGAGAGACGGGGGCCAGCTGGACAAACATCTCGGCCTGGTGCCACAACGCGGCCAGCGGGCGCCGCAGCGAGCGATCCGACAGCTCGCACGAGATGAGGCGATTCGCCGCCTGGCCCAGGCTATGGATGGCACGGTCGAGGGTCGCGCGACACGGATCGCGCACTTGGTGCGTGTGTCTGATGTGGCCGTGGACGCGATTCGGGAGCATGGCGAGCCGCCAACATCGGTGCGCCGGCTCATCGCCATCATCCGGGGTTAGCGAAAGAAGGCAGTGGGTCCTTCCGCACACCCCTTCCCACGGGTAGTTCGAGCCTCGATCGCGCCGCAGTCGCGGCGGTGATGTAAGGGGGTGATGCCGTAAGGGGGAGTTGTTGAGGGTGCCTCGAAGAGATCGAGGCTCCCCGTTCACTTGCACGCCCTACCACGCGAAAAACTTCCGGCGCTCGCGCGACGGGCAAAGCGGTTGACACGAGATCGCGATTGTTTGTCACCTCGCCCGATGCGCACACCATCGCGAGCATGAACGAAACACCGAACCCGATCTCGCTGTACCTCCGCGATGACGGCTCCATGCTGCTGACGCGAGGCGGCAACGACATCGAGATCCATCTCACGCCGCGGCAGCTGCTCGACTTTGGCGCAGACGCCTTGCGCCTGGCGCTGTTGCTGGACGCGTCACTCGGCGCTGCGATCTTCGACGTTCTGGACAACACCCACATCATCCCCATGGAGGCCACATGCCGCACGGTCAACTGACCGGAGAGGACGTGCACACGTGTGCACCTCTTCCGCTCGCCGGCCGCTCGATGGAGCTGACCGACTTCACGCGTGCGTCGGCGAGTGCCGGACCGCAGTCACCACTCGCAACCGCCCGCCTGGTGTTCACCACCGGCGCTCCGGTGCGGCGCTACGACTATCTCCGTGACCGGCCATATGTGGAGCAGCTCGTCGTCGATGCCTCCGCCATTCGAATGGACCGGCTCAAGCGCGGCGCCCCCCTGCTCAACACGCACCGCGGCTATGACCTAGAGGGGCAGCTCGGCGTCGTTGAATCGCCAGTGATCGCCAACGGCGTAGGCGAGTGCACGGTGGCCTTCTCGCGCAGGCCTTCGGTGGCCGGCTACGTGCAAGACGTCGAGGACCGCGTCATTCGCAATGTGTCGGTGGGGTATGCGCGCCACCGGATCGAGATGGTGGCGCCGGCCGACGAGGGCGGGCTGTGGGTCTACCGCGTCATCGACTGGGAACCGTACGAGATTTCTCTCGTACCCATCGCGGCCGACATGGATTCGCAGGTCCGCGGCGCCGGCCAGGCATCGGCACCCGACGACGAATACCAGCTCCGCACCTTCCCCTGCGAATTCATCGAAATCCGGGCGGCGGCCCCCCACACGCCCTCTGTCTCTCTCAACCGCGATCCAAAGGAAATGACCATGCCCCAGAGTGAAGTTCGCACGTTCAGCAGCCGCGAGGATGAAAACGACGAGATCCGCGCGATCGTCAAGCGTCACGGCCTCGAATCGACATTCGCCGATCGCCTCGTGTCGCGCGCGCTGTCCTTCCAGGCGGCCGGCTTTGAGGTACTCGACGAGCTGGCCAGGCGCGATCAAGGATCGGGCGGACACCGCAACATCGACAACCGCTCCCTTCACCTCAACGACCGGCCGTGGACGGCCGGCGACGAGCTGTCGAACGATCGACGCGACCACATGGTCGAAGCGCTCGCCTGCCGCGCCTGGGCCGCGCTGACCCCCGCTCGCGAGAATCCGTATCGGCATGCCCGCATCGCCGACATGGCCCGTGATTGCCTCGAGATCCGCGGAATCCGCACGACTGGGATGTCGGCCTCCCAACTGATCGAGCGTGGGTTGCATGGGACCAGTGATTTTCCCCAGTTGCTCGCGGCGACGGCCAACAAGGTCCTGCGTACGGCGTATGAGGCCGCCCCCGCAGGCGTCAAGCGGGTCGCGCGCAAGAGCACAGCGCGTGACTTCAAGGCGAAGTCCCGTCTCATGCTGAGCGAGGCGCCGACGCTGCTGCAGGTCAACGAACACGGCGAGTTCAAGCACGGCACCATGTCCGAAAGCAAGGGCAGCTATGGCCTGGCCACCTACGGTCGCATCTTCGGAATCACCCGGCAGGCCCTCGTGAATGACGATCTGGACGCGTTCGGCGACATGGCCGTGCGGTTCGGCCGCGCAGCGACCGAGTTCGAGGCGCAAACCCTTGTGGACTTGCTCACATCGAATCCGGCGATGTATGACGCTGTGGTGCTGTTCCATGCCACCCATGGCAACCTGGCCACTGGCGCGGGCAGCGCCCTGCAGGAGACCTCGCTGACCACGGCCAGGACGGCGATGCGTCTGCAGAAGGGCCTCGATGGCAAGACGCCCATCGACGCGACGCCGAAGTACCTCATCGTCCCGGCAGCCCTTGAGACGACCGCCGAGAAGCTGCTCGCATCAATCACGCCGGCGACGTCCAGCAACGTGAACCCGTTTGCCGGGAAGCTCGAGCTCGTGGTCGAGCCGCGGCTCGATGCCGTTTCGGCTACCGCCTGGTACCTGGCTGCCGATTCCGGGGTGATCGACACGCTGGAGTACGCCTACCTCGAGGGCGAGGAAGGTCCGCAGCTCTTCACGGAAGAAGGCTTCGAGGTCGACGGCATGCGGTACAAGGTCCGCGAAGACTTCGGCGCCGGCGCAATCGACTGGCGTGGCCTGTACAAGGCCAACGGCACCTGAAACGGTGGGTGGGGTGAGGGGCGCGGGAGATACCCCCTGCGGTCCCGAGCCTGGTGTGGGTACAGGACGTCCCCCAGACATGGGCGGGTCGCTACAGGTTTCCGGCGCACCGCTTTGACGCGCTCGCCATACACTCCAGACCTGAGGTTAGCGACGCAAACAAACCAAGAATGGCTGAATCGTCGATCGAGTGGACGGAGCACACGTGGAACCCCGTGACCGGGTGCACGAAGCTCTCGCCTGGCTGCAAGCACTGCTATGCAGAGACGATGGCGCGACGCCTACACGCGATGGGTGCAGCCGGATACGAGAAGGGGTTTCAGTTGGCGCTGCATCCGGAACGGCTTCAGCAGCCGCTGCAACGCAAACGGCCAACGACGTACTTCGTCAACTCCATGTCCGACCTGTTCCACGAGGGTGTGCCAGACGCCTACATCGATCAGGTCCTTGATGTCTGCGATCGCACGCCGTGGCACACCTACCAGGTGCTAACCAAGCGCGGCGATCGGCTGCCCCAGTTCTTCGGGTCGCGCCGCTGTCCGGCGAACGTCTGGCTCGGTGTGTCGGTGGAGGATAGGAAGTACGGCGTGCCGCGCATCGCTGAGCTGCGCAAGGTTATGGCGGCCGTGAGGTTCCTATCGGTCGAGCCGCTGCTTGAGGATCTGGGCCCGTTGGACCTGTCCGGCATCCACTGGGTGATCGTGGGCGGGGAGAGCGGCACGAAGGCGCGCCCCATGAAGGCCGAGTGGGCCGATGGCGTGCGGCGCCAGGCGGCGGCGCAGGGCGTCGCCTTCTTCTTCAAGCAGTGGGGTGCGTGGGGACCTGACGGCGTTCGTCGCGACAAGAAGCGCAACGGCCGGGAGCTCGGAGGGCGCCGCTGGGACGAGTTCCCGGTGCCGGTGGTCAGTGCAGCTTGTTGAGGATGTCTCGGCTCACCCGTGCCGCCAGCCCGACCGCTTTCTGATCCGGATTCGTCACCGCAAAGTAGAGCGCGAACTTCGGCGCACCTCCGGCGGCGCTGAGCAGTCGCGGGTCGCTCACGTACGGGAAGAGTCCGCGCAGGCGACGCGTAGTGAAGTCGAGGATGTCCTTCCAGCCCGGGTCACGGGTGATCTGCGGCGCGTCGAACATGTCGCCTTGCTCACGCGTGTACAGCTCGCGGCGCCAGTCGTCCGTACCGAGAAATGCGGTGAGTTTGGCTGCCTTGCCCTCGTCGACGCGGCTTTCGTCGAGCGCGGCCTGGCGAAACAGGCCGCTGAGACTCACGAGGAAGAACACGTCCAGCGCTTCGGTGCGCCGGATCTGCTCGAGCTGGGGCCAACTGCACTGCAGCCCATACGGGTCGAGGAACAGCACGCCGCGAGTGGCCTTCCAGTCGTAGCCGCGGAGTAGGAACGGAAGAATGTCGCCGGCCGCTCGCGGCGCAATCGAAGCGCGATGGCCATTGGGGTGCGCGGCGATCAGCTCCTCCAATTCCGCGACGTGCTTTTTCTTCTTCTCGACGAAGTGGTACCGGACGAACGCCGGCGAGCAGTCCAGGGCGATCTTGGCCGAGCCGTCGATAGTGGTGTGTCCGTCGCCAAGCTTGATTTTGCAGCGCCCAGTGCCGGCGAAAGCGTCGATGTAGATCAGCTTGAACGGCTGCTTCTTGAGCGCCTGTGTGTAGAAGGCGAGGTATCGCCGAAGGACATCTAGCTTCTCTGCGGTCCAAAGCCCGCCGAAACGATTGGCTGTCATTCTTGTCCCATTGGTGGCGTCTCGGCCCCCCCCCAGCCCCGTGTTCAGTGTACGCGGCGTCGGACGCACAGCGCCGGTCGGTTGACTTTGCATCCACCAGTTCACCTCTTCCGGGTCGACCCAAAGATTGCCGTCGGGGGGCCCGAGTCGGCAATGCTGACCGTCGATCCACTGGTCGTTTTCGGCGACGTGCGTGTACAGCGTCGGCACTGTCACCGCAAGAGCGCATAGTGCGCAAGCCTGATCCACTTCAACGGACTGACGTAGGGCCTGGCTGTTCGTCAAGATTTGCTCAGCACCTTTGCGAACTCGCGGACAGTGGGGGAGCGCATTCAGGCGAGGCTCATTGCCCTTCAGGCAAGGCGTTCGCCTGTATTGCTCGAATGAGAGAGTCGGCGCGTGAAGCGCATGCGCGCGAGTACGGCTCCAGCACCTGCGGCAAAGTTTCCTGCCCCCAACGAGGCACCATGATGATTGGTCGGCCGATGCGGCGTGCGAATTGAATCTCGAACACGATCCAATCACTGCGCGGGACGTACATGCCGGCGCAGGCAATGAACGCGCAGGAGGAGCGCATCCTGTCGCGCAGACCCTTCTCAAGATCATCCTCGCTCGTGACGTGAATCGGGTCGCTGACGGGCACGCTCAGGTTCTCCCATCGAAACCGCTGCTCATCCCAGTTGAGCATGTTGACCACCCGCTCGTACTCCTCATCACGGTGCCACGCGTGACTGATGAAAAGCTTGTAGCTGCGCATCGCCTTCCTCCCCTTCCGGGGAGTCCCCGGAGTTGTGGCGCAATACTCCAAGCAAGGCGGCAACAAGGTCTACCCGCATCTTGGGGGGTTACCGCGTTCGGGTTCGCAACGACTGCTTCTTGCGCACCTCCACAACTCGGGCTGCATGCCTGGCGTTGCAGCCCGAGACCCGGCTCGGGAACGTGCGCCGGCATTGAAGAGCCCTATGGTCCTACCTGTTGGATTACCAGTTGAGGACGGAGGCTTCTTCCCCAAATGAAAGGGACGGCGCCCGGCCGTCCCTTTGGTGATAAGGAAGGGGGGAGTGGCGCCTGGGATCACTGCAACTGGCACCTTGCCGAGGCGATGTTCAAGTGCTCGAGCCAGACTTCGATCCGCGGCGCACCTGGTGATCGCAAGTCGTGGATGACAGCCGAGACGCCCCAGGCGCCCCCATCGCGGAGATAGACAAGGTCCCCTTCGCGAGGCAACGTTTGGACCTGTAGCGGGCCGTCAAGGGCCTGCGTCAGGTACCGCTGTTGGTCATCTGGGATGCAAATGTGTGCGTCTATCAGCGTCCGCGCGGGGGTGGTGCCGGGCAGGGCAGAATGGAGGGTAGCCATGGGTGCAGTCCTTTCACGAGGTAGTCTGCTGCTGTGGTTAGGTCGGGTCCGAGATTGCCGTCTCGGGCTCGGCCGCTTTGCACGATAAGAGGTCGTGCAGCCCTTCTCTTCACGGTTGCGTTACGCCGCCTTCAACGGCAGCACCTTCGCTCCTTTTCGCAACGCGTCCAGGTGATCCGCCCACCACTGCATCATCTTGCGGCGCTCCGGCAGGTAGGTCGCCCAGTTGTACGAGGCTGAGACCTGGTTGCGTTCCTGGTGCGCGAGCTGCAGCTCGATGTGGGCGTGGTCGAAGCCATGCTCATGCAGCACGGTCGACGCGATACCGCGGAAACCATGGCCCGTCATGCGGCCCTTGTAGCCCATGCGCTCCAGAGCCTTGAGGATCGTGTTGTTGCTCATCGGGCGCTCGTGGTCACGCTCGCCAGGGAACACCATCGGCGACAGGCCCCTGAGCTCCTGCAGGCACTGCAGCGCGTCGACGGCCTGCGTCGACAGCGGCACGATGTGAGGCGTGCGCATCTTCATGCGCTCGGCCGGGATGCGCCACTCGGCCGCCTCCAGGTCGAACTCGTCCCACGTGGCCTCGATCAGCTCCGACGTGCGCACGAAGGTGAGGGCAATCAGCTGCAGCGCGAAGCGCGTGTAGGGGCTACCGTCGTACGCGGCCATCTTGCGCAGCAGCTCGGGCAGTTCCTTCGCCTCCAGGCGCGCGTAGTTCGTCTTCTTGCGGCTGGTGAGCACGTCGGCCGGCTTCACGTCCGCGCCGGGGTTGCGCTCGATGAAACCATGCGCGACTGCGTAGCGGAGGATTTGCCCGCAGGTCTGAAGCGCGCGCTTGGCGATGTCGAGTGCGCCGCGCGCTTCGATCTTCTTTGCCATGGCCACCAGCTTGGGCGCGGTGATGTCCGCCACCGGCCGATGGCCGAGGCTCGGGAAGACGTCGGCCTCCAGCCTGCGCAGCACGTAGTCCGCGTGGTGGTCGGTGCGCGCGGCTTTCCACTGAGCATGCCAGGCTCGCGCCACGGCTTCGAACGTCGAAGCCGAAGCCGCCGCGCGGGCCGCCTTGGCCTCCTGCCGGGCGGCCGAGGGGTCTTGCCGCTGCTCGATCATCGCGCGTGCCTTATCGCGCTCCTTGCGTGCCTGGCCGAGGCTCACTGCCGGATACACGCCCAGGCCGAGCCGCTTCTCCTTGCCGTCGATGCGGTACTTCAGCCGCCAGTACTTGCCGCCGGCGGGCAGGACCTCGAGGTAGAGGCCCAGACTGTCAGTGAAGCGTGCACGCGGCTTGTCGGCCTGGCACTTGGCGTTGCGGCACGCTGCGTCGGTGAGTGGCATGTGAGGGCTCCAATACGGGGGCAATCTATGTGCCCCCATGGATTTGGGATTGATGCCCCCAAATGTGCCCCCACGGTCCAATTCATGTCAAACGAGGTAGCCAGACTTAAACCAATGAAAAAGCCCCGATTCACGGGGCTTGGCGGGCGATTGTCTGGACGCTTGTTTGTGGTTCTGGATTTATCTCTGGCGGAGAGAGCGGGATTCGAACCCGCGGTGGGCTATTAACCCACACACGCTTTCCAGGCGTGCGACTTAAACCGCTCATCCATCTCTCCGGAGCCCGCGATTCTAGTCCACCCCCGGCAGGCGGCTCAGGGGGCCGAGGGCGGCTTGCCTCGCATCAGCGTCATGGCCGTGCCGATCAGGGTCGACACCTCGCTCATGTTGGCCGGCACGATCATGGTGTTGTTCTTCTGGGCCAGGTGCGAGAAGGCGTCGACCGCGCGCTCGGCCACCTTGAGCTGCACCGCCTGATCGCCGCCCGGGGAGCGGATGGCTTCGGCGATCTTGCGGATCGCGTCGGCCGTGGCGTTCGCCACCGCGACGATCGCGGCCGCCTCGCCCTGGGCCTTGTTGATCTCGGCCTGGCGCTCGCCCTCCGAGCGCGCGATGAAGGCCTCGCGCTCGCCGGTGGCGATGTTGATCTGCTCCTGCTTGCGCCCCTCCGACGCCGCGATCAGCGCGCGCTTCTCGCGCTCGGCCGTGATCTGCGCCTGCATGGCGCGCAGGATCTCGGCCGGCGGCGTCAGGTCCTTGATCTCGTAGCGCAGGACTTTCACGCCCCAGTTCACCGCCGCGTCGTCCAGTGCATTGACCACCGAGGCGTTGATCGCGTCGCGCTCCTCGAAGGTCTTGTCGAGCTCCATCTTGCCGATGACCGAGCGCAGCAGCGTCTGCGCCAGCTGCGTGATCGCGAACACGTAGTTGCTGGAGCCGTAGCTCGCACGCATCGGGTCGGTGACCTGGAAATAGATGATCCCGTCGACCTGCAGCTGGGTGTTGTCCTTGGTGATGCAGACCTGGCTGGGCACGTCCAGCGGCACTTCCTTGAGCGAATGCCGGTAGGCCACGCGCTCGACGAAGGGCACGACGAACTTCAGCCCCGGCGTGAGGGTTCGGTCGTACTTGCCCAGCCGCTCCACCACCCAGGCGTGCTGCTGCGGCACGATCTTGAAGGTGCGGATGATGAAGATGAGCGCGATGACGGCGATGACCAGCGGGATGAGTCCGGCTTCCATGGTGGGCTTGGGCTTTCTTCAGTGGGAGGGAGCCGGCGCGAGCACCAGCCAGTTGCCTTCGACCGCGACCACGCGGTGCGCGCCGGGCGCTGCCGGCGCATCGGCCTGCAGGCGCGCCGTCCAGGTGCTGCCGCGGTACTGGACGCGCGTCGTGCGATCGGCACCCCAGGCCGCCACCTCGATGCGCTCGCCGACGTCGAGGTTGACGTCGCGGTTGCGCTCGGACGGCAGCGAGACCGGGTGGCGCGCGTGCGTCCAGTGCCACAGCGCCGTCGCGCCGCCGCCGACGATGGCGGCCGTGACCAGCTGCAGGCCGGTCGCCAGCCCCAGGTGGGCGGCAATCGCCGCGGCCGCCAGGCCCAGCGCCACCATCAGCAGGTAGAAGGTCCCGGTGGTGAGCTCGGCGGCCACCGCAATGCCCGCGGCCACCCACCAGAACGTCGACGCCGACACATCCATGCGCGCTCCTTGCGGCCCCCGCCGCTCCCGATGTCGCCCAGTGTAGGGCGGGCCATGCGCGCTGCCACATGCACGGCGCGCGAACGGCCTACACTTCGCGGTTTCCCAGTGTCCGGACGAGACTTTCATGCAGCGCTTTCGCTTCCCCATCGTGATCATCGACGAGGACTTCCGCTCGGAAAACACCTCGGGCCTGGGCATCCGCGCGCTGGCCGATGCGATCCAGAAGGAGGGCTTCGAGGTGCTGGGCGCCACCAGCTACGGCGACCTGTCGCAGTTCGCGCAGCAGCAAAGCCGCGCCGGCGCGTTCATCCTGTCCATCGACGACGAGGAGTTCACTCCCGGCCCCGAGGTCGATCCGGCGGTGCTCAACCTTCGCAAGTTCATCACCGAGATCCGCTTCAAGAACGCCGACATCCCGATCTACCTCTACGGCGAGACGCGCACCTCGCAGCACATCCCGAACGACATCCTGCGCGAGCTGCACGGCTTCATCCACATGTTCGAGGACACCCCGGAGTTCGTGGCGCGCCACATCATCCGCGAGGCGCGCAGCTACCTCGATTCGCTCGCTCCGCCGTTCTTCCGCGCCCTGATGGACTACGCGCAGGACGGCTCGTACTCGTGGCACTGCCCGGGTCACTCCGGCGGCGTGGCCTTCCTGAAGAGCCCGGTGGGCCAGATGTTCCACCAGTTCTTCGGCGAGAACATGCTGCGCGCCGACGTGTGCAACGCGGTCGAGGAGCTCGGGCAGCTGCTCGACCACACCGGCCCGGTGGCCTCGAGCGAGCGAAACGCGGCGCGCATCTTCAACGCCGACCACTGCTTCTTCGTCACCAACGGCACCAGCACCTCCAACAAGATGGTGTGGCACCACTCGGTGGCGCCGGGCGACGTGGTGGTGGTGGACCGCAACTGCCACAAGTCCATCCTGCACTCCATCATCATGACCGGCGCCGTGCCGGTGTTCCTCACGCCCACGCGCAACCACTACGGCATCATCGGACCGATCCCGCAGGCCGAGTTCTCGCGCGAGGCGATCGAGCGCAAGATCGCCGCCAACCCGCTGCTCGCCGACGTGAACGCGAAGAAGGTCAAGCCGCGCATCCTCACGCTCACGCAGAGCACCTACGACGGCGTGCTCTACAACACCGAGACGATCAAGCACTCGCTCGACGGCTACATCGACACGCTGCACTTCGACGAGGCCTGGCTGCCGCACGCGGCGTTCCACCCGTTCTACGGCAACTTCCACGCGATGGGCCGCTATCGTCCGCGTCCCAAGGACCAGCTGGTGTTCGCGACGCAGTCCACGCACAAGCTGCTGGCCGGCATCAGCCAGGCCTCGCAGGTGCTGGTGCAGGACGGCCAGAACCGCAAGCTGGACCGGCACCTGTTCAACGAGGCCTACCTGATGCACACCTCCACCAGCCCGCAGTACGCGATCATCGCCTCGTGCGACGTCGCCGCGGCCATGATGGAGGCGCCGGGCGGCCCCGCGCTGGTGGAAGAAAGCATCCTCGAGTCGCTCGACTTCCGCCGCGCCATGCGCAAGGTCGAGAAGGAATTCGGCAAGGACTGGTGGTTCAAGGTCTGGGGCCCCGAGCGCCTGGCCGCCGAGGGCGTGGGCACCAGCGGCGACTGGATCCTCAAGGCAGGCGAGAAGTGGCACGGCTTCGGCAACCTCGCCGAGGGCTTCAACCTGCTCGACCCGATCAAGAGCACCATCATCACGCCGGGGCTCGACGTGACCGGCAAGTTCGCCAAGACCGGCATCCCCGCGAGCATCGTCACCAAGTACCTGGCCGAGCACGGCGTGGTGGTCGAGAAGACGGGCCTGTACTCGTTCTTCATCATGTTCACCATCGGCATCACCAAGGGCCGCTGGAACACGCTGCTGACCGCGCTGCAGCAGTTCAAGGACGACTACGACCGCAACGCCCGCCTCGGCCGGGTGCTGCCCGAATTCGTCGACGCCTTCCCGCGCTACGAGCGCATGGGCCTGCGCGACCTGTGCCAGGACATCCACGCCATGTACGCCAAGGGCGACATCGCGCGGCTGACCACCGACATGTACCTGTCGGACCTGCAGCCGGCGATGAAGCCGGCCGACGCCTTCGCCTTCATCGCCCACCGCAAGACCGAGCGGGTGCCGATCGACAAGCTCGAAGGCCGCATCACCACCTCGCTCCTGACGCCGTACCCGCCGGGCATTCCGCTGCTGATCCCGGGCGAGCGCTTCAACCGCCGTATCGTCGACTTCCTGCGCTTCACGCGCGAGTTCAACGCCGCCTTTCCCGGCTTCGACACCGACGTGCACGGCCTGGTGGAAGACGAGGGCGACAACGGCCGCGCCTACTTCGTCGACTGCGTGCGCGACGACTGAACCGAGCTCCGGGCACCGGGGGCGACGCACCCCGCGGCCCGCTGCTAAAGTCGCGTCGCCCTCACAACCGCATGACAGCGCCGGATGCATAGCGTGCGTTCCGACCGGACGGTCTTTCTCGGCGTGTTCGCTCCGCTGATGCTGGCCATCGTCGTGCTGCTCGCGCTGTGCATCGGCGGCTTCAACGTGCTGTCGGCGGTGCGTGCCTACGTGGGCGGCGAGAGCCTGTGGTCCAAGGCCCGTGCACAGGCGGTGGGCCAGCTGCGTTCGCACGCGCTGGCGGGCCATGCCGCCGCGTACCGCGGCTACGTCGAGGCGCTGGCGGTGCCTCTCGGCGACCGGCGCGCGCGCCTGGAGCTCGACAAGGCGCAGCCCGACATGCGGGTGGTGCGCGAAGGCTTTCTCGCCGGCGAGAACTCGGCCGAAGACATCGACGGCCTGGTCCTGCTGTACCGCTACTTCCGCCATGCCGAATTCATGGAGGAAGCCGTCGCGACCTGGATCGAGGGCGACCGCCTGATCGACCAGCTGCAGCAGCTGGGCACCCGCATCCATGCGCACGTGGAGCGGGGCGACACCCCCGCGGCCTTTGCGCCGCTGCTGGGCGACCTCGATGCGCTCGACAGCCGCCTGGTCGGCCTGGAGAAGTACTTTTCCGCCACCCTGGGGCGCGCGTCGCGCAAGGCCGAGCAGCTGCTGGCCGGCATCACGCTGACGCTGGCGGCGCTGCTCGCGCTGGGCGGGGCGCTGCTGGTGCGCCGAACGATGCGCCAGCAGATGGCCGATCGCCAGCTGCTGATGGAAGCCAACCACCGGTGGGAGCTCGGAGCCGACGCGGCCGGCATCGGCCTGTTCGACTGGTACGTCAGCGACGACCGCTTCCAGCTCGACGAGCGCGCCGCGGCCTTGTTCGGCATCGGCGGCGGCCAGGGCGCGACGCTCAAGCGCGCCGAGCTGCGCGCCCTGATCCATCCCGACGACCAGGCCTTCGTGCGCAGCCGCTTCGACCGCGCGGTGAGCGAAAACGGACTGTTCGAGTACCGCTACCGCGTGGTCCTGCCCGACGGGGAGCTGCGCCATCTCGAAGGCATCGGCCGCATGCGCGAGACCTCGCCGGGAGGACCGGCGCGCATGGTCGGCATCCTGCGCGACGTGAGCAACGACGTGGCGCAGGCGCAGCTGACGCTCGAGAAGGAGGCCGCCGAGCGTGCGACGCGGCTGCGGGTGGAATTCCTCGCGCGCCTGGGCCACGAGCTGCGCACGCCGCTGAATTCGGTGCTGGGCGTCGCGCAGCTGCTGTCCATCGATCCGGCCGAGCCGCTCAGCCCCAGCCAGAGCAAGCGGGTGAAGATCCTGCAGGACAGCGGCGCGCAGCTGCTGCGCCTGGTCGAGGACGTGCTCGACATCACCCGCATCGACTCCGGCTCGCTGCAGGTCGAGCGCGTTCCGACCGACCTTCTGGTCTCGGCCCGCGACGGCCTCAACGTCGTCGAGCCGGAGCGCGCCTCGTTCGGCATCCGCATCGACGACCGCCTGCCCCGACGCGAGGCGGTCGTCGAGGCCGATCCGCAGCGCCTGCAGCAGGTGTTCGTGAACCTGCTCAGCAACGGCTGCCGCTACAACGCTCGCGGCGGCCGCCTGACCCTGGAGTTTCGCGAGACGCCCGACGAGGTCAGCATCAGCATCACCGACGAAGGCCCGGGCCTCACGCCCGAGCAGCAGGCCGAGCTGTTCCAGCCCTTCAAGCGCCTCGCTCCTTCGCCCGACGTGCCGGGCACGGGGCTGGGGCTGGTGGTGGCCAAGCTGCTGCTCGACCAGATGCGCGGCCGCATCCGCATCGCCAGCGCACCGGGCCGCGGCTCCACGTTCACGGTCAGCTTCGCGAAGTTGTAGCCCGGGTGCAACCCGGGTTGCACCCGGGCTACGCGATGTGCGAGATCAGTACTCCCGGCGTCGGCTGCATCTGACCTTCCGCCGTCTCCGACACCGGCCCCGGCCCGAGCGTGGGCGTGCGGCGCACCGCCAGGCCGACCGACATCATGTCCATCACCAGCAGGTGCAGGATGCGCGAGATCATCGACACGAAGCTCGAGCTGTCTTCGCTGTGGTCGACCGCGATGCACACCGTGGACTTGCGCGCCAGGGGCGACTGGCTGGCGGTGACGGCGATCACCGACGCGCCGCGCTCGAGCGCCTGCGCGGCCGCGCGGCTGAGCTCCGGCGGCTGGCCCGAGCTGGAGATGAACACCGCGAGGTCGTTGGGGCCGAGCAGCTCGGCGGCCATGGTGTGCATCGACGCGTCGGTGTGCGCCACCGACGGGATGCGGAAGCGGAACAGCTTGTGCTGCGCGTCGAGCGCCACCACCGTCGAGTTCCCCATGGCATAGAACTCGACCCGGCGCGCCTCGCGCAGCAGCGCGATGGCCTTGTCGACGGCCTCGACGTTGAGCGACTCGCGGAACTGCACGATGGCCGAGATGGTGTTGTCGAGCACCTTGGCGCACAGGTCGGCGATGCCGTCCTGGCGCCGCACCTGCGTGCGCTGCACCGGCAGCGTGCCGGTGAGGCCGGAGCCGAGCTTGAGCTTGAAGTCGGCCAGCCCCTGGAAGCCCAGCGACCGGCAGAAGCGGATCACCGTGGGCTGGCTCACCTCGGCGCCCTGGGCGATCACGGCGATCGGGTCGTTGAGGACCGAGCGGGGGTTGTCGAGCACGAAGTTGGCGACCCGCCGCTCGGCCGGCGACAGGCCATCGGCGGCGCTGCGAACGCGATCGAGCAGCGGATTGCCGCCGTCGTGGTCAGGCACGTGGTCGGCGAGCAGCGAAGACACGCCGACGAAGGAGCTGTTCTCCGCGGTGAGCACATAGGTCGGGATGCGTGCGACCCAGGTGCTGAAGCGCCCCTTGGCCTCGAAGCGCTGGCGAAACGGCGACGACGCGAACAGCTCGCCCAATCGCGGGACGATGCCGCCGCCGACATAGATGCCGCCGGTGGCGCCCAGGGTGAGCGCCAGGTCCGAGGCCATCGTGCCGAGCATGCCGCAGAAGCACTCCACGGTCTCGGCGCACAGCGGGTTGTGGTCCTGCAGCGTGCGCTGCACGATGTCGGCGGCACTCAGGTTGGGCTCGGCGCCCGGGTGTCCCTGGCTCAGCGCCTGGTAGATCAGCTCCAGGCCCGGCCCGGAGATCAGCCGCTCGGCCGACACCCGGGGCATGGTCTTCCAGGCGTGCTGCAGGACCTGCAGCTCACGCTCGTCGGTGGGCGCGAAGCTCACGTGGCCGCCCTCGGTGGCCAGGACCGTCCAGCGGTCGCCGGTGGTGGGGATGAGGCCCGACACGCCGAGGCCGGTGCCGGGGCCCAGCAAGCCGATCACCCCGTTGGACTGCGGCTCGCCGCCGCCGATCTGCACACGGCCCTCGGGGCCGATGCGCGGGAGCGCCATCGCCAGCGCGGTGAAGTTGTTGACGACCAGCAGCGTGCTCAGGCTGAGCTGGCGCTGCGCATCCTGGATCGAGAACGCCCAGTCGCGATTGGTCATGCGCACCTGGTCGCCGTCGATCGGATTGGCGATGGCCACGGCGGCGTGGCGCGGAACGATCCCGGGCAGCGTGCCGAGATAGGCCTCCACCACCGCCACGAAACCGGGGTAGTAGGCGCACGGCAGCACCGCGACATGATCGAAGCGGCCCGGCACCTGCTCGATGCAGAAGCGCGCGTAGGTGGCCCCGATGTCGGCCAGCAATCGCGGCTCGGAAAAGGGCAGCGCGTGGTAGCTGCGCGGAGCGTCTTGGGCCATGGAAGAAGGATAGCGTTGCGTGCGATCAGCGCGCGGGTGCTGCACTGCGTTCAAGCAGCACCGGCCCCGTCGCGCTCAGCCGCAGCGTGCCGTTTGTCACGACCGCGTGCTGGCCGCTGTAGGCGTCGTGCAGCCACTGGCCGTCGGGGAAGACGGGTGCGACCGGAATGCCGACCTCGCCGCCGGAGCCCAGGGCCACGACGACGCGATCGTCGCTGGTCGCGTCGATCCGGCCGAAGGTGTAGGGCGTGTCGCCGAGCTTCTGGTGCGCGCCGCGGGCCAGCGCCACGTGGCGCGCGCGGAAGGTTCCGAGCTTGCGCCAGTGGGCCAGCAGCGCCTGATCGACGCTGGCCCAGTTCATGTCGGAGCGGGTCGCCTGCTGCGGGTCGGACGCCGGCACCGGGCCGGGAAGGCGGCCGCTCTCGTCGCCGTAGAAGATCTGCACCGCGCCGGGCGCGAGCATCAACGCCGTGCCCGCCTCGGCCAGGCGCTGGCGGTCGAACAGCTCGGTGTCGTGCGACGACAGGTAGCTCAGCGTCGAGAAGCCGGGGCGGCCGGCGAGCAGGCCGGCGTACTCGGCGAAGAGGGCGTCGGGGCGGGCGAACTGGGCGCCGCGCTTCTGGAAGTCGAAGTTGATCATGGCGTCGAAGCCGAAGTCGTGGAGCCTGTGCCGCTGCGGCCCCAGGCCCCAGTACTCGCCGACCATCCAGAACGGCTGGTCGTCGATCTTCTTCGCCGGGTTCTTCGCCTTCCAGTCGGCCAGCGCCTTGACCGCCTCGGTCTTGAGCTGCAGCCAGGCCGCGCCCTCGACGTGCTTGACGGTGTCGGCACGGAAGCCGTCGATGCCGTACTCGCGCACCCAGTCGGTCAGCCACTTGACGAGGTAGCCGCGCACCGGCGTGTCGGGCAGGTCGACCGCGCCCGTCCCCGGCTTGTTGCGCAGGAAGACCGGCAGCTTCACGGGCTCCGTGGACTCGGTGCGGAAGTCCGGCAGGAAGGCCAGCTGCATGGTGAGGTCGTCGCGTCCGCCTTCGATGTAGCCGGGCAGCCCGGAGCGCACCCACGGACGTCCCCACCAGTCGCCGAAGGCGAAGTTGTTGTAGTCGATGAAGCTGTGGTAGTTGCGCAGGGTGGCACCCTGGTAGCCGGGCCAGAGCACGCGCACGCCCAGCTCGGCGGCGGTCTGGATGTCGAGGTAGCCGGGGTGGTTCATCACCACGTCGAACAGGATGCGGATGCCCTGCGCGTGCGCGGTGTCGACCATCTCGCGCAGTTCCTCGGGCGTGCCCATGTTGGCATCCAGCCGCGTGTAGTCGAGCGCGTAGTAGCCGTGGTAGGCGTAGTGCTTGAACTCCTTGTTGCCGCCGACCACCCAGCCGTGGATCTGCTCGTAGGGCGCGGTGATCCAGATCGCGTTCACGCCCAGCGACTTGAACCAGCCTTGGCTCAGCTTGTGCGTGATGCCCTTCAGGTCGCCGCCATGGAAGGTGCCGACATCGTCGCGCGCCGCCGTCTCGCGCCTGCGGCCGTAGCTGCTGTCGTTGCCCGGGTTGCCGTTGTCGAAGCGGTCGGTGATGACGAAGTAGACGATGGGGTTGTCGGCGAAGTCGCCGGACACGGCCAGCGGGGCGCTGGCTGCCGGCGCCGGGGCCGAGGCCGCGGCTGCCGGCGCCGCCGGCTCCATGGCCGGCGCCGGTGACGAGGGCGGCGCGCTGGTGCAAGCGACCATGCCCATGCTCAACGACAGCACCAGAAGGGCCAGCGGATTTCGCATCGCCGTCGTGCTCCTACCTGCAGGGAGTGGCGGCACGCGCCTTCTGCGCGTCCTCGAGCGAGGTGTAGATCTTCCTGTCGCCGCTGTTGACCCAGACCTCCTTGGTGGCCTTGGCATCGAAGGACATGTCCTGGCCGCCCTGTTCCTTGTTGTCGCCCTTGTGGATGATGTAGTTGACCTTGCCCTTGCTGCCGTACTCGGCCAGGTCGGTGTGCCAGAACACGCCGAAGTCGCTCTTGCCGGTGGGCATCATGGGCTTGTTCCATTCCACGCCGGGCAGCGGGGTGCCCGGGTCCTTCCACAGGTGCGCGCCCCAGCCGTCGTAGTTGTTGTCGCAGCGGTTGTAGTTGATCGCGACCTTGCCTTCGGGCAACGCGGACTGGCCCAGCGCCGGGCCGGTCGCGACGATGCCCACGACCAGGGCGCTCAGGACGATGCGGATGTGCATGAGGGTCTCCTCGGTGCAGGGTTGAAGGGAAGGGCGCGCGTCATCCCTTGACGCCGCCCGAGGTGAGGCCGGAGATCATCCACTTCTGGGCCAGGATGAACACGACCGTGATCGGAAGTCCGGACAGGATGGCCGCGGCGGCGAAGTCGCCCCAGAGGTACTTCTGCTCGTAGAGGAACATCTTCGAGCCGACGGCCATGGTCAGCTTGTCCTGCTGCTTGAGCAGCACCGACGCGACCGGGTACTCGATGACCGCGTTGATGAACGCGAGCAGGAACACCACCATCAGGATCGGCAGCGCCATGGGCAGCAGCACCATCCGAAAGGCCTGCCACGGCGTCGCGCCGTCGACCTTGGCCGCCTCCTCGATCTCCGCCGGGATGGTGTCGTAGTAGCCCTTGATGGTCCACACGTGCAGCGCGATGCCGCCCGAGTAGGCCAGCAAGAGCGCCCAGTGGGTGTCGATGCCGAGAAAAGGGAAGGCGTTGCCGATGCGGTCGAAGATCGAGTACAGCGCCACCAGCGCCAGCACGGCGGGGAACATCTGCATCAGCATGAGGCCGGTCAGCGCCTGGCGCTTGCCGCGGAACTTCATGCGCGCGAAGGCGTAGGCCGCGGTGGTCGACAGGAGCAGGCCGATGAGCGATGCCAGCGTGGCGATCTTCACCGAGTTCCACAGCCAGCGCAGCACCGGCAGGTCGGGCGTGACCAGCCGGCCCTGCGCATCCTGGAACGGCAGGCCCAGCGCGAAGCGCCAGTGCTCGAAGCTGATGGTCTCGGGAATGATGCTGCCGGTGGCGAAGTTGCCCGGGCGCAGCGAGATCGAGATCACCATCAGGAACGGCATGATCACGAGCGCGCACAGGGCGATCAGGAAGACGTGGGCCGCGATCACGCGCCAGCGGTGGGACTTGTCGAGGACGATGGCCATCGCTTCTCCTTAGCGCTTTTCTTCTTCGACGATGCGGGTGAAGCGCATCTGCACCATGGTGATGGTGGCGACGATCAGGAAGATGACCGTCGAGATCGCCGCCGCCAACCCGTAGTTCGCGCCCGAGTCCTGGAAGGCGATGCGCCAGGTGTACGACACCAGGATGTCGGTGGTGCCCGCCGGCACGCTGGTGTCGAGGAAGTCGGGGCGGCCGCCGGTGAGCAGCGCGATCAGCACGAAGTTGTTGAAGTTGAACGCGAACGACGAGATCAGCAACGGCGTCAGCGGCTTCATGATCAGCGGCAGCGTGATGCGCCCGAAGTTCATCAGCGGCCCCGCGCCTGCCACCGCCGAGGCTTCGTACAGGTCGGCGGGGATGGCCTTGATGAGGCCCATGCAGATCACCATCATGTAAGGGAAGCCCAGCCATGTGTTGACGATGAGCAGCATCACCTTGGCCAGCAGCGGGTCGGAGAACCACGCCGGCTGGATGCCGAACAGCGTCGACAGGATGAGGTTGATCTCGCCCACGTTCTGGTTGAACAGGCCCTTGAAGACCAGGATGGAGATGAAGCCCGGCACGGCGTAGGGCAGGAACAGCAGGATGCGGTAGATGCCCTTGAAGCGCAGCGCATCCCAGTTCAACAGCACCGCCAGCAGCATGCCCAACGCGGTCGCGAACAGCACCGTCAGCGCCGAGAACACCACCGTCCACGCGAAGATGCGGACGAAGGGCTCGCGAAAGCGCGCCTCGGTGAAGATGCGCTGGTAGTTGTCCCAGCCGGTGGCGACCTGGAAGCCGGGCTGCATGCGCTGGCCGTCGGCGTCGACGAAGAAGCCGATCGCCTGGTCGGGCTTGATGACGCGCCCGTTCTCCTGGTTCTTCAGGCTGCCGTCCGGGTTGCGCACGTACAGCGGGCGCACCGGCGCGAAGGCGCGCAGGCCCGCCATGCGCACGAGGCTGCCGTCGGGCATCGCGATGGTGAGCGCCTTGAGCACGTTCTGCCGGGCGATCACCTCCTTCAGCGGCAGCGGATCGCCCAGCGCCATGCCCGGATCCAGCGGCTGCGCCTTGACCTCGAGCGGCTTCTCGAGGGCCAGCGCGAGCGGCCCGAACACGAAGGGCTTGTCGCTGTCGGGCAGCGCCAGCCGGCCGCGGTATTCGCTGCCCGCACCGTGCAGCGTGAACTCGTAGCTGGCGTCGCCCTCGGCCCGGTAGGTCTCGGTGAGGAAGTACTGCTCGGCCCGGTTGAAGTCGAGCAGGTTGCGCGAGCTGTAGTTGGTGAACCCGATGGCGATGGTGTAGAGCATCGGGAACACGACGAAGATCAGCGCCGCCGCGATCCCCGGAAACAGGTAGCGGAAGGCGTAGGTCTTGCCCGAGGTATAGATCCACGCCGCCAGCGCCACGATGACGAGCATGGTCCCGGCGAGCAGCCACTCGCCCGACGCGTAGACCCGCGTGACGATGTAGAGCGCGAGCAGGACGACCAGCGCAAGCGAGGCCCGGCCGATCCAGCGCGACAGCGGTGGAGACAGCTTCATGATGTTGGTAGCCCGGGTGAAACCCGGGTGGCACCCGGGCTACGGCGTCACTTGGCCTGAATGCGCTTGGCTGCGGCGTCGAGCGCTTCCTTCGGCGACTGCCGGCCGTCCATCATGCTGCTCAGCGCCGACGCCATCGAGGACCAGAAGCGACCCATCTCCGGGTTGTTGGGCATGGGCGCGCCGTCCTGCGCCGACGCCATCGTCGCCTGGATCTTGGGGTCGTTCTTCAGCTCGGCGTACAGCGTCTTGGACGCTGCCACGCCCAGCGGCACGTCGTCGTTGATCGTCTTCAGGCCTTGAACGGTGAGGAGGTGGTTCTCGATGAATTCCACCGCCACGTCCTTGTTGGGCGAGGACTTGACCACCATCGCGCCCAGCACGCCGACGAAGGGCGCGGCCTTCTTGCCGGCGACGGCCGGGATCTTGGCGACGCCGAAGTCGATGTTGGCCTTCTTGAGGTTGTCCCAGGACCACGGCCCGTTGATCATCATCGCGACCTTGCCCTGGGCCAGGCCGGCTTCCATCTCGGCGTAGCCGCTGCCGGTGGGCATGACCTTGTCGCGCAGCATCTTGTTGAGCACGTCCGCGCCCTTGACCGCACCGGCGTTGTTGACGCCGGTGTCGTTGGGGTCGTAGGTGCCGTCGGCCTTCTGCTTGAACGCATAGCCGCCGTTGGCCGCCAGCAGCGGCCAGGTGAAGTAGGTGTTGGTGTAGTCCCAGAGGATGGCCTTCTTGCCCTGGCCCGACAGCTTCTTGTCGAGCGCGATCACTTCCTCGAAGGTCTTGGGCGGCGTGGGCACCAGCGCCTTGTTGTAGACCAGCGCCACGGCCTCGATCGAGATCGGATAGCCCCAGGTCTTGCCGCCGACGTTGAAGGCCTTCCAGGCCAGCGGGTCGATGTCGGCCTGGATCTTCTTGCTCGGCGTGACCGGCGTCAGCAGGCCGCCTGCGATCCATTCGCCGATGCGGTCGTGCGGCCAGATCCAGATGTCGGGGCCCTTGCCGGTGGCGGCAGCCTGCTGGAACTTGCCCGGTGCGTCCTCGGGGTGCTCGACCACGACCTTGACGCCGGCCTTCTTGGCGAACTCGTCGCCGATCTTCTGCAGGCCGTTGTAGCCCTTGTCGCCGTTGATCCAGATCAGCAGCGTGCCGGGTTCGCCGGCGTGAACAGGGGCGGCCAGGCCGGTCGCGAGGGCGGCGGCCGCGGCCAGCAGGGTGATGCGTTGGCGCTGGATGCTCATCTCGATCTCTCCTTCAGTGTTGCCCTTGTGGGGTCTGTGTTGGAACGGTGTGGGTGCCTGCGGGTGGACAGGGTCAGCCCGCCATTGCGTCGGCAACGGCATCGGCGGCGGTGCAGGTGCGACCGCCTTCGTCGAACAGGTAGCAGCGCGCCGGCGGGAAGTGCAGGTGCGCGATGTCGCCGGTCTGCAGCGGATTGGCGGGATCGGTGCGGATCACCAGGGCGTCGGTCGCGCCGCCCAGCGCCACGTGCAGGTAGGTGGTGTCGCCCAGGTGCTCGGCCAGCTGCACGTGGCCGCGGACCGAGCCCGGCGACGGCTCGGCGCTGGCCAGGACGTGCTCGGGGCGGATCCCCATCGCGACCTGGGCGCCGACCGCCAGCGCGCCGGCGTTGGCCTCGACGGCGACGGTCGAGCCCTCGATCAGCTTGACCAGTGCGTGCCCGCCGCTGTCCTGGGCGGCGAGATGGCCCTCGATGAAATTCATCTTCGGCGAGCCGATGAAGCCCGCGACGAAGCGATTGACCGGCCGGTGGTACAGCTCCATGGGCGTGCCCACCTGCTCGATGCGCCCGGCGTTGAGCACCACGATGCGGTGGGCCAGCGTCATCGCCTCGACCTGGTCGTGCGTCACGTAGACCATGGTCGTCTTGAGCTCCTGGTGCAGGCGCGACAGCTCGACGCGCATCTGCACCCGCAGCGCCGCATCGAGGTTGGACAGCGGCTCGTCGAACAGGAACACCCCCGGCTTGCGCACGATGGCGCGTCCGATGGCCACGCGCTGGCGCTGGCCGCCCGACAGGGCCTTCGGCTTGCGCTCGAGCAGGTGCTCGATCTGCAGGATCTGCGCGGCGCGCTGGACCGCCGCCTTCATCTCCGGTTTGGAAAAGCCTGCGAGTCGCAGGCCGAAAGCCATGTTCTCCGCCACCGTCATGTGGGGGTAGAGCGCGTAGCTCTGGAACACCATGGCGATGCCGCGCTTGGACGGCGGCACGTCGTTGACCCGCTCGCCGGCGATGAACAGGTCGCCGCCGGTGATGTCCTCCAGCCCGGCGATGCAGCGCAGCAGCGTCGACTTGCCGCAGCCCGACGGTCCGACGAAGACCACGAATTCGCCGTCGCGGATCTCCAGGTCGATGCCCGGAATGATCTGCAGATCACCGTACGACTTCTTCAGCGCCTTCAGCTGGACATTGGCCATCGATGCACGCGAGCGGGTGGAACTTCACGCGAGAAAGATCCGGCCCCGCGGGGCCGGATCTTGTCGCCAGCGCCGGGTCAGAACCAGATTTCGGCCTGGATGCCGACGGACGACTTGCTCGACTTCGTCAGGCCCTGGGTGGCCTTGTACGTGTCGTTGAAGTTGAAGGTCGACACGTAGAAGCGCAGTTCCGGCCGGTCGTAGTAGTTCGGACCGACGCTCAGGGTAGGAGCGATGGTGAACTTGGTCACGCGCGCCGTCTGTCCGCCCTGGGGCTTGCTGTTGGCAGTGCCCAACTCGCCCTGGATCTTGAAGTTGTTCGTCACGGCATAGGCGACGCGGCCGGCCAGGCTGTTGAAGCTCGTCTTGGCGTTGCTCGGTCCTTCCTTGCCGATCGTGAACATGGCCTGGCCGGTCAGCGGGCCCTTGGTCCACGCCGGGCTCTCGACGATGCGCCAGCCCTTCACGCCCGAATCGTTCGTCGCGCCGCCGAAGTTCTGGTTCATGCTGGCCGAGCCTTGCGCAAACTGCAGCCACAAGGTGTTGTCGGCGCCGTACAGGCCGGTCTGGTTGTGCTGGAAGCTCAGTGCAGCGCCGCTCTTGCCGCCGGTCCCCTTGGCCTTGGTGAAGGTCGTGGTGACGCGCAGCTTGCCGCCCGGGTTGGTGTTGATGCCTTGCAGGTCGAGATTGATGCGGGTCCCGTGGATGTCGGCCAGCGCATCGTGCGGGTCGCCCGGCATCGTCGACGGATTCTGCTCGGCGGTGCGGAACACCGCGACATTGAGCGTGCCGAAGCCGAGATCGAAGCCGTCGACGCCCGCGCCGCTGCCCGTCATGTTGACGATGAACGCGTCGTCCATGTGGACGTCGGCACGGCCGTAGAAGCGCCGGCCCACCCAGAAGGTCTGGCTCGGCGCGACGTCGAACCCCTTGGCTTCGATGTAGGCCTGGTTGACGTTGATCTGGTGATTCCCGTCGCCGATGTCGCTGCCGGCCTGGTAGAAGTTGGTCATCAGCAGCGCCTTGTAGTCGATGCCGCCGGCCTTGCCGGCCTGGCTGAGCCCGAACTCGCCATAGGTGTTGCACTCGTTGCCCAGGCGGCCGATGCCGCCCTTGCCGCCGGTGTCGGCGTAGCCGTTGAAGCAGTTGCTTCTATCGCCGTTGCCTGCTTCGACCTTCTGGCCCGGCCCGATGCGCATGTAGCCACCCCAATCCACTGCGCTGGCAGCGGTGGAGAGCACGCTCAGTGCTGCAGCGGCGAGCAAGGTGTGTTGCATTCTCATCTTTGACTCCTCATGGGTTCTGCGTGAGTGAAAACCGGCGGCACCGCAGGCCCATGCGACCTTGCGGCACCCACCGGCGGTGGGGGAACGCTTCTTCATCGACGACAAGAAAGGGACGTCGCCGTGCACACGCCCTATCGGGAAAACATCACGATCGGCGACGCAATGCAGGTCCAGGGCAGTGAGAACAACGGCGGCATGCCCGACTCCTCGCTTTGGTAGTTGGCCTACACAAATGCAACGGTTCTACAAAGTGGACGCGACTCTAGTAATCGGACTACAGACCGCATAGCAGGGTTTTCCAGGACAGTGCGCGATAGCAACAGCCTCTCTTGCCGCGCATTCGGCCGGTGTTGACGTCGATGCGAAATTTGGGTCCATTGCGTAGTTCGGCTACATTTGCGGCCGAAGCCATGGACCCCACCCCATTTCCCCGCCTTGTCGGCGACGTCGGCGGCACGAACGCGCGCTTTGCCTGGATCGCAGGCCCCGGCGCCCCGCTGACCGACGTTGCGACGCTGCCGTGCGCAGACCATCCGTCGCTGGAGGCGGCGATCCGGCACTACCTTGCGGGACTGACGCATCCGGCGCCGCGCTGGGCCGCGATCGGCATGGCCAACCCGGTCGTCGGCGATCAGGTCCGCATGACCAACCACCACTGGTCCTTCTCGATCCAGCAGATGCGCCTGTCGCTGGGTCTGGAGCGCCTTCTCGTCATCAACGACTTCACCGCGCTTGCACTGTCCCTGCCCGCGCTCGACGCGGCCGACTTGCACCAGGTCGGGCCCGGCGCCGCGGTTGCGGAAGCGCCGCTGGGGCTGCTCGGGCCGGGCACCGGGCTGGGCGTATCGGGCCTGCTGCCGGCGCGCCAAGGCATGCATGCGATTCCGATCAACGGCGAGGGTGGTCACGTGACACTCGCGCCCACCGACGAGCGCGAGGAGGCGGTCGTGCGGCAGCTGCGCCGCCGCTTCGGTCATGCGTCGGCCGAGCGGGCGCTGTCCGGGCCGGGGCTGGTCAACCTCTACGAGGCGATGTGCGAGATCGACGGCGTCGCGGCGCAGGCACTGGATGCGCCGGGCGTGACGGGGCGCGCCGCCGGCGGGGCGGACGCGCAATGCCGTGCGGCCGTCGACGTGTTCTTCAGCCTGCTCGGCACGATCGCGGGCAACCTGGCGTTGTCGCTGGGCGCACGTGGCGGCATGTACATCGGCGGCGGCATCGTGCCGAGGCTGGGCGACGCCATCGCCCGCTCGCAGTTCCGCGAGCGCTTCGAAGCCAAGGGGCGATTCCGCGATTACCTGAAGGCGATCCCGACCTACGTCGTGCAGGCGCGGGTGTCCCCGGCGCTTGTCGGTGCAGCGCGGGCGCTGGACGACCTATGATGGCCCGCTTTTTCCAGCAGGGGATGTCGATGAGGACGGCAATCAGCGCGGGTGTGTTGGGTCTGGCGGGGCTTCTTGCCATGCTGCCAGCCGAGTCGGCGAAGGCTGCCGGCTTGCTCGATTCCCTCTTCGGTGGAGCGAACTCGGGCGCCGAGCCGTCCAAGAGCGACGCGCGTCGCCGCACCTGGACGCTGCACGACTTCACGGTCATCCGCCTGGTCCCCCGCGAGACGGGATCGGTGCCGAATCAGCATCCTGTGCAGGTCGAGCCCGAGACGCTTCGCCAGCAGCTCGCTGCGCTGAGATTCGAGTCGCGCGAAGGCAGCCAGGCGCTGTTCGCCGCCGACGAGCTGAGCGAGCTCGCCGAGCCGCTGGCGCAGGCGCTGTCCGTCGCGACACCCGACGACGATGTGATCCTGCTCAGCACCTCGCGACGCGGTGCGGGCTTCCTGACCCAACCCTTGGGCGTGACGGCCCGGATGTTCGTGCAGGGCGGGGCGCTGCAAGTGATCGTGAACGACGCCCGCCTCGTGTTCGTGAACGACTACCTGGGCTCGCACAAGGCGCCCGAGTTCACGTTCGGATCGCGGGATCGGCCCGGCAAGGCCAGCTTGCGCAGTGCCAGCACGACGAGCCGGCGGCCGGACTGGCTCGCATTGCCGCTCACCGTGTCGACGGCGCCCGCGGCTCCGGCCGCGGCAGCAGTCGTCGCTCCGGCCGCCGTCGCAAAGCCGGCTCCGGCGCCGGCCGTGGCACCCGCCGGTGCCAAGCGCGATGCGGCGTTCTACGACGAGCAGAGCCAGCGACTCCTCGGGCTCAAGCGCATGCGCGACGCCGGCGCCATCACCGAGGAGGAGTACCAGCAAAAGCGCAAGGAGATCCTCTCCGGCCTGTGAGATCTCAGGCCGTGACGTCGGCGCCGCCAGCCATGGCGTGGCTGAAGCCGCCGTCCACGTAGGTGATCTCCGAAGTCACGCCCGCAGCCAGGTCCGACAGCATGAAGGCCGCGACGTTGCCGACGTCGTCGATGGTCACGTTGCGGCGCAAGGGCGAGTTGGAGGCCACCACGTCGAGGATCTTGCCGAAGCCCTTGATGCCCGAGGCGGCCAGGGTCTTGATCGGCCCGGCCGAGATGCCGTTGACGCGCACGCCGCGCGGGCCGAGGCTCGCCGCCAGGTAGCGCACGCTGGCCTCCAGCGAGGCCTTGGCCAGGCCCATGGTGTTGTAGCCCGGCACGTTGCGCAGGGCGCCCAGGTAGGTCAGGGTGAGCAGCGAGGCGCCCGGGCGCAGCAGGGGCACGGCCGCCTTGGCCATGGCGGGGAAGCTGTAGCTGGAGATGTCGTGGGCGATCCGGAAGGCATCGCGCGACAGGCCGTCGAGGAAGTCGCCGGCGATGGCCTCGCGCGGGGCGAAGCCGATGGCATGCACGAAGCCGTCGAACTGGGGCCAGGTCTGGCCCAGCTGGGCGAAGGCACGCTCGATCTGGGCGTCGTCGGCGACGTCGAGCTCGAAGGTGAGCTTCGAGCCGAACTCCGCCGCGAACTCAGCGATGCGGTCCTTGAAGCGCTCTCCCTGGTAGCTGAACGCCAGCTCCGCGCCTTCACGGTGGCAGGCACGCGCGATGCCATACGCAATCGAGCGGTTGTTCAGGATGCCGGTGATGAGAAAGCGCTTGCCGGCCAGAAAGCCCATGGTGTCTCCCGATTGGATGTGAACCCCGAATTCTGGCATGCAGGCATGGCCGGTCCACCCTCGCCGACTGCGCCGTTTGGCCGGGTCCGCAGCCCCGGGCAACCTTGCGGGCTTGACAGGCACAGGTGTTGCCTGTACTTGCTCGGCGAGCTACAATCTCCTTTTCCCGAGAAAGCTGCATGGGCGGATTCTTCCAGCCCATTTTTTTTGGCTTGAACCCTTTTGTCGAGCCTTTTGTTTTACGCGAGAACCGAAACCCGCCGACCCTGATGAATTGGCAAGCCACTGTCGAACGCACCGTCACCGGGCTGGGCTACGACCTGGTCGACATCGAGCGCAGTGCTCGGGGCTTGCTGCGCGTGTTCATCGACCGGGTGGCGCACGATCCGAACGGCGAGTTCGTCACCGTCGACGACTGCGAAAAGGTCACGCGCCAGTTGCAGCATGTGCTCGAGGTCGAGGGCTTCGCCTACGACCGCCTCGAGGTCTCGTCGCCGGGCCTGGACCGGCCGCTGAAGAAGGCGTCCGACTACGCCCGCTTTGCCGGCCAGGCCGTCGAGCTCACGCTCAAGCTGCCGTTCCAGGGACGCAAGAAGTACCAGGGCATGCTCGCCGCGCAGGAGTCGGGCGACGGCTGGCGCGTGGTCTTCGACGACGGCAAGGGCGAGCGGGCCCTCGACTTCTTGCTGGAAGAAGTCCGTGAAGCCCGGCTCGTGCCGGTGCTCGATTTCAAGGGGCGCCGGTTCGCGCCGGCCCCGGTGGTGCCTGACGAGCCGCAGGCCGATGAGGAAGTTGGAGGTCGAAAACAATGAACCGCGAACTGTTGATGCTGGTGGACGCCATCTCGCGCGAGAAGAGCGTGGACCGTGAGGTGGTGTTCGGCGCCGTCGAGGCGGCGCTCGCGTCGGCGTCGAAGAAGCTGCACGGCGGCGAAGTCGACATCCGCGTCTCCGTCGATCGCGAGACCGGCGAGTACGAGACCTTCCGCCGTTGGCACGTGGTGCCCAACGAGGCCGGCCTGCAGCTGCCCGATTCCGAGATCCTGCACTTCGAGGCGCTGGAGCAGATCGCCGACATCGAGGTCGACGACTACATCGAGGAGCCGGTTGAATCGGTCTCGATCGGCCGCATCGGCGCGCAAGCCGCCAAGCAGGTCATCCTGCAGAAGATCCGCGACGCCGAGCGCGAGCAGCTGCTCAACGACTTCCTCTCGCGCGGCGAGAAGATCTTCGTCGGCACGGTCAAGCGCCTGGACAAGGGCGACATCATCGTCGAGTCGGGCCGCGTCGAAGGGCGCCTGCGCCGCGGCGAGATGATCCCGAAGGAAAACCTGCGCACCGGCGACCGCGTGCGCGCCTTCATCGCCGAAGTCGATCCCACCCTGCGCGGCCCGCAGATCCTGCTGTCGCGCAGCGCGCCCGGCTTCATGATCGAGCTGTTCGCCCAGGAAGTGCCCGAGATCGAGCAGGGGCTGCTCGAGATCAAGAGCTGCGCCCGCGATCCCGGCTCGCGCGCCAAGATCGCGGTGCTGTCGCACGACAAGCGGGTCGACCCCATCGGCACCTGCGTGGGCGTGCGCGGCTCGCGCGTCAATGCCGTGACCAACGAGCTGGCCGGCGAGCGTGTCGACATCGTCCTGTGGTCCGAGGATCCTGCCCAGTTCGTGATCGGTGCGCTGGCGCCTGCCAACGTGCAGTCCATCGTCGTCGACGAAGAGCGCCACGCCATGGACGTGGTGGTCGACGAGGAAAACCTCGCCATCGCCATCGGCCGGGGCGGCCAGAACGTGCGCCTGGCCTCCGAGCTGACCGGCTGGCGCATCAACATCATGACGGCCGAGGAATCGGCGTCCAAGCAGGCCGAGGAAAGCGACTCCGTCCGCAAGCTCTTCGTCGAGAAGCTCGACGTCGATGCCGAGGTGGCCGACATCCTCATCGCCGAAGGCTTCTCCAGCCTGGAAGAAGTCGCCTACGTGCCGATGCAGGAAATGCTCGACATCGAAGGCTTCGACGAGGACACCGTCAACGAGCTGCGCACCCGTGCCAAGGACGCGCTGCTCACCATGGAAATCGCCCGCGAGGAAAAGGTCGAGGACGTGTCGCAGGACCTGCGCGACCTCGAAGGCCTGTCGCCCGAGCTGATCGAGAAGCTCGCCGACGGCGGCATCCACACCCGCGACGACCTCGCCGACCTGGCGGTCGACGAGCTGACCGAGATGACCGGTGTCGACGAGTCGCACGCCAAGGCGTTGATCATGAAGGCGCGCGAACATTGGTTCACCGCCTGAATCCCAGCCTGCCGCATCGAACGCACCGCAAGACCCACGCAAGGATCCCCACATGGCAGTGACCACCGTCGCCCAACTCGCCGCTGAGCTCAACCGCTCCGCCACGGCGCTGCTCGAGCAGCTGCAGTCGGCCGGCGTCAAGAAGGCGTCGACGGCCGACACGCTGACCGACGCCGACAAGGAGCGCCTGCTCGACCACCTGCGCTCGGCGCACGGCACGTCCGGCGGCGAGCGCAAGAAGATCACCCTGACGCGCAAGTCGACCAGCGAGATCAAGCAGGCCGACGCGAGCGGCAAGGCGCGCACCATCCAGGTCGAAGTGCGCAAGAAGCGCACCTTCGTCAAGCGCGACGACACGCCGGTGGCCGAAGCGCCCGCGGCGCCCGCGGTCGACGAGGCCGAGCTGGAGCGCCGCGAGCTCGAGGCCAAGGCCCAGGCGGAGCTGCTGCGCCGCCAGGAAGCCGAGCTCGAGGAAAAGCGCCGCCAGCGCGAAGAGCAGGCCCGCCTCGAGCGCGAGGCGGCCGAGGCGCGCCAGCGTGAAGCCGCCGAAGCGGCCGCCCAGGCCGCGGCCGACGCCGCTGCGGCGGCCAAGGCGCAGGCCGCCAAGAAGCCCGAGAAAGCCGAGAAAGCGGAGAAGGCCGAAAAGGCTGAAAAGGCCGAGAAGGTTGCGGCGACCGCCGCCGCACCCGCGGCCGCCCCGGTCGCGCCCGCCGAGCCGCCCAAGCCCGCGCTGCGTGTCATCAAGGCCGCCGACGTGGTCGACGAGGAGAAGCAGCGCGCCGCCGACCTGGCCAAGCGCCGCAAGGCCGCCGAGGAAGAGGCCGCCGCCATCCGCGCCATGATGTCGCAGCCCAAGAAGGTGCTGACGGCCAAGAAGCCCGAGGAAGCCGCCAAGCCGGAAGCCGGCAAGGAAGGCATCAAGGGCACCATCCACAAGGCCGCTGCCGCCCCGGGCACGGCCGCGCCGGCCGCTGCCAAGCCGGGCGACAAGAAGGCGATCAAGTCCGAGAAGCTGTCGTCCAGCTGGGCCGACGACGCCGCCAAGAAGCGCGCCGTCAAGGGCCGCACCGATGCCCCCGCGGGCGGCGCACGCGCCGGCTGGCGCGCGCCGCGCGGCGGTTCGCGACGCGGCGACCGCGGCGACGGCGGGACCTCGAGCTTCGTCGCGCCGGCCGAGGCGCAGGTGCAGGAAGTGCACATCCCCGAGACCATCAGCGTGGCCGACCTGGCGCACAAGATGTCGGTGAAGGCCTCCGAGGTCATCAAGCAGCTGATGAAGCTCGGCCAGATGGTCACCATCAACCAGCAGCTCGACCAGGAGACGGCGATGATCGTCGTCGAGGAGATGGGCCACAAGGCCTTCGCCGCCAAGCTCGACGATCCGGAAGCCTTCCTCGAGGAAGGCGAGGCCGAGGGCGCGCACGAAATGCTGCCGCGTGCCCCAGTCGTCACGGTGATGGGCCACGTCGACCACGGCAAGACCTCGCTGCTCGACTACATCCGGCGCGCCCGCGTGGCGGCCGGTGAAGCGGGCGGCATCACGCAGCACATCGGCGCCTACCACGTCGACACGCCGCGCGGCATGATCACCTTCCTCGACACCCCGGGCCACGCGGCGTTCACCGCGATGCGCGCCCGCGGCGCCAAGGCCACCGACATCGTCATCCTCGTGGTGGCGGCCGACGACGGCGTGATGCCGCAGACCAAGGAAGCCATCCACCACGCGAAGGCCGCCGGCGTGCCGATCGTGGTGGCCATGAACAAGATCGACAAGCCCGAGGCCAACGTCGAGCGCGTGAAGAGCGAGCTGGTGGCCGAAGAGGTCGTGCCGGAAGACTTCGGCGGCGACTCGCCTTTCGTGGCCGTGTCGGCCAAGACGGGCCAGGGCGTGGACGATCTGCTCGAGCAGGTGCTGCTGCAGGCCGAGGTGCTGGAGCTCAAGGCTGCCACCGATGCCCCGGCCAAGGGCCTGGTCATCGAAGCGCAGCTCGACAAGGGCCGCGGCCCGGTCGCGACCGTGCTGGTGCAATCGGGCACGCTCAAGCGCGGCGACGTGGTCCTTGCGGGCTCGAGCTACGGCCGCGTGCGCGCCATGCTCGACGAGAACGCCAGGCCGACGGCCGAGGCCGGCCCGTCGCTGCCGGTCGAGATCCAGGGCCTGACGGAAGTGCCGCAAGCGGGTGACGAGTTCATGGTGCTGGCCGACGAGCGGCGTGCGCGCGAGATCGCCACCTTCCGCCAGGGCAAGTACCGCGACGTCAAGCTCGCCAAGCAGCAGGCCGCCAAGCTCGAGAACATGTTCGAGACCATGGGCCAGGGCGAGGCCCAGACGCTGGCGCTGATCATCAAGGCCGACGTGCAGGGCTCGCAGGAAGCGCTGGGGCAGTCGCTGCAGAAGCTCTCGACCGACGAGGTCAAGGTGCAGATCGTGCACGCGGCGGTGGGCGGCATCAGCGAGAGCGACATCAACCTCGCGATCGCGTCCAAGGCCGTGATCATCGGCTTCAACGTGCGCGCCGATGCCGGTGCGCGCAAGCTGGCCGAGGGCAACGGCGTCGACATCCGCTACTACAACATCATCTACGACGCGGTCGACGAGGTGAAGGCGGCCATGACCGGCATGCTGGCGCCGGAGCAGAAGGAAGAGGTCATCGGCACGGCCGAGATCCGCACGGTGTTCGTGGCGTCCAAGATCGGCACGGTCGCCGGCTCCATGGTCACCGCCGGCGTGGTGCGCCGCGGCGCGCGCTTCCGCCTGCTGCGCGACAACGTGGTGGTCTACACCGGCGAGGTCGAGTCGGTGCGCCGCCTCAAGGACGACGTGCGCGAAGTCAAGGAAGGCTTCGAGTGCGGCATCAAGCTGAAGAACTACAACGAGATCAAGGAAGGCGATCAGCTGGAGTTCTTCGAGGTCAAGGAAGTCGCGCGAACCCTCTGAGGCGGCGCGGGCCCTGACCCCAAACCCCGCCCTCCAAAAGACGGCGGGGTTTGTGTTTCAAAGGAGCACACGATGCGACACAAGCGAGCCATTCCCAACCGCAGCTTCCGCGTGGCCGACCAGATCCAGCGCGACGTGGCCGAGCTCATCCGCGAGCTCAAGGACCCGCGCATCGGCATGGTCACCATCCACGCGGTGGAGGTGTCGCCCGACTATGCGCACGCGAAGGTGTTCTTCTCGGTGCTGGTGGGAGACCCGCAGGAGTGCGAGGCGGCGCTGAACGAGGCGGCCGGGTACATCCGCAACGGCTTGTTCAAGCGGCTGCAGATCCATACCGTTCCCACGCTGCACTTCCTGTTCGACCGGACGACGGAGAGAGCGGCGGAGTTGAGCATGTTGATCAACCAGGCGAATGCGAATCGGGCGAAAGAGTGATGACGACCCGGGTTGCACCCGGGCTACGAATACCGAATGAACGCTCCTCGCATCCCACGTCGCGCCGTCCACGGCGTCCTGTTGCTCGACAAGCCGCTCGGCCTGTCGAGCAACGATGCATTGCAGAAGGCCAAGCGGCTGTTCCGCGCCGAGAAGGCCGGCCACACCGGCACGCTGGACCCGCTGGCCACCGGCCTCCTGCCGCTGTGCTTCGGCGCCGCCACCAAGTTCTCGCAGGTGAGCCTGGACGCCGACAAGCGCTACACCGCGACCTTGAAGCTGGGCCTCACCACGACCACCGGCGATGCCGAGGGCGAGGTGCTGCAGCGGCGCCCGGTCGATGTCTCGACTGCCGACGTGCTCGCCGCCTGCCACCGCTTCGTCGGCGAGATCGAGCAGATCCCGCCCATGCACTCGGCGCTCAAGCACGAGGGCCGCGCGCTGTACGAATACGCGCGCGCCGGCGTCGAGATCGAGCGCAGCGCCCGCCGCATCACGATCCGCGAGATCAACTTGATGGGCGGCCTGCACGACGAATGGATGATCGACGTGCGCTGCAGCAAGGGCACGTACATCCGCACCTTGGCCGAGGACATCGGCGAGGCGCTGGGTTGCGGCGCCCACCTGATCGCGCTGCGCCGCACCGCCAGCGGCCCGCTGACGCTGAACGGCTGCGTGACGCTGGAGCAGCTGGCTGTCATGACCGATGAACAGCGCGACGCGACACTGCTGGACGCCGACACGCTGCTGGCCGACTGGCCGGCGGTGCACCTGGGCGACGACGACGCGGGCCGCTTCCTCAGCGGCGTGCGCCGCCGCCTGCCCCTGGCCGATGCCCCGCATGTGCGCGTCTACGGCCCGCATCCCAAGGCCTTCCTGGGCAGCGGCCACATCGCTGCCGGCGAACTGATTTCCAACAGGCTGTTGAGCCCGGTGGAGGTGCAAGGCCTCCTGCAGAGAGCGACCCCATGAGCACCCGACAGATCCGAAACATCGCCATCATCGCCCACGTCGACCACGGCAAGACCACGCTGGTCGACCAGCTGCTGCGCCAAAGCGGCACCTTCCGCAGCAACGAGAAGGTGGCCGAGCGCGTGATGGACAGCAACGACCTCGAACGCGAGCGCGGCATCACCATCCTGGCCAAGAACTGCGCCGTGGAGTGGCAGGGCACGCACATCAACATCGTGGACACGCCCGGGCACGCCGACTTCGGCGGCGAGGTCGAGCGCGTGCTGTCCATGGTCGACAGCGTGCTGCTGCTGGTCGATGCGGTGGAAGGCCCGATGCCGCAGACCCGCTTCGTGACCAAGAAGGCGCTGGCGCTGGGGCTCAAGCCCATCGTGGTCGTCAACAAGGTCGACCGTCCGGGCGCGCGTGCCGACTACGTCATCAACGCCACCTTCGACCTGTTCGACAAGCTGGGCGCGACGGAAGAGCAGCTCGACTTCCCGGTGATCTTCGCGTCGGGCCTGAACGGCTGGGCCACCCTCACCAAGGGCGAGACCGGCAAGGACCTGGCGCCGCTGTTCGATGCCATCCTGCAGCACGTGCCCGCGCACGAGGGCAGCCCCAGCGATCCGCTGCAACTGCAGATCTGCTCGCTGGACTATTCGACCTACGTCGGGCGCATCGGCATCGGCCGCGTCAACCAGGGCACGCTCAAGCCGGCGCAGAACGTCGCCGTGTACAGCGGGCCCGACAGCACGCCGTTCAACGCGCGCATCAACCAGGTGCTGAAGTTCGAAGGCCTGGAGCGCCAGCAGGCCACCGAGGCCGGCCCCGGCGACATCGTGCTGATCAACGGCATCGAGGGCATCGGCATCGGCGTGACCCTCACCGACCTCGAGAACCCGCTGCCGCTGCCCATGCTCAAGGTCGACGAGCCCACGCTGACCATGAATTTCTGCGTCAACAACTCGCCGCTGGCCGGCCGCGAGGGCAAGTTCGTGACGAGTCGCCAGATCCGCGATCGCCTCGACCGCGAGCTGCAGTCCAACGTCGCGCTGAAGGTGCGCGACACCGACGAGGACGGCGTCTTCGAAGTGTCCGGCCGCGGTGAGCTGCACCTCACCATCCTGCTCGAGAACATGCGCCGCGAGGGTTTCGAGCTGGCCGTCTCCAAGCCCCGTGTGGTGCTGAAGGACATCGACGGCGAGCGCCAGGAGCCGATCGAGCTCGTCACCGCCGACGTGGAAGACCAGCACCAGGGCGCGGTGATGCAGGCGCTGGGCGAGCGCAAGGGCGAGCTCGTCAACATGGAGCCGGACGGCATGGGCCGGGTGCGCCTGGAGTACCGCATTCCGGCACGCGGCCTGATCGGCTTCCAGAACGAGTTCCTCAACCTGACCCGCGGCACCGGCCTCATCAGCAACATCTTCGACAGCTACGAGGGCTACAAGGGCGAGATCGAGGGCCGCAAGAACGGCGTGCTGATCAGCCAGGACGACGGCGAGGCCGTGACCTACGCGCTGGGCAAGCTCGACGACCGCGGCCGCATGTTCGTCAAGGCCGGCGACCCGCTCTACGAGGGCATGGTGATCGGCATCCACTCGCGCGACAACGACCTGGTCGTCAACCCGGTGCGCGCCAAGCAGCTGACCAACTTCCGTGTCTCCGGCAAGGAAGACGCGATCAAGATCACCCCGCCCATCATCCTGACGCTGGAGTACGCGGTGGAGTTCATCGATGACGACGAGCTCGTGGAGATCACGCCGAAGAGCATCCGCATCCGCAAGCGTCACTTGAAGGAACACGACCGCAAGCGGGCCAGTCGGGAAGCTGCGTAGCCGGGGTGCAACCCGGGGGTGCGTGGTTCGACGCTGCGAACACCATGAAACCTGCCTCCGTCTCTCACGCCCGCGGCGTGGCCGGCATGCTGGTCGTCACGCTGATGTGGAGCATCGCCGGCGTCGTCACGCGCTTCCTCGACTCGGCGCAGAGCTTCGAGGTCACCTTCTGGCGCAGCTTCTTCACCGCGCTGTCGCTCGGCGCGTACTACGCCGCTGCGCACGGCCGCGACACGCTCAGGCTGTTGGCCGCCGGGGGCAAGGCGCTGTGGCTGTCGGGCCTGATGTGGAGCGTGATGTTCACCTGCTTCATGGTGGCGATCACGCTCACCACGGTGGCCAACGTGCTGGTCACGATGAGCGTGGCGCCGTTGTTCACCGCCTTGCTCGCGCGTTTCATGCTCGGTCACCCGGTCAAGCCGCGCACCTGGCTGGCCATCGTGGTGGCCGGCGCGGGCATCGCCTGGATGTACGGCGCCAATGTCAGCGGCGACAGCCGCCATGTGCTGGGCACGCTGGTGGCGCTGGGGGTGCCGGTCGCCGGCGCGATCAACTGGAACATCCTGCAGAAGAACGGCACCCAGGTCGACCTGGTGCCCGCGTTGCTCATCGGCGCGCTGATCTCCAGCGCGGTCACGCTGCCGCTGTCCATGCCATTCCAGGCGTCGATGCACGACATCGGCCTGCTCGCCGCGCTGGGCGTGTTCCAGCTCGCGATTCCCTGCACGCTGTCGGTGCGGTTGGCGCGCCTGCTGCCCGCGCCGGAGATCTCGCTGCTGGCCTTGCTGGAGATCGTTTTCGGCATCGCCTGGGCCTGGCTGGGCGCCAACGAGCAGCCCGCGCCGCAGGTACTGGCCGGCGGCGCCCTGGTGCTGGGCACGCTGGCCTTGAACGAGGCCTGGGGCTTGCGGCGTCGGGCCTGAGGCGCGATGAGGGCTTTTCCTCAGCGCCGGGCATCGAGGACAGCCCTAGCATGGCCGCTCATCGCAAGGAGGACAGCATGAAGCAGCTCTCGGGCCTGGACGCCAGCTTTCTCTACATGGAGACGCCCGAGATGCCCATGCATGTCGGCGCGCTGCACGTGTTCGAGCTGCCCGCGGGCCACAAGGGCAGCTTCCTGGCCGACATCCGGCGCCACCTCGCCTCACGGCTGCCGCTCGCGCCGGCCCTGCAGCGCAAGCTGGCCTGGATGCCGTTCAACCTGGCCAATCCGGTGTGGATCGACGCGGTGCCCGATCTCGACGAGCACGTCGTGCCGGTCAAGCTCAAGAAGGGCGCGACCATCGCCGACCTCGAGGCCAAGGTGGGCGAGTTGCACCCGCAGCTGCTCGACCGCGAGAAGCCGCTGTGGAAATTCCACGTCTTCGAAGGCCTGGCGCCCGGGCCCAACAAGGAAAAGCGCGTCGCGATGTACACCAAGCTGCACCACGCGGCGGTCGACGGCCAGGCCGCGGTGGCGCTGGCCTCGGCCATCTTCGACGTCACGCCCGAGCCGCGCGACGTCAAGAAGCACGAGCGGCCCGAGAAGAAGCTGCAGATCGGCATGGCCGAGATGCTGAGCGGCGTGTTCGCCAACCAGCTCCAGCAGTACGCCAACATCGTCAAGGGCCTGCCCACCACGGTCGGCGCGCTGACGCAGGTCGCGCGCCAGGGCGCCGGCGGCGTGGCCGGGGCGGCCGTCGCCAAGGTGCGCGGCAAGGCGAGCGACGACTCGGTGAGCCTGGGCCTGGCGCCGCGCACGCGGCTCAACGCGTCCGTGAGCACCGAGCGGGCCTTTGCCTCGGTGACGCTGCCGCTGGCCGAGCTGAAGGCGCTGCGCCGGGCGCACGACGCCACGCTCAACGACGTGGTCCTGATGGTGTGCGGCGGCGCTCTGCGACGTCACTTCCTGGCCCACGGCCCGCTGCCGCGCAAGTCCATGGTGGCCGCGGTGCCGGTGTCCACGCGCGCGGCGGGCGACACCTCGTCCAACAACCAGGCCTCGATGACGGTGGTCAATCTCGGCACCCACATCGCCGACCCGATGAAGCGCCTGCTTTACGTGAAGGAAGCGACGGCGGCGATGAAGGCGACCCTCGGCAGCGTGAAGAGCCTGATGCCGATCGACTTCCCGTCCCTGGGCGTGCCCTGGCTCATGAGTGCGGTGAGTTCGGTGTACGGCCGCGCCAAGGTCGCCGACCGCATCCCGCCGATCGCCAACGTGGCGATCTCCAACGTGCCCGGCCCCGGCTTTCCGGTGTACCTCGCCGGCACCAAGATGCTGACGAACTACCCGACCTCCATCGTCGTGCACGGTGTCGCGCTCAACATCACCGTGCAAAGCTACGACCAGTCGCTGGACTTCGGCATCATGGCCTGCGGCCGCGCGATGCCCGAGGTGGCGGAGTTCGCACAGCACGTGCACGAGGCCTTCGCGGAGCTGAAGTCGCTGCCGCACACCGCATCACCTCCGGTACCGGACAACGGAACGCGCGCTGCGGCAGGAACACCGGTTGCCCGCAAGAAGGCGCCTGCCCGCCGCCGTCCTGTCGCCCACGCGACAGCACCGACTAGGGCAAGCGCTCCTTCGAGATGACCCTTGCCCCGCTACCATGGCCGAACCCACACTGACCCAGCGCGGAATGCCGATCCCCCGACAGCGAGCGAAGAAGAACAACGAGATCCACACCGATGTCGACCACGACATCAAGGCACCGAATGCGTTCCTGATGATGCTGGAGGGCCGCGCGCCCTGGGAGTACGCGGCCATGGTGGCCGCCATGCCATGGTTGCGCAAGCTGCCGCGCGGCGACGGCCATCCCATCCTGGTGTTTCCCGGTCTCGGCGCCGCCGACTTCACCACCTGGCCGCTGCGTCTGTTTCTGCAGAGCCGCGGCTACGTCACCTATCCCTGGCACCAGGGCTTCAACTTCGGCCCGCGCGAAGGCGTGCTCGACGGCTGCATCGAGCAGGCGCGCAGCATCGTCGACAAGCACCAGCGCCCGCTCAGCCTGATCGGCTGGAGCCTGGGCGGCATCTATGCGCGCGAGGTCGCGAAGGCCATGCCCGATGACGCGCGCTGCGTGATCACGCTCGGCACCCCGTTCACCGGCAATCCGCGCGCGACCAACGCCTGGCGCTTCTACGAGCTCGTGAGCGGCCATTCGGTGCAGGACCCGGAGGTGATCGCGCAGGTGCGCAAGCCGCCGCCGCTGCCGACCACCTCGATCTATTCGCGCACCGACGGCATCGTCGCGTGGCGCTGCAGCGTGAACGAGGTCGGCCCGCAGGCCGAGAACATCGAGCTGCACGCAAGCCACGTCGGCATGGGCATGAACCCGATCGCGCTGTACGCCATCGCCGACCGGCTGGCGCAGGAGCCGGGCCGCTGGCAGCCCTTCGATGTGTCGGGCGCGCGGCGCTGGTTCTTCCGCACCGGCTCGCTCGCCGCGTAGGGCCTGTTAACGTCATGCAGATCGCGGCCAACGGCATCCAGCTCGAAGTCGAGGACCATGGCTCGCCGAACGGCGAGCCGCTGGTGCTCATCATGGGACTTGGCATGCAGCTCGTGGCCTGGCACGAGGACTTCGTGCTGAGCCTGGTCAAGCGCGGCTTTCGCGTGCTGCGCTTCGACAACCGCGACATCGGCCTCAGCCAGAGCTTCGATCACCTGGGCATGCCCAATGTCGGGGTCGCGGCGATGAAGCATGCCATCGGACTGCCGGTGCGCAGCCCGTATTCGCTGGCCGACCTGGCCGACGACACCGTGGGCCTGCTCGACGCCTTCGGCATCGCGCGTGCGCATGTGTGCGGCGCCTCGATGGGCGGCATGGTCGCGCAGCACATCGCGCAGCGTCACCCGAAGCGGCTCGCGAGCCTGACGCTGATGATGACCAGCAGCGGCGCACGCCGCCTGCCGGGACCGTCGCTGAAGGTGCGCGGCGCCTTGCTGTCGCGCCCGGCCGATCCGAAGAGCCTGGACAGCGTGGTGGCGCATTACGTGCAGCTGTACAAGCTGATCGGCAGCCCCGGCTATCCGGCGTCCGACGAGTACCTCCATCAGCGCCTGGGCCTGTCGGTGCGACGCAGCCATCGGCCGCGCGGGGTCGCGCGCCAGCTGGTCGCGATCGCGGCCGACGGCGATCGCTCGCCGTGGCTGTCGCAGATCGCTGCGCCGACGCAAGTCTTGCACGGCCTGGCCGATCCGCTCGTGCCGGTGGCCGCAGGACGCGATCTGGCCGTGCGCATCCCGAACGCACGCCTGGACCTCATCGAGGGCATGGGCCACGACCTGCCGCAGGCCTTGTGGCCCCGCTTCGCCGACGGCATTGCCGCCGCCGCGGGGCGTGCCTAGGTCTACTCGTCCTTGCGCGTCAAGGCGCGCTTGAGGCCGGCCTCCAGCTTGTTCATGTTCAGCGGCTTGAGCCAGTAGTCGTAGGCGCCCAGGCTCATCGCCTTCACGATGTCCATCGACAGGGTGTCGGCGGTGAGCAGCGTCACGCGCAGCTTGCCGGTGGCGATCTCCTCGTTCAGGGCCCGCACCACCTCCAGGCCGCCGATGTCGGGCAGGTGCATGTCCAGCAGCACGAAGTCGGGCTTTTCCGATCGCGCCAGCCGGATGCCTTCCATGCCGTTGTGCGCCTTCACCAGGGTGATGCCGGGATACATCGAGAGCGCTGTCTCGATGAGGTCCATGTTGATCGGGTTGTCCTCGATGTACAGGACCTTGCCGCGGAGTTCGGGCTCCTCCGCAGCGCGCGCGTCGTCCACCGCCATGTCGTGCCTCGCCTGGTCGACCGCTGACCGGCCGATCGGACGATTGTGGATTCCGGGCGGGCCGCAGTCACCTCGACAAGGCATCTCCCTGCGGGCAGCGGGGTCCTTCACACTTCGATCGGCATTCGCATGACCATTGGTCCGATGTCGGAAGGGAAGGAACAACAGATGCTCGTCTGGCGGCTGGACGATCGTCGCGGCACGCTGCCCGTCCACGCGGTCGAGCGGGTGCTGCCGGCGATGGCCGTGCAGGCCGTGGCCGCTGCGCCTGTCAAGCTGATGGGCATCGTGCGGCTGCAAGGCAGGGCGCTGCCGGTGGTGGACCTGCGTCGCCACCTGGCCGAGCCGGCCCGCGAGCTGCGGCCCAGCGACCGCCTCGTGCTGCTGAAGAACGGTCCCTGGCGCTTCGGACTGTTCGTCGACACGGTCGAAGACGTATTGATCGCGAACGGCCCCGGGGCGCCGCCGGCGCTCGACGTCGATGGCCTGTACTCCGAGGACGACCAGCGCCGCCTGGCCGCGCTGGGCGTGCAGACCTGAGGACATGCGATGCACGTGCCCCTGGACGATGCCCTGATGCACCTCATCGGCGAGCGCCTGGGCAGGCAGCTGGGCCTGGCCATCGGTCCGCAGCACTGGGAGCGCCTGCGCCGCGCGATCGAGCCGGTCACCGACGCTTGCCAGCCGCCAGCGCTGGCTGCCTGCCTGCGACGCTTCATCGACGCCCCGCTGGCGCGCAGCGACGCCGAGCTGATCGCGGCCGAGCTGTCGGTGGGCGAAACCTACTTCTTCCGCGAGCCGCAGGCCTTCGAGATGCTCGAGCGCGAGGTCCTGCCGGCGCTGCTGGCCGAGCGACGTTGCATCGGCCGCCGCCTGCGGCTGTGGAGCGCGGGCTGCTGCACCGGCGAAGAGTGCTACTCGCTGGCCATCATCGTGAACCGGCTGCTGCCCGACATTGCCGAGTGGGACATCCGCATCGTCGGGACCGACATCCACCCCGGCTTCCTGGCCCAGGCGCGCAAGGGCATCTATGGCGACTGGTCGTTTCGCGGCCTGTCGCCGATATTGCGGCGGCGTTACTTCGAGGCCTTGCCCGACGAGCGCTGGTCGGTGCGGCCGGCGCTGCGCAACGGAGTCGATTTTCGCTACGGAAACCTGGCCCAGGATGCGCCGCCGGGCTGTGCCTTCGACCTGGTGCTGTGCCGCAACGTGCTGATGTACTTCAACGCCGAGGCGGCGCGACGCGTGCTGGCCACCCTGCGCGAATCGCTCTCGCCGCGCGGCTGGCTGCTCGTCGCGGCGGCCGAGGCGCCGGTGCCCGCGGCCTGCGGGCTGGTCGAAGCGCGAATCGGTGACGTCGTCTTTCACCGTCGCCCTCTCGGGACGCGCCCATGACGCCGCCGCATCGGCGCAACATCGTCGACTGGGAGCAGGTGAAGCAGCGGCTCGCCGAGACCGAGCGTGCACTCTTGCGCGATGCCGACGCCGACCCAGCGCATCGCCGCGAAGTGCTGCAGGCGCGTGCGCAGGCGATGGCCGCGGCGCGTCCGCCGGCGCCCGTGGCGGGCGAAGGCATCGAGGTCGTCGAGTTCACGCTCGCCGAGCGCCGTTGCGCCATCGAATGCGCTGTCGTGCGAGAGGTGCAGTCCCTGAAAGAACTGACAGGGGTCCCTTGCACGCCACCCTTCGTGTCAGGCATCATCAATGCCCATGGTCGCATCCTCGCGGTGATCGACCTGCAAAAATTTCTGAAGCTGGCCGAGTCGGGATTGACCGATCTGAACAAGGTGATCATCCTGCAGCATGGGGACCTCGAATTCGGCATCCTCGCCGACCGCATCGTCGGCACGTACTGGTTGCCCCTCACCGACCTGCAAGCCGTCGAGCCGGCCCTCGACATGGCGCGTGCGCCATGCGTACGCGGCCTGACCGACCGGCAGGTGCTGGTGCTCGATGGACAACGACTGATCGCCGACGCGGCGCTGGTCGTGGACGACGAGGTCTCTCCCTGATGGCGGATCGACATCCGCGCGCCCGACGCGCTGCCGACAACAATCAGGTGAGGACCTATGGCCCGACTTTGCGGTGCCGCTGGCGGTGCGCCGCCGGGGCCGCGTTGCTCTGACGCCGGCCGCCGCTCGCGTGCGCTGATGCTCGCCACCCTCGCGTCCGTGCAAGCGGCGGTGGCTGCGCCGCCCGACCTGCTGGCGGCCGAGCGTTCGCCTGCCGCACTGGCGCGACTGTCGATCGAGGAGCTCGCCGACCTCCAGATCTCGACGGTCTCCAAGCGCCCGCAGCGCCTGGCCGACGCCGCGGCCGCGGTCTACGTCATCACGCGCGACCAGATCCGCCAGTCCGGCGTGGCCGGCCTGCCCGAGGCCTTGCGCCTCGCGCCCAACCTGCAGGTGGCGCGTGTCAGCGCGAGCAGCTATGCCATCAGCGCACGCGGCTTCAACGACGCGAGCGCGAACAAGCTGCTGGTCATGATCGACGGCCGCAGCGTCTACACGCCGCTGCATTCCGGCGTCTTCTGGGACGTGCAGGACGTGCCGCTGTCCGATATCGAGCGCATCGAGGTCGTGAGCGGACCCGGCGGAACGCTGTGGGGTGCGAATGCGGTCAATGGCGTGATCAACATCGTCACGCGCTCGGCGCGCGACACCCTGGGCTCGAGCGCGAACCTGCTTGCCGGCAACGACGAGCGCGGGCTGACGCTGCGGCACGGCCTCGCGCTCGCGGGCGACGCCGCGCTGCGCCTGTACGCCAAGCAGCTGCGTCGCGACCCGTCGCAGCGCGAAGACGGCAGCACCCTGAACGACGCCTGGGAGCGCACCCAGGCGGGCTTTCGCGCCGACGGCGGAAGCCCCGCTTCCGCATGGGCGCTGGAAGGCGATCTCTACGACGGCTCGGCCGATGTCCAGAGCCAGCCCCAGCGCCGCGTGTCCGGCGGCAACCTGCTCGGGCGCTGGACCCGCGAGTCGGTGCAAATCCAGCTCTACCTCGACAGCTACAAGCGGCGGCAGACCGGCTTTTTCAACGAAGACCTCGACACCGTCGATCTCGACGTCCAGCACCAGGTGGCCTGGCGCGCCGGTCACGAGCTGGTGTGGGGCGGCGGCGTGCGCCGGCAGCACGACCGCACCGAAACGGGGTCGCTGCTGGCGTTCGTGCCGGTGGACAGCCAGCTCACCCTCGCCAACGTGTTCGCGCAGGACACGATCTCGCTGAGCGAACGGGTCAAGCTCACGCTGGGACTCAAGGCCGAGCACAACAGCTATACCGGCATCGAGTACCAGCCGAACGTGCGCATCGCCTGGAAGCACGATGGCCAGTCGCTGATGTGGGCCGCGCTTTCGCGTGCCGTGCGCACGCCCTCGCGCCTGGACCGCGACTTCCACGTGCTCGTCAATCTCGGGCCGCCCTACAACGGCCGCCTGCTCGGCGGTCCGAGCTTCCAGGCCGAGCGGCTGACAGCGTGGGAGCTGGGCTACCGCGCCCAGCCGACGGTCACCACGTCGTTCTCGGTCAATGTCTTCCGCCACGACTACACCCGGCTGCGCAGCATCGAGCCCGACGGCAACGGCGACCTGGTGCTCGGCAACGGCGTGCAGGGCCGCACGACGGGCCTCGAGGCATGGGCCAGCCAGCAAGTCGACGAGGGCTGGCGGCTGCACGCGGGCCTGAGCCTGCTGAACAAGCGCCTGTCGTTCGCGCCGGGCAGCCGCGATCCGGGGTCGCCCGACATCAGCGGCAACGATCCGTGCCATCAATTCATGCTGCGCTCGGGGTGGAGCCTTCCGCACGGCCTGTCGCTGGACCTGGGCCTGCGCTCGATCGGCGCGCTGCCATCGCCGGCGGTGCCGGGCTACACGGTGGTCGATGCTCGCCTGGCCTGGGCCCCGCGGCGTGACGTCGAGCTCTCGCTTGCCGGCTTCAATCTGTTCGACCGCCGCCACGTCGAATTCGGCGCCGGTCCGGATCGCAGCGCCTTCGGGCGCAACGTGCTGCTGAGGCTGCTATGGCGGCAGTGACCCGACGCCTCCTGTGCGCCACGGCGCTCACCGGGCTGCTGACGCTGGCAGCCCCTGCGGACGCGGCCGAGCCGCTGGAGTACGCGGTCAAGGCCGCTTACCTCGTCAAGTTCCCGTTCTACGTCGACTGGCCGCCGAGCGCGTTCAGCGCGGCCGCCGCGCCGCTGAACCTGTGCGTGATCGGCGACGATCCCTTCGGCAGCCTGCTCGACGACGCCGCCGCGGGCCAGCAGGTGCAGGGCCATCCGCTGGCTGTGCGCCGCATGAAGACCGCCTCGCGCGATGCCGGCTGCCACATCGCCTTCCTCGGCAACGACGTGCGCGCCGACGCGCTGCGCGGCAGCGGCGCGCTCGTCGTGACGGACGCGCTGGCCACCGGCAGCGGCGTCATCAACTTCGTGGTCAAGGACAACCGCGTTCGCTTCACTGTCGACGACGAGCTGGCGGCGCAGAACGGGCTGGCGATCAGCTCCAAGCTGCTCAACGTGGCGCTGTCCGTCAAGCCGAGGGGAGCCACCCGATGATGCGCTGGCTGGTCGACATCCCGATCCGGCGCAAGATGCTCGTCATCACGCTGCTGGCCAGCGCCGTCGCGCTGCTGTTCGCAGGCACCGTCATCGTCGCGCACGAGATCTACACCTACCGAGAGCAGAAGTCGCAGGAGATCGCCGTGCAGGCCCAGATGCTGTCGGCCAGCGTGAGCGCCTCGCTCGAGTTCAACGACACCAAGGCGGCGCAGGAGTACCTGAATACCCTGCGCGCCAACCCCGACTTCATCGGCGCGGCCATCTACGCCCGCGACGGCTCGCGCTTCGCCAGCTACGCACGCGGCGAGGCCGCGGCCACGTCCAACCCGGTGCGGGCGCAGGCGCCGGGCCAGCACTTCGAGGGCAACGAGCTGGTCGCGTTCTGGCCGGTGCGCGAAGGTGCGCGCCAGGTCGGCACGGTCTACCTGCGCATGGGCACCGAGCCGCTGATCGGCCGCCTCGCGCGCTACGGCGGCATCATCCTGGCGGTCATGATCGGATCGCTGCTGATCACGCTGCCGATGTCGGCGCGCATGCACCGCGTGATCTCCGTGCCGGTGCAGAGGATGGCCGACGCGGCGCGCCGCGTCGCGGCCGGCGAGGTGATCGTGCCGCCGCCTGCCGCGCCGCGTCGCGACGAGATCGGCCATCTCGAAGACGCCTTCCGCCAGATGGGCGCGTCGCTGCAGGAGAAGGCCGACATCGCGCGCCGCATCGCTGCCGGCGACCTGGCGGTCGCCGTGGTGCCGACGTCCGAGCACGACGTGCTGGGCAACGCCTTCGTCGCCATGGTCGACAACCTGCAGCAGAAGGCGCAGACCGCCAAGCTCATCGCCACCGGCGACCTCACGGTGCAGGTCACGCTGCAGTCCGATCGCGACGAGCTGGGCCGCGCGTTCACCACCATGGTCGAGAAGCTGCGCGACCTCAACCGCCAGGTGAGCGATGGCGTGGGCGTGCTGGGCAGCTCCACCAGCGCCATCCTGTCGGGCACGACGCAGGTCGCCGCCGGCACGACCCAGGCGGCGGCGGTGATCAGCCAGACCGCGGTCACGCTCGACGAGGTCAAGCAGACCGCGCTGGTGTCGACGCAGAAGGCGCGCTACGTGTCGGAGACGGCGCAGAAGTCGGTGCAGGTGTCGCAGACCGGCCGCCGCTCGGTCGAAGACGCCATCGAGGGCATGCAGCAGATCCGCGAGCAGATGGAGATGATCGCCGAGAGCATCATGCGCCTGTCCGAGCAGACGCAGGCCATCGGCGAGATCATCGCGAGCGTCAACGACCTGTCGGAGCAATCGAACCTGCTCGCGGTCAATGCGGCCATCGAGGCCGCCAAGGCCGGCGAGCACGGCGTCGGCTTCGCCGTCGTGGCGCTGGAGGTCAAGAGCCTGGCGGCGCAGTCGCGCCAGGCCACGGCGCAGGTGCGCACCATCCTCGGCGACATCCAGAAGGCGACCAGCCATGCGGTGGTGGCGGCGGAGCAGGGCGCGAAGGCGGTGGATGCCGGCGCGCGCCAGTCCAAGGATGCGGGCGAGGCCATCCAGCGCCTGGCCGACAGCATCGCCGAGAGCGCGTCGGCGGCGAGCCAGATCGCGGTGTCGGCGCAGCAGCAGCTGGTCGGCATGGACCAGCTCGCGCAGGCCATGGGCAACATCCGCATCGCCACCACTCAGAACATGGACAGCACGCGCCAAGCCGAGCTGGCGGCGCACCAGCTGCACGAGCTGGGACAACGACTGAAAGGAGTGGTGGGCCAGTACAGGCTCTGAGCACACTCGAACGGCGGAACCGAGGGAGGGGCGGTCTTCCGGCACCGGTGGTCAGCGACCCACGAATGACATGACCCGGGAAGACGAACGGTTTTTGCGGCAGTTGCGCGCGACGTTCCAGGTCGAGGCGCAGGAGCACCTTGCAGCGATGTCGTACCTGCTGCTCGCGCTCGAGCGCGCGCCGCAGGGCCCCGACGCCACGCGAGCGGTGGAGTCGCTGTTTCGCGAGGCGCACAGCCTCAAGGGCGCGGCACGCTCGGTCAACCTCGCCGACATCGAGCAGATGTGCCAAGCCCTCGAGCGGGTGCTGGCCGCGGCCAAGCGCGGCGAGCTGGCGCCGTCGCCGGCCTTCTTCGACGGGCTGAACCAGGCGCTCGACGCCGTCACGCTGCGGCTGGCCCAGTCGGCGGACGACGGCGTCCGCGATCCCCACGCGGTCGTCGCGACCGTGCGTGCGCTCGATGTGCTGCTCACGGGCGCGCCCGACATCGCGGCCCCGCCCGCGATCACGACGGTCGACCTGCCGCCGGCGCTGCCCGAGACGCCTGCGGCCCCGGGCGCCGACACCGTGCGGGTGGCCACCGCCAAGCTCGAGGCGCTGATGACCCAGGCCGAAGAGCTGCAGGCCTACAAGGTCCACGGCCGCCACCTCGCCGACGAGGCGCGCGCGCTGGCGGGTGCGCTGGCCGACTGGAAGCGCCAGCTCGACCGCATCGGCGGCAGCGCCCGCGCGCTGACCCGCGCCGCGTCGCGGCCCGGGCGCGGCAACGGCCGGCGCGAGCTGGCGCAGCTGGTCGATGCCAGCCAGCGCAACGAAGGGCAGGTCCGCACGCTGCTCGATTGCGCCCATCAGCTCGAGCGCGCGGCCGACCGCGACAGCCGCGGCCTCGGGCAGCGCGTCGACCGCCTGCAGGCCGACATGCGGCAGGCCTTGATGCTGCCCTTCTCGACCCTGCTGGCCGGCCTGCCCAAGCTGGTCCGCGACCTCGCGCAGGCCAGCGGCAAGGACGTCGAGCTGGTGACCAGCGGCGCCGCCATCGAGGTGGATCGCCGCATGCTCGAGGGCCTGAAGACACCGCTGACGCACCTCGTGCGCAACGCGGTCGATCACGGCATCGAAGCACCCGGCGAGCGCCAGCGGCGCGGCAAGCCGGCGCGCGGGCGCATCACGATCGAGGTCGCAGCGCGCCCGGGCAACCAGGTCGAGCTCTTGCTGGCCGACGACGGAACCGGCATCGCCGTCGACCGGGTCCGCGAGCGCGCGCTGCGCATGGGCCTGGCAGACGCCTCCGAGCTCGAGCGCATGGCGCCCGAGCAGGTCGCCGACCTGGTGTTCGCGTCGGGCCTGTCGACCAGCCCCATCCTCACCGACCTGTCCGGACACGGGCTGGGGCTGGCCATCGTTCGCGAGAAGGTCGAGGCCCTGTCGGGCTCCGTCGAGCTGCTGTCGCCGGCCGGCGGCGCCGGTACGCGCTTTTGCATCCGGCTGCCGACCACGCTGGCCACCTTCCGCGGGCTGCTGGTCGCGGCGGCGGACCGGCTGTTCGTGCTGCCCTCGCGCAGCGTCGACCGCGTCGGGCGGGTGCCGCGCTCGGCCATCCGCGACGGCAAGGCAGGCGACACGGTCGAGCACGGCGGCGAGACCCTGCCCGTGGTCGCGCTGGCCGACGCCCTCGGGCTGGCGCCCGCTGCGTCGCACGCCGTGCCGGCGCATCGCCAGCTGGTCGTGGTCGAGAGTGGCGACAAGCGCATCGCCTTCGTCGTGGACGATGTCCTCGAGGACCTCGAGGTGCTGGTCAAGCCGCTCGCACCGCCGCTGCGGCGGGTGCGCAACATCGCCGGCGCGACGGTGCTCGGCACCGGCCGGGTGGTTCCGCTGCTCAATGTGGCCGACCTGGTGAAGACGGCGCTGCTGCGCGGCAAGCGCCGCCGCGCGCCGCCCGCGATCGCGCCCGGCGGACCGCGCGCCTCGCTGCTGGTGGCCGAGGACTCGATCACCTCGCGCGAGCGCCTCAAGGCCATCCTCGAAGCCGCCGGCTACCGCGTCACCACCGCGGTCGACGGCATGGCGGCGCTGGCCACGCTGCAAAGCGGCGAGTTCGACCTGCTGGTCTCCGACGTGGAGATGCCGCGCCTGGACGGCTTCGACCTGACCGCGCGCGTGCGCGGCGACAAGCGTCTCGCGGGCCTGCCGGTGGTGCTGGTCACGGCACTGGACTCGCGCGCCGACCAGCAGCGCGGCATCGAGGTCGGCGCCAACGCCTACATCGCCAAGAGCGGGTTCGACCAGCGTCGGCTGCTGGACGCCATCCGCACCCTGCTATGAACCCCGCCGGCTCCGTCATCCGTGTCCTGGTGGTCGACGACTCCGCGTCCAGCCGCGAGCTGCTGGTCGGCATGCTCGATGCGGATCCGCGGGTGCAGGTGGTCGGTGTCGCCGCCGACGGCGAGGCCGGCGTCGCGGCCGCCGACCGCCTGCGGCCCGATGTCATCACCATGGACATCCACCTGCCCAAGCTGGACGGCTTCGGGGCGACCCGACGCATCATGGAGACCTGCCCGACACGGGTCGTCATGGTGACGGCCAGCTTCATGCCCGACGAGGTGGCGGCGAGCTTCCAGGCGCTCGAGGCCGGTGCGCTCACCGTGCTGGCCAAGCCGCCCGGTCCCGGCCATCCGGCGTTCGCAACCGCGCGCGACGATCTGCTGCGCACGGTGGCCTTGATGGCGGAAGTGCCGGTGGTGCGCCGCTGGCGCGCCGCAGCGGGCCGCGTCGCGCGCGCCGGCCCGCCGATGGTGGCGCAGCGGGAGGTGCGCATCGTCGCCATCGGCGCATCGACCGGCGGCCCGCTGGTGCTGCAGGTCATCCTGTCGCAGCTGCGCCCCGGCTTCGGCGCCCCCGTGCTCATCGTGCAGCACATCTCGACCGGCTTCGCCGAAGGAATGGGGCAGTGGCTGGCCGAGAGCACCGGCTTTCCGGTGCGCGTGGCCCGCCACGGCGAATGTCCGCAGGCGGGCCAAGCCTATGTGGCACCGGACGACGCGCAGATGAAGGTGCAGGCCGACGGCCTGATCGCGCTGGTCGACGAGCCGGCGGACTACGGCTATCGGCCCTCGGTCGGCGTGCTGTTCCGCTCGGTGGCCGAGCACCACGCCCAGCGCGCCGTGGGCGTGCTGCTGACCGGCATGGGGCAGGACGGCGCCGCGGAGCTGAAGGTCCTGCGCGACGCCGGCGCCTTGACCATCGTGCAGGACAGCGAGAGCGCCGCCATCTACGGCATGCCCGGCGAGGCGCTGCGCCTGAATGCCGCCACCCACGTCCTGTCGCCCCCGGACATCGCCGCCGCCCTCAATCGATTGCTGGAACGGAGAAGTTGAATGTTGTCCCCTTACGAGGCGCAGGCCGGCACCGAGATCCTTCTCGTCGAGGACAGCGCCACGCAGGCCGCGCGGCTGCGCTACCTGATGGAAAGCAACGGCTACCGCACGCGCCTGGCCGGCAACGGCCGCCAGGCCCTGCAGGCCATGCGCGAGCGCAAGCCGGGGCTGGTGCTGTCGGACGTGGTGATGCCCGAGATGGATGGCTACCAGCTGTGCCGCACCATCAAGAGCGACCCGCTGCTGCGCGAGACCCCGGTGATCCTCGTCACCTCGCTCACCGATCCGAAGGACATCGTGAGCGGGCTCGAATGCGGCGCCGACAACTTCGTGCGCAAGCCCTACGCCGACGACTACCTGCTCAAGCGCATCCAGCACGTGCTCATCAACCAGGAGCTGCGGCGCAACGACGTGAACCGCATGGAGCTCGGCATCATGGTGTACCTGGGCGGGCAGAAGCACTTCATCAATGCCGAGCGGCAGCAGATCCTCGACCTGCTCATCTCCACCTACGAGCAGGCGGTGTCGGTCAACGAGGAGCTGCAGGCGCGCGAGCTGCAGATCAACGAGCTCAATGCCCACCTCGCGCGGCGCGCCACCGAGCTGGAGCAGATCAACGCAGAGATCGCGCGCAAGAACCTGGAGCTGCAGCGCGCGAGCGGCATGAAGTCGGAGTTCGTGGCCAACATGTCGCACGAGCTGCGCACGCCGCTGAACGCGATCATGGGCTTCTCCGAGATGCTCAAGGACGGGCTGCTGGGCGAGCTGCCGGACCGGCAGCGCAATGCCTCCGGCGCGATCTTCGACAGCGGCATGCACCTGCTCGCGCTCATCAACGACATCCTCGACTTGTCGCGCATCGAGGCCGGCAAGATGGAGCTCGAGCTCGAGAAGGTCGACGTGGAGGACCTGCTTTCCAACAGCGCGATGATGCTCAAGGGACGCGCGTCGGCGCACCAGATCCGGCTCCACGTCGAGGCCAAGCCGGCGGAGCCGGTCAACATCGACCGGCGCAAGGCGCGCCAGATCATCTACAACCTGCTGTCCAACGCAGTGAAGTTCACGCCGGACAACGGAACGGTGGCGTTGCACGCACGTCGCACCGCCGTCGCGCACGCCGAAGGCATGCAGCGGGTGGTCGAGCCGCGTCCCGCCGAGCACGGCTACCTGGAGCTGGGCATCATCGACACCGGCATCGGCATCGCGGCCGAGGACATGGGGCGGCTGTTCCAGCCGTTCTCGCAGCTCGACAGCGGCCTTGCGCGCAAGTACGAAGGCAGCGGCCTCGGCCTGGCCCTGGTGAAGCAGCTCGTCGAGCTGCACGGCGGAGGCCTGGCGGTGCGCAGCCGGGTCGGCCACGGCACCACGTTCAAGGTGTGGCTGCCGTACCTCGAGCCTGCGACGCGGCATGCAGCATCCGCTGCCGCCGTCCGGTGACCAGCGACCACTCGCGCAGCCAGTTGTAGAGCGTCTTGACGCTGATGCCCAGCGCTTCGCAGGTGCGTTGGTGGTGGCCGTCGAAGTGCTCCAGCGTGGCCAGGGTCACCTGGCGCTCGATCTCCTCCCAGCGGCTGCCGATCTGCACCCACACCGTGGCGCTGGGCGCGGCAACGCTGGGCTCGACCAGCCTCGCATCGTCGCCGCGCGGCAGGCAGGCGTCGACGATCTCGCTGCCGGCGGCCATCACGTAGGCACGGTGGACGATGTTGCGCAGCTCGCGTACATTGCCCGGCCAGTCGTGGTTGCGCCACTGCGCCACGACCGCCGGCGCGACGCGGCGCGCCACGCCTTCCTGGCGCGCGATGGCCTGCAGGAAGTGCTCGGCCAGCAGGGCGATGTCGTCGCGCCGCAAGCGCAGCGGCGGCAGATGGATCGGAAAGACGTCCAGCCGGTAGAACAGGTCCTCGCGCAGGTGCCCCGACTCGACGGCGCGGCGCGGCTCGCGGTTGGTGGCCGCGACCAGGCGCACGTCGCAGCGGCGCAGCTGCGTCGAGCCGACCCGCATGAAGCTGCCGGTCTCGAGCACGCGCAGCAGCTTGACCTGCAGCTCCGGCGGCATCTCGGTGATCTCGTCGAGGAACAAGGTGCCGCCGTGTGCGCGCTCGAAGTAGCCGGCATGGTCGCGATCGGCGCCGGTGAAGCTGCCCTTCTCGTGCCCGAACAGCTCGCTCTCCATCAGGTGCGGCGAGATCGCGCCGCAGTTCAGCGCGAGGAAGGCGCCGCTGCTGCGGGGGCTCATCTCGTGCAGCGTGCTCGCGGCGAGCTCCTTGCCGCTGCCGCTCTCGCCGCTCAGCAGCACCGGCACGCTGGTGCCCGCGACACGCTGGATCTGCTGGAACACGCGCTGCATCGCGTCGGAGCGCCCGAGCAGGCGGCCGAAGCGGTGGTCGTGGCCGTCGTGCAGCGCTCCCCGCGAGTGCGGCGTGCGCATGCGGGCCAGCACCTGGTGCAGCTGGTCGGGTGCGATGGGCTTGAGCAGGTAGTCGACCGCGCCCAGGCGCAGGGCCTGGATGGAGGTCTCGACATCGCCATGGGCGGTCACCAGCACGATCTCGCTGCGCGAGCGCAGGGCACCGTCTTCCAGCAGCCGCATGCCGCTGCCGTCGGGCAGCATCAGGTCCAGGAAGACCAGGTCCGGCGTCTGCAGCGCCATCTGGCGGCGCGCGTCGTACAGGGAGCCGGCGGTGGCCACCGTGAAGCCTTCGCCCGCGATGAGCGTGGCCATGGCGGCTGCGGTGTCCCGTTCGTCGTCGACCACCAGAACATGCGACATCGGTCCGACTCCTTGACTGCTAGTCCAATGTGAACGCGCGGTATTTCATGGCGTTGACGGTGCTGCGCCTCATGACCGGAACTCGATGCGCGTTGCGTGCAGTTGCATTCCGTTGCTCAACGTCCCGCGAACCTCGACGCGCACTCCCGCGACGAGGTCCTTGGCCGAACCGTGATCGAACTCCGTGCTGCTGTCGAAGTGCACGACGACGCCGAGCACCGTGATCGCACCGGCGGCCAGGTCCACCGACTGGATCGGGCCGTCGAACTCGAACTCCTGCTTGTCTTCGCCCGGGCCGCTGCCTTTTCGTTTCTTGACCTCGATCTCGGTGGCGACCAGCACGCCGGCGTGGATGTGGCCCTCGACCTCCACGCGCGCGCCGTTGACGACCTGCGACGCATCGCCCCTGCGGAACACGGCGGCGCTCGCATCGACCGGCACGCCGCGCACCTTGAAGCTGGCCAGGCTCGCGAAGTCACTGACGAAGCCCTCGACCTCGGCCTCCACGCCTTCCATCGGCCCCGGCAGGCCGGTGAGCACGCGGGTGGCGACCCAGATGCCTGCCTGCTTCACCGTCAGCAGGTCGACGCGCGCCAGCGTGCCGTTCTGCAGGCCGGGCAGCTGCCCCGGCGCAATGCCGGCATAGCCGATCACGGCGCCGCCGATCGAGAAGGTGTGCGCGGTGGTGTCGAGATCGCTGATGAGGCCGCGCAGCTTGTAGCTCGCGAGCTGGCCCTTGCGCTCGATGCGCGTGGCGTTGTACGTGCCGGTCGACGCATCGAAGAAGGCGAACACTTCCAGCAGCTGGCCGGCCTGCAGGCTGGCCAAGCCGTTGGGCAGCCCGTCGAAGACCGTGTCGGCATCGACGTTCACGATCTGGCCCAGCACATGGAGCCTGCTGTTCGCGCTGTCGACGCTTTCCAGCGGTCCCTTGATCTCGCTGCCGAAGCGCACGCGCGATGCGACGCTGCTGCTGCGCCCGCTCGCCGCGTCGACCGTGATGGGACCGGCCTCGACGTCCACCGTCATGCCCAGCGCGAGCGCGTCGCGGCCGTGGGTGGCGCCCTCGTCGTCGACGATGGCGGCCGACTGCTCGTCGTAGTGCACGCCATTGACGACGATGGAGCCGAAGCCCGCGATGCGGCCGCTGGAGAAGGACTGCACCGTGCCGCCGGTGCCGCCGGTGTCGACGCCGCCTCCGCCGCCGCACGCGACGATCACCAGAGCCAATGCCATGGCAAGCCAACGAATCATGCTCATGCGATTCCCCGTCGGCTGCGCGCCGGTTGAATCGACTCGGGGGTGGTGGGCTCGGCCGGCGCGTCGTCGGGATTCATCGACTCCGCATAGGCATACATGCCGATGCGAAGCCGCTGGTCCTGCGGCCGCGCGGCCGCCTCGTCTTCTTCGATGAACTGTCGAACCATCGGAACGATGGCGCGCACCAGCGTCTGCCATTGCTCCCTGACGATGGGGCGCAGCCGCTCGAGCGACTCGCGCGACAGGCCGTCGGCGAACATCGCCTGCTCGAGGTGGCGCGGGGTCTGGCCCAGCACGTTGGCCACCGCGGCCGACAGGTGGTCGCCGACGTTGGCGCCGAGAAAGCCGAACAGGCGCTTGTCGTCACCGGCGGGCACGAAGGTCTCGCGCAGCAGCACCACGCTGTCGCTGGACTCGTCGACCTTGGTGAGCCCGAGGCGGCACAGCTCTTCGAGGAGGCTGCGCGGGTGGACGTCCTTGGTGACCGATTGCGCGAGGCTCTCGAAGCTCGGCGCGGCGCCCTGGCGGGGCAGCGTCGGGCGCGGCGCGCCCCTGTGACGCAGCGTGGGATCGGTGAGCCAGCGCGCGAACAGCTCGGTGGCGGGTGCGCGCTTGGGCGCCTCGGGCGTTTCGGCCTTGATGAGGCGGCTCACCTCGCGGCGGTTGATGCCGGTGGCTGCGCTCACGCGACTCACGGCGCGGTGCGGCGGCACATCGGGATGCGCTTCGCGCGCGGCCTCGACGAAGGCACTGCGCATGAGCTCGTCGAACTGCGCGTACTGCATGCCCCGCGCGACGGCCAGCCGGGCCAGGGGGGCCATCACGGGCTGGCAGGCGCGCAGCAGCAGCGTGTCGTCGGCTTTGGGGGCGGAGCCTGCGGTGGCGGGGGTGTCCGGTGCGAAATCCACTTGGCGCTCAATCGGCTCGACATCATCGAGCTGATTTCAGTGTAAATGTGCTTTTCGCACATTTCAACCAGAGCGTGGCGTATTCGCAAAAACGAAGGCCAAGCCGCAGAGGCGGGTGCATCGACGCATGCCGGGCAGACGTCCGTTCGCGTCGGGCGCACATCGTCCAGTGTGAGCCCGCCCGTCTGCGTTGGCGCGGGTCGCGCGGCCTCGGCGGCTTGGCGAGCAAACGCGGGCAAACCACGTTCCCGATTCGGATCAGCCTTTGCCCATCAGTGCCAGATGAATCGCGGCCGCGGCGACCGCCGCTTCGCCCACCGCCACCGAGATCTGGTTGAGTCCCTTGACGACATCGCCGACCGCGTACAGGCCGGGCACCGTCGTCTGCTGGTGATGATCGGCGAGCAGGTAGCCGTTGTCGTCGTGCTCGGCGCCTAGCGCCACCGCGAGATCGGAATGCACGTCCATGCCGAGCGCGCAGTAGAGCGAATCGACACGGGTCTGCCGGTCGCCGTGCAGCAGCGTCACGCCGCCGTCGACGAGCCGGATCGCGCGCACCGCCTGCGGCGCGATGGCGACATGCGCGTCGGCGAGCTGGCGCCGCTGCACGTCGGTGAAGCGCACCTCCTCGGAGACCGGAAAGAGGGTGATCCGATCGGTGAAGTGGCGCAGGTACAGCGCCTCGAACGTGTCCGAGCCGTGGTCGGCGAGCAGGCCCACGGCCTGGCCGCGGACCTCGTAGCCGTCGCACACCGGGCAGAAGCGCAGGGCGCCCTGCTGCATGGCGTCGGCCAGGTGCGGCATGGTCGGCGCGACGTCGCTCACGCCGGTGGCCAGCACCAGCTTGCGCGCGCTCGCGCTGCCGCCCTTCCACTGCGCGGAGAAGCCGCCGTCGCCGAGCCGGTCGATCGCATGCACGCGGCCGCCGGCAAAGCGCGCGCCGTGCCGCGTGGCCTGTTCGCGCATCGCCTGGACCAGCCGGGCGCCGGCCACGCCTTCCGGGAAGGCCGGGTAGTTGTGCGAGCGCGGGATGGTCGCGGCGCGGCTGCGCCCGTCTTCCACCACCAGCACGCTGCGCAGGAAGCGTGCGAGGTAGATCGCCGTCGCGAGGCCTGCCGGCCCGGCGCCGATGACCAGCGCGTCGTGCGGGCCGTTGCCGGCTGCCGGCTCCATCAGGGGTGCAAGGTCGAGCCCGATTGGGGGCGGTCGGGCTCGGACGGCCACGACACGTCGCGCAGGACCTCGTCGGTGTGCTGCGCCTGGCGCGTCGCGAGGTCGCCGAGCGAGACGATGCCGACGATCTGCTGCTTCTCGTTGAGCACCGGCAGGCGGCGGATCTGCACGTCGCCCATCTGGCGCATCACTTCGTCGGTGCTCTGGTCCTCGGTGCACCAGCGGGTCTGCTCGGTCATGATCTCCGACACGCGGTGCTGGGTCGGCTCCATGCCGGCGGCGGTGGCGCGCACGGTGATGTCGCGGTCGGTGATCATGCCGACCAGCTCCTCGCCCTGGCACACCGGCAGCGCGCCGACGTTCAGCTCGTCCATCACCTGGGCCGCGCGCTGCAGCGTCTCGTCGGGGCCGATCACCTCGACGCCGCGCGTCATCACTTCGCTGATTCTTGCCATGGCTTGACTCCTGGATTCGGGGGTGGACGATCAAAGGCAGGCAGCAACCCACGTTCCTGTGGCCCGGCGCAAGCGGCATGCCGTTTCGTGACGCAAGCTTGCCGTCGCAAGCTACAACGCGCGAGCAGTTCTTACACCGGGAATTCCGTTTGCTTCCCTGCAGGGGGTGTTCGTTCCCGACGTCTCGCGATGACCGACCTGCTGCACCGCTATTGGCAAAAACGCGACTTCGACGCCACGCCCGAGCCGCGCGGCAAGACGGCGCAAGCCGGCAAGACGCTGTCCTTCGTGATCCAGAAGCACGCCGCACGCAGGCTTCACTACGACTTCCGGCTCGAGCTCGACGGCACGCTCAAGAGCTGGGCCGTGCCCAAGGGGCCGAGCCTGGATCCGGCCGACAAGCGCATGGCCGTCCATGTCGAGGACCATCCCTTGTCCTATGGCAGCTTCGAGGGCGTGATCCCGCCCGGGCAGTACGGCGCCGGCACCGTGATCGTGTGGGACCGCGGCACCTGGGAGCCGGTGGGCGATCCACGCAAGGGCTATCGCGAGGGCAAGCTGAAGTTCGTGCTGCACGGCGAGAAGCTCGGCGGCACCTGGACGCTGGTGCGCATGCGCGGGCGCAAGGACGAGCGCCAGGAGCCGTGGCTGCTCATCAAGGAAGGCGACGACTTCGCGCGTCCCGCGTCGGGGTACAGCGTGGTCGACGAGCAGCCCGACAGCGTGCTCGCCGGCGCAGCGAAGAAGAACCCGGCCAAGGCCAGGGCGGAGACGGCGTCGCGCGCCAAGGCGAGCGTGCCGGGACTGCCCGCCGGCGCGAAGCGCGCGGCAATGCCGCTGGCCTTCGCGCCGCAGCTCGCGACCCTGGTCGATCGCGCGCCTCCGGGCGACGACTGGGTCTACGAGATCAAGTTCGACGGCTATCGCTTGCTGGCGCGCATCGACGGCGACGATGTGCGCCTGTTCACCCGCAACGGCAACGACTGGACGGCGCGCCTCAAGGGCCTGGCCGCCGCCATGCAGTCGCTGGCGCTGCCGGCCGGCTGGTACGACGGCGAGATCGTGGTGCCGGGCGCGCAGGGCACGCCCGACTTCAACGCCCTGCAGAACGCCTTCGACTCGACCCACACCGAGCGGATCCAGTACTACCTGTTCGACATTCCCTATCTCGCCGGACACGACCTGCGCGCGGTGCCGCTGTCCGAGCGGCGCGAGCTGCTGGCGCGTGTGCTCGAAGGCAGGACCGGCGAGCGCATCCGCTTCAGCGAGGACTTCAAGGCGCCTCCCGAGGAGATCCTGCAGAACGCGTGTCGCATGCGCCTGGAGGGCGTGATCGGCAAGCGGCGCGACTCGCCCTACGTGTCGCGCCGCTCGGCGGACTGGATCAAGCTCAAGTGCACCCATCGCCAGGAGTTCGTCATCGTCGGCTACACCGACCCCGAAGGCTCGCGCGTGGGCATCGGCTCCTTGCTGCTGGCCATCCATGATGCGGACGGACGCCTGCGCTATGCCGGCAAGGTGGGAACGGGCTTCGATGACCGCACGCTCGGCGAGCTGCAGAAGAAGCTGAAGGCGCTGGCGAGCGACAAGATGCCGCTGCCGCAGAAGCCGGCCGGCGTGCGCGCGCACTGGGTCCAGCCGCGATTGGTGGCGGAGGTGTCGTTCTCCGAATGGACACCCGACGGCCGCGTGCGTCATTCGGTGTTCCACGGCCTGCGCGACGACAAGCCGGCCACGGTGATCACCAAGGAAGAGGCGGTGCCGGCCAAGGCCGTGGCGAAGAAGCCGGCGCGCAAGGCCGCGCCGTCGGGCGAGACGCCGGCGCTGCCCAAGGACGTGCGCATCAGCCACCCCGAGCGCGTCATCGACTCCAGCACCGGACTCACCAAGCGCGACCTGGTCGACCACTACCTGCGCGTCGCGCGTCGCATGCTGCCGCACCTCGCGCGCCGCCCGGTCGCGCTGGTGCGCGCGCCCGACGGCGTGCAGGGCCAGCTCTTTTTCCAGAAGCACGCGCAGACGCTGAAGATCCGCGAGCTCGCGCAGCTGCCGGTCGAGCTGGATCCCGGCCATCCGCCCTTGATCGAAATCGCTTCCTTCACCGCGCTGGTGAGCGCCGCGCAGATGAACGTGGTGGAGTTCCACACCTGGAACGCGAAGACCAGCGCGATCGAGAAGCCGGATCGCATGACCTTCGACCTCGACCCCGGCGAGGGCGTGGCCTGGTCGGCGATGCAGGAGGCGGCTTCGCTCACCCGCACGCTGCTGGACGAGCTGGGACTCGTGAGCTTCCTGAAGACCAGCGGCGGCAAAGGGCTGCACGTGGTGGTGCCGCTCACGCCGCGCGACGACTGGGACGCGGTGAAGGATTTCTCGCAGGCGGTGGTCCAGCACCTCGCGAACGTGGTGCCCAGCCGCTTCGTCGCCAAGAGCGGACCGAAGAACCGCGTCGGCCGCATCTTCGTGGACTACCTGCGCAACGGTCGCGGCGCGACCACCGCCGCCGCGTACTCGGCGCGTGCGCGTGCGGGCATGGGCGTGTCCATGCCCTGCACCTGGGACGAGCTTCCCGAGCTGACCGGCGGCGACCACTGGACCATCGTCAACGCGCACGAGCGGCTCGACGGCGAGGACCCGTGGGCCGACTACGCATCCACCCGTCAGACGCTCGCGAAGGCGCGCAAGGCCCTCGCCGGCATCGTCTGAACCCCAAGGAGACCACGCAATGGCCACGAGCAGCAGCTCCCGCACGATCTGGAAGGGCGCCATCAGCTTCGGCCTGGTGCACATCCCGGTCGCGCTGCATTCGGCGACGATCGAGCACGGCATCGATTTCGACTGGCTGGACAAGCGCAGCATGGACCCGGTGGGCTACAAGCGCATCAACAAGAAGACCGGCAAGGAGATCGACAAGGACAACATCATCAAGGGCATCCAGGTCGAGGACGGCCAGTACGTCGTGCTCACCGACGAGGAGATCAAGGCGGCGTATCCGCGCGCCACCCAGACCATCGAGATCGAGGCCTTCGTGCCGATGAACGAGCTGCCCTTCGTCTACCTCGACCGGCCCTACTACCTGGCGCCGGTCAACAAGGGCGAGAAGGTCTATGCGCTGCTGCGCGAGACCCTGCTCAAGACCGGTCGCGCCGGCATCGCGCGGGTGGTGATCCAGACCAAGCAGCACCTGGCGGCGCTGGTGCCGTCGGGGCCGGCGCTCATCCTCAACCTGCTGCGCTGGGGCGAGTCGGTGCGCACGTGGGACCAGCTCGACCTGCCCGCGCCGGGCACCAAGGCGGCCGGCCTCAAGGAGAACGAGCTGAAGATGGCCGAGCAGCTGGTCGACGACATGACCGCCCACTGGGACCCGGAGAAATTCCACGACACCTTCACCGAGGAGGTGATGAAGCTGGTCAACAAGAAGATCGACGCCGGCGATACGGAGCGCGTCATCAAGCCGGAGGCGGCAGAGGAAGCGGTGGCGCCGTCGAACATCGTGGATCTGACCGAGCTGCTGCAGCGCAGCCTGCGTGGTGGGAAGAAGGCGGAACGCGCGCCGGCCAAGCGCAAGCCGGCGGCGAAGCGGAAGGCTGCGTAGCCCGGGTGCAACCCGGGAGTCACACCGCCATCCGCGGACGCATCGCCCTTCGCAGCGCCGCCGCCAGCTGATCCGGCGGACACGGTTTCGCGATCACCGCAAAGCCTGCCGCCACCGCCGCATCCAGCCGCGAGGTGTAGCCCGTCATCAGCAGCACGGGCAGCCGCGGGTGGCTGCGACGCAGGGCCAGGGCCAGCTCCAGCCCGTCGGTGCCGCCGGCCATGACGATGTCGCTCAGGACCACGTCGAAGCGCACGCCGTCGGGCTCGAGGATGCTGGTGGCCTGGGCGGCCGAGCTCGCACGTGCCACCTGGTAGCCGATGGACGAGAGCAGGGCGCTGGTGGCCTGCGCGACGTCGTCGTTGTCCTCGACAAGCAGCACGCGGCCGCTGGCGTCCGGGATGCTGCCGGGCACGCCGTGCGACGCGGCGCTCGCATGGGTGGCGCGCAGGAACATGGTCACCGTCGTTCCCTTGCCGAGCCGGCTGGCGAGCGTGGCCGTGCCGCCGGCCTGGGTGCAGAAGCCGTAGACCTGGCTCAGGCCCAGGCCGGTGCCCTTGCCCACCTCCTTGGTGGTGAAGAAGGGCTCGAAGACGCGCTCGACCAGCTCGGCGGCGATGCCGATGCCGGTGTCGCTCACGGCGATCTGCACGTACTCGCCGGGCGGCAGGCGCTCGTTGGGGCCGGCCCGGGTGACGGCGATGCGCAGCTCGCCGCCTTGGGGCATGGCGTCGCGCGCATTGATGGCCAGGTTGATCAGCGCCAGCTCCAGCTCGGCCGCGTCGACCTCCACCGCCGGCGCGTCGGGCGCGACGTCGAAGGCGAGCTGGATCTCGCGGGTGAGCGTGTGGCGCAGCAGGTCGACCACCGAGGGCAGCCAGCGGCGCAGGTCGATCACCTCGGCGTGCCAGGCCTGGCGGCGCGAGAACGCGAGCAGCTGGCGGGTGAGGCGGGAGCCCGCCTCGACCGCCCGCTTGATCGACGCGATCGGCGCCGACAGGTCGCCGCCGCGGCCCATGCGCTCGAGCAGGTGGGCGTTGTTGTTGACCACCATGAGCAGGTTGTTCACATCGTGCGCCACGCCGCCGGTGAGGTGGCCCATGGCCTCCAGCTTCTGCGCCTGGCGCAGCGCCGCCTCGGCCTTCAGCCGCTTGTCGGCCTCGGCGTTGAGCTCGCGCAGGGCCGCGTGCTCTCGCCGCGTGCGCCGCCAGGCGACCCGGGCGATGACCACCAGCGCCAGCGTCATCGGGAAGGTGAAGCCCCCGAGCAGCCACAAGGTGGAGCGCCACTGCGCGAGCACGACCTCGTGGTCCATCGCGGCCGAGGTGTACAGCGGCGTGTCGCTGATGCGGCGAAAGGCCACCAGGCGGCGCACGCCGTCGACCGGCGAGACGAGGTCGAACATGCCGGAGCGGTCGCCGGCGGCGACACGCCGCATCATGCGGCCGCCCTGCGGTGCCGAGGCCACCGTCTGGGCGGTCCGCGGCATGCGGGTGATGACGGCGCCGTTGTCGCGGAACAGCGAGATCGACATGCCGCCTTCGGTGCGGCCCAGCTCGGTGTAGAACTCGAAGAAGTACGACGGGCGCAGGGCCGCCGCCACCACGCCGGCGAAGCGGCCGCCGGCATCCAGGCGCCGGTGGCTCACCATCAGCAGCTGGCCGGTCCACTCCTGGGCGTCGGGCAGTTCCGAGAAGTAGTAGCCGCTTCCCTCGGGCTGGGCGGCGCCGAGGAAGAAGTCGCGGTCGAGGGCCGACAGGCTGCCCGCCGCCACGCGGGTGTCGCTGCTCACCAGCAGGCGGCCGTCGCGGCCCCACACCGTCAGCGACTTGAGCGCCGGAACGCGATCGACGATCTGGCGCAGGCGCAGGTGGATGCGTTCGCGCTCATGCAGCACCTCGGCGTCGTTCAGGCCGGCGACGTCTTCGGTCACCCGGTCGAAGGCCAGGGCATGGCTTTGCAGCACCCGCAGTGCATGCTCGTTGGCGATGCGCACCGCATGCTCGATGCGGGCCCTGGCCTGCTCCTCGGCGTTGCGGTGGCTTTGCACCGCGGCGATGGCGAACATCGCGGCCGGCAGGATGGCCGCCGCCCACATCGAGCCCCGCAGCCAGGCCTCGGTGGCCGACGGCCGCGGTGCGGCGCTCGGCAGGAGCGCGGCCTTGCGCGCGGCGATCGCGCGACGGGCGAACGGCTCCTGGACGATGCGGGACAACCACCGCTTCAACGGCACCTCGGCAGCATGTTCTTGTGGATGCCGTGATTCGAAGAAGACGGCGGGCGAAACGGCGCTGCATGATATCGCCGCGGGTGCCGCGAACCACGGGAAAACCAGTGCTCGCGTTGCACCTCGTACCGTGTGGATACAGGCCTTTACAGCTGGATGGCCCAGAGCCGATCGCACATAATGGTTCTTCGCCGAAGCCGATCGCCCTGCGCGGCTTCGAACTGATTTCCACACCACGGCGGCCACCGGCCGCCACCGAGTACCGGAGGTTGGGACCACGGCTCTCCAGGCTTCACTTCGCGCGCCAGGTCTTGCAGGCAGGAGCGCGCGTCTAGGGCACCAGAGCAGTAACCGACCCCGGACCCCAAGGAGGAAGTGCAATGCCGCACGCATTGGTAGTCGACGATGAAGCGGACTCCGCCGAGATGATGGCGGCGCTGATATCGTCAGAAGGCTTCAGCGTGGCCACTGCGGCCTCGCTGCGCGACGCTCGCAAGCAGCTCGCGCTGCAGGAGCCCGACATCATCCTGCTGGACCTGATGCTGCCCGACGGCAACGGGATGCAGCTGTTCGAAGACGCGAAGGGCCTGCAGAACACGGAAGTGGTCCTGATCACCGGCCACGCCAGCCTCGAGACCTCCATCCAGGCGCTGCGCCTGGGAGCGGCCGACTACCTGGTCAAGCCGGTCAACATGAAGCAGCTGCACGGCATCCTGTCGCGGGTGACCAAGCCGTCCACGCTGCGCGCCGAAGCCGACAGCCTGCAGTCCAGCCTGGAGCAGGAAGGCCACTTCGGCCTGCTGTGGGGCAAGTCGGCCGGCATGCGCCGGGTGTACGAGCAGATCCTGCGCGTGGCCGGCACGGCCGTCACCGTGTTCGTCACCGGCGAGAGCGGCAGCGGCAAGGAAGTCGTCGCCCGCACCGTCCACGACCTGAGCCGCCGGCGCTCCAAGCCTTTCCTGGCGGTGAACTGCGGCGCGATCTCGCCGCACCTGATCGAGAGCGAGATCTTCGGTCACGAGAAGGGCAGCTTCACCGGCGCCGACCGCCAGCACCAGGGCTTCTTCGAGCGCGCCAGCGGCGGGACGCTGTTCCTCGACGAAATCACCGAGATGCCGCTGGACCTGCAGGTCAAGCTGCTGCGCGTGCTCGAGACCGGCACCTTCATGCGCGTGGGCTCCACGCAGGTGCAGGAGACCGACGTGCGCATGATCGCCGCCACCAACCGCAACCCGCTGGAGGCGGTGCAGGCCGGCAAGTTGCGCGAGGACCTGCTGTACCGCCTGAACGTGTTCCCGATCCACCTGCCGCCGCTGCGCGAGCGCAACGAAGACATCCCGCTGATCGCCGAGCACTTCCTCGACGAGATCTCGCGCCGCGAAGGCCAGGTCAAGCACTTCGCGCCGGCGGCGCTGGCGCGGCTGCAGAGCTACCGCTGGCCGGGCAATGTGCGCGAGCTGCGCAACATCGTGCACCGCGCCTACGTCATGGCGCCCGACACCACCATCGTCGACGAATGCCTGCCCAGCACCGATGCGCCCCTGCCGGTGATGACCGGCGCTCCGGTGCTGCAGATCCGCGTCGGCACGCCGTTGTCGGAGATCGAGCGCCAGGTGACCTTGGCCACGCTGGAGTATTTCGGGCGGCACAAGGAGAAGACGGCCGCGACGCTGGGGGTGAGCCTCAAGACGCTCTACAACCGGCTGAAGGAGTATTCGACGGTGCCGGAGCGCGCGGCCGGCAACGGCAACGGGCATACGGAAACGGAGTAGCCCGGGTGCAACCCGGGGCCAGGTCACACCGACGAACCCCGGGTTGCACCCGGGCTAGCGCTTGACCACGGTCACCTCGACCGTCATGCCGACGTAATCGGTCGGCGCGCCCACCCAGGTCCCGCTGACCGGCGACGCGAAGCTCGCGTGCCGCGCGTACGCCACCCGGATCAGGTCGGTGCCGCCGATCAGGTTGTTGGTCGGGTCGAAGGTGATCCAGCCGGCACCCGGCAGGTAGACCTGCAGCCACGCATGGGTCGCGCCCGGCGCACTCTGCTGCCCCTCGGCCTGCGCCTCGGCCCCCGCCGTGTAGACGTAGCCCGACACGAAGCGAGCCGCGTAGCCCAGCCGGCGCACCGCCTCGATCATCAGCGTCGCGAAGTCGCGGCAGGTGCCGGCGTTCAGCGCCAGCGTCTCGCCCGGCGCCTGCACGCCTTCCTCGTCGCGCGGCTGGTAGGTCATGGTGTCGCGGATGTGGCGCGTCATGTCGACCAGCAGCTGGCGGCTCTCGGTGGGCCCGTCGGTGCGGATGAACTGCCGTGCCCAGGCCATCAGCGTGTCGTCGGCGTCGTAGAAGGGCGTGATGAAGTGCTGGAGCACCAGCCGGTCCTCGGCGGAGTACTCGAAGGGGTAGGTCTCGGCGCCCGGGGTCATCGGCAGGTCCAGGGCCCGCTCGCCGGTGTGCTCGACGGTGAAGGTGCAGCTGAACTTGAGATGCTCCGAAGGCGACTGCGGCTTCACCAGGGCGATCGAGTTCGAGTAGGCGTCCTGGATCAGCCGGATGTCGGTCGCTGCCGGCTCGACCGCGAGGTCGGTCGCGAGCACGCGCAGGTCGTGGCTCTCGCGCGGCCGGAACATGAGCCGGTGCTCGCCCAGCTCGACCGGCTTGGCGTAGCGGTACTCGGTGGTATGCGTGATGTCGAAAAGCACGGGCACGATGGCGGCCACCACACGCGACGCGTGCGCTGCCGGTGAAGAAGGTGGCTGGGTTGCCGGCGCTTCAGCGATTCTGCTTGTTCTTGCGCTTGAGGTCGGCGGGCGCCTCGCCCTTCGAGTGCGACTTGCCGGTGCGCTCGGCCTCGCTCATCTCCGAGGCCTGCGCCGGGTCGTCGGGCTGCGCCTTGCGGGCGCCTTCCTCGACCTTGCCCGACTTCACGAAGTCGCGCTGCGCCTTGTCGTAGTGGCGGCCGGCGACATAGTCGCCTTCGCCTTGCACCTGGCCGCTCTTGGCCTTGTCGGCAGGAGTACCCATGTCATTGCTCCATGCGAAGTGGGAACGGAATCGGCGTCGGCAACGCCGGGTGGATGCGGACCCGGGCCTGCGCGGACGGGGCGGGCCGCTCGAGCAGGCGGTCCAGCCGGACCAGCGTGTAGCCCAGGTCCATGGGCTTGTGCCAGACCTCGGCGAAGCCCTGGGCGGCCAGGTCGCCCGTGTCCTCGGCCGTCACGGCGACCGCCGGCACCTCGGCCAGGCCCGGCAGCGCGCGCAGGCGTTGCAGCAGCTCGTTGCCGCGGCAGTCGGGCAGGCGCAGGTCCAGCAGCAGCAGGTCGGGTCGCTCTTCGAGCGCTGCGCGCAAGCCGTCCTCGCCGGAGGTCGCCACGCGCAGCCGCGCACCCGGACGGCGCCGGAAAAGCGCCTCCATCAGCACCACGTTGACGGGATGGTCCTCGACGTAAAGCACCGTGTGCACCGGCGCGCGGGGACATGATGCGGGGAGGTCGTCGTCAAGAGGCATGGGCACGATGGGGTCCGCAGGTCGGGTTGAGGATGGACCTCGGCAAATGGCATTCCTGCGGGCCTTGCCACGACTCGCGGCGCCGCGCCGCTGCTGCCGCAGGGGAAAAATGACACGGGGTCGTCCATTCGTGCCGACGCGCCCGCCACCGGAGGATCACATCACATGTCCAAGCGCATCGAAGTCGATTCCATGGGCCCGATCGAGGTCGACGCCGACCGCCTGTGGGGCGCGCAGACGCAGCGCTCGCTCGAGCATTTCCGCATCTCCACCGAGCGCATGCCGCCCGAGCTGGTGACCGCCCTGGCGGCGATCAAGCGCGCCTGCGCCCAGGTGAACCGCGAGCTGGGGCTGCTCGATCCGAAGCTCGCCCAGGCCATCGAAGGCGCCGCGGACGAGGTGCTGGCCGGCCGTCACGACGCCGAGTTTCCGCTCGCGGTCTGGCAGACCGGCTCCGGCACGCAAAGCAACATGAACATGAACGAGGTGCTCGCCAACCTGGCCTCGCAGGCCCTGGGCGGCGGACGCGGCAAGGAGCGCGTGGTGCACCCGAACGACCACGTCAACATGGGCCAGTCGTCCAACGACGTGTTCCCGACCGCCATGCACGTGTCCGCCGCGGTGGCGGTGGCGCGCCGCCTGCTGCCGGCACTGTCGGAGCTGCGCGCCGAGCTGGCAGCCAAGGCCGGCACCTACCGCGACTTGGTGAAGATCGGCCGCACCCACCTTCAGGACGCCACGCCGCTGACCCTGGGCCAGGAGTTCTCGGGCTACGAGGCCCAGCTGGGCCAGGCCATCGCGACGGTCAACGCCGCGCTGCCGCAGGTCCACGAGCTCGCATTGGGCGGCACGGCGGTCGGCACCGGGCTGAACACGCATCCCGAGTTCGGCGCGCGTGTCGCCGCGCGCCTGGCCGAGTCGCTGGGCCTGCCGTTCGTCAGCGCGCCCAACAAGTTCGCCGCGCTGGCCGGCCACGAGCCGCTGGTGGCGCTGCACGGTGCGCTGAAGACCACGGCCACCGCGCTCACCAAAATCGCCAACGACTTGCGCCTGGCCGCCTCGGGTCCCCGCAGCGGCATCGGCGAGCTGTCGCTGCCCGAGAACGAACCGGGCAGCTCCATCATGCCGGGCAAGGTCAACCCGACCCAGTGCGAGGCGCTCACCATGGCCTGCTGCCAGGTGATGGGCAACGACGTGGCACTGAGCCTGGGCGCCGCGCAAGGTCACTTCGAGCTCAACACCTACAAGCCCCTGATCGCGCACAACCTGCTCCAAAGCGTCCGCCTGCTGGCTGATGCGAGCCACGGCTTCGACGTGTACTGCGTGCGCGGCCTGGAGGCCAACCGCGAGCGCATCGCCCAGCTGGTGGCCGGCTCGCTGATGCTGGTGACGGCGCTCGCGCCGCACATCGGCTACGACCGTGCCGCCAAGATCGCGCAGAAGGCGCATGCCGAGGGCAGCACGCTGCGCGAGGCCGCGGTCGCCATGGGCGTGCCGGCCGACGACTTCGATCGCTGGGTGAGGCCCGAGCAGATGGTCTGACGCTGACGGGCACACACCTTGCTCGATCTTCGCCAGCAGATCTCTCGAGGTGACTCCATGGCGAACCGACTCTTCTCTTTCGCGGTGCTGGCGCTGGCCACCGGCACCCTGCTGTCCATGCGGCGCGAGTCGCAGCGGCGTCGCGCGACCGTGCACGCCAAGCCCAAGCCCGAACCGGTGCAGATCTGGGAAGGCGAGGGCGGCGCGTTGCCGACGACCGGTGCCCAGCTCGGGCCCGATCCGCTGGTGACCACCGACGTGGACGAGGCCACCCGCAGCGCCGATCCGAATCGCAATCCGGTCTGACGCCGCGGTCCCGGTCACACCCGGGCTACATCGTGGCGAAGCGGCCGCGCTCGTCCGAGAACACCACTTCGACCCGCCGGTTCTGCTGGCGGCCGGCCTGCGTGGCGTTGCTCGCCACGGGCCGGGCCTCGCCGTTGCCGCGCACGTCGATGCGATCGGCGCCGATGCCGCGCGCCATCAGCGAGGCGCGAACCGCCTCGGCGCGGGCGCGCGACAACAGCAGGTTGCTTTCGGCGTTGCCGGTGCTGTCGGTGAAGCCTTCGACCATCACGCGACGCTCGGGGTGGTTCTTCAGCACCGCGGCGAGCTGGTCCAGCTTCGATTGGGCGCCGGACTTGAGCGAGGCCTGCCCGACGTCGAACAGGACGTCCTGCAGGACCAGCACCATGCCGTGGTCGGTGGGCTTGGCCTGCAGCTCCACCAGCTCGCGCTGCAGCCGGTTGGCGCGCTCGCTCTCCGCCGCGGCCACGGCCTGGGCGTTCTGCGCCTGGGTCTGCGCGAACTGCGCATCGGCGCGTGCCGACTCGGCCTGGGCCTGCGCCACCTGGGCGTTGGCCTGGGCGCGCTGGGCTTGGCGGGTGCGGATGTCGGCACGCAGTCGCTCGCGCTCGGTGCCGGCCGTCTCGATGCGCGCATCGGCCGATCGCTGCGCCGCGAGGTTCAGCGCGAGTTGCCCGTTCTGCGCCGCCAGGTAGGCGAGGTGGCCGACCTCGTCCTTGTCGGCCTTGTCGCTCCAGGCGCGGTCGGCGCGCGACATGGCCTCGCGCGCACGCACGAGCTCGGCTTGCGCGTAGCGGTTCACCTCGCTGCTGGCACTGGCCTGGTCGACGACGCGGCGCGCATCGTCCAGGGCCTGGCTGCGGTCGGGCACGCTGGAGCAGGCGGCCAGGGCGATGGCGGTGATGCCGCCCCACAGGATGCGACGGGCTGTCATGGCTGGCTCCTCGTCATTTCCTCGCGCAGGGCGGCGAGGCTGGCGTCGATCTCGGCCGCGGCCTTGCGCGACTTCTCGGCGGCGATGCGCGAGCGCGCGACTTGCGCGTCGATCGCGGCCTGCTCGGACAGGCGGCGCGCCTTGACCTTGTCGTTGGCGCGGGCGGCGACCTCCGCCTGGGCGAGCTTGTCTTGCGCGAGCGTCATCTCGCCGACCGACGGGTCGTCGGCGCCCGAGGCGCGCGCGATCTCGATGGCGGTGCGGCTGACGCCCAGCGGCTCGTTGCTGGGGGGTGAATGGGAACAGGCGGCGAGCATCACGGCGCTCGCCACCAGGAGCAGGTCGGTTCGCATGGAGTCACCTTTCCACAAGTGGTCCGTGCTCGAAAGCGGCAACCGACGTGCCCGGGAAAAGCCCGGGGCCGGTCCGGGTCATTCCTGGCTCAGACCTTGCGCACCGTGGTGCCGGAGTGCACGTGGGTGGTATCGAAGCTCTTGTTGCGGTTCGACTCCACCGCCGCCGACTCGTCGGCCTGCGGCTTGGGCTCGCGCTCGGGCGTCTGCTCGGGCTCGCCCAACACGCCGGTCTGGGTGCTGCCGCTTTGCCCCCGGTCGGAGCGCGGGCGCGGCCCGCCCGGCTCGGGCGGGATGTGCATCGGGTCGCTCGCGCCGACCTCGAAGTCGCGCTCGATCGGGTCCTGGTCGCGATCGTCGAGCTGATGCGCCTGTCCATGCGCGGGCGTCCAGTCGCCGTAGGTCGAGCCTGAGCGCGTGCGCTTGCCGGCCGGATCGGCCCGCCGCTCGTCCTTGCTCTCGGTGCCGCTGGGACGATGCTCGCTGCCGCGCGGCTTGTGCGGATCGGTGGTCACGACGCGTCCCTCGTCAGTGGAAGAACAGGTAGAGGATGACCAGCACGATCGCCGGCACGCCCAGCAGCCATCCGATGACGTATTTGCCCATGAGAGTCTCCAAACTGTGGTCGATGCACTGGTTGGGCAAGCGTCATTCCTGGCCGTCTCGGTAGCCCGGGTGCAACCCGGGATTGCGGCGGGGTCCCGGGTTGCACCCGGGCTACGAGTTCTGTTCGTTGCCGTGCAGCGGCAGGCTCAGCACGAACCGCGCGCCGCGGCCCGGCCCGTCGCTGGCGGCCGTGATGTCGCCGCCATGCAGCTGCGCCAGCCGCCTGGCGATGGTGAGTCCGACGCCCAGGCCGTTGTGGGTCCGCGGCGTCGACTGGATTTCCTGTGCGAAGGGCTCGAACACATGCGGAAGGAAGTCGGGCGAGATGCCTTGCCCGTTGTCCTCGACCTCGACGCGCAGCATCGGCCCGTCGGCGCGCGCACGCACCCGGACGATGCCGGGAATCGGCGTGAACTTGCCGGCGTTGCACAGCAGGTGGCCCAGCGCCTGCGCGAGCCGTGCCGGATCGCCCCACACCACCAGGGGCGCCTCGGGCAGCTCGAGCTGCAGCCGGTGGCCGCGACCGTCGAGCAGGCCTTGCGACGCGTCGACCGCCTGGCTCACCAGCTGGTTGACCGGCAGCGCTTCCATGTGCAGCTCGACCTTGGCCTGCGTGATGCGCGTGACGTCGCGCATGTCGCCGATCACGCGCTTGAGCTGCTCGAGCTGCCGCTCGATGATCTGGCGCACCGGTGCGACCTCCGGCAGGCCGCGCTCCATGCGCTCGAGGATGGCGACCGCGTTGGTGATGGGCCCGAGCGGGTTGCGCAGGTCATGCGCGAGCATCGCGAGGAACTCGTCCTTGCGCCGGTCGGCCAGTCGAAGCGCGCGCGTGCGCTCGGCCAGGCGCTCCTCGAGCTCCTTGCGCTCGTGGATGTCGACGCAGCTGCCGGTGTAGCCGTGGAAGCCGCCGTCGGGTGAATGGCGCGGCACGCCGGTGGCCATGATCCAGCGGTAGGTGCCGTCGTGGCGGCGCATGCGGAAGTCCATGGTGAAGGGCTGCCGCGCATCGAAGCTGGTGTGGTAGATCCCGGCGCAGCGCTCCAGGTCCTCGATGTGCACGCAGTCGAGCCAGCCGGCCCCTTGCTCCTGCTCGAGGGTGCGGCCGGTGTAGGCGAGCCACGGCTTGTTGAACCACTCGAACTGCTTGTCGGGACCGGCCAGCCAGATCATCACGGGCGCCGAATCGGCAACCAGTCGGAACCGGCTCTCGCTCTCCTGGTGCAGCGACTCCGGGCTCAGCAGGCGCGCGGCTTGTGTTTGCATCGAAGGTTCCTGAACGAGTACGTGGCGCACTCGGGGCAAACGGCGTGCCTGCTATTTCACGGCGGCCGGCGCGCCGGCGCGCAGCAGCCGGATCAGGTCGCGCACGTTGGCCGGCTTGACGAGGTGCTCGTCGAAGCCCGCCTCGCGCGCTCGCTCGCGGTCCTTGTCCTGGCCCCAGCCGGTGATGGCGACGATCACCGCGTCGCAGGTGGCAGGCTGGCGCCGCAGGCGCTCGGCGACCTCGTAGCCGGTGAGGCCCGGCATGCCGATGTCCAGGAAGACGAAGTCCGGGCGCAGGCGGCCGGCGGCTTCGAGGGCGGCGAAGCCGTCGTGCACCACCGTCACGCTCTGCCCCAGCGACTCGAGGATGCTGTGCAGGCTGTTGGCGAAGTCGACGTTGTCGTCGGCCACCAGCACCTGGTGACGCGCGATGGGCTCGGCGATGGGGGCAGGCTCGGGCGGCCGCGCCGGCGGCAGGTCGCCTCGGTGCAGCCGCACGATGAATTCGGAGCCGGCGCCCAGGCCATCGCTGCGCACCGCGATGCTGCCGCCATGCAGCTCGATGAGCTGGCGCGCCAGCGTCAGGCCGACGCCCAGGCCCGACTTGGTGCCGCGCTCGGCCGGCTGCTCGATCTGCACGAACATCTCGAAGATGCTGTCCTGCTTGTCCGGCGCGATGCCCACGCCGCTGTCGGTAAAGCGCACGACGACCTCGTCGGCCGCCTCGTCCAGGCGCACGCCGATGCGCCCGCCTTCGCCGGTGTACTTGGAAGCGTTGTTCAGCAGGTTGGCGAACACCTGCGCGAGCCGGGTCGCGTCGCCGTGCACGAACACCGGCGCGGGCGGCAGGTCCAGCGAGAGCTTGTGCCGGCGCGCCTCGATGCCCGGCGAGGCGATCTCCACCGCGCTGTTGAGCACCGCGATCAGGTCGACGCGGCTCATGTCCAGCAGCACCTTGCCGGTGCTGATGCGCGACACGTCGAGCAGGTCGTCGATCAGCCGCACCATCTGCTGCACCTGGCGCGCCATGATCTCGAGCGCGCGCCGCTGCGCCGGATTGTCCGAGCCCGCGCGGCGCAGGATCTCGACCGCGTTGGTGATGGGCGCGAGCGGGTTGCGCAGCTCGTGCGCCAGCGTCGCGAGGAACTGGTCCTTGGTGCGCGCCGCCGCGCGCAAGGCCTCTTCGGCGCGATGACGCTCGGCCATCTCGACCGACAGGTGGTTGTTCGACTGCTCCAGTGCCTCGGTGCGCTTGCCCACCTCTTCGAGCATGTTGTTGAAGGCGTCGACGAGCACGCCCACTTCGTCCTCGGAGGTCTTGGGCGCGCGCAGCGAGAAGTCGCGCCGCGTGAGGACGTTGCGCGCCACCTGCGCCACCTCGAGGATGGGCGCAGTGACGCTGGCCTGCAGGCGCGACGTCACCAGGGCGGCGAGCACCAGGCTGGTCAGCATCACCGCCGACAGGATGAGCAGGTAGTCGACCAGGCGCCCCAGCACATTGAAGCGCGAACGGATGTACACCGCGCCAATCAGCTCCTTGTTCTCGTGGATCGCCTGGGTGAGCTCGATGCTGTCGTCGTGGATCACCACGTCGGGCGGGCCCGCGCGCTCGGGCAGGGCCTCGGTGGCGCCGGGATGGACGTAGCTCGCGAACAGCCGGCCGTCGGCACGGTAGACGGCCGCCGCGGTGATCTGCGGTCGCAGCTCCAGCAGCGCGAGGTTCTCGGCGGCGACCTTGGGATCGTCGAAGGCGAGGGCGGGGCCGCTGGCCGACGCGATGATGCGGGCCTGCGTGTTCAGGTCGGCGATCCACGACTTCTGGTAGCCGCGCAGCTCGTAGATGAGCAGCGCCGTGGCGCTGAGCAGCAGCGCGACGCAGGTGGTCGTGAGCACCACGATCATCACCTTTCGGCGCAACGAGGTGCGCGCCGCCTGGCTCATCGCGGCGCTCCAGCGAACCGGTTCCGGGCCCGCTCCGGGAGATGACATGCGAAGGTCCCCAACCCGACTCGACGAAGGCTGTGCAGTGTCGGTGCCGGACGCTGTGCCGCGTCCTGGACGGCGAGTCTAGCAACGCGTTCCGCCGATCGCAGGCCGCGCTGCGCCGGCAAGGCAGTTTTTACACACGGGACTTCCATGACCCCTCGGTGCGCTCGCGCCCGCTCGCCCTGGGGCGGCGGACTCCCATCCCCGTTTCTGCAAGCCCCGTGCCGCCCGCGGCACATCGATTGCCGCCATGGAGCAGCAGGGCTCTGGGGAAGATGCATGACTCCCACCTCACGCGCGCGCTGGCGCAAGGCGGCTTGGCCCTTGGGCATCGTTGTGCTGCTGGTCGCCGCCGTGGGCGTGTGCGAGTGGCGCGGATGGCCGTTCCTGAAGGGACCGCTGGAGAACCAGGCCAGCCAACGCCTGCATCGCGAGGTCCGTTTCGGCGACGCCTTCTCGCTCAGGCTGCTCGGCGCCATCCGGGTGGCCACCGACACCTTGCGGATCGGTCCGCCCCAAGGGCCGCTGGCCGACCCGGCGTTCGCCGGCGACCTCGTCGCGGCACGCGACGCCTGGCTCGAGCTGCCCTATGCCACGGTCCGCCGGGCGCTGCGCGACAAGGACGAGGAGACGAGCGAGCCGCTGCACATCCGGTCGCTGCGCTTCGGGCAGGTCGATGCGTCGCTCAAGCGTCTGGCCGACGGCCGCGCCAACTGGACCTTCGGCGCGCCGCCGCAGGCCGGTGCGAAGGCGCCACCGCTGTCGCTGCCGCGCTTCGATGAGCTGGTGGTCCGCAGCGGCCGGGTCGGCCTGCGCGACGACGTGACCAAGCTGGCCCTGGATGCGCAAGTGACGACCACCGAAGGCGAGAAGACGGGCGGCGACGCGCACCCGGGCGTCGTCATCACCGGCAACGGCAAGCACGAGCAGCGGCCGTTCGAGTTCCGGGTCACCTCGTCGGGCGTGCTGCCGCTGGTGGCGCGCGACGACTCCGCGCGCGTGCCGCTCACCATCCGGCTGCAGGCGCCGGACGCGAAGTTCGCCTTCGACGGGACCGGCACCGACATCATCGGCCTCAAGGGCCTGGACGGACAGGCCGCGCTGTCCGGCGTGTCGCTGGGCAAGGTCGGCGACGCGATCGGCGTGACCCTGCCCACCACCGCGCCCTTCACGCTCAAGGGCCGGCTCGGCAAGTCGGGCGAGGTGTGGACGCTGCGCAGCGCCGGCCTCGACGTCGGCGACAGCCGGCTCGGCGGCGACTTCCGCTTCGACCGCAGCCACCCGGTGCCGCTGCTGAGCGGCGAGCTGACCGGCTCGCGCATGGTCCTGGCCGACCTGCTGCCGGCCTTCGGTGCGCCGCACGAGGCGCCGGCAAACCCGCGGCCACCGGCCGGGAAGGTGCTGCCGCAGCGCGAGTTCGACATTCCTTCGTTGAAGGCGATGAACGCCGACGTGAAGGTGCGCCTGCAGCGCGCCGAACTCGGCACGCTGTTCGCGCAGCCGCTGGAGCCCCTGCAGGGCGACCTGAGCCTGAACGGCGGCGTGCTGAAGATCGCCAACCTGGTGGCGCGCGCGGCCGGCGGCGAGATCCGCGGCGTCGTCGGCCTGGACGGCAATCCGCCGCAGCCCTTGTGGACCGGCGACCTGCGCTGGGCGGGCATCGAGCTGGAGCAATGGCTGCGTCCGCGCAACAAGACCTCGAAGGAGATCAAGCCGTCCGGGCAGCCGGTGGGCTACATCAGCGGTCGGCTCGGCGGGCATGCGCAGCTGCAGGGCCACGGCAAGTCGACGGCACGGCTGATCGGGTCGCTGTCGGGCACGGTGCAGGCGTGGATCCGCAGCGGGTCGATCTCGCACCTGGTGGTCGAGGGTGCGGGCATCGACCTCGCAGAGGCGCTGGGCATCCTGATCAAGGGCGACGAGCGCCTGCCCATCACCTGCGCGGCGGTGCGCGCCAAGGCGGGCGACGGCATCTTCGTGCCGGAGGTGGGGCTGATCGACACCGGCGACTCGACCCTGTTCATCGCCGGGTCGGTGTCATTGGCCGACGAGAAGCTGGACCTGACGCTGATCACCAAGCCCAAGGACACCAGCCCGCTGACGCTGCGCTCGCCGGTGCGCATCGAGGGCAGCTTCAGCGCGCCCAAGATCGGGCTCGACACCAAGAAGCTCGCGACCAAGGTCGGGCTGGCGGCCGTGCTGGCCTCGGTGCATCCGCTGGCCGCGCTGATCGCGCTGTTCGACCCGGGCGACAAGGAGCATGCGGGCGGCTGCGAGAAGGTGCTGCAGCAGCTGCGCGATGCGAACGGTCCGGCGGGGGCGCGGGATGCGAAGGCGCCGAAGGCCAGCGAGCACGCGGCGACGCCTGGGCCGGTGAGGAAGTAGGGCGAGCATCCGAAGCCCACGCGGGCCCGGCGCAACAAGTAGCCCGGGTGCAACCCGGGACCCCGTGGCCACCGCGATCCCGGGTTGCACCCGGGCTACACGTGCTTGCGCCGCCGCTCCACCGCCGGCACCTTCAGCATCTGCCGGTACTTGGTCACCGTGCGGCGCGCCACCGTCAGCCCCTGCCGCGCGAGCTGGCGTGCGATCTCGGCATCCGACAAGGGATCGAGCGGGCTCTCGCCGGCGATCATGTCCTGGATCACCCCGCGGATCGCGGTCGCCGAGCAGGCGCCGCCGCTGGCCGTGGGCATGGCGCGCGAGAAGAAGTACTTGAGCTCGTAGACGCCCGAGGGCGTGGCCATGTACTTGTTGTTGGTCACGCGCGAGACGGTCGACTCATGCAGCTTGACCTCGTCGGCGATCTCTCGCAGGCCCAGCGGCTTCATGGCCAGCGGCCCGTACTCGAGGAAGTGGCGCTGCCGCTTCAGGATGGCTTCGGCGACCAGCAGGATGGTGGAGAAGCGCTGCTCGACGTTGCGCACCGTCCAGCGGGCCTCCTGCAGGTGCGCCGCCAGCTCCGCATGCTTGGAGTTGCGGTGCTGCTGGAACAGCTCGGCATAGACGCGGTTGAGCCGCACCTTCGGCACCACCGCCGGGTTGAGCTGCGCGCTCCACTGGCCGCGGATCTTCTTGACGATCACGTCGGGCACCACGAAGTGAACGTGCGACGAGCCGAAGCGCCAGCCGGGCCGCGGGTCGAGATGGCGGATGCGCTCGCACACCGCCTCGATGTGCGCCGGCTCGCGGTCGAACAGCCGCGCCAGGCCGGGGATGTCGCGCTGCGCCAGCTTGTCGACCTGCTCGCCGATGATGCGGCGCGCCAGCTCGCGGTCGACTGGATCGTCGATGCATTCGAGCTGCAGCAGCAGGCACTCGGACACGCTGCGCGCGCCCACGCCGCAGGGATCGAGCGACTGCACCAGCTTGAGCGCGGTGTTGATCTCGCACTCATCGACCGGCGGGTCCAACTCGACCATGGCCGCCAGCTCGTCCAGCGGCAGGCGCAGATAGCCGTCATCGTCCAGCGACTCGATCACCGCGCCGATCAGCGCGCGGTCGCGGTCGCTGAGCGGCATCACGTTGACCTGGCCGTGCAGGTGCTGGCGCAGGTCGATGTCGGCGGCAACCATCTCCATCACGCCGTCGGAGTCGCCCGTGCTGTTGGCCGAGCTGCCGCTGCCGCCGGTGGTCTGCCAGCTCTCGCGCTCCCAGGTGGTGTCGGCGTCTGCGGCGCTGGAGGCGGCGTCGGCGGGCGTGGCTTCGGGCGCGGTCGCGGAGCCTTCGCCATCGGCACCATCCGATGCCGCGGCCTGTGATTCGGCGTTGGGCTCCTCCATCTCGAGGAACGGGTTCTTGCCCATCGCGTCGAGCACTTCCTGGGCGAAGTCCAGCGAGGAGAGTTGCAACAGTCGTACAGCGTGTTGCAGTCTGGGGGTGAGGGTTTGGTGTTGTCGGTGTTCGACCCGTGTCTGAAGCGCCGGTGAATTCATGGGTACTTCTCGATATTGATGGAGCAGCGGCCACTCAGCGCATCACGATGAGCGGGGCGGGTGGGCGCGCTGCGGCACGTCCAGCCCGAGTGAACGCAACACCTGTGCCAGCGGCGCTTGCAGCCCGCTCGAACGCGCAGTGCAGGGTGATGCGATGCAGCATCCGACAGAGCGAGCGCCATGCCCGGCCCGCGGTATCGGCTGCGTCGACCACGTGGAAATTGCCGTGCCGCCCACAGCATCTGCCCCCGCGGATGCGGGGGAAATTTGTTCGATTTGCGGCAACAAGTGCGGCGCTGCCCCGCCTCTTCATCGTCTGCACGCAGGCCACTCCGACACTACGGTGTGAAGCGCTTGCACCGGCCCGCACGGATGGCAGGAATTACACAGTGCTGCCACAGGTTTCCGCATGCAAAGGAAGTTCCTGCGCTGTTTCATCCGCCCGCGTCGATCGCGGTGGCAGGGGCATGTGATTTGCCGAAGGCGCCCTGAGCGTGCATGTCGCACGCAGCCCCACACAGGAGACACTCATGGCCACTCGCAACGCTTCCTCTTCACGCAGCTCGGGCAGCGGCTCGAAGAACAAGATCACCGCCATGCTCAAGGCCGACCACAAGAAGGTGAAGAAGGCCTTCAAGGATTTCGAGAAGCTCGATCCCCAGGAAGATCCGGAGAGCTGCCAGGCCCTGGTCTCGCAGACGCTCGCCGAGATCGAGGTGCACGCCGAGCTGGAGGAGCAGCTGTTCTACCCGGCCGCGCGCGGCGCGATCAAGGAGGAAGACCTGATCGACGAGGCCGAAGTCGAGCACATGACGGCCAAGGTGCTGATCGAGCAGCTCAAGGGCATGGGTCCCGACGACGAGAAGTTCGCCGCGACCTTCAAGGTGCTGGGTGAATACCTCAACCACCACATCCAGGAGGAAGAGGGCGAGATGTTCCCGCAGCTGACCCAGTCCGGCGCCGAATGGGACACCGTGCTCGAGGAAATGATGGCGCAGCGCGAGCAGCTGATGGAAGAGAAGGGCATGCCCGCCGAAGGCGAAGAGAGCGAGGCACGGGGCGCCGCACGCGGCGCATCGTCCGGCAGCGGCAAGCGGGCCGGATCGGAGTCGCGCCCGCAGGCTTCGGGCAAGTCCTCGCGTTCGTCGTCCGAGAAGGAATGACGGACGCGCCATGCACCTGATCGCCTTTTCGCATCGACGCTGGACCTTCTTCAGCCAACGGCCCCAGCAGCTGCTGTCGCGCCTGGCTCGCGAGCTTCCGGTCGTGTTCGTCGAGGAACCCATGCACGACGAGGGACCCGCGCGCCTCGAGCGCTGGCGCCCCGCGCCGGGTGTCGAGGTGCTGCAGCCGCACACCCCGGTCGCCGCGCCCGGTTTCCACGACGACCAGCTGCCGATGCTGCAGCCCCTGCTGGCGCAGTACCTGCGCGAGCAGGGCATCGCCGAGGTGCTCGCGTGGTTCTGCACGCCCATGGCGCTGCCGCTGGTGGCCGAGCTCGACCCGCGTGGCGTGATCTACGACTGCGTCGACGAGCTGTCGGCCGATCGTCGCGCGCCGCGCCAGATGCGCCAGCGCGAGGCGGCACTGCTGCGCTGCGCGCAGCTGGTGCTGACCGCGGGCCCGGCGTTGTTCGAGGCCAAGCAGGCGCTCCACCCGAACGTGATGTGCCTGCCCGGCGCCGTCGACGCCCATGCGCATGCGCCGGGCGCGGGCGCCGCGCGGCTGGAGCTCATCCTGCGTGCCGAGCAGGTGCAGGGGCGCATCCCCGGGCCGCGCCTGGGGTGCTTCGGCGTCGTCGACGACCGGATCGACATGGACCTGTTGACGGCCCTGGCCGACGCCGAGCCGGACTGGCAGATCGTGATGGCCGGCCCGATCGTGGGCATGGCGGCATCGCGGCTGCCGCAGCGGGCGAACATCCATTGGCTGGGCGACCAGCCGCATGCGCTGCTGCCCCAGCTCGTCGCCGACTGGGACGTCTGCCTTCTGCCCTTCGCGCTGGACGAGTCGACGCGCTTTCTCAACCCGTCGACGACGCTCGAGTACATGGCCGCCGAAAAGCCGATCGTGAGCACCGCCTTGCCCGACGTGGTCGCGATGCATGGCGACGTGGTGCGCATCGCCCGCGACGCGCCTGCCTTCATCGAGTCGTGCCGCTGGGCCCTGTCCGAGACGCCGTGCAAGCGCGCCGAGCGCATCGGCGACATGCTCGCCACGGTGTCGCGCGCGTCGTGGGACGCTGTCGTGGAAACGGTGCGCGAGGCGATCGAGGGCGCCGTCGCGACGCCATCGGCGCAAGCGCGCGCGGTCCGTGCGCCGATGGCGACGCCGATCGAAGCCCCGCGAGTGGCACGCGCGGTCTGATCGCCACATCGGGCTTGCCGGTTGCTCCGACGCAGCGCAAGCGCTGTCGTGTCGCAGGGAGCATCACGCCCGTGACCGGCAATTTGTACAAGTTGCCAGCAATTGATGCGGGCAGTCCACGAGGCCAGGAGCATCGCAATGCCTCATGCATTGATCGTTGACGACGAGGCGGACGTGGTCGGCTGGATGTCGGAGGTGGTGCAGGCCGAGGGCTACACCGTCGCCACCGCCGACTCGCTGCGCAATGCGCGCGCGCATCTGGTTCGACAGACGCCCGACGTGCTGCTGACCGATCTGCAACTGCCCGACGGCCGCGGGACCGACCTGGTCCACGACCTCGAGTCGCCGACGCAGACCGAGGTGGTGGTGATCACCGGTCATGCGTCGGTGGACAGCGCGATCGAGGCGGTGCGCATCGGCGCGAGCGACTACCTCATCAAGCCGGTCGACGTCGAGCGCCTGCGAGCCATCCTGCGCCGCCAGCCGCAGACCACCGAGCTGAAGAGCGAGATCGGCGAGCTGCGCGAGGAGCTGCGCCGCGTCGGGCGCTTCGGCCACATGTTCGGCGACTCTGCGCCGATGCAGTCGCTGTACGACAAGCTCGGCCGCGTCGCGCCGACGGCGGCCACGGTGCTGCTGACCGGCGACAGCGGCACGGGCAAGGAACTGGCGGCGCGGACCATCCATGACCTGAGCCGGCGCAAGAAATTCCCGTTCCTCGCCATCAACTGCGGCGCGATCTCGCCCAACCTCATCGAGAGCGAGCTGTTCGGCCACGAGAAGGGCAGCTTCACCGGCGCCGACCGGCAGCACCGCGGCTTCTTCGAGCAGGCCAAGGGCGGCACCATCTTCCTCGACGAAGTGACCGAGATGCCGCTGGACCTGCAGGTCAAGCTGCTGCGGGTGCTCGAGACCGGGACCTTCGTGCGCGTGGGCACCACCGAGCCCATCCCCTCCGACGTGCGCATCATCGCCGCCACCAACCGCTCGCCAGAGCGGGCGGTGACCGAGGGCAAGTTCCGCGAGGACCTGTATCACCGGCTCAACGTCTTCCCCATCACGCTGCCGCCCCTGCGCGAGCGCGGCACCGACATCGAGATGCTGGCCCAGCAGTTCCTGCGCGAGCTCAACCGCACCGAGGGCACGCACAAGACGTTCTCCACCGATGCGCTGGCCCGGCTGTACGAGATGACCTGGCCCGGCAACGTGCGCGAGCTGAAGAACTACGTGCAGCGCGCCTACATCCTGGCCGACAACGTGGTCGAGGGCGGCGAGCCCACGCAGTCCGCGCCCATCGCCGCGGAAGACCAGAGCGGCCTGATCGTCGTGCGTGTCGGGACGCCGCTGGAGGAAGTCGAGCGCCGCGTGACCATGGCCACCCTGGAGCAATGCGGCGGGGTCAAGCGCACGGCGGCGCGCATCCTCGGGATCAGCCTGAAGACGCTGTACAACCGCCTCGAGGCCTATGCCGAGAAGGACCGGCAGCGCGAGGCGGAGGCCACGGGGCCGATGCCCCTGGTCGAGGAGCACGAGATTGCCGGGAAGACTGTGCCGGGCAGACCGACGCGACGCCACTAGTAGCCCGGGTGCAACCCGGGGTCCGTCGATCAAGCCTGCTCCCGGGTTGCACCCGGGCTACCTCCGAACGCGCTCCCCGGGAAACCGCAAGATCTTCACCGTCCCTCGCGCCCAAGGATTGTTCCTCGCGCTGATCGGCCGCGCGCCGCTCGAAGGCGTCGGCTTGCGCCGTGCACGCGCCTCCGCCAGCGAGGTCGGCGGCGGCACCCGCTGCTGCCCCGGCGTGGTCAGGTGCGGCGCCGCGTCTCCGCCGTCGCGGGCGTCCAGCGTGGCCGCCACCGCCGCGCCGAACAGCAGGATCTGCGCCGAGTAGTAGACCCACAGCATCACCACCACGAAGGACCCGGCGGCACCGTAGCTGGAGGCCACGCTGGCGCGCGCCAGGTACAGGCCGATCAGGTGCTTGCCGATCGCGAACAGCAGCGCGCTGCAGGCCGCCCCGACCCACACTGCGCGTCGACTGGGTGCCGCGTCGGGCAGCCAGCGCAGCAAGGCGGCGAAGGCGACCACGAGAACGCCGGTCGACACGACGACGTCGAGCAGGGCGAAGAGCTCCGCCAGGCCCGGCATGCGGTCGGACAGGTAAGCGCCCAGCGCCGCGACCGTCGCGCTGACCAGCAGCGAGGCCACCGCGAGGAAACCGAAGCCGAGCACCAGCGCGAAGGCGATGAGCCGCGCGCGCAGCAGGGTGCCGAACATCGCGGGCAGGGGGGCGACACGGCCGATGGCGTTCAAGGCCCGGCGCAGCGCGCCGAAGACGCCGCTCGCGCCCAGCAGCAGCGTGACCACGCCGAGCACCGCGGCCAGCACGCCGTGCGGATGCAGCCAGGCCGACTCGACCATGGCCTCGATGCCGCGTGCCGCGGCCGGTCCCACCAGTCCCTCGATCTCCTGCACGATCTGTCCGCGCGCCGCTTGCGGGCCGAACACCGCGCCGGCGATGGCGATGGCCACCACCAGCAGCGGGGCGACCGCGAACATCGTGTAGAAGGCGATCGAGGCGCCCAGCTGCGGGCCGCTTTCGTCCAGCCAGCGCGAAGTCGCCAGCGCACCCACGCGCAACGGCTGCCAGCGCGCATGGAGCAGGCGCTGCCAGAGTCGGGGACCGATGTCGGACAAGGCGATCATGGACGGCGGCGTGCGGTCGAGGCCCGCCTTCTCCAGAGAGCACTCGGTGTGCCCGACTGTTCCGTGCGGCATGAAAGCTGCTGTATCGGGGTGTGATTTGCGAGCCGACATCATGGCCATCGCCAGCAACCCGCCACCGCTGACCAAGCCGAGGCTGCCCGCGTCGTCCTGGGCGCTGCGGGCGCTGGTGGTGGTGGCGGTCGTGTTCCTGCTGCAGGCCGCCAAGCCGCTGCTGCTGCCGGTGCTGATCGCGGTGGCGCTCACCTTCGTCTTCTCGACGCCGGTGCGGCAGCTGCGGCGACTGGGCGTGCCCGAGGCGATCGGCGCCGCCGTGGTGGTGGTGGCGGCCCTGACCACGGTGGTGGGCATCGGCTCGGTCCTCGCCGGCCCGGCGGCCGACTGGTGGGACCGTGCCCCCACCACGATGCGCCAGCTGGCCGACTCGGCCCAGCGCGTGAAAAGCGCCATCTGGCGCGAAGCGCAGACGGTGCCCGGTGCCCGCCGCAGCCGCGCTGCTGCGGCGACGCCGCCGCAAGCCGACCCGATCGCCGACCGCATCGCCAGCGAAGGGCTCAGCTTCACCCGCGTCGTGCTGGGACAGATGCTGGGCTTCGCGCTGCAGGCCGCGGCGACGGTGATCCTGTTGTACTTCCTGCTCGCCTCGGAGCATTGGTTGGTATCGCGCACCATCGAGGCCGTGCCGCGCCGGCGCACGCGGGCGCTGGTGCTGGGCGGCATCCGCCAGGCCCAGCGCGAGATCGGCATGTTCCTCGGCACCATGAGCCTCATCAACCTGTGCCTGGGGACGCTCACGGGGCTGGCGGTCGCGCTCATGGGCCTGCCCAACCCGGTGCTGTGGGGCGCGGTCACCGCGGTGATGAACTTCGTGCCTTATCTCGGCCCGGCGGTGGTGACCGGCATGCTGCTGCTGGCCGGCAGCATGAGCTTCGGCATGGACCCGATGGTGCTGGCGCCGCCGGCGGCGTTTCTCGCGCTGCACGCGGTGGAGAGCAACTTCGTCACGCCGTGGGTGATGGGCCGTCGGCTGCGGCTGGCGCCGCTGTCGGTGTTCCTGTCGGTGATGCTGTGGGGCTGGCTGTGGGGCATCGCCGGCGCCTTGATCGCGGTGCCGCTGCTGCTGGGGCTGCGCACGGTGTGCAAGCGCAGCCGGCGCCTGAAGCTGGTGTGCCTGTATCTCGAGGGGGATGCGGCGCCGTCGCCGAGCTTGGGGGCGTTGTTGCGCAAGCGGCGGCCGTAGGGGCGACGGACCCGGGTTGCACCCGGGCTACAGGACGTGCAGCTGCGGCTTGCCTGCCTGCATCGCGCCGATCTCGGCCGCGTGCGCGAAGCCGTCCTCGCGGAAGACACGCAGGACCTCGTCGACGCTGGCGGCGTCGCAGCTCACCAGCAGCCCGCCCGAGGTCTGCGGGTCGGTGATCAGGTCGCGTGCGGTCGCCGGCAGCGCGGCGTCGAGCTGCACCTCCTGCCCATACCCGGCCCAGTTGCGCCCCGACGCGCCGGTCACGAAGCCATCGGCGGCCATCGCGGCCACGCCGTCGAGCACCGGCACGCGCGCCCACTCGATCGTGGCCGCAAGCCCCGCGCCGCGCGCCATCTCGAGCGTGTGGCCGGCCAGCCCGAATCCGGTGACATCGGTGATGGCGTGCACGCCCGGCAGCTCGGCCAGGCGCGGGCCCGGCGTGTTGAGCAAGGTCGTGGTGGCAATGAGCCGTGCGTAGCCCGCATCGTCGAGCCGGCCTTTCTTGAGCGCCGCCGAGAGCACGCCCACGCCCAGCGGCTTGCCCAGCACCAGCCGGTCGCCCGCCTTCGCATCGGCATTGCGCCGCACCTTGTCCGGGTGCACCAGCCCCAGCACCACCAGGCCGTAGATGGGCTCGACCGAGTCGATGGTGTGGCCGCCCGCGATGGGGATGCCGGCCTCGCGGCACACTGCCTCGCCCCCGCGCAGCACCTGGCCGATGACCTCCACCGGCAGCTGGTTCACCGGCATGGCCACCAGCGCCAGCGCGAGGATGGGCGTGCCGCCCATCGCGTACACGTCGCTGATCGCGTTGGTGGCGGCGATGCGGCCGAAGTCGAAGGGGTCGTCGACGATGGGCATGAAGAAGTCGGTGGTGGCGACCAGCGCCTGCCGGTCGTTGAGCCGGTAGACGGCCGCGTCGTCGGCCGTCTCGATGCCGACCATGAGCTCGGGCGGGATGAGCCCGCCGGCGCTGCTCTTGAGGATCTGCGACAGCACGCCGGGGGCGATCTTGCAGCCGCAGCCGCCGCCGTGCGAGAAGCTGGTGAGGCGGATCGGGGTGTCGGTCATCGTGCGGCTCCGGGGTGAGCGGCGATTGTCGCGTGGGCTGAAGCCCACCCTACACTGCTGCGCGAACAAACCCCCAGAGGAACCCCATGACTTTCCTTCGCCGCCTGCTGGCCTCGGCGCTGCTGCTCGCCGCCGCCCCAGCCTTCGCCCAGACCACCGTGCTGCGCGTGTCGGCCATCCCCGACGAAGCGCCCACCGAGTTGCAGCGCAAGTTCAAGCCGCTGGGCGACTACCTGCACAAGGCCACCGGCCTGGAGGTGCAGTTCACGCCGGTCACCGACTATGCGGCGGTCGTCGAGGGCCTGGCCCACCAGAAGATCGACATGGCCTGGCTGGGCGGCTTCACCTTCGTGCAGGCCAGGCTGCGCACGCAAGGCGGCGCCGTGCCCATCGTGCAGCGGGCCGAGGACGAGAAGTTCACCAGCCGCTTCATCGTGCCGGCGGCCAGCCCGATCCAGAGCCTGTCCGAGCTCAAGGGCCGGACCTTCGCCTTCGGCTCGCCCTCGTCGACCTCGGGCCACCTGATGCCGCGCTTCTTCCTGCTCAAGGACGGCATCGATCCGGACAAGGACTTCAAGGCCGTCGCCTTCTCCGGCGCGCACGACGCCACGGTGGCCTTCGTCGCCTCGGGCCGCGCCGACGCGGGCGTGCTCAATGCCTCGGTGATGGACAAGCTGGTCGAGGGCGGCAACCCGAACGCCGCCAAGGTCCGGGTGCTCGCGACCACGCCGCCCTACGTCGACTACAACTGGACGGTGCGTCCCGGCCTGGACCCCGCCCTGACGAAGAAGCTCACCGAGGCGTTTCTCAAGCTCGACCCCGCGAATCCCGAGCACAAGGAGATCATGGCGCTGCAGCGCGCGTCGAAGTTCGTGCCGACGCAGGCCTCCAACTACGACGGCATCGAGCAGGCGGCCAAGGCGGCGGGCCTGATCAAGTAGATGACGGCGGCAGTCGACGGCCTGGGCCTGGTCCACCCCAGCGGCCAGCGCGCCCTGCAGGGCGTGAGCCTGGCCGTGAAGGCGGGCGAGCGGGTGGCCGTCATCGGGCCCTCGGGTGCCGGCAAGACCACGCTGCTGCGCCTGCTGGGCGCGGCGCTGCGGCCCAGCGAAGGGCAGGTGAGCGCGCTCGGCGAGGACCCATGGCGGCTGTCGGCGCCGGCCTTGCGGCGCCTGCGCGCGCGCATCGGCGTCGTGCACCAGGCGCCGCCCATCCCGCCGCGGCTGCGGGTGGTCACGGCCGTGCTGGCGGGGCGGCTGGGTCGCTGGTCGGCGGCCAAGGCGCTGGCGTCGCTGCTGCATCCGGCCGACATCGCCGGCGCGCGCGAGGTGCTGGCGCGGCTGGACATGGCCGACCGCCTGTTCGACCGCTGCGACCGGCTTTCGGGCGGCCAGCTGCAGCGCGTGGGCATCGCCCGCGTCCTGTACCAGCAGCCCGAGCTGCTGCTGGCCGACGAGCCGGTGTCGGCGCTGGATCCGGCGCTGGCCGATGCGGCGCTGGGCCAGCTCATCGCGCACAGCGAGTCCGGCGGCGCCACGCTGGTCGCGTCGCTGCATGCGGTGGATCTCGCGCTGAAGTGGTTCCCGCGCATCGTCGGGCTGCGCGACGGCATGCAGGTCTTCGACGCGCCGGCCGCGCAGGTCGACGTCGCCATGCTGCAGGCGCTGTACGCCGCCGAAGGGCGGACGCTGCCCACGCAGGCGGTCGATCGCGCTGCGCCGCTGCTGCGCGCCGCGTGCTGGCCATGAGTGCGGAGGCCCTCGACCGCGACCCGCAGGCCCGGCGCCGTGCGGGCGCGCTGCTGGCCGGCGTCATCGTGTTGTGGCCGGTCCTGCGGCTGGCCGAGTTCCAGCCGGGCAAGCTCTTCGAGCCCGGCAACCTGCAGGTGATGGGCGGCTTCCTGGGTGGATTCCTGCCGCCGTCGACCTCGGTCGAGTTCCTCCGGCTGCTGCTCAAGGCCACCCTCGAGACGCTGGCGATGGCCACGGCCGGCGTGGCGCTGGCCTTCGTGCTCGCGGTGCCGCTGGCGCTGGCCATGACGCGGGCGCTGTCGGTGTCGCGCATCGGTCCGGGCCCGGGTCGCCGACTGAGCGCGCTGCGGCGCCACGTCGCGCGGGCCGTGCTCGCCCTGCTGCGCGCGGTGCCGGAGGTCGTGTGGGCGCTGGTCTTCGTGCGTGCCCTCGGGCTGGGCGCCGCGGCGGGCGTGCTCGCGCTGGCCATCACCTACGGCGGGATGCTGGGCAAGGTCTATGCGGAGATCCTCGAGTCCATCGACACCCGGCCCGCCCGCGCGCTGCTCGAAGCCGGCAGCGGCCGCTTCGCGGCGCTGGGCTACGGCCTGCTGCCCGGCGCGGCCCAGGAGCTGGCGTCGTACACGGTGTACCGCTGGGAATGCGCGGTGCGTGCCTCGGTGGTGATGGGCTTCGTCGGCGCCGGCGGGCTGGGACAGCTCATGGACCAGTCGATGAAGATGCTCGACGGCGGCGAGGCCAGCACCATCCTGATCGTGTTCCTGCTGCTGGTGCTGCTGGCCGACGCGCTGAGCGCGGGACTGCGGCGGTGGCTCGCATGAAGGGCCCCGCGCTGTCGGCCGGCGTGCTCGCGGCCGTGGTCGCGAGCTTCGCCTGGCTCGGGATCGACGTCGGCGCGCTGGTCGAGCCGCAGTCGCTGCGCGCCATGGGACGCTTCGTCGCCGAGTTCATGCCGCCGGACGTGTCGCCGGCCTTCGTCGCCAAGGCGGCCTGGGGCGCCCTGCAAACGCTGGCGGTGTCGGCACTGGGCACCCTGGTCGCGATGGGCGCGGCCGCGGTGCTGGCCTTGCCGGCCTCGGGCCGCTTCGGGACCGCCGGCAAGCTGCTCGCGCGCCTGCTGCTGAATGCGCTGCGCAGCGTGCCCGAGCTGGTGTGGGCCGCCCTGATGGTGCTCGCGGCCGGCCTCGGGCCGTTCGCCGGCGCGCTGGCCCTGGCCTTGCACACCACCGGCGTGCTGGGCCGGTTGTTCGCCGAGACCCTGGAGAACGCGCCGCGCGAGCCCGAGGCGTCGCTGGTGGCCGCCGGCAGCGGCGCGCTGGCCGCCTTCGCCTACGGCACCCTGCCGGCGGTGGCGGCGCAGGCCGTGGCCTATTCGCTGTATCGCTGGGAGATGAACATCCGCATGGCGGCCGTGCTTGGCTTCGTCGGGGCGGGCGGGTTGGGGCAGATGCTGTACTTCCACCTGTCGCTCTTCCAGCAGGCGCAGGCGGCGACGGTGCTGCTGGCGATGTTCGTGCTTGTGTTCGGGGTGGATGGGTTGAGCAGCCGGCTGCGCAGGGAATTGGCACCGGCGTACGCGTAGTTGTAGCCCGGGTGAAACGCGGGAACCCCGAATTGCACGGCCGATGTAGCTCTTATCCGCCCCTGTACCCGCGCCCACCGGGCGTAGCCTGGATCCGACCCAAGGCATGCCGATTGCCTCTCCAGGGCGTGACCCCCATGCGGCCGCACGATCCGTCTGCGCCGCTCGGGAAAGAAACCCCCGGAGACCCCATGCTGCTGTTCATCGTCCAAGCCGACCGTTCTGCCGATCATCCGAGCCGCGACAAGACCGATCATGCGAACCTCGATCCTCGCCGGACCGTCAAGCACCCGAAGAGCGATCGGCCGGCGCGCCCCAGCGACCGCCGCTGATCGGCCGTGAGCGCCCATGATGCGACCGCCGCATCACCGGGCTGACACCGAGGCGGACACCCTTCTGCATCGCGGCGCGGCCAACGCGCTCGAGCGCGCCCGCCGCCTCGCGAGCTTGCTGCGACCGGGGCATGGCCCGCGCGAGGGCGGCCCGGTGCGCCGCCATGCACACGTGCTCATGCGCGCGCTGCGGCAGCGCCTGGTCGCGGGCAACCGCGTCGAGCTGCTCATCGACGGACCGGCCACCTACGCGGCGATGTTCGAGGCCATTGCCGCGGCGCGCGAGCGCGTCGACATCGAGAGTTACATCGTCGAGGCCGACGGGCCAGGCGAGGAACTGGCGCGGCGGCTGCTGGCCAAGTGCGGCGAGGGCGTGCGCGTCAACCTGCTGTTCGACGGCTTCGGCTCGCTCACCACCCGCTCGGCCTACTTCGACGCCTTGCGCGAGGGCGGCGTGCGGTTGTGCGAATACAACCCCCTGCGTTCGTGGCGCCGCCTGTTCAGCCGCGCGGTGCACCTGCGCGACCATCGCAAGCTGCTGGTCGTCGACGGCCGCGTCGCCTTCCTGGGCGGGGTGAACATCAGCGGCGTGTATTCGTCGGGGTCGGGATCGGCGTCGCGCGAGGACGCGGCCACGCCCTGGCGCGACACGCACGTGCGCATCGTCGGCCCGCTGGTGTCCGAGCTGCAGGCGCTGTTCGTCGGGCACTGGAACCGGCATGCCTGCGACCCCATCGGTCTGCCCGACCGGCCGCCGCCGCCCCACCAGGGCCCGCACCGCGCGGCGGTCGCCTCGTGCGAAGCCGGGCGCCGGCGCAACCCGTTCTACCGCGCGCTGCTGCGGGCCATCGACGCTGCGCACGAGCGGGTCTGGATCACCACCGCCTACTTCGTGCCGACGCGTCGGCTGGTGCGCGCGCTGGCCGCGGCCGCCCGGCGCGGCGTCGACGTGCAGCTGGTCCTGCCCGGCCGCAGCGATGCCTGGGCGCCCTTGCACGCCGGCCGTTCGCACTACGGCCGGCTGCTGCAGGCGGGGGTGCGCGTGCTCGAACGCCAGGGCGCCTTGCTGCACGCCAAGACCACGGTCATCGACGGCGTCTGGGCGACGGTGGGCTCCGCCAACCTCGACTGGCGCAGCTTCGTGCACAACGCCGAGGCCAACGTGGTGGTGCTCGATGCCGGCTTCGGCGCGCAGATGGAAGCGGTGTTCCGCGAGGACGTGGCGGCGAGCCGGGAAGTGACGCTGGCGCAGTGGCATGCGAGAGGATGGCTGCAGCGCGCGAGCGAGGCGCTGGCCAGGCGGTTCGAGTTCCTCTTGTAGCCCGGGTGCAACCCGGGATGGCCGCGTCCCGGGTTGCACGCGGGCTACTCAAGCGCCCTTGATGTCGTGGGCGCGAAATCGCTTCCCCACCGCATACGACAGCTCGCTCGCCAGCTGCTGCCTTCCCGGCCCGCGGGCCTCGTGCCACACGGCCAGCTCGTATGCCGTCGCCGGTCCGCCCAGCATGGTGATCAGGGCCTCGGGCGCGGGCTGCTTGAGCACCTGCGGATGCTCGGCCGCCGATTCGCACAGCAGCCGGCGCACCAGCTCGGCGTCGGTGCTGCTTTGCACCTGCACGGCGATGCGCAGGCGGATCGGCGTCTCTTCGTAGACCTGGTTGACGACGTTGTCGAGGATGAAGCGCTGGTTGGGCACCAGGATGGCCATGCGGTCGTTGGTGATGACCGTGGTGCGGCGGGTGCCGATCTCCTGCACCGTGCCCTCGATGCCGCCGACCTCCACCCGGTCGCCGACCTTGATCGGGCGCTCCAGCGTGATGATCAGTCCGCTGATGAAGTTGCTGACGATGTTCTGCAGCCCGAAGCCCACGCCCACGCCGACGGCGCCGGCCAGCACCCCCAGTGCCGACAGGTTGACGCCCGCGTTCTGCAGGATGAGCACCACGCCGATCACCAGCACCGCGTAGCGCACCATCGACCCCACCGCCTGGCGCGTGCCCAGGTCCATGTGGTGCACCAGCGCATGGTCGACGATCCAGCGCCGCAGCCAGCCGGCGAACCACCACACCAGCGCCAGCAGCAGCACCAGCTTGAGCACCGACGACATCGTCAGCGACACGCCGCCGAGCGTGAAGAGGTCGATGTCGTAGGTCTTGAGGCGTTCGAAGAGCGCGTGCCAGTCCATGGGTGTGCATCGCAGTGATCCCAGCGCTCACCAGCAGGCGGTGTGCCGCGGCGGCCCGGGCAGAGGGAACGTGGTTTGCTGAAACGGCTGATCCGATACCCGAAAGGCCTACGTGCGCATCGCCTACGTCACCGAGACCTATCCGCCGGAGATCAACGGCGTGTCGCTCACCGTCGAGCGCGCGGTGCAGCACCTGCGCCAGCGCGGCCATGTGGTCGAGCTGATACGCCCGCGTCAGGCCGGCGAGGCCGCACTCGACACGCCGCAGGAGCTGCGCACCCTGGGCTGTCCGATCCCGATGTACCCGGATCTGCGCCTCGGCCTGGCCGCCAGCGGCACGCTGAGAAGCCGCTTCGAGCGCACCCAGCCGCAGCTGGTGCACATCGCCACCGAAGGGCCGCTGGGCTGGGCGGCGCTGCGCGCGGCACAGGCCCTCGGCCTGCCGGCGAGCTCGGATTTCCGCACGAATTTCCACCAGTACAGCCGCTACTACGGATTCGGCTGGCTGTCGCCGGTGGTGCAGGACGTGCTGAGGCGCTTCCACAACCAATGCCACGCCACCTTCGTGCCGACGCGCGCGATGCGCGACGAGCTGGCGCACGCCGGCTTCCAGCGCCTGCACGTGGTCGGCCGCGGCGTCGACACCACGCTGTTCTCGCCGCGCAAGCGCCTGCCCGCGCTGCGCGCCGAGTGGGATGCGTCCGATGCGGCGGTGCTGCTGTACGTCGGGCGCTTGGCCGCCGAGAAGAACGTGACGCTCGCGCTGTGCGCCTTCGAGGCGGTGCGCATGCGCTCGCCCTCGGCGCGCATGGTGGTGGTGGGCGACGGACCGCTGCGGCGCCGCCTCCAGTCGGAGTTCCCGGCCGCGCATTTCGTCGGCATGCAGACCGGCGAGGCCTTGGCGCATCACTATGCGTCGGCCGACCTGTTCCTGTTCCCCAGCCTGTCGGAGACCTTCGGCAACGTGACGCTGGAGGCGCTGGCCAGCGGCCTGCCGGTGGTCGCCTTCGACACCGCCGCGGCGGCGGAATACGTCGACGATTGCGGCAACGGGCTGCTCGCGCCGGTGGACGCCGAGAAGGCCTTCGTCGCCGCGGCATGCAGCCTGGCCTGGCAGCACCGCCACCTCGCGGCTGTGCGCGAGCATGCGCGCCGCACGGCGCTCGGTGCCGGCTGGCCGGAGGCGCTCGGCCGCTTCGAAGCGTGCCTGGCGGAGACGCTCGCCGCGCACGCCGCCGGCGCCGCGGCAGGGGCCATCCTTGCTGCTTGAGAAGACGCGCCGCCCGTGGGCCGAACGCGAACGATCGGTGGCCCTGTGGATGCACCGCGGCGCGGCGCATCCGTGGGTGGTCAACGCGCTGCTCGCCGTGAGCCGCGCCGGGGACGGGCTGCTGTGGTACGCGCTCATCGCGAGCCTGCCGTGGTGGGGCGGTCCGGCGGGCGGCAAGTGCGCGCTGTACATGGTGGCCCTGGGGCTGGTGAACCTGGTTTTCTACAAGGCATTGAAGCAGCGCATCGCGCGACCGCGGCCGTATGTGTCGTGCCCGGGCATCCGCGCCTGCGGACGCTCGCTCGACGAGTTCAGCTTCCCCAGCGGGCACACCATGCATGCGATGGCGTTCAGCCTGGTGCTGGTGCACTACCACCCAGCGCTGGCCTGGCCGCTGTGGGCGTTCACGCTGCTGGTGGCGTTGTCGCGGGTGGTGCTGGGGCTGCACTACCCGAGCGATGTCGCGATCGGCGCGGCGATCGGGTGGCTCACGGCGAAGTTCATGCTGGTCATCGTGTGAGTGACCCCGGGTTGCACCCGGGCTACCGCGTCGCCTCGCGACCGACTTCGGGCTCGTCTTCGCCCGGCTCCGACTCGACGCTGCCCATCAAATCCCAATCGGTGCTGATCCGGAACCGGTCCGCGATGTCCGCCAGGGTGCTCGGCTTCCGATGGCCCAGCTGCGCCTCCAGCAAGCGCTGCCACGACCGCCGCACGCCGGCGTGGTCGGCATCGCTCGGGTGCAGCTCCAGCCGCAGCACCGGATTGCGCCGCTCCAGCGTCGCGACTGCGGCGTTCCAGACCAGCGAGGCCTGGCGGCGCCACCCGCTGGACGTGCTGTAGACCAGGCTCTGGCTGACCATCGCGCGCCGGTCCGGCAGAAGCACGATGCGGCGCAGCGTGCAGGTGTAGCTCAGGTCCAGCCAGCGCAGCGCCTCCCAGGTGCCCTCGCTCATCAGCCAGGCCGGCGCGACGAAGCCGCGCAGCACGAAGCCCTGGCGCGCGAACCAGCGTGTGCCCGCGGTCAGGCGGCGCATCGCCTCGGTCATCGACAGGCCGGCGAACTCGCCTTCGCCCCGGGTGTAGTGGCGCCGCTTCAGGTGGTCGACCACGTTGCGCGGCTCGCCGTCGTCCTGGTGGGTGTAGCCATGCAGCGCGAGCTCGTCGCCGCGCGCGTAGCGCTCGCCCAGCCACTGGACGAAGGCGCCGGTCGTCGGCGCGAGGTGGTAGCGCGGCACGACCAGCAGCGTGAGCGGCACGTGCCCGACCTCTTCGATCGCCGCCAGCACGCGCTCGCAGGCGCCCAGCGTGGTCGGCGCCACGTCGTGGAGCACCACCGCCATCGACGGCTTCATTGCGGCAGGCTGGCAGCCGGCTTTCGCGCCGATGGCGTACTGCGTTCCTTGCGCGGACCGTCGCGCAACAGCTGGCGGTAGTGCATGAGCTGCAGCGGCAGCATCTGCTGCCAGTCGTAGGCCTCGGCGCGCTCGCGCGCCCGCCGCGAAGGGGCTTCCCGGCCGCGGCTGAAGTGGGCGGCGATGGCGGCGGCAAAGCTCTCGGCGCGGCCGTCGCGCACGCCCACGCCCACGCTGTCGTCGACCAGTTCGGCCAGGCCCTCGGCGGCGCGCGCGACCACCGGCGTGCCGCAGGCCAGGGCCTCGAGGACCGACAGGCCGAAGGTCTCCTGGTCGCCGGCATGGACGAAGGCGTCGGCGCTGGCCAGCACCCGTGCCAGCCCGAGCGGATCGGCCACGAAGGGCTGCACGATCACCCGGTCGCCGCTCGGCGGCGTGGGGCCGGCGCCCACCGCCAGCAGCACATAGGGCGGGCCGAGCCGCTGCACCGCGTCGGCCAGGACGTCGAGGTGCTTCTCGGGGGCGAAGCGGCCGGCGTAGACCAGCAGCCGCGTGTCCGCCGGCAGCCCCAGGCGCTGGCGCCACGCCTGGCTGGTGCGCGCCGGGTGGAAGGCCTGGGTGTCCACGCCCAGCGGCTGGCACTCGACGCGCTCCACGCCCCAGTCGAGCAGGCGGGCGCGCATCGCCTCGCTGGGGGCGAACACCATGTCGAAGCGGCTGTACAGGCGGCGCGCATAGCGCCGGGCCGCGGCCGCGGCGGCTCGCGCCAAGGGCGCTCCCGCCCAATGCGCCGCGAGCAGCTCGAGGTTGGAGTGGCAGAAGGCGACCGCCGGGATGGCCATGTGGTCGGCGGCGTCGAGCACCGCCCATGCGAGCCGGTAAGGATCGCCGGCCTCGATCAGGCGAGGCTCCAGCGCCTCGAGCGCGCTGGCCAGCGCATGCCGGCGCAGCGGCAGCCGGTAACCGCCGGAGCCGGGCAGGGCGACCGCGGGCAAGGCGGCAATACCTGGGCCGCCCGTCACCGGCGCAGCAATGGTGTGCCGCCAGCCGGTATAGCGGGTGATCCACGCGTGCTTGGCAAGCAGGTAGCGGCGCACGCCGCCGCCCGTGGAACTCCAGAACATGGTCGCGTCCACCACATGCGTGCCAGCGGAGACGTCGCCCATCAACGCGTTCATGCCCCCGCCAAGGCAATTGCTGTACCCAGGTTGTCGGACCAGTCTAGGCCTGCGCGCGGAGCGGCGCCAGCCCTAGCAGGCTGTTGAAATTCTTCAACGCAGAGACGCCGAGGACGCCGAGGATCACAGAGCCGCCAGCGCATGTCTCCCTCTGCGGGACTCCGCGATCTCCGCGTCTCTGCGTTGAATTCAGTCGTATTTCAACGGCCCGCCAAGCTAGGCACGGTATCTGCCCGCTCTCTGTGGTTGCGACGCGCATCGCGTCCCTCTCAGACGAAAGGAAGCACCATGTCCAATGACGACATCGTCGATACCTTGAACGACCTCATCGAGACCTGCAAGGACGGCGAATACGGCTTCACGGCCTGCGCCAAGCACACGACCTCGAGCGAGCTGCGCACGCTGTTCCTGCAGCGTGCCGCCGAGTGCAAGACCGCGGCGGCGGAATTGCAGCCCTACGTCGTGCAATACGGCGGCAAGGCCGACCACGGCGGCAGCGCCTCCGGCGCCCTGCACCGCGGCTGGGTCGCCGTGCGCGGTTCCCTGGTGGGCTTCTCCGACCAGGCCATGCTCGACGAGTGCGAGCGCGGCGAGGACGCCGCCAAGGCGCGCTACCGCAAGGCCCTCAAGCAGGAGCTGCCCGAGCCGCTGACGGCGCTCGTCCAGCGCCAGGAGCTGGGCGTGCAGCGCAATCACGACCAGATCAAGGCCCTGCGCGACCGGGCGAAAGAGCAGCTGTAGGAAGTTCCGCAGCGTTTACGAGGAGACAGGAGATGAAGCGCACACCGACTGCCATCGCCTCCTCGCTGCTGGTCCTTGCCGCCGCCCTGGCCCTGGGCGGCTGCAAGGACCGTGACGAGCGCATCCCGACGCCGCAGGACAGCACCGCGCCCAGCGCGGCGCCGTCCGACTCGGCCGTCTCGGGCTCGGGCACCGCTGCCGCTGCCGGCGCAACCGCCGCCACCGCGGCGCTGCCGCCGGCCGACGTCGACTTCGTCACCAAGGCGGCCGAGGACGGCCAGTTCGAGGTGGAGGTCGCCAAGCTCGCGGTCGACAAGGCCGGCGACCCGGCGATCAAGGCCTTCGCGCAGATGCTGGTCGACGACCACACGGCCGCCAACGACAGGCTGCGCCAGATCGCGACCAGCCACAGCGTCGCGCTCCCCGCGGCGCTGCCCGACGCGAAGAAGCGGGAGCTGGAGCAGCTCGCCAAGCTGTCGGGGCCGGAGTTCGACGGCCGCTTCGTGAAGATGATCGGCATCGGCGACCATCGCCACGACATCGGCGAGTTCGAGAAGGCGAGCACCACGGCCGGCAGCAACGACGTCAAGGGCTTCGCGCAGTCGACGCTGCCGACCTTGAAGAAGCACCTCGCGGCAGCGGAAAAGCTGCCCGGCGCCGGCAAGGGCTGACCCGTCGGTAAAGAAGCCACCCCGCCCGGCCTCGTCTACGTGACCGACGAGATGCCGGGCTTCCGGCGTGTCGCGCGCGGCGAGCACTTCCGCTACCTGCGTCCCGACGGCAAGCCGCTGCGCGACGAGTCCCAGCTGACGCGGATCCGCCGGCTCGCCATCCCGCCGGCCTATGTCGGGGTGTGGATCTGCCCGCTGCCGAACGGCCATCTGCAGGCCACCGGGCGCGATGCGCGCGGGCGCAAGCAGTACCGCTACCACCCCGACTGGCGGCTGGCGCGCGACGCCGACAAGTTCGGCCGCATGCAGGCGTTCGGCGCGGCGCTGCCGCGCATCCGCCGGCGCGTGCAGCGGGACCTGCAGCGCCGGGTCGGGCAGCGCCCCGACCGCGCCTCGGTGCTGGCCGCGCTGGTGCGCCTGCTCGACACGACGCTGGTGCGGGTGGGCAACGACGAATACGCGCGCAGCAACCAGTCCTACGGCCTCACCACGCTGCGCAACCGCCACGCCGCGGTGCAGGGCAGCACCTTGCGCCTGCGCTTTCGCGGCAAGCACGGCAAGGTCCACGACGTGGCGGTGGAGGACCCGCGGGTGGCGCGCATCGTGGGCCGCTGCCAGGCCATGCCGGGGCAGGACCTGTTCGAGTACGAGGACGAGGACGGCGAGGTGCGCGGCGTCGGCTCGGCCGACGTCAACGGCTACCTGCGCGAGATCAGCGGCGGCGACTTCACGGCCAAGGACTTCCGCACCTGGCACGCGACGGTGCATGCGCTCGAGCTGCTGCGCGACCCCGGGGCGCGGGGGGTCAACGAGGTCCTCGCGGAGGTGGCGTCGCGGCTGGGCAACACGGTCGCGGTGTGCCGCAAGGCTTACGTGCATCCGGCAGTGCTGGAGCTGGCGGGGAAGGAGCCGTGCGAGCTGAACGCCCAGCGCACCCGGGGCCTGTCGTCGGCGGAAAGAAACCTCGTGGCCTTTCTTCGTAGCCCGGGTGCAACCCGGGACCGGCTTGCCCGATGATTCCCGGGTTGCACCCGGGCTACGAACGCCCATACTGATCGCCCATGTCTCGCCTCCTCCTCCTGGCGCTCTTGCTGGCCCCGTCTGCGCATGCCGACGACAAGCTCGCCTCGCTGGCCTGGCTGGCCGGCTGCTGGACCAGCGATGGCGGCGAGCCGGGCTCGGGTGAGCAGTGGATGCCGCTGGCCGGCGGCACGATGCTCGGCATCGGGCGCACCGTGCGCCAGGGCAAGACGGTGGAGCATGAGTTCCTGCAGATCCGCGAGGCCGCCGACGGCCGCGTGGTGTATATCGCCCACCCGTCGGGCCAGAAGACGGCCCAGTTCGCGGCCGTGAAGCTGGGCGAGGGCGAGGTGGTCTTCGAGAACCCGGAGCACGATTTCCCGCAGCGCATCATCTACCGGCTCGACGGCGCGCAGGCCTTGCATGCGCGCATCGAGGGCGTGCGCAACGGCGCGAGCCGCGGCATCGACTTTCCGATGAAGCGGGTCAGCTGCGATTCGCTGTTGCCGGCGCGCAGATAGGTACACCGTTTGCCTGTGTCTTTGTGCAAGAAACGGGAGCGAACCTTTCACTCATCATGGCACTGGGCACGATGCTCAATCCAAGGCGCGCGGGCGTCCGGCTGCGCCGCGTGCTGGTGGTCGACGACAACCACGACGCCGCGGACACGCTGGGCGCGATGCTGGTGTTCTTGGGCTACGACGTGCGCGTGGTCTACGACAGCGAATCGGGCCTCGACGAGGCCGCCTGGTTCCAGCCCGACGTCGCGGTGTGGGACATCTCCCTGCCAGGCGTCAACGGCTACGACGCGGCGCGCCGGCTGCGCGCCATGCGCGACGGCCAGCGCATCATCCTGATCGCGCTCACCGGCCACGGCACGCCCGCTGACGCCTTGTCGGCCGGCTTCGACCGGCACATGCGCAAGCCGGTGGACGTGAATGTCTTGCTGACCGAGATGGGAACCCCGTGATGGCGACGAATCCACCCGACCCCCCGCGAGACGATGCACACCGGCCGGCGCCTGTGGACCTGACGGAAGAGTCGATCGCCGGCGAAGAGGATCCGGGGGCCGCGCTCGATGGCGATGCAGAGCTGCCACCCGAGCCCCCGAAGTCCCCGTAGCCCGGGTGCAACCCGGGCTTCACTGCTTTCGATCCCCCGCCGCCTTCGCGTTGCCTTCCTTGTCCACCACGCCCTTCAGCTCCTGCGCCATCTCGAAGTGATGCTGCAAGGTCGGCAGGGCCTTCGCCGCGAAGGCCTTCACGTCGGCATCGCGGCTCGACCCGGCCGCCTTCTGGAACAGCCGCAGCGTGTCCCGGTGCGCTCCCACGCCGAGCGTGTTGGCGTAGTTCCGGTCGAAGCTCCCGCCGTCGCGCGAGGACAGCAGCTCCAGCTTGGCCTTCTGTGCGACCGTGAGCTCGGTCGGCAGCGTCACGCCCTTGGACGCCGCCAGTGCGGCCAGCTCCGAGCCGGCCTTGGTGTGGTCGTCGACCATCTGCTGGGCGAAGCCCTTGACCTGCGTGTTGACGCCTTTGCTCACCGCCAGCTTGCTCCCCTCGACTTCCGCCAGGCCGGCCTGCGCGGCCTGCTTGAGGAAATCGGCGTCGCGGCGGTCCAGCGCCTGCGCCATCGCCATGCCGGCGATCAGCGACAGCGCGAAGCACAGGACCCAGGTTCGGATGTGCATGGCGGCTCTCCGGTTCACATGGCGACGCTGGCCAGCGCGTCGCTCCAGTCGGCGACGAAGCGGCCGATGCCGAAGCGCTCCTGCGCCGTGCGCCGCGCCGCGTCGCCGAGGCGGCGCGCTTCGGCCGGATCGCGCACCCAGCGGCGCATCACCTCGACCAGGCGGTCGAGCCGGGTGTCGACATGGCCGTTCTCGCCGTTGACGATCACCGTCGGCAGCTCGGTCGTGGCCAGCCCCGCGATGGGCATGCCCACCATCATGGCCTCGACGACGGACAGGCCCAGGCTGGTGTATCGGATGGGATTGAAGAAGAACCGATGGCTGGCCATCAGGCCGGGCAGCACGTCGTGCGCGGCCTCGCCCATGCCGCCGGGAATGCGGTCGGCGCCCATGCCGTAGAGCACCAGCGGCACCTGGCGGCGCACCGTCTCGTACACGTCGGCGCCCAGCCGCCGCCCGCGCTGGTCGAGGTTGTTGACCACCACCAGGCCGCTGTCGAGCTCGCCGCGATGACGGGCCTCGACCAGCGGCGCCACGCCGTGCTCGATCACGCGCGTCGGCGTGGCGCCGCTGTCCCACATCAGCGCGTTGAAGGGCGTCACGTGGACCAGCAGCGTCTGCGCGTCGTCGACCCAATGACGGGTGTTGGTCGGATGCTCCTGCGGCGGATCGTGCTCGAGGTAGATGCGCGGCAGGCACATCTGCGCCGGGCTCAGCAGCTGGTACTGCTCGCTCTCCCAGGCCAGGCGCGACTGGAACAGCACCACGTCGAACTGCATCGCGCCGATGCGGTCGGCCGCCGCCTCGTGCACGTTGTCGCCCCAGGGCAGCCGGCCGCTGCGCCCCGTGTGGTGCACCGAGCGCTCGGCGTCGGTCACCAGGTAGAAATCGTGCGGGGCCCGGGTCAGGTAGTACAGGTAGTTGCCGTGGACGTGCCAGGTGAGGATGCGCAGCCTACGCATCGGCGGGTTCCAGCACGTCGGTCGTGTGCGTCGCCTCGACCACCATCTGCGGCGTGATCGCCTTGGCGCACTCGTGGTCGTACGGACAGCGCGCGAAGCTGCAGGGCCGGCACGGCGTGAGCTGCCACAGCACCGGATGCAGGTCGTGGTCCGGCGGCGCCCAGCGCGTGACGTCGGCACCGGCGCTCACCACCACGCTGCGCGTGCCCAGCGCCGAGGCGATGTGCGACACGCCGGTGTCGTTGCACACCAGCACGCGCGCGTGCTCGATCAGCGCGCCCAGGGTCCACAGCGGCGTCTTGCCGGCCAGGTTCACGGCGGGGTGCGTCATCGCCCGCTCCACGCGGCTCACCAGCGCCGCCTCGCCCGAGGTGCCGGTCAGCACCACCGCCAGGCCGCGCTCGGCGAGGCTGTCGGCCACGGCAGCGAAGCGCTCGGCCGGCCAGCGGCGCGAGGGCAGCTGCGCGCCGGCATGCAGGCACGCATACGGCTGGCCGCCGTAGGCCCCGGGCCAGAGGCTGGCGAGCTCGATGCGGTCGGTGTCGTTGAGCGGGAATTCCAGGTGCGTGCCGCAACGCCGCAGGCCCAGGCTGTCGGTCAGCGCGAGCAGGCGCTCGATCTCGTGGCCTTGCGAGGGCCAGGGCACGAACAGCTGCGGCTCGGGTGCGAAGCTGCCGGGCTCGACGAAGCCGCCGGTGTGACGCGCGCCGCAGGCCGCCATCAGCGGGTTGGTGATGCGGCCGCTGCCGTGCATCTGCAGCAGCAGGTCGAAGCGCTCGTGCTGCATGCGCTGCAGGAAGGCGGGCAAGGCGGCGATGTCGGCCATGGATTCGGGCAGCCCGGGGTAGCCCGGGAACTCGATGAAGCGGTCGATCATGGGCAGGCGCTCGGCCAGCTCGCTGGCCCACGGCAGGCCGATCAGGGTGAGCTCGGCCTGCGGCCATCCGTGCCTGAGCGCGCGCAGCGCCGGCACGGCGCACAGCATGTCGCCGAGGACCAGCGCACGAAAGACGGCGATGCGTTGCGGCGCGGGCTCGTCGCGCCAGTCGGGGGTGGGCTCGTCGATCATGGGGCGGTGAGGGGCGCGATGGGCCGGTGGGTGTGCATGCTGAGCGGCACGCCGGGCAGGGCGTGGATGAGGTCCAGCGCGGCATGGGCGACCGCGTCCGGCTCGACCCGCTGCAGGCAGTCGTGGTGGCCCTGCGGGCACACGCTCTTGAGGCAGTTGCGGCAGGGCACGTCGTGGTTGAGCACCCGTGCCGGCACCCGCCACGGCGTGTGCTGCGGATTGGTCAGCGCGTACAGCACCGCGACCGGCGTGCCGACCGCCGCGGCGATGTGCACCGGCCCGCTGTTGTTCGACACGATCACCTGCGCGCCGGCGATCAGTGCCGCCAGTTCGCCCAGCGTGAGCTGGCCGGCCAGCGAGACGCCGGGGCGCTCCAGCTGCGCCTGCGCGGTGGCGATCAGCGATTGCTCGTCGGCGCCGCCGGTGAACACGACCTGGCAGCCGGTGGCGTCGACGATGGCGTGCGCCGCGATGCCGAATCGCTCGGCCGGATAGCGCCGCGACGCGGCGGTCGCGCCCGGATGGACGACGACGTAGGGCCGCAGCAGGTCGCCGCCCGCCTGCACGAACTTGCGCCGCATGCTCAGCACGGCGGCGGCCGGATAGCGGAACTGCATGCGCTCGTCGGCGGCATGGAAGCCCACCGAGCGGACCAGGTCGAGCTGGCGCGCCACCTCGTGGCGCATGCCGGTGGCGCAGACCTCGGTGTCGGGGACCCAGTGCGTCAGCAGGTCGTACGGGTTCTCGCGGCAATGCGCGAGGCGCAGCGGGATGCCCGCCAGGCGGCACATCAGCGCCGCGGGCAAGGCGCTTTGCGTGCAGACGGTGAACACGATGGCGGCATCGAAGCGGCGCTGCGCCAGCATGTCGATCAGCTGCCGGTCGGCCTCGATGTCATGTGCGCCGTTCCCCTGGGTCCAGGGTGCGTCGTACACGAGGGCGTCGTCCAGCGCCGGAATGTGGGGCAGCGCGGCGGCGCCCGCGCGCGAGGCCAGCAGCGTGACCCGCGCGGACGGGCTCGTTTGCTTGATCGCGGCGATCGCGGGCGAGGTCATCACCACGTCGCCGAGGTTGTCGGTGCGCACCAGGAGCAGGTTGCGCGCGTCCAGCCAGGCGCGATGTGCCGCATGCGCGCCGGTGTCGCCGGGCAGCGCGCTCATCCAGCCGACCCGATCTGCACTTCGCGGGGCATGGCAGCCGGCACCTCGCTGCCCGCGGCCGCGACGATGGCCTTCGCTGCTTCGAGCAGGTGGGCCGCGCGCAGGTGCGGCGTGCGCAAGGGCGACAGGCGCCACACCGTCTCGTTGCCCATGTCCAGCATCACCGTGCGGCAGCCCGCGCGGCGGCCCGCTTCGACGTCGTCGAGGATGTCGCCGACCATCCAGGAGCGCGCCAGGTCGATGCCAAGCGCCCGCGCTGCCTGGCGCAGCAGCCCCGGCGCCGGCTTGCGGCACAGGCAGCCGGGCACCCGGCCGGCGCCCGGTGCATGTGGGCAGGCGTAGAAGCCGGCGAGGCTCACGCCTTCGCGGCGCAAGGTGGCGGCCAGCGCGCCCTGCAGGCGCGTCAGCGCTGCCCGGGTGAACATGCCGTAGGCCAGGCCGGGTTGGTTGGTGACGATGACCAGCTTGAAGCCGTGGGCGTCGAGCAGGCGCAGGCCCTCGATGGCGTGCGGCGTGAAGCGGACCCGCTCGGGGTCGACGTTGTACGGCAGGTTCTCGACCAGCGTGCCGTCCTTGTCGACGAACACCGCGCGGACGAGCGGTCGCGGCGGTCCGTCCTGCCCGGTGAAGATCGCGCTGCCCAAAGGGGTCCTCCCATGCGTTCGCGGCGGCCGCGGCGGGGCCGCCGGTGCTGGCTCGGCAAACGCCGTGCCCATGCGGGGGAAGGGATTGCTTGCGGGGCCCAGCGAGGGAGGCTCCAGCGTGCATGAGGAGCCGGCCCTGCGGCCGGCCGCTGCGGCGCAGGCCGCGCGCTTGTCGCGGCAATCGTGTGTCCCGCCGGCCGTGAGGCCGGCTCCCCCGACATGCTGGAGCCTCCCTCGCGGAGGGAGGCTGGAGGGAGCCGTCTGACATGCTGGAGCCCCCTTGGTAGGGGGCTGGGGGGAGCCGTGCATTCAGGCATGCCGTCCGCAGGACGGCGTGGGCCCCGCCAATCCAGTCCCACCCTCACTCCTCCTCGTCGCCGTCGTCGGGCACCGCGAAGTCGTCGGCCTCGCTCAGCTCCTCGAACTCGAGCTCGGCCTCGGGCGCCACGTCCTCGGCGTCCTCGTCCTCGCCGGTGAGGCTGCGCACGTCGTCCGGCAGGATGTCGGCCCCTTCGCGGGCCTCCTCGTCCAGCAGGGCCGAGCCCCGCTCGCCGGTGCCGGCCGCATCGCTGTCGCTCTTCAGCCCGGGCTGCTCGGCGCCGAACGTGGGGTTGTCGAGGTCGACGGGCGAGGCGAGGTCGAGCTCGCCCTGGACGTCGCTGCCGCTGTCTGACGTGTCGCTCGGGCCGAGCGCCTCGACGTCGCGCCCTTCGGCTTGCGTGGGCGCCCGCTCGGCGCCGGTGATGCTGCTGCGTGCCATGGGGACTCCTGCCGTGATTCACTCAGGGAGCGCAGCAATCGCGATGCCCCGTGCAGGTATTTCAGGGCGGTGCAGCTTTGGGGCGTCATCCCTGCAGCGTTTGACTTCGCGCGCGTGCGTGCACGCCGTGGGCGCGACAGGCACAGGCATTGCCGCATCGCGCTCGTGCACCCCGCACGCGCAACCAGAAGGAGTGTTCATGAACCAGCGCAACAACAGTCAGAACCAGGCCGATCAGGGTCAGCAGCAGCGCGATTCCGAGCGCGAGCAGCAGCAGGCCGGCAACAGCGCGGGCCAGCAGGGCAGCGAGCGTGACCGTGGCGGGCAGGCCAGCCAGTCGGGCCAGGGCTCGCGCCAGAAGAGCGACAGCGGCGCCAGCCGCCAGAGCAGCGATTCGGACAAGGGCCGGTCGAGCGCGAGCGAGTCCTCCCGTTCACAGCAGCAGGGCAGCCAGAAGTCGAAGTCCCAGGGCAACCAGTCGTCGAGCGACCCGCAGGGCAGCAGCAGCGACGACGACAGCAGCCAAGACTGACATCGGTCGCGGTCCCCTTCAACAATGAAAAAGCCCGCCGGCTCGCCGGCGGGCTTTTCTCATGACGGGGCTCAGCGCGACGACGAGGTCAGCTTGCTGATCACGATGCCGGCCAAGATCGCCACGGCCACGGCCGTGAGCGGGTTCTCGCGCACATAGCCGCGCGCCGACTCGACCCACTCGTCCTCGAGCTCGCCGAAGCGGTCGGCCTTGTTGCGCAGCGTCTCGCCGGCGTTGCTGTAGGAGCTGCGCAGCTTCTCGACCGCGGGGCCTGCCTTGGCGGCCAGCTTGTCGATGGCCTCATGGGCCGACTGCGCGGCGCGATCGACGGTGCTCAGCGTGCGTTCGGCCACCGCATCCGCCGTGCTGGTGGGGCTGTTGGTTTCCATTCAGGACCTCCTGAAGTTGCGTGAGAAAGGCGTTCCGCCGCCGCTGCACGCGGCAGCGGCGACGGAACTCACCTCGGATTCAGAATGCGCTCGAGCGGAACGCTAGCGCACCCTGCCGCGGCGGAACAGGTTCACGATGCCCAGGAGCACCACGGCGCCGAGCAACGACACCACGAATGCGCCTACGCTGAACTGCTGGTTGATGCTGGGTATCCCCACCAGTGGCGAGATGAGCCAGCCGGCCACGGCTGCGCCGATGATGCCAACGACGACGTTGAGCAGGACACCTTGTTGGGCGTCGGTGCGCATGATCATGCTGGCGATCCAGCCGACCAGTCCGCCGACTATCAGCCAAACGATGAAGTTGATCATTGATGTGGTCCTTTCAAAGGTCGATTGAGGGGAAACCGGCCACCACCACATTCGGCGAGGGGGCCTCACCAAGTCGCGGCAATCGGCATGCCGCAGGGGGCGTGCCGCCCCGGCCCCGCGAGGGCGGCGCGGAATTGCATCGAGGTGGTAAGGGCTTCCTGCAATACCGCACAAACTCGCCCGTGAAGCGGGAATGTGCGGTCACGTTTCCCAGGAAAAACCCGGGCATGCCACTTGCGCATCGAAGTCACTGAGTGCCACCGGGGCGCGAAGCCGGTTCCCACCCAAATGACCCGAGATTCCGAAGACACCGACACCAGGGACAAGCGCCCACGGGCCCCGTCGCGCGGCAGCGGCTCGGGCCCCGCTTCTCGCCGGTCGCCACCCCGCCGGTTGGTCGAGGCGCACTTCCAGCGCTTCGCGGAAAGCAGCGACGACGTGTTCTGGCTCGCCGACCTGACCGCCGGGGAGCTGCTCTACGTGAGCCCGAGGTTCGAGCAGCTGTGGGGCGTGCAGGCGAAGGACCTGCTGCAGGACCCGTCGCAGTGGAATCGCGCCGTTCTGCCCGCCGATGCCGCAGCCTTGCCGCAGCCCTTCTTCGCCGACCAGGCGCAGTCGGGGGAGACCGTGCGCGAGTACCGCATCCGCGCCCCCGGCGGCGAGACGCGCTGGATCCGCGACCGCCGCTTCCACCTGCGCGACGACGGCGGCCGGACCCTGCGCGTCGGCGGCATCGCCGAGGACGTCACCGAGCGCAAGACCCGCGAGCTGGAGAACGTCGAGCTGCTCGATCGCGAACGCGAGGCCCGCGCCCAGGCCGAGGCGGGCGCCCAGGCCAAGGACGAATTCCTCGCGGTGGTGACGCATGAGCTGCGCTCGCCGCTGAACGCCATCCGCGGGTGGGCGCATGTGATGCGCCACGCCGGTGTCGCCCTGAACGCGACGCAGGTCAAGGCGCTGGACGCGATCGACCGCAACACCCAGGCGCAGGCCCAGCTGGTGGACGATTTGTTGGACAGCCAGCGCATTCTTTGCGGCAAGCTCGAACTGGAGATGCAGCGACTGCCATTGGCCGAGCTGCTCGACGACGCGGTGATGGCGGTGCGACCGGCGGCCGAGCAGAAGCGAATCCGGCTGGAGCTGTCGCACGACCCCCGCATCGGCATCGTGCGCGCCGATCCCGACCGGCTGCGCCAAGCCCTGGTCAAGCTGGTGAGCAATGCCGTCAAGTTCACGCCCGAGGACGGCATCGTGAGCGTGCGCAGCGAGCGCCGGCCCGGCGCGCTGGCCATCGAGGTGAAGGACACCGGGATCGGCCTGGAGCCGTCGCAGCTGCCCTACGTCTTCGACCGCTTCCAGCAGGTCGACAGCTCGCGCACCCGCCGCGCCAGCGGCCTGGGCCTGGGCCTGTCGCTGGCCCAGCAGCTGGTGGAGCTGCACGGGGGGCGCATCGGCGTCGACAGCGCCGGCCCGGGCCAGGGAACGACTTTCACCGTCGAGCTGGGCGAGCGCCTGCTGCAGCCGTCGGAAGCGCCGGCGGTGGCGCCGGACATCGGCTCGCCGCTGGCCGGCAAGCGCATCCTGGTCGTCGAGGACGACGCCGACGCGCGCGAGGTGCTGAGCCTCATCCTGCGCAGCGCCGATGCGCAGCTGCACAGCTTCGACTGCGCGGCAGCGGCCTTCGATTACCTGGAGCATGTCGCGCCGGAAGAGCGCCCCGACGCGCTCATCTCCGACATCGCCATGCCCGACGAAGACGGCTACGCCTTCATCCGCCGGGTCCGCAAGATGGAAGACGGCGAGCACCGGCCGCACGTGGTCGCGCTGGCCCTGACGGCGTTCTCGCGGGTCGAGGACCGCGTCCGCGCGCTCAAGGCGGGCTTCGATGCGCACGTGGCCAAGCCGATCGATCCGGACCGTGTGGTCAACACGCTGGTGCGCACCCTGGGCGCGGGCGACGGTCGCCGAGGGCTTCAGCCCGCGGGCACGCCGTAGTCGTCGAGAAAGCTCTCGATCACGGCGGGGTCCACCGGCTTGACCAGGTGGGCGTCGAAGCCCGCTTGTGCGGTCTTCTCGCGATCGCCGGGCTGGCCATACCCCGTGAGCGCCGCCAGCACCATGTCGCGGCCGAACGGCATGGCGCGCAAGTGGCGAGCGACCTCGTAGCCGCTCATGCCGGGCAGGCCCAGGTCGCAGAACACGATCTCGGGGCGGAAGTCTTCGGCCAGGCGCAGCGCGCGTGCGCCGTCGCCGGCGGTGCGCGCATCGTGACCCGACAGCGCCAGCAGTTGCGCCAGCGACTCCGCGGCATCCAGGTTGTCGTCGATCAGAAGGACTCGGCGCGATGTGCTCATTCAGGACATGCTCGCACTCAAAGGCAAGCTTGGAGAAGACGACGGCAAACGGGATGCCGGGCTGATCTCGGGGGCAAGGGAGCGCATATCGGCGCGACCCGGTAAACCTTGCAAAGCAAATTTACGAGGATCTCCCGGATTTGCCGATGGTCTTTCGGCACGCGACGTCCGGATGCGAAGGCCATTTGGATGCTCTACGCCCGGTGTCTTCGGCGATCCGGCCGTGACCGCATCGAGTTGGTATAGCGCTTGCTGTATGGGCTCCAAGGAGCGGCGAGCGCGCGTTGTCCAAGACGCCCTGCGCGGACCCTCCGACCATTTTTTCCGGCTCGAGCATCCAACTGCGACGCTCCTCCCCCCTTCCTCCCGACTCATTGGGCGACGTGGGCTCGAGACCGGTGCTTTCTTCCAGACCGCCGCGCTTGACGCGGCGGTCTTCATTTCAGCGGTAGACGTCCTCGCCGCGGTAGTCGCGCCAGGACTTCTCGATGTGCGCCGCGTCTTCGTCGGAGCGCGGCTTGACGCCCATCAGGATGCCGCCTTCCTTGACGCCCGCTTCGTAGCGCTTGACGCGTTCCTCGGGGATGCCCCAGCCGATCAGCGCGCCGACCAGCCCGCCGGTCGCCGCGCCCGCGCCCGCACCCGCCAGCGCCGCCGCGACCGGGCCTGCGACGACGAGGCCGAGGCCCGGAATCGCGATGCTGGTGCCGACGGCTGCGATGGCCGCGGCGATCGCGCCCAGCGTGCCGCCGATGGCGCCGCCGATGCCCGCACCTTCGGCCGCCTTGCTGCCGAGCTCGGTGCGCTCGCCGCTCGCGAAGTGGCGCTTGCGGGTCTCGTCGGACATCACGAGGTTGACGTCGTCGCGTGAGTAGCCGCGGTCGGTCACCGCCTGGTAGGCGCGCTCGGCGCTGTCGCGGTCTCGAAAGAGCCCGGTGACCATTGTCGATTCAGCCATGGAAGTTCTCCTGGAAAGAAGTTGCAGAGGATGGTGGAGCCATCGTGTCTTGCGCAGCAAGCGCGGCGCCCAGCGCGCCCCGGCGGGCCCGTGGTTTGCCACCCTGCGCATGGGGCCGACGTGCCTCGTTCATCCACCGTGATCGGAAAGGAAGTACCCGATGAACAAGGATCAACTCAAGGGCCGTGCCGACAGAGCCAAGGGCAAGGCCAAGGAAGTCGCTGCCGACCTGACCGGCAACGCAAAGCTCGAGTCCGAAGGCAAGGCCGACCAGGTCCGCGGCAAGGCCAAGGCCGAAGTGGGCGACGCCAAGGAGAAGGTCAAGCGCGCGATCGACAAGGCCTGACCTTGATCCAGGCCTACGACATCCCGCCGGCGCCGCAACCCCCGCCGCCCGCATCGCCGCCGATCCCGCCCGGCCCGGAGATTCCGCCGCCGGACATCGGCGATCCGCAGCCTTCGCAGAACCCCGTGCCCGTGCGCGAGCCGCCGTCGATGCCGACGCCGGTGGCCGCCGGGCATCCTTGACGCCGAAAGGAGCCGCCCATGCCCAAGACATGGAGCGCGAAGAGAGAACGCCAGTACGAGCACATCAAGGAAGGCCTGGTCGAGCGCGGCAAGGACAAGGACCTGGCCGAGGAGATCGCGGCGCGCACCGTGAACAAGGAGCGCGCCCAGCATGGCGAGGCGCGCGAAGCCAGTCGGACCTCGCTCGAGGACATGCCGGCGGGCCGGCGCGGCGGCTTGCACTCGCACAGCGGCGAGCGTGGCCGCACCTACGCCCAGCTGTACGAGGAAGCCAAGGCGCACAACATCAAGGGCCGCTCGAGCATGACGAAGGCCGAGCTGGAAAAGAAGCTGAACCATTGAGGAGCATTGACATGAAGACACGTACTCCATCTCTCGCCATCGTCCTCGCCAGCCTGCTGTTCGCCGGCTCCGCCATGGCGCAAGGGGGCGACAACCCCGCGCCGGCGGGCTCGGCCAACGCCAAGCAGGAGTCGCAGAGCGCGACCATGCCGAAAGCGGCTCACAGCAAGGCCGCCACCAAGCACGCCAGTGCCAGGCATGCGAAGCACATGCGGCATGCCCGCCAGGGCACGACCAGCAGCTCGGGCACGCAAGCCGCGGGCGGCGTCGATCGCGACACGCGCGCAGCGCTGTCGCGCTGCACCGCCAAGACCGATCGCAGCGAGCGCGCCGAATGCGCGCGGCAAGCGTGGGAAAGCCATCACGGCGCCTCGTGATGCCTTCGCCGAGAAGAAGTAGCCCGGGTGCAACCCGGGTCCCCACCACGACCCCGGGTTGCACCCGGGCTACGAAAGAAAAACGGCAGCCCGCGAGCTGCCGTTTCGGTCGCGAAGCGACTTACCAACGCTGCAGCTGGCCGCCGTCCACGCGCACGCGGTCACCCACGCGCAGGCCGTTCAGGTCGGCATAGTCGAAGGTGCGGAAGTCGCCGCTGTCCATGCGCACGTCGACCTGGTAGTAGTACGTGCTGCCGCGGTTGTGCTCTTCGATCTTGTTGCCGATCACCGCGCCGCCCACGGCGCCGATCGCGGTCGCGGCCGCGCGGCCGGTGCCCTGGCCGACCTGGTTGCCGGCCACGCCGCCCACCACCGCGCCCAGCAGGGCGCCGGCACCCGAGCTCCGGCGTGCGGTCTCGAGCTGCGTGATGTTGCGGACATAGCCGTACTGGACCGCTTCGTTCGACGCGGTGGTGGTGGAATAGGGCGCGCTGCCCACGACGGCACCGGTGGGCGGCGCGGTGTTCTCGGAGACCGAGGAGCAGCCGGCGGCCAGAGCCAGGGTCGCTGCGGCGGTGAGGGTCATCAGCTTGCGTGTCATGTGAACTCCTTGTTGCCTGACAGTGCAGGTGGCCACCTTGCTTGCAACGGCGGCTTCTTCGATGCTGCCCTGCATGGGGCCCATGCGATGCCGGCCATCCCTGATTGACGGGTCGGCCCCGGGCGCATGGGCTTGTGCGGGATGCCCTACAGCGTCGCCCGTGCGCTGACGAGGGCCTGTTAACGCATAAATCACGGCCGCGCCGGGGTTCTTTGGGGCTCAGAGCTAGGCGCGAGCCGGGGTACGGGCTGGTTGCCCGTACCCCGGCTTGCAACGACGCGCTGGGCCCCAAAGAACCCCGGCCCTTCGGGTTGCCGCCTAAAGCGCGCGCACCCGTTGTTGCGAAGCCGGGGACGTAGCCCCGCTACGTCCCCGGCTCCGCGCCTAAGTTGCACGCGCTTTAGGCGGCAACGCGGCCGTGATTTATGCGTTAACAGGCCCTAGCGCCGCCACGCCCAGCGCCGCGAAGGCGAGGGCCGCGATCCGATGCATCCATCGCACCGGCAGGCGCTGCGCCAGGCGCCCGCCCACCAGCACCGCGGGCACGTTGGCGATCATCATCCCCAGCGTGGTCCCGGCCAGCACGCTCAACATGGCGTGGTAGCGCGCGGCCAGCGCGACGGTCGCGATCTGGGTCTTGTCGCCCATCTCCGCCGCGAAGAAGGCGAGCGTCGTCGCCATGAACACGCCGGCTCCCGAGACGAGCTTCGTGTCGTTCTCGTCGAGCTTGTCGGGCACCAGCGTCCACAGCGCCATGGCGATGAACGACACGCCCAGCGCCCAGCGCAGGATGTCCGGCCCCACGACGGACATGAGCCACGCCCCCAGGGATGCGGCCATCGCGTGGTTGACCAGTGTCGCGACGAAGATGCCCGCGACGATGGGCACCGGTCGCTTGAAGCGCGCGGCGAGGACGAAGGCGAGGAGCTGGGTCTTGTCGCCGATTTCGGCGAGGGCCACGAGGCCGGTGGAGATGAGAAAGGCGTCCAAGGAGGGTTCCCAATGGCCGGGCGGGATCCGATGACCACGCTCCTCCCCGGCCATTCCGGAGAGAGCATGGTCAAAGGTCTTGCCAGGTGCGGGACTGCTGGCGCCATGGCCCGCGACGCAGGCCAAGTGTGTTGACGCGAGCCCCTTCGAGGATCGAAGGGCGGCTACTCCCCAATGACGGAGCGCATTTTATTCGGCGCGGCGCGCAGGCCGCGGGCCAGGGGTTTTTATCAGGACCGGTGCGGCGTCGACGCCCTCACCACCAGCTGGGGCTCGATGGTCACGGCGGTCGGCTCGCGCTCGCGCGCAACCAGGCCGTGCAGCTCCTGGATCAGCGACTCCCCCTGCTGCGCGCCGCGAACGTCCACGCTCGTCAGCTCCGGCTGCATGAGCGCGCACAGCGGCACGTTGTCGATGCCGGCGATGGCCACCTCGCCGGGCACCTTCACGCCGCGCGACTGGAGCTCGCGCATGAAGCCGATCGCCACCAGGTCGTTGTAGCCCACCACCGCGTCGGGGCGCCAGCGTCCTTCGAACCAGGCCATCGCCGCTGCGCGACCGCCGTCGAGCGACGGGGCGGACGCCTCGCATTGCCGCAGCCCCAGGCCGGCCTCTGCCAGTGCGCGCTCCAGGCCTTCGGCACGATCGGCGCTCCAGCGCGAACCCGCGTAGGCCGCATACATCACCCGCCGGTATCCGCGCTCCAGGAGGTGCTCGCCCAGGAGCTCTCCGGCGACGCGCCCATCGGTGCTCACGCAGGCGCTGCCGGGCTGTTCGAAGCGTCCGAACCAGACCAGCGGCAGGTGCTGCTGCAGCAGCCATTCCATGGCGGTCGGCGGCACGCGCGCGCTCACGGCCAGGCCGTCGACGCGGTTGGCGAGCGACTGCAACTGCTGCAGCTCCGCGCCCGCGCATTCCTCCAGGTCGACCACCATCAAGCTGTAGCCCAGGCCCAGGGCCACACGATTGGCGCCCTTGACCATGCTGGCGAAGTGCGGGTTGGCGATGTCCAGGACCGCCAGCCCGAGGGTGCTGGTGCGGCCCGTCACCATGCTGCGCGCGGCGTGGTTCTGTCGGTACGAGAGCGCCTCGACCGCCTCCAGCACACGCGCCTCGACGCCGGCCGAGAAGCGCTGCTGGCGGTTGATGAGCTTGGAGACGGTCGCGATGGACACGCCCGCGCGGCGCGCGACGTCGTGCAACGTGGTGGGGCGCTTGTCCGAGCTCATGCGGCGAGGACGCGGGGTGAGCGGCCATTGTGGCAAAGGCGCGGTGGTCGATGTTTCGGGTTTGACCCGGGCACGTCCAGCCAAAAGCGAGGGGGCCGGTCGCCCGGCCCCCTGGTTCCCTCCTAGGGTCTCCTCGGTGTTCCGCCCTGCATGCAGAGCGGGATGCTCGCGATCAGATCCTGCGACGGCGTGCCACGAAACCGACCACACCCAGGCCTGCCAGCAGCAGGGCATAGGTTTGCGGCTCGGGGATGACGCCTGCCACGCCGCGGATGTCGGCGCTGCCGGCCACGCACATCGGCCCTTGGCCGTCGGTGCACTCGCCCGGGTGCGGCAGCAGGATCGCGCTGAACGACGATCCGAGCTGGAAGTCCGCATTGCCGCCGAACGCCGCCGCCACGGTGTTCGTGTCGAACAGCGAGTTCGCCAGCGCGCCGCCACCGGCCGTGTTGCCGTTCGCCATACCGGTGTTGTCGACGTCGGCCAGGCCGGCGCCGAAACCGATCGGCGAGCTCGTGCCGATGTCGCGGCCTTCACCTGCGAAGGTGTTGCCCGCGGCGTCGATCTGGTGGCCGGCGAGGGTCAGGAACAACGAGCCGTTGGTGGCTGCCGCCAAGTCGGCGCTGGAGTCGGCGCTGCTGAACGGGTTGAAGTCGTTGTTGGCGCCGCTGCCGAGGTAGAAGTTGATCCACCCGCCGCTGAACGTGATGTCCGACGCGCTGAGGCTGGTCACCGTGTAGCCGCCGAAGCGATACGTGAGCTCGCAGCCGCTGCACAGGTCGGAGATGTTGACGCCGTTGATCTGCGTCACCTCACCGACGCCCGACAGGGTCTGTCCGACAGCGGTCACCACGTTCTCATAGACCGAGGCGACCGCAAACACCGAGGGTCCGTTGATCTGCAGGCCGCCGACGTTCTGTGCCATCGCGGATCCGGCGGCACTCAGTAGAACGGCGGCTGCCAAGGCGTGAAGTTGTCTCTTCATAGTCCATTCCTTGTGCAAGGGGTTAAGAGCGAGTCCCGTCATGAACATGCAGGGCCGTCACCGCTGACGGCGAATGCGCGGTGACGACGCGTAACTTGGGCAACGACCATGCCCAGGGGCGTTTTCCCTGGGCACCTCCCCCGGTTCAGGGGGGTGTGGGGAGCGCCGATGCGGCCTCGCTCGAAGTGCACGCGGTATGTCGGTGTCGCGCTTGCGAAGTTCGGCCGCAGACATGTCCGACGCGACGCCTGCCGTGTGTCGAATCGCGACCGGCTTGCGCCCGCCAACGGCAGAAGTTGCAGTCAGTTGATCCGTCCCGGTACTTCTTTCCGGGCGTTTTCAGCGACGAAGAAATGCTCGACCGGCGGCCGCGCAGTGACCACGCTGGGCGCAGGCGCATGCCCCAGGCGGAACAGCATGCACGCCGCGCCCGCGCGGCCGCCGGTGAGGCGGTTCAGGCGATCGACGATGCGCTGCTGCGTGTCGGCCGACACCCATCCCGGCGCGGCACGCTGGCGGGCCAGCGCGACTGCCGCTGCCATCGGCTGCATGGCGAGGCCCGCCGCGCTGGCGGCCAGCCACACCCGCTGCAGGGCGCGTCCGCCGTCGATCGCGGCCAGGGCCTCGTCGGGGGAATCGGCCATCACGAGGCCGAGCTGCGGCGCCAGCCTGGCGGGCAGCCAGGCGGCACGCAGGCCCAGCGCATGGTGGGCGCCCAGGCGGGTCATCGCCCGCATCAGCGGCCAGCGGCGCAAGGCGGCGAAGGATGCACGCATCGGCGGCTCGACCTCGAGCGTGCCGGGCGGCAGGCCCTCGTCGGCGCTGGCCTGCCAGCCGAGCTCGAAGCGCACCGCGCCGAACAGCTCGGCATGCAAGGCCTCGCGCCGGAAGCGTTCGCTCTCGGCGATGCGCATGGCCGACAGCGCGAGCGCACGATGCTCGGGGTCGTCCATCCACAGCAAGCGGGCGCCGGAGACGACCGAGGCCTGGGCCGCGAGCTGCTGCAGGATCTCCGCAGCGACCGGCCGACGCGCGTAGAAACGGCGGTTGGTGTGGCGCTGCGCGATGGCCTGCGCCAGCGGGTCCGCAGTCGCGCCCGAAGGCGTCCAGCGGCAATGCGCGATCAGGCCCGGGCGCGCGCGATCCGCAAGCCAGTCGGTCGCCTGGACGAGCCCGAGGGCACCGGCCCGCAGCGCCATGTTCTCCACCACCGCGCCGTATGACACCAGCGCGAGCCAGCGGCGATGCGGCTGATCGGCCCAGGTGGGCTGGTCGGTCGAGATGAGGCGCAGCATGCCGTCGGCCGGCTCGAAGCGCAGGAAGTGCCGGTTCTCGGCCGAGGGCGCAGCGATGCCGGCTTCGACGATCGCGCGCAGCGAAGCCTCGGAAGGCAAGGCCATCACGCGGCCTTCAACCGCCGCTCGGCGATCGCCATCAGCAGGCGCTGCATCGGATTGCGATGCCCACCCGGGCGCCAGGTGCGCTTGAGCCGGTTGCGATAGGCGTCGAAGTGCAGGCCCCAGGGGGCGGCGACGATCTCGCCGCGGCGAAGAATCAGCTTGAGCACCTGGGCCGCGGCCACGCCGCTGCACAGCTGCACCGAAATGATGGTCGACGGACCGCGCCGCTCGGCCAGGTTCACGCGCGACGGATCGGCGAGGTAGCCCATCTGCAGCATGGCGGGCGACAGGCCCACCAGGAAGCGCAGCGCCTGCCGCTCTTCAGTCTGCCCGGAAAGTCCGAAGTACTGCTCGAAGCTCATGCCGTGGGGCACGAAGTTCAGCAGCGCCGCGCCCATGCCCAGCGGCGCCACGGTGGTGGAGGCAATGCCGCGCTCGGTGCATTTCGCGAACACCGCCTGGCGCATGTCGAGCGCGAAGAAGTCGAGTCCGTCGAGGTAGACGTCGGCGTCGGCGAGAAAGGCGTCGATGTTGTCCGGCGTGAGGCCGCGGTCGAAGGTGCGGATGTCCAGCTCGGGGTTGATCTCGCGCGCCATCTCGGCCATGACCTCCAGCTTGGGCCGGTCGATCGTGCTGACCGTGGCGCCGGCCTGGCGGTTGAAGTTGGCCACCGAGAAGGTGTCGAAGTCGGCCACCGAGAACGCGCCGATGCCCAGGCGGGCGAGGGTGAGGAGGTAGATGCCGCCGACGCCGCCCAGGCCCGCGATGCACACGCGCGAGCGACGCAGGCGCTCCTGCTCGGCCTCGGTCACCCAGCCGAGGTTGCGCGAAAAAGCGGCCTCGTAGGACCAGGCGGACGACGTCATTGCCGGGATCGGCGCGCAGCGTTGCAACACCGAGCCCATAGGCAAACGGCGGGCCTTCGGCCCGCCGTTTCGGCTTAACTTGCGCTCCCCAGGCCCCCTCCGGGAGGGGGTTCCAGTTCGTTCGACAGCTCCCACCAGCCTCCCTCCGAGAGGGAGGCTCCAGCGTGTTTGACGAACTGGACTGACGGCCGCGCTAGGCGCGAGCCAGTCTTCCCACGATGCCAGCCTCCTCGCCGACCGAGAAGAAGTACGGGTACAGCGAGCGCTCGTCCTCGGCCAGGTGCTGCAGGCCGCCGAAGCGCTCGATCTGGTCGTGGGCGTGCTGGAAGTCCAGCGCCATCAGGACCGCCGGCGCGTTCACGCGCGGGCACAGGCGCTCGGCGCCCTTCACGACGAAGCCCAGCATGCGCTCGTAGTAGCGCACGTGGCGCGGGTTGACCTCGATCAGCAGGTCCTGGAAGCCGTTGAGGCGGTGCGCGTAGATGTAGGCCACGTGGAACAGCGAGGCCAGGACCTTCCTGGAACGGACCAGGCTGTCCATCGCCAGCTTGGTGAACTCGCACACCTTGCGCCCCTGGGCGCGCAGCATGTCGACCTCTTCGCCGAACAGCTCGTCCACGCACAGGCCGGCCCCCGAGTCGAAGCCGACGGTGATGGTGCCCATGGTGTCGTCATGCTCGCAGGCGGTGAGCGTCACGCGATTGGGGGCCGACTGGGCCGGCACGCCGTTGCTCTTGTAGCCGCGCGTGGCGTACATGCGGTCCAGCAGGATGCTGGCCGAGCTGCGCTGCCCATAGGAGTCGGCGGCGCGGATCTTGAACAGGCGGTGGCTGCGGAAGTCGGGCACGACCGTTGCCACCCTTTGGTCGGCCAGCATCGACCGCATCGGTTGCGTCGACTCGAACGGGACGCCGATGATGGTGTTGTTGTCATGATCATGCTGAGCCCCATCGGGGGCAGCGGCAGTCTGAGAACTGAACGCCAAACGCGGTGTACGCAGTTGAGTCTGGCTGGCGATGTGCATGGGGCCCCTTGAATCTGTTCAGTCGTTAGGCGAAGCATTCCCCCACGCGTGTAGAAACTACACGTGTCGGACAAGCTTTCGCGTCTCCCTCCTGATGCGTGCTCACACCCGGCGCGACCTTTGCGGCCGCGTCGAAGCGCTGATGCTGGATTGCGCGGGCTCCGGTTTCCCGGTGCCATTGCGCTTGTTCCCTCTGAGCGCTATCGGTCTTTTGTGCAAGACCTCGAATGGATGGGAGCTTAGGCTAGAGAAGTTGCGCATGCAACGAATGAAGGGTTGCCATTTGTTCCCATACCGTGTAATTGCTTCATTTGCGAGGCCTCGTGCTGACGCAGCGCGTCACTTCGAAAAGTCCACTCACAATGAAGTTGGATGAGCCCGTAAAAAAGGAGCATCGCGATGAGCATCGACGAGGACCGCAGCTTCGATTCACCGGGCTTGCGCAAGCTGCGCAGCGACCTCGCGCTGGCGCTTCGCGCCGCCGACTTTCACGGCCTCTCGGAGGGCGTCTGCAACCACTTCAGCGTGGCCGTGCCCAACGCCAGCGAGCGGTTCCTGATCAACCCGCGCGGGCTGCACTGGAGCGAGGTTCGCGCCGCCGACATCGTGATGGTCGACGCCGCGGGGCGCCGGCTGGCCGGTCGGCATGAGGTCGAGCCGACGGCGATGTTCATCCACGCGGCCGTGCATCGGATCGCGCGCAAGGCCTGCGTGCTGCACACCCACATGCCGTACGCGACCGCCCTCACGCTCACCGAGGGTCGCGCCCTGGACACCACGCTGTCGCAGAACGCGATGCGCTTCCACGGCCGACTGGCAGCGGACCGCGACTACAACGGCCTGGCGCTGGACGAATCCGAGGGCGAGCGCATCGCACGCGCCATGAGCAGCGCCGACGTGGTGTTCCTGGCCAACCATGGCGTGATCGTCTGCGGCGATCGCATGGACTGGGTCTACGACGATCTCTACTACCTCGAGCGGGCGTGCATGCAGCAGGTGCTGGCAGCGTCGACGGGGATGCGGCTGATGGGGGTGGACCGCGGGCTGGCGGCGCGCGTTGCCGAGCAGGCGCTGGGTGAGCGACTGCAGTCGGAGCTGTTCTTCGCGGCGCTGCGGCGAATGCTCGCAGAGCCGTAGCCCTGCTGCGCCGGATGTCGCTTGACATCGAGTGCGCTCTAGCATGTCCAATCGCCTCATGCAGGAACACCTCCGCATCGGACAGCTGTCGGCGCGCACCGGCCGCAGCGTCCACGCCATCCGCTGGTACGAGACGCAGGGGCTGGTGCCCGGCGTCGCCCGCGACGCCGCCGGGCGCCGCGTCTACACCGAGCTGCATGTCGGCTGGCTCGACCTCATGGACCGCCTGCGCCGCACCGGCATGTCGATCGCCGAGATGCGGCAGTACACCGCGCTGGTCAAGCAGGGCAAGGGCACGCTGGCGCAGCGCGAGCGCATGCTGAAGGAGCACCGCGAGCGGGTGCAGCGGACCATCGCCGAGTGGACCGAGGCGCTGGCGCTGCTCGACGGCAAGATCGATTTCTACGGGCAGTGGCTCAGCACGGGCAAGCGCCCGTCCACGGACCTGCTCGCCACCTCACGACCCCGGGTTGCACCCGCGCTACCGTAGCCCGGGTGCAACCCGGGTCCAAGCTCACTTCAAGGCCTCGCTCGGCCGCACGCTCAGGTACAAGGGCTGCCCCCCCACCCCGCCGCGCAGCACCTTCAGCACGCAATCCTTGTGGACCCGGCTGGCATCGAGCGTCTGGTGCAGCCGATCCACCGAATCGATGACGACCCCGTCGATCCCCACCACCCAATCGCCCTCGTGCAGCCCGCTGCGCGCCGCCGGGCTGTCGGGCTCGACGGCCGACACCCGCACCGCATGCGTCTGCGCCAGCCCGAGGGCGAGCACGATGCGCCGGTCGAGCGACGCGGTCATGCCCGCCACGCCCAGGTAGCCGCGCCGCACCCGCCCGTGCTGCAGCAGCTGGGGGATCACCCAGGCCGCGATGTCGATCGCGACCGCGAAGCTGATCGACTGCGCGCCGCGGATGATGGCGGTGTTGACGCCGATGACCTCGCCGCGCGAATTGAGGAGCGGTCCGCCCGAGTTGCCCGGGTTCAGCGCGGCGTCGGTCTGGATCACGTCGGGGATGAGCCGGCCGGTGCCTGCGCGCATGCTGCGCCCGAGGGCACTCACGATGCCGGCGGTCACCGTGTGCTCGAAGCCGAGCGGATTGCCGATCGCGATCGCGATCTCGCCGCGCTTGAGGGTGGCCGATCGGCCCAGCGGCAGCGATGCCAGCATGCCCTGCGAGACGCCGTCGATGTACAGCACCGCGAGGTCGGTGTCGGGATCGTCGCCGACCCAGCGCGCGGCGAAGTCGCGGCCGTCGCTCAGCGACACGTGATGGCGACGGGCCGTCGCGGCCGCCCGGTCGCTGGCGCCGGCGCGCACCACGTGCGAGTTGGTCAGCAGGTAGCCGTCGGGGGTGAACAGGAAGCCCGAGCCGCTGCCCAGCGCCGCGTCGCGATCGGTCGGCCGGCCCTGCACGCGCACCGCGGCCACGCTGGGGCCGGCGCGCTCGACCACGCCGCTCACGGCTTGCGAATAGGCGTCGAGGAGAAAGGGGTCGGGGCCGCCCATGAAGCGGCACATGGTGCCGCGCTGTCCGGTTTCAAGCGCCGACGATCACCGGCTCGCAGCGGACCTCGCTGCGCACCGAGTTCGCGATGAAGCATTCGTCGTGGGCCGCATGGTGCAGCTCGGCGATCTGCTCCGGCGTGGGCCGCCTGTCGCCCGAAAAGTCCACCCGCGGCCGCAGCGTGACCACGGTCATCGCCAGCTTGCCCTGGGCGTTCTTCTCCATCAGCCCGGTCGCACGATCGGCGTAGCGGTCGACACGGAACCGCCGCGTCGCGGCAAGGGAGAGAAACCAGAGCATGTGGCAGCTCGACAGCGAGGCCACGAAGGCCTCCTCGGGGTCGACGGCCGAGGGATCGGACATCGGCACCGGCACCACCCAGGGCGAGGACGAGCCCATCAGCTCGGCGCCGCCGTCGAAGCGAAGCAGGTGACGCCGGCTGTAGCGGTTGTCGAGGAAGTTCTGCTCGCCGCGGGCCCAGACCAGTTCCGTCGAGTAGGTGCTCATGCGTCGCCCTTGTTGGCCGGTGGATCGGTGTGCCGCGGGAGGGACGATCCTCCCGCGCGCGCAGGACCGATCATGCCCGCCTTCACCTCGATCCAGATCCTCACCCCCACCAGCGGCAGGCACGCCAGCAGTCCGGCGGCCTTCGTGAGCGCGCCCAGACCGGTCAGCCACAGGAAGCCGTTGGCCAGCAAGTCGCTGCCGATGCCGTGCATGGCCATGGCGAGCAGGGTCAGCGCGTCTTCGGCGACATCGCCGCCCACCGCCAGCAGCGGGGCCATCCCGAGCCAGCGCCAGGGCGGCAGCCCCGATCCGGGCCCGCGCGAGCCGGCCAGCCAGCTGAAGGCCCGCGACGAGATGCGCGCCAGCAGGTAGCCCCAGGCGGCAATGAAGCCGAGATCCCACAGCATCGCCCAGCCCGGCTGCACGCCGGAGGCCCAGGGCGCCTGGCCCGGCGCGAGCAGGCCATGGCCCCACAGCGACGCGAGCTGCTCCGATGCGAAGGAGCGCGTCGAGTCGAGTGCCCATTTCACGCCCCGGACCAGGCCCCGGTGGCGCCAGCCTTCGGGCAGCAGGCAGATGCCGGAGAGCAGCATGCACAGCGGTCCCAGCACCGCCGCCGCGATCACCGGCCACCACGGCCGGCGGCGGTCCCAGATGCTGGCCGCCGGCGCGCTGGCCACCGGTGCGGGGATGACCGCGATCGGCTCGCCGGCGTCGGTGCGCGGCTGCATGTCGCGCAGGGACATGCCGGCCAGGGCCCACCAGGGCGTGTCCCAGAGCGCATCGTGACGCACGCGCTGCGCCGTGCCGGGCGCCAGGCGCGGCACGCCGAGGTCGGATGCGACCTCGGCCACCATCCATTCGAGCGCGGCGTCCGACAGGCCTGCCTCGGCCACCGGATAGCTGCCGCCGACGTCGCAGTGCACGCCGGGGAACCAGCGCTGGCGCAGGGTGTGCACGCCGTCGTCGACGTCGCCCGGCTCTTCGTACAGTCGCGGCTCGAAGGTCCAGCGGTGCTCGTCGAGCGACAGGGCGTGGCGCACGTGGCGCACGCGTTTGCCGCGCAGCGTGGGGGTGCTCGGATTGCTGCGCGACAGCGGCCCCGGCAGGCCCACGGACTCGACGGTGTCCCACACGCCGACCCAGTGCACCCAGGCCTCGCTGCCGGCGGGCCCGGTGAACAGCTCGCGCACCTGCTCGGCCAGCCGGTCGCGGGTCACGTAGTTGCCGGTCTCGCTGTGGCCGCCCAGCTCCACCGCGGCCTTGCCCGGCTTGGCCACGGCGCGGTGCAGCCGGCGCGTCGCCTCCTGCAAGGCGCTGCCGCGTCGGCCCGCGGGCAGCGAGAAGTACACATGGATCAAGGTCGGCAGCAGCGCCTCGTGCTGCGGCTTGAGGATGCCGAACAGGTTGATCATGCCCACCAGGGCACGCACCGTGAACGCGCCGCGCGAGAAGCCGAAGCAATAGATGCGATCGCGCTCGTCGCGCCAGTGCTGCATGAGGAAGAGGTAGGCCTGCGCGATGTTGTCGTACACGCCGCGACCCGACGCCAGGCCGGTCACTCGCTCCCAGGTGCGCTGCAGCCAGTCGACCGGGTCGGTCGGCGGCACGGCCACCGGCGTGCCCACGCCGGGGTCGTAGTACAGCACCCGCTCCACGCCCATCTCCGGGGCCGGCGGATGCCGGCGCAGGTGGGCGTGCAGCAGCAGCACGTTGGTGTCTTCCGTGCCTGCGGTCAGGGTGTTGTTGGTGCCGTCGCAGCAGATGACGATCTGGCGCGGAACCGACGCGGATTCGACGGGCATGCGAGCGCTCCGTGGCGGGCCGTGGGACCGCCAGTATTCACGGGGCCGGGAGGGGCGCCATCGGCTCGACTACCAAGACGTGGTGCGCCGGGTCCCTAGGCCACGGGGTTGAATCACCGTGCGCCGCACCTAGGCTTGGTCTGAGAGATCCACAGGGAGACAAACACCATGGCACTGGGCAGGCTGCGACGCGCGGCGATCGCATGGGCGGGCGTGGCGGCCGGCGCCACCGCATGGGCCGGCACGACCACCGCCTTCACCTTCGCACGCCAGGCCTACGATGGCTCGAACGACCGCACGGTCAAGGTCTACGTGCCCGACGGCCTGGGCGCGGCGGCGCCCATGGTCATGGCCCTGCACGGCTGCGAGGAGACGAACGACAACGTGCTTCGCGACTGGGGACTGACGGCGGCGGCCGACCGCTTCGGCTTCATCCTGGTCGCGCCCTTCATCACCCGCTACGACCCGATCCCGCCGCGCAACACCAACTGCTGGGGCTTCTGGATCGACGCGCACCGCCACCAGGGCGCCGGCGAGGTCGAGGACCTGCACCGCATCGCGCAACAAGTGGAGGCGCGCTGGCGCATCGACCCCAAGCGCCGCTACGTGACCGGGCTGTCTTCGGGCGGCGCCATGGCCGTGGCGATGGCGGTGGCGCATAACGAATACTGGGCGGCCGCCGCGAGCGCCTCCGGACTGCCCTATGGCGAAGCGTCGGATGCGGTGTCGCTGTCGGGCAGCTGCCCCGGCCGGGCGCAGTTCCACAGCGTGGCCAGCGTCGCCGGCGACATGCGGCGCGAACGAAACAGCGGCTACCCGATCCCGCTCATGGTCCTGCAGAACCAGCGCGACTGCACGGTGCTGATCACGGCGGCGCGCAACCTGCGCGATGCCCACCTCAAGGTCTTCGGCAGCGCGGGCCACGACACGCCGGCCACTGCCCAGGCCAGCCAGTCGGCCTGCGCCGTGTTCTTCGGCGACGCGCTGGCCTGCGAGCACACCGTCTACACCGCCAGCGGCGCCGGCAGCGGCCGCAGCGTGGTCGAGACGGTGTTCTACGACGGCCCGCTGGCCACGCCCGACACCAGCGACAAGGATCACGGCCACTACTGGATCGGCGGCGAACAGGGTCGCGACGGTCCCTATGCCGTCCGCCGCGGTCCTGCCTACCCCGAGCTGGTGTGGGCCTTCTTCTCGCGCCAGGTCCACGACGAGGGCATCGAGCCCACCCCGACGCAGCCGCCGGCCGCAGGTTGCGCGACGCGCAGCGATTCGCCGGCGGGCCACGTGGCGGCGGGCCGTGCCAGCACGGGCGGCTGGTTCTCGATCAGCGCGCTGTCCAGCGGCGATCGGCGCCCGATCGGGGTGTGGTGGGATTCGTGGTCGCGCGTGAGCCTGCGCGAGGGGCCGCAAGGACGCTGGTACTTCGGCGCGGCGCCGGGGTGCCCCGCATGAGGTCTCGCATCCGTGGCCCGGGTGCAACCCGGGAGGCGCGACGGCCGCAGTCGCTTCGGTCTTGGAGCGTCCCGGGTTGCACCCGGGCTACGGCGTCTTCTCTCAGCCCTTGCTCAGGCGCAGCCGCGCGCCGACGCGCTCGACCGCGTAGCGCTCGCCCGCGGCCGGCTGGATGGTCGTTGGCTTGTCCTCGCCTGGCAGCCGCATGCTGAGCGTCTCCGCCCGGCACTGCTCGTGCGTGCGCGTGACCTTCGGCGGCAGCGCATACCACTCGCCGCCCAGCTCGTAGCGCAGCGGCGTGGTCGAGCGGTTGGCGATGCGGAACTCGATGCGCTGCGACTGCGGCCGGCCGAACATCTGGACGGCGTAGTAGCGGCCGGACTTCGGGCTTTGCACCACCGCCACGCCGGTCTCGGTGACGTCGGCGTCGAGCATGTTCTGGCGGTGTCGCGGCGACTCCTTCCAGCCTGCGACGATGCGCCGGGACAGGTCGGCGGTGCGAAAGCCCGACGAGTGGAAGGCGTAGGCGATGTTCTCCGACAGCAGGCAGTGGGCATAGCCCTGGGCTTTCGCGCGTTGCGGGGGCTGGCTGCCGTCGGCGTCGTGGCCGTAGCGGTCGGTGCTCGCCATGTAGGCGGCGAAGCGGCGTGCCGCTTCGGCCAGCATCGGGTTGGAGGCGGTGGGCCCGGCGCCGTGCGAGGCGCGAAAGCGGTTGGTCTCGTCGACGATCTGGCGGTTCGCCTCGGCCAGGTCGGGGCGAGCCGCCCGCGAGGTGGACTGGCCGTGGCTGGGAGGGGTGCCCGCCAGTGCGAGCAGGAGGGCGACGAGAATCGGCAGTCGCGGCATGGCACCCATGCCAGCGAATACCGTGCCCGCTCAGACCGCGTTAGTGGCGGCGCCGCCGGCCCGATCGCCCGTGCGGGGCGGATGCGTCACGATGGACTTCAGCTCGGGCCGCGCGACGCGCAGCGCGACCACGTCGGGACGCGGGCGCTGCAGCGCCGTGTCGGCCGCGAAGGCCTGCTCCAGCGACTGCGCCGCCGCCAGGAGCGCCGCATCGCCGCGCAGGCGGCCGATGAGCTGCAGGCCGAAGGGCATGCCGTGCTCGTCGCGGCCGCAAGGCAGCGACAGGGCGGGATTCGTCGCCAGCGTGACCACGTAGGTCAGCGCCAGCCAGTGGTAGTAGTGGCGCATGGCCTGACCGTCGACGCGCTGCGCGAACAGCTCGGTCCAGGGAAAGGGCGTGACCGGCGTGACGGGCGCGAGGATGAGGTCGAACTGCTCGAAGGCCTGCGCGAAGCGCCGCGCGATGCGCGTCTGCGCCAGGTGGGCCCAGGCGCGATCGGCCAGCGTGATCGCGCCCGCCATCTCGACGTTGGCGCGCACGTTGGGCCCCAGGGTCTCGGGCTCGCGCTGCCAGGTCTCGGCGAAGGCGGCGTAGAAGCTTTCGGCGCGCAGCACGTCGAACGCGCGGTCGGCCTCGGTGAGCGACAGGCCGATCGGCTCGCAGCTCGCCACCCACGGCCGGATGGTCTCGACCCGCTGGCGGAACACGCGCCGGATCTCGGCGTCGACGATGCACACGCCGAAGTCCTCGGTGGTCCCGATGCGCAGCGTCGACAGGTCGACCTCGGGCAGCGCGGCGAACTCGGCCGCGCGCACCGGATACGACAGCGGGTCGCGCGCATCCAGGCCCACGCTGGCCGACAGCAGCAAGGCAGTGTCGGCGACCGTGCGCCCCATGGGCCCGAGCACCGAGATCACCGACCAGCCCAGCGCGCGCGCGTCGTTGGCGACCAGGCCCGGCGAGGGGCGCAGGCCCACCACGCCGCACAGCGCGGCGGGAATGCGCAGCGAGCCGCCGGTGTCGGACCCGGTGGCCAGCGGCAGCATGTCGGTGGCCAGCGCGGCGGCCGAGCCGCCCGAGGAGCCGCCGGCGTTCAGGCGCGGATCGAAGGGATTGCCCGTCGCGCCCCACACCGGGTTGCGCGTGTTGGCGCCGGCGCCCATGTCGGGCACGTTGGTCTTGGCAGTGACGATGGCGCCGGCCGCTCGCAAGCGCGCCACCAGCGCGTTGTCAGCCACGGGCACGTTGTCGCGCAGCCGCACGTTGCCGTAGGTGGTGAGCAGGCCGGCGGTGTCCTGCAGGTCCTTGATGCCGACGGGCAGGCCGTGCAGCGGCCCGAGCGGCTCGCCGCGCATGACCCGTGCCTCGGCGGCACGGGCGCCGTCGCGCGCTCGCTCGAAGTCGGTCGCGGCGATGGCGTTGACCGCCGGGTCGAGCGCCTCGATGCGCGCGATGCAGGCGTCGAGCAGTTCGACCGGCGAGAGCTGCCGCCAGCCGATCAGGCGGCGCAGCTCGACGGCGCTGCGCTCGGGCAAGGTGATGTCGTGGGCCATGGCGCGGGTCACTCCACCGGGAGTTTGGCCTTGTGGACGTAGGCGCGCATCAGGGGCAGCTCGCGCGCCACCCGCGTGTCGTAGGCGCTGCCGGGCTCGTAGGCGACGTCCAGGCCGGCCTTGACCAGCTCGGCGCGGATGGCGGGGTCGGCGACCGCATCGGCCAGCGCCTTGGTCAGCGTCTTGCGCACCGCCTCGGGCAGGCCGCGCGGCGCGACGACGGTGATCCAGGGCACCATCTCGTAGTCGGGGTAGCCGGCTTCGGCGACGGTCGGCACGTTGGGCAGCGACGGCGAACGGCGCGCCGAGGTGACGGCGATGGCCTTGACCTTGCCCGCCTGCAGCATGGGAATGGCGGCGACGTTGGTGTCGAAGCTGAGCTGGACCTGTCCGCCGATCAGGTCGGTCATGGCGGGCGCGCTGCCCTTGTACGGCACGTGCAGCAGGTCGGTGCCGGTCATCACCTTGAACATCTCGCCCGCGAAATGCGAGGAGGTGCCGTTGCCGAAGGAACCGTAGGCGATGGAGCCGGGCTTCTTCTGCGCGAGCGCCACCAGCTCCTTGACGCTGTTGGCCGGCAGCCCGTTGTGGGCCAGCAGCACCAACGGCGAGCTGCCGACGATGCCGATGCCCTCGAAGCTCTTCTGCGGGTCGTACGGCAGGCGCAACTTGAGCGCGGGGTTGATGGTGAAGGTGGTGTTGGAGCTGATGAGCAGCGTGTGGCCGTCGGGCGCCGCCTGCGCCACCGCGCCGGCGCCGATGGCCGTGCCGGCGCCGGCCTTGTTGTCGACGATCACCGTCTGGCCCAGGCGCTGGGTCAGCCCCTTGGCCAGGATGCGGCCCAGCGTGTCGGTGGCGCCGCCCGGCGGGAAGGGCACGACCAGCGTGACCGGCCTGTCGGCAGCGACCGCCGTCAGCGCCGCGAGCGCCAGGGCGAGGAGGGTTCCGACCGAACGCAGTCTCATGGGGGTTCCTTTATCGACGCAGGCGAAGGGGCGACACGGCGGCCGGGTCGACGCCGTGCCGGGTGAGCTCGGGAGACAAGGGAATGCCGAGCAGCAGCGCCGCGGCCAGCTCCGACGCCCCCGCGGCGCTCTGGATGCCGTAGCCGCCTTGTCCGGCCAGCCAGAAGAAGCCCGGGCACGCGCCGTCGAAGCCGATCACGATCTCGCCGTCGGGCGCGAAGGTGCGCAGCCCGGCCCAGATGTGGGTGGGACGGCGGATCGTGAGCGTGGTCACCGACTCGATCTGGTGGATGCCCATGGCCACGTCCAGCTCCTCGGGCATCACGTCGTGCGCAACGGTCGGATCGGCATTGGCGGGCGAGCCGAGGAGCTGCCCAGCGTCGGGCTTGAAGTAGTAGCTTTCGTCGACACCCACGACCGCCGGCCACTGCGCGATGTCCATGCCGGTGGGCGGGCGGAAGGTGAAGGCGCTGCGCCGGCGCGGCTCCAGCCCGAGCGGCCGGGCGCCGAACAGGCCGGCGATCGGGTCGGCCCAGGCGCCGCCGGCATCGACGACGGTGTGTGCGCGCAAGGGCTCGGCGCCGTCGAAGTGCAGCTCCCAGGCGTCGCCGCGACGCTCGGCGCGCAGCGGTGCGGCGCCCATCTGCAGCTCGCCGCCCTGTTGGCGCAGGCCGCGCAGGAAGCCCTGGTGCAAGGCATGCACGTCGATGTCGCGCGCGTCGGTCTCGAGCAGGGCGCCGTGCACCACGTCGGGCCTGAGGCAGGGAACGCGGGCGATGGTGGCCGCGGCGCCGATCGCCTCGACGCGGGTGCCGCCGGCGGCGAGCTCGTCGCGCATGCGCTGCAGCAGTGCCGCCTGCTCGTGCGTCGCGAGGTACAGCACGCCGCGCGGGGCGAGCAGGGCGTGCGGGGTGAACCCCTGCGGCGGTTCCTCGCAGAAGCGGCGGCTCGCGCGGGTCAGTGCGCGCACGCCGGGCGGGCCGTAGCTCTCCATGAACATCGCGGCGGAACGGCCGGTGGCGTGCATGCCCGGCTGCGTCTCGCGCTCGAGGACCACGGTGCTGCGCTGGCCGGCGATGCGAAACGCGAGCGAGGCGCCCGCGATGCCGGCGCCGATGACGGCGACGTCGAATTCTCTCATACGAGAATTCTCGCATGCGAGAATCATGCCGACTGCAGCCACCATCCGACCCGAAGGGACAAGCCCATGCCGTCAACCGCCGCTTCCCGGCGCGGCCGTGCCGCGCCGGACCGCCTGCGCATGGGCGAGCGCCTGCGCGCGCTGCGCAAGTCGCATGGCCTCACGCTGAAGGCGCTGGCCTCGCGCTCCGGCGTCGCGCTGTCCACGCTGTCCAAGATGGAGCTGGGGCAGATCACCGCCAGCTACGAGAAGTTCGCTGCCGTCGCGCGCGCCCTGCAGGTCGACATCGCCCAGCTGTTCGACCCCCGTGCCGATGCACGCCCGGCGCGTGTTCCCACGGTGGTGCGCACGACGCTGGGCGAAGCCCCCGGCTACGACACCGGGCACTACGACTACCGCATGCTGTCCACCGCCTATCCGGCGCGCCGCATGACGCCGATGCACGGGAAGATCCGGGCGCGGCGGGTCGACGAGTTCCCCGACTTCATCCGCCACCCCGGGCAGGAGTTCGCGATGGTGCTGTCAGGGCGGCTGCGGATCGAGTTCGAGACGGGAGAGGCGATCCAGCTGGGGCGGGGCGAATCGGCGTACTTCGACAGCGGGGTGGGGCACGTCTACCTGTCTGTTGGCAAGAGCGACGCGCAAGTGATCGTCGTGATGGCGTAGCCCGGGTGCAACCCGGGGTGCTCCGGCAGCGATCGAATCCCGGGTTGCACCCGGGCTACTTGGAGCTGACTGGATACGCCCCGCCGCTGCGGCTCGGCTCGAATGGCAAGGTGCGCACGCAGTTGCGCCCGTCCGACTTCGCCGCATACAAGGCCGTGTCGGCCTCGTGGATCATCCAGTCCAGCGACGGCAGCTCGTTGCGCAGCGGCGCCACGCCGATGCTCACCGTGGTGCTCACCGTGATCGTCTGCCACGGCACCACCAGCGACTGCACGCGCTCGCGGATGCGCTCGGCGACGTCGAGCGCCCCCAGCGGATCGGTGTGCGGCAGGAAGACGATCAGCTCCTCGCCCCCGAAGCGCGCCAGCACGTCGGCTTGGCGCAGCTGGTCGGCCACCGTCTGGGCGATGCAGCGCAGCAGCTCGTCGCCGCACAGGTGACCGTGGGTGTCGTTGACGCGCTTGAAGTGGTCGGCGTCGATCAGCAGCAGCGCGGCGGGGGTGGTGTAGCGGCGGGCGCGGTCCCATTCGCGCTGCACCACGCTCATGAAGTGGCGCCGGTTGTGCACGCCCGTCAGGTCGTCGTGGGTGGCCAGCACCGTGAGCTGCTGGCGGGCGCGGTCCAGCTCGAACACCAGGCGCAGCACGAACGAGCCGATCAGCGGCGTGAGCAGCACGGAGCACAGCGTGGCCGACAGCGCCGCGATCCACGGATTGCCGCGACCCAGCACGAGGATCACCGACTCCGCGATGGCCAGCGCCAGCACGGTCACGAGTGCGGTCAGGGCGGCGGTGGCGCGCGCCAGGCCCAGACGCAGGATGGTGCGGCTGAGCCAGCGGAACCAGAGGGGTTCGGTGTCGGAGAAGACGGACATGGTGAATGTCGATTCGACCACATCCGGCAGCCCCGCGCTGCGGCGGCCGCGCCGACCGAGCGAGCTTCGCGTGAAATAAGCGATCCGGATGGCCAGCGGGCGCAAACCGGAGTACGGTTGCCGCTTGCCCACCACAGCCAGGAGCGACGCGCCATGAGCAACCATGTCTACAAGACGCTGGAGCTGACCGGGTCCTCGCCGATCAGCATCGAAGAAGCGGTCCAGACGGCGATCTCCAAGGCGAGCGAGACCGTGCGCAACATCCAGTGGTTCAACATCGTCGAGACGCGCGGCCACGTGGTGGAGGGCAAGGTGGCCCACTGGCAGGTGACGATCCGCATGGGCTTCACGCTCGAGTAGCGGGCATGGCGGTTGCCGCCCGGGCGGCATGGATGTCGCCGCCCTCGATCGCCTGCCTGCCTATGCCGACGACGGTGCGCTGCAGGCGGTGATCGAAGCCTGCCAGGGCTCGCGCAACAAGCTCAAGTACGAGCCGGCGCAGGGCGTGTTCAGGCTGCACAAGGTGCTGCCCGAAGGCGCGCGCTTTCCGTGCGACTTCGGCTTCGTGCCTTCGACACGCGGCGACGACGGCGACCCGCTGGACGTGCTCGTGCTGATGGACGAGCCGGTGCCGGCGGGCGTGGTGGTGGCGTGCCGCGTGGTCGGCGTGATCGAGGCGCGCCAGAAGTCGCGCGGCAAGCCGGCGCTGCGCAACGACCGGCTGCTCGCGGTGGCGGCGACGTCGTGGCGGCACGGCCGCGTGCGGACGCTGGCCGACCTGGGCGACGCGTTCGTCGAGCAGGTCGAGCGCTTCTTCGTGTTCTACAACGCCGCCCAGGACATCGTGTTCGAGCCGCTCGCCCGGCGCGGCCCGCGCGAGGCGACGCGGCTGGTGCGGGCCGGGATGCGCGCCTTCAGCGCCGGCGACGCGTCTTGACGGCGTGGACCTTGCGGACCGAGACCGGGCGCAGCTCGGCCTGGGTGGCGATGGGCACGCCCAGCCAGCGCTGGATGTTGTGCGCGTCCATCCAGCGCTCGGACGAGGCCATGGCGCCCATCAGCACCACCAGGATCGGCCGGCCCGCGGCCGACAGCCGCATGGTCACGCAGCGGCCGGCCTCGTTGGTGAAGCCGGTCTTGGACAGCAGGATGTCCCAGCCCGGGCGACCCACGAGGCGGTTGGTGTTGTGGAACACGCGCGGGCGACCGTTGACGTGGATGGTCCGGCTGGCCTGGCTGGTCGCGTCCTCGATCTGCGGGTAGTCGGACGCGGCCTTGAGGATCTTCACCATGTCGTGCGCCGTCGCATGGTTGGCCGGCGACAGGCCGGTCGGCTCCTCGATGTAGGTGTTCTCCAGCTGCAGGTCGGCGATCTTGCGCCGGGTGGCCTCGAGGAAGGCGGCGTCGCCGCCCGGATAGGTGCGCGCCAGCGCCGCGGCGGCATGGTTGTCGGAGGACATCAGCGCGAGCAGGAGCAGTTCCTGGCGCTGGATCAGGGCGCCCACGGGCACGCCCGAGGTGGTGTGCTTGAGCGTGTCGAGGTCGTCGCGGGTGACGCGGATCAGCTCGTCGCCCGGCAGCTGGGCGTCGAGCACGACCATGGCCGTCATCAGCTTGGTCATGGAGGCGATCGGTGCCGCGGTGCCCGAATCCTTCTCGAACAGAACTTGGCCGCTGGTCTCGTCGACCACCAGGGCGTGCGCGGATTCGAAGGAGACGTCGGCCCAGGCGGCCGAGCAGACACAAAAAAGCAGGGCGAAGAAGGCGTTCTTCAACATGGGTACAGCAGTGCAGGGAGGACGACGGGAGGGGCGGCGGGCGGTGTGCGGAACCTCTGGCCAACGCACACACGGCGACATCCGACTACAGCTGGGTACAGCAGTTCCCCAAATAACGCCCAAAAACCGCGACCGTTACACGATCTCGCCCGATGCGGCGTCAACCCGACCCCGAGTGTGTAGAAACGACTCAGTCCGGCTTGATCTTGGCTCGCGCGATGACCGCCTTCCAGCGTTGCTGCTCGCGGCCAATGAAAGCGCCGAACTCGGCCGGCGTGCTCCCCACGGCCAGCGCGGCGTCCGCATTGAAGCGCTCCAGCGCGGCCGGCTCCTTCACCGCCCTGGCCGCCGCGGCCGCCAGCCGGTCGGCCGCGGCCTGGGGCAGGCCGGCCGGGGCGAGCAGGCCGTACCACTGGGTCATTTCGAAGCCGGGAAAGCCCTGCTCCGCCACCGTCGGCACGTCGGGCAGCTGCGGGATGCGCTGCGGCGTGCCGGTCGCGATGCAGCGCAGGCGCCCGGCGCGGATGAACTGCAGCACCGCCGAGGCGCCCACCGAGGCCGCGTCGAGCCGGCCGGCGATCAGGTTGGTGAGCTGCGGGCCGGTGCCGCGGTAGGGCACGTGCACGACGAAGGTGTTCGACGCCATCTTCAGGTACTCGAAGGCCAGGTGGCCGGCGCTGCCGTTGCCGGCCGAGCCGTAGTTGAGCTTGCCCGGGCTCTTCTTGGCGAGCGCGACGAACTCGCGCAGGTCCTTGGCCGGGAGATCCGGGTGGACCAGGTACAGGCTGGGGACCTTGGCCAGCAGCGAGATCGGGCGGAAGTCCTTGGCCGGGTCGTAGGGGAGCTTGTCGTAGATGAACGGGTTGACCGCCAGCGTGCCGATGTGACCCAGGATGAGGGTGTGCTGGTCCTCGGCGCGCGCCACCTCGCTCATCGCGACGTTGCCCGACCCGCCCGGCTTGTTGTCGACGTACACGCTCTGGCCGAGGCTCTTCGTCAGCTCGGCCGCGGTGGCGCGGGCCACGATCTCCGAGCTGCCGCCGGGGGCGAAGGGCACGACCAGGCGCACCGGCTTGGAGGGCCAGGCCTGGGCGTGGACGGGCAGGCAGGCCAGGGCGGTGGCGCCCGCGGCCAGGCCCAGCGCCTCGCGGCGCCTGATGTGAGGGATGTGCACGCTTGTCTCCATGTGAGCTTGTTCTGGAGCGCCGATCTTCCGCGCTCACGCTGTCGATTGGCTGTCGGCGGGCGTCGGCGCGATGCGCAGGCCGGGCAGCACGCGCGCGATCTCGCGCTGGATGGCCTGCAGGCTCAGCGGCTTGGCCAGGTAGCCGTCCATGCCGGCCTCGTAGCAGGCGTGCTCGCCGAGCTCCAGCGCGTCGGCGGTCGCCGCCACGATGGCGAAGGGCGGCAGCGCGCCGCTGCGCTGCAGGATGCGCAGCGCGCGTGTCGCCTCCAGGCCGTCCATGCCGGGCATCTGCACGTCCATCAGGACCAGCTGCGGCGCCCGCTCGCGGCAGCGCGCGATGGCCTCGAGCCCGCCCGGCGCGGTGTCGACCTCGAAGCCGGCCATCTGGAGCAGGCCGCTGGCCACCAGCAGGTTGACCGCGTTGTCGTCGACCACCAGCGCGGTGGGGCGGTCGGCAAAGCACAGCGGCGCGGGCAGGGTGAGTCCGGACAGCGCCGGCGTGGTGTCGTGCAGGCGATGGGTGAACTCGTGCAGGTCGACCGGGCTGAAGGGCCAATGGCGCAGCTCGATGTCGGTGTCGACGCAGCGGGTGGTCGAGTCGATCGCGGTCGCCAGCACGACCTGGGTGCGCGCCGGAAGCTGCCGTCGCAGGGCGCGCAGCGCGCCGATGCCGACGCGGCCGGACTCGGCGGCAATCACCAGCGCGGGTCGGGCCATGGCGGCGCTCATGCGCACCAGGTGATCGGCCGCCTGTTCGACCGACGCGAAGCTGGACGTGGCCCAGCCCAGTCGCTGCAGCCGGCGCACCAGCGACTGGCAGGCGCGCGGCGTGTCGCTGATCAGCCAGGCCCGCGCGCTGCCGGCATGCGGCGGCGCGCTGCCGTCGTCCAGCATCCGGCCGCGCACCTCGAGGTCGAGGGCGAACAGCAGGCCGTCGCTGCGGTTCGCGGCGAAGGAGATCGCGCCGCCGCTGATCGGGCAGGCGCCCCGGGCCACGCGGGCGCTGTCGTCGCCGTTCGCGGCCAGCGGCGTTTCCTGCAGGGCCAGGCGATCGAGGATGCGGTCCAGCGCCGCGTCGTCGGCGCGGGCACCGGTGCCGGCGATGCTGATCGACAGCTCGGCCCGATCGGGCTCGTGCCACTGGGTCTGGGCGGACAGGAAGATGAAACCGTCGTGGAGGGTCTCGAGCGCAGCCAGTGCGAGGCGCTGCAGCGCGTCGTGCAGGGCGTGCCGATCGCACTCGACGTAGACGAACGGGCCGCGCATGTCGAACAGGAACAGCAAGCCCTTTCTCCACGCGAGTGGAACCAGCTCGCGGGCGCTGTCCGTGAAGAACTCAGCGAAGTCCATGCCGTGCCCCCGGCCGTGCAACGGCAAAGGATATGCCTGCCGCACGAGCGAAGCATGACCGGCCTTGGCCAAGGTGTGTCGTCAAACACGCTGGAGCCTCCCTCGCGGAGGAGGCTGGAGGGAGCGGTCGAACGCGCTGGAACCCCCTCCCGGAGGGGGCCTGGGGAACGGTGCGTCAAGGCGTGCCGGCCAAAGGCCGGCCCTTAAGGTGTGATGCCTTGGGCGCGGGAGCCGGTCGGGCGGATGCCGACGCCGAACGCGCCCCCTTGATGCGCCCGTGGCGCCGTGGCCGAGTCGTCGGCGGCGGCTGGGAGCGGCATCGGCTCGGTCGCGCTGCTCGCGAGGGTCTGCACCGGTGCCGCCGGTTCGGGTGCGGGACGCGGCGCGCACGCCGCCAGTGCGACAGTGGCCATGGCCAAGGCGGGTTGAAGCAGGTTCATGCGGGTTCTCCGGCGCATCGCGCACGCCATTTCCGGATCGGGCACGTCGCGTGCCTGCATGGTGATGCGAATCCACCGGAGTCGACATGAAGGACCCGCACGCACGCCAACGCGAGTCACGGCGCCTGGAAGGCGTCGCCCAGCCGCCGGCCAAGCTGCCCACCTACCAGGAGCTGCTGGACGAGTCACTGGACGAGACCTTTCCCGCCAGCGACCCGATCTCGCCCAGTGCCGCCATGCACGCCGAGCGGCGCGTGGCCACGCGCCGCGATGCGGTCGACTGGCAGCTCAACCCGGCTGCCGATGGTCCGCAGCAGCCGGCCGCGAAGAAGAAATCGAAGGGCCCGCGCTGAAGAAGCCTGCAAAGTGGTGACTGCGCGCGCAAAAGCTACGCAGGACGAGCGCCATGACGAAACAACCGCCACGCCGCCATCGCGGCCACCTGTTCATCATCGGCGGCGCCGAGGACCGCGAGGACGCCAAGCTCGTTCTTTCGCGCTTCGTCGAGCTGGCCGGCGGCGCCGAGGCACGCATCGCGGTGCTGACGGCGGCGAGCAACTACCACGACGAGGTGTGGGAGGTCTATGACCGGGCCTTCGCCGCGCTCGGCGTGAAACACCACGCCCCGATCGTGATCGACAGCCGCGAGAAGGCCAACGACGAGGTGCTGGCGCAGTCGCTGTTCGAGGTCGACGCGGTGTTCATGACCGGCGGCGACCAGAAGAAGCTGGTCTCGCTGATCGGGGGCACGCGCATCGACCGCGCCATGCACCGCGCGCTGCGCGAGCGCGGCGTGTGCATCGCCGGCACCAGCGCCGGCGCCTCGGCGATGTCGGAGCACATGCTGTTCGATGCCGGACTGGGCGAGTTGCCGATCCGCGGCAACGTGCAGATCGCCGCCGGCCTGGGCTTCATGCGCCGGGTGGTGATCGACCAGCACTTCTCGGAGCGGCTGCGCCTGGGGCGCCTGCTGTCCATCGTGGCGCAGAACCCCTACCTGCTGGGCGCGGGCATCGACGAGAACACCGCGCTCATCGTCGAGCCGGGCCTGGGCCTGGAGGTCATCGGCGCGGGCTCGGTCACCATCCTGGACGGCCGCGAGATGCTGTCGAGCGACCTGGGCGACGATCGCCAGCCGCGCCTGGAGCTGACCAACGTCAAGCTGCACCTGATGCCGCCCGGCGCGCGCTACTACTTCGACGGCAGCGCCCAGGGCTCGCAGACCAAGACCATCGACGGCCGCACCGTGCCGATCGCGCTGTACGACGTGGTCGCCGCCGTGGCGAGCTCGTCGGATGCCGCACTGGCCGAGCCGCTGCCGGCCTGAATTCATTCCATCTCCATCCCCATCGCCATCGCATGAAGATCATCGAACGCCGCGTGCTTCGTGGCCCGAACATCCATTCGCTGGGGCCGTGCTTCATGGCCGTGCTCGATCTCGAGGAGCTCGACGAGGTCGCATCGTCGGCGCTGCCCGGCTTCACCGACCGCCTGCTGGCGCTGCTGCCCGGGCTGATCGAGCACCGCTGCTCGCTGGAGCGGCGCGGCGGGTTCGTCGCGCGCTTGCGCGAGGGCACCTACATGGCCCACATCGTCGAGCACCTGGCGCTCGAGCTGCAGACCCTGGCCGGCCACGAGGTCGGATTCGGCAAGGCGCGCAGCGTGCACGGGCGCCCGCGGCACTACCGGGTCGTCATGGCCTACCGCAGCGAGCGGGTGGCGCAGCGCGCGCTCGAGGCGGCGTTGGCCCTGGTGCGGCACGCGGCGCACGGCGAGGCCTTCGACCTCGCGGCCGTGCTGGCCGACCTGCGCGCGCGGGTCGCCGCCGAGGCGCTGGGGCCCAGCACGCGGGCCATCGTCGAGGCGGCGCAGCGCCGCGGCATCCCGACCTGGCGACTGTCCGACGACGCGCACCTGTTCCAGCTCGGATGGGGCGCGCAGCAGCAGCGCATCCAGGCCACGACGACGAGCCGCACCAACACCATCGCGGTCGAGATCGCGAGCGACAAGGCGCTCACCAAGGCGCTGCTCGCCGATGCGGGCCTGCCGGTGCCCGACGGTGCCACGGTGGACACGGCCGAGCAGGCGACGGCGACGGCGCGCGAGATCGGTCGGCCGGTGGTCGTCAAGCCGCTCGACGGCAACCAGGGCAAGGGCGTGAGCACCGGGGTGAGCGGCGACGCGGCGGTGGCGGCCGCGTTCGAGCGCGCCAAGGCCTTCGGGCCGCGCGTGATCGTCGAGGCCCATGTCGAAGGCGAGGACCACCGGGTGCTGGTCGTCGGCGATCGCGTCGTCGCCGTGGCGCGACGCCTGCCGCCGCGCATCACCGGCGACGGCCGCGCGAGCGTGCGCGAGTTGGTCGAGCGCGAGAACGCGCAGCCGGTGCGCGGCAGCGGCCACGAGAACGTGCTGACCCGCATCCCGCTGGACGAGGCGGCGCTCGAAGCGCTCGCCGCCCAGGGGCTGGCCGTCGACGCCGTGCCCGACGCCGGCCGCTGCGTGCGGCTGCGCGGCAACGCCAACCTGTCCACCGGCGGGACGGCGCACGACGTGACCGGCGCGATCCATCCGGACACGGCGCGCGCCTGCGTGCGCGCGGCGCGCAAGATCGGACTCGACGTGGCGGGCATCGACCTGGTGTGCACCGACATCCGGCGGCCGCTGGCCGGCCAGCGCGGCGCCATCATCGAGGTCAATGCCGCGCCCGGCATCCGCATGCACGAGCATCCGAGCGAGGGCGAGCGGCGCGCCGCCGGCGAGGCCATCGTCGATTCGCTGTTCGGACCCGGCTGCGATGGCCGCATCCCCGTCGTCGCGATCACCGGCAGCAACGGCAAGACCACGACCACCCTCGCCGTCGCCCACGCGCTGGGGCGGCTGGGACGCTGCACGGGAGTGACGACGACCGAGGGCATCTTCATCGGCGGCCACCGCGTGGTCGAGGGCGACTGCTCCGGCTACTGGTCGGCGCGCCACGTGCTCGGCTCGCCCGAGGTGGAGGTGGCGGTGCTCGAGACTGCGCGTGGCGGCATCCTCAAGCGCGGCATGGGCTTCGACCGCTGCGAGGTCGGCGTGGTGCTCAATGTCCGGTCCGACCACCTCGGGCTGGACGGCGTCGACACGCTGGACGACCTGGCCGAAGTCAAGGGACTGGTGGTCGAAGTGGCGACCCGGGCGGTCGTGCTCAATGCCGAGGATGAGCGCTGCGTCGCCATGGCCGGACGGATCCGGCCCGGCTGCGAGATCGTCTTCTTCTCGACCCACCACGACCATCCGGCGTTCGCACGCCACCTCGATGCCGGCGGACGCGGCGTGTGCGCCCAGGACGGACGGCTGACGCTGGAGCACGGGGCGCAGCGCGTCGCGCAGCTGGAGTTGCGGCGGCTGCCGTTCACGCTCGATGGGCGGGCCGGGCACAACGTGGCCAATGCGGCGGCGGCGTTCGCCGCGCTGGCGGCGATGGGCATCGCGCCCGATCGCATCGCCGGCGCGATGGAAGGCTTCGCATGCGATGCGGCGCAGAACCCGCTGCGCCTGAACCTGTTTCGCGTGCGCGACGTGACCGTGCTGGTCGACTACGCGCACAACGCCGACGCGTATGCGGCGCTGCTCGCGACCGCACGGCAGCTGAACGCGCGCCGGCTCATCGGCGTGGTCGCGGCGCCGGGCGATCGGCGCGACGAAGACCTGGTCGAGATCGGACGGGTGTGCGCCGCGGGCTTCGACGCGCTCGTGCTCTACGAGATCGACGAGGTCCGCGACCGCCCGCCCGGCGCGACGGCGGCGCAGATCCTGCGCGGCGTGCAACCGCTCATGCGCGAGCCGCAGCGGCAGGTCGTGCTCGACGTGCGCGAGGCGATCCGCCACGCGCTGCGCTGGGCACGCCCGGGCGATGCCGTGGTGCTCGGTTGTGCGAGCCACCTCGACGAGCTGAGGGACGCCGTCGCGGGACAGGCCGACATCGTGCCGATGTCAGCCGTCGCGCGGGCTGAGGCCTTGCAGGCCGTCGAGGAGGAGCGGGCCGCGGTCGGCCCGTGACGCTCAGCGGCTGGCGGCGCTGGCCGCGGCGCTCGGGGGCGTTGAGGCGTCGGTGCTCGGTGTGGACGTGCCACTGCTCGAGGTCGTGCCGCTGGTGGTCGACGAGCTGGTGCCGGCGGTGCCGGTGGCCGTTTCGTCACGCCGCTGGCAGGCGACCAGCGCCGTCGCGGCGATGAGGGTGATCACGCTCACCTGGGCAAATCTGAGTGCGTTCATGACATTCCTTGTAGAAAGGTCGGCAAAGGACGGATGACCCGGGGGTCAGGGTCACGGCGAAGGCCTCTCCGAGGCCGCGACGAGCCGCACCCGGTGCTTGGCCGGCAGGTGCCGTGCCTGCACCGGTGCGCCGTGGAGCGCGCGGCCAGGAGGAAGCGTGGGATGTTGCCCGCAACATGCGCGCCCGACCTGCTCGACGTGTCAGCGAATGAAACCCGCAGACACATCACCGGAGGGCGCTTTTCGCGAGCGAGCGTGCAGGCGAGACGCCCCTTCGTCGGGCACCGCGCTTGCCGTCGCCAGGTTGCAGCCCGGCGCGATTTTTCGCGCAAGAAGAGGCAGCGAGTCACCTACTGAAAGGAGTTCAAGATGGCATCGAGCAATCAAGGCAACCCGAACCAGGGCAACCAGAGCCAGAACACGGGCGGTCAATCTCAGAGCAACGAGCGCGGCTCGGCCAGCCAGGGCGGCCAGTCGGGCAACCAGGGCCAGAACCAGAACCAGAAGCCAGGACAAGGCGGCGCGGGCAGCCAGGGCGGGCAAGGCGGCCAGAGCGACCGTGGCAGCGCCTCGCAGGGCAGCAGCGGCTCGGACATGGGCAGCCAGCGCGACGACGACATGAGCGACGAGAGCGAGCGCGGCATGGCGTCGGAGCGCGGCAGCAGCGTGGGCGGCAGCTCGAGCATGGGCGGCAGCTCCGACAAGAGCCGCGGCGGCTCGCAAGGCGGCAGCTCCGGCACGGGCAGCAGCGGCTCGCAAGGCGGCAGCGCCAGCCAGGGCGGGCGCAACCAAGGCGGCAGCCAGGACGAGCGCAAGTGAGCGCGTGAGCGTCGAGGGCGGCGCGCTGCGCCGCCCTGTTCATTGATGCATCCGCACACACCACTCACCGATTTGCCGCAGGAACAGCTCGATTGGCTGTCGCGCTTCGCCGACCGGGTGCGTCTCGAGGAGGCACGCTGCGCGGAGGAAGATCGCGGCATCGATCTCAACGAGCTGGCACGCAGCGCCTGGGAGAGCGCCGAATGGCGGCGCCTCGGACCCGAGGCTGCCGCCGAGCGCTGGCTGCAGCGGGGCGCGATCGATTGATCGCCTCAGGCTTCCGGACGTCCCCAGATCCACACACCGATCGCCAGCAGCACGATCGGCAGCGACCACTGGAGCCAGGGCGGCACCGGCGTGAACCACACCATGGCGGCGCTGCCGGCCATGCCGCAGGTGGCGAACCATTTCGCCCGGCGCGGGATGGCGCGGCGCTCGCGCCAGCGCACGATCACCGGTCCGTAGCGGGCATGGCCGGTGAGGCGCTCGTCGAGCCACGGCCAGCCGCGGCTGGCGGCCGCGGCCGCGAGCAGCAGGAAGGGCACGGTGGGCATGACCGGCAGAACGACGCCGATCAGGCCGAGGACGATGCACAGGACGGCGACCAGGCGCCAGAAAACAGTCACCGTCGCATCATGCCCGCGCGTCACAGTCCCGTTCGCAGACGCGGGTTTCGGGCACGTGGCTTGCTCCCCTACAACAACCAGTTCGGAGGAACCACCATGTCAGATCGACCCCGTCATGACGCCGACAGCCGTGCCGAGATCGTGTCGCCCCTGCAGCTGGGTGGCGCGATGAGAATCACGCAGGAGCAGCTCGCCGCGGCCGAACGCACCCGTGCGTACCACCTGCGCAAGCTGCTCGACCGCGTCGCGCCCGAAGAGCCCGAGGGCGAATCCGCCGCGCACGCCGAGCACTGAGCGGCTGTCACCCCGACCCCGCGACCGGTCGTTGACCGGCGCGGGGTTTTTCATTGCGTATCACGGCCTGAAAAAAATGCGGCAAGTTGATACGCCGCTCAGCGGTAGTGCAGCACATCCAGCGGCACGACCACCGGCGCGTCGTTGCCCCAGGACCCGCGGATGTAGGTGAGCAGGGCCGCCACGTCGTTGTCGTCCAGCAGGTGGCTGAACGGCGGCATGCCGAAGGGCCGGGGGTTGCCGGCGGTCGAGGGCAGGTAGCCGCCATAGACCACGGCCCGCACGAGGTTGGCCGGCGCGTCCATGGTGACGGCGCGGTTGCCGGCCAAGGGCGGATAGATCCCCGATGCACCTTCGCCCGCGTCGCCATGGCACTGGGCGCAGTGGTTTCGGTACAGCGTGCCGCCGCGCGTCATGATGGACGCATCGCGCTTGATGGGCTCGTGCGCTTCCGGCCGGATCTGGGGCAGCTCGCGCAGGAACACCGCCATCGCCTCCAGGTCGGCATTCGACAGGTGCTGGGTGCTGCGGTAGACCACCTCCGCCATCGGCCCCAGCACCGAGGCATGCTGATTCACACCGTCGCGCAGCAGCGCCACCACCTGCGGCGTGTCCCAGGCCGCGACGCTGGCCTCCACCGGCGAGAGCAGCGAGGGCGCGTACCAGTTCTGCATCGGGATCAGGCCCCCGCCCATCTCGAGCTTGCCGGTGGTCGCGCCGAAGATGTTGCGGCTGGCGTGGCAGGCGTTGCAGTGGCCGAGTCCGCGCACCAGGTAGGCGCCGCGGTTCCAGGGCGCCGAGCGCTTCGGGTCGGGCTCGAACACGCCCGGCCGGAAGAACAGCGCGCGCCACACCGCGAGCGCGGCTTGCGAGTCGTACGGAAAGCGCAGCGCGTGCGGCCGGTTCGGCCGAGCGGCCGGGGGCACGCTACGCAGGTAGGCGTGGATGGCGTCCGAGTCTGCGCGCGTGACCTCGGTGAAGTTGGGATAGGGGAAGGCGGGGTAGAGCAGCCGCCCGTCGCGCGAGCGGCCGTTGTGCATGGCGCGCCAGAACTGCGCCGCGGTCCACTGGCCGATGCCATGGACCGGATCGGGCGTGATGTTGGACGCGTAGACGAGGCCGAACGGCGTCTCGATCGCGCTGCCGCCGGCGTAGGGAACGCCGCCGCGTGCGGTGTGGCAGGCCGCGCAGTTGCCGGCGCGTGCGAGGTAGGCGCCGCGCTCCACCTGCTCCGCCGTCGGCGCGGGGCCGGCGGCGGCGTCGAGGTCGGGCTCGTCGCGCAGGTTCAGCCATGCGACCAGCGCCACCAGCACCACCGCAACGCCGGCGCCGGCGAGCAGCAGCTTGCGCAGCCACGGCCTCACGGGCGCGCCCCTTCGAGCCCGCTGCCGCAGGCGATGGGCAGCGGCGTGGCGATGCGCTCGGCGGGCTTCGAGCTGACCGGCAGCGGTCGCGAGGCGAGCCATGCGGCGACTGCACCGATGTCCTGCGCCGTCAAGGTCTTGGTGATCTGCGCCATGCAGTCGGGCTCGGGCGAGCGTCGCTGTCCGTTGCGCCAGGCGCCGAACTGCGCGATGACGTAGTCGCGCGGCAGGCCCAGCAAGCCTGGGATGCCGGGCAGCACGCCGGTCAGCGTGTCGCCATGGCAGCGCAGGCACGAGGGCAGGTCGCGCGCCGGGTCGCCGCGCAGCACCAGTTTCTCGCCCAGTGCCGCCATGTCGGCCGGCGGCGCCGGCGGGGGTGGGGCGTACGGCAGGTCGAGCTCGGCGAAGTAGCCGGCGATCTCGCGCAGGTAGTCGTCGGACAGGTGCTGGACCAGGTAGGTCATGGCCGCATTCTTGCGGCGGTCGTCGCGAAAGTTGACGAGCTGGTTGAACAGGTAGCCGGCGGGCTTGCCGGCGATCCGCGGGAAGTAGCCCTCGCGTGTGGCGCGGCCCTCCTTGCCGTGGCATGCGGTGCAGGTGCGGGTGCGCTCGGCCAGGGTGTTCTGCACCTGCGGTGGCGCGGCCGAGGCCAGGGCCGCGATGCCCAGCAGCCCGGTGGCGATGAGCGGCCGAAGAAAGCGAAAGGCAAGGTTCATCGCGGCGTGCCTGTGAGGGGATGTTTCGACTGTAGGCGCAGACGGTGCGTGGGGCCGCAATGTCCACGGCAAGCGTCTCGTCTGCCAATCGCACGCGCCGGGTGCCCGGCCTTCGATCGAGCGCGAACTGCTGCACGGTCCGGTTCCGTGATGCCCGGCACGTCGGTTTCTTTTCGATACATTGGGCACTCACAGTCACAGACCGGCCCGGAGTCCGAGATGCACCCGATCACGATCCGCGAAACCCTGTTGAACGATGACGATGGCACCCTGGTCCTGGCCAGCGACGCCAATGAGCGGCCACTGGTGGGCGTGAGCCCGCGGCCCGGCGAGCCCGGCGCGCCGGCCTTCGTGCAGATCGACCGGGTCACGATGCTCGAGCTCGAGCGCGGCGTGGTGGACATGCACACCGCGCTGACCGAGCGCTGCGCCGGGATCGTCGTCCCCGCCTGATCCGCGCCGCTCAGGCGTCGGGCACGCTCTCGAGCTCGTTCAGCCAGACCGCGGCTTCGGAGTCGCTGGGCGCGCGCCAGTCGCCGCGCGGCGACAGCGAGCCGCCGGACCCCACCTTGGGTGCGTTCGGCACGCAGCTGCGCTTGAACTGGCTGGTCTTGAAGAAGCGGAACAGGAAGTTGCGCAGGTGCCGCTTGATGTCGGCCAGTGCGTAGGCGTTGCGCCCGGCCTGCGCATCCTCCGGCCATGGACCGGCTTCGGCGTCGTGCCAGGCGGTGTGGGCCAGGAAGGCCACCTTGGACGGCGCGAAGCCGAAGCGCAGCGTGTAGTAGAGATGGAAGTCCTGCAGCTCGTAGGGCCCGACGGCGCTCTCGCTGCTTTGCAGCGCCGCGGTCTTGGCGTCTTGCGGCACCAGCTCCGGGCTGATCTCGGTGGCGAGGATGTCGCGCAGCACCTGGCTGCCCCCGCCGCCGACCTGGCCCGTGTCGGCCACCCAGCGCACCAGGTGCTTGATCAGCGTCTTGGGCACGCTGGCGTTCACGTTGTAGTGCGACATGTGGTCGCCGACGCCGTAGGTGCACCACCCCAGCGCAAGCTCGCTCAGGTCGCCGGTGCCGACGACGATGCCGCCGTGGAAGTTGGCGAGCCGGAACAAGTGGCTGGTGCGCTCGCCGGCCTGCACATTCTCGAAGGTGAGGTCGTACTGGGGCTCGCCGCGCGAGTAGGGATGCCCCAGGTCCTTCAGCATCTGCTCGCAGCTCGGCCGGATGTCGATCTGGCGTGATTCGCAGCCGATGGCCTGCATGAGGCGCAGCGCCTGGTCGAGGGTGCGCGAGCTGGTCGCGAAGCCGGGCATGGTGATGCCGACGATGTGGCTGCGCGGCAGGCCCAGCCGGTCCATGGCCTTGGCGCATACCAGCAGCGCATGCGTGGAGTCGAGCCCGCCCGACACGCCGATCACGAGCTTGTCGATGCCGGTGGCGGCGAGCCGCTGCAGCAGCGCCTGCACCTGGATGTTGTAGACCTCGCTGCAGCGCTCGTCGCGCCGGGTGCGATCGGCCGGCACATAGGGGAAGCGCTCGACGACGCGCGCCAGCGGCAGCGCACGGCCGGCGGGCAGGTCCAGCTCGAAGCCGACGTGGCGGAACGCGAGTCGGTCCTTGTGGCGCTGGGCCGAGGCGCCGAAGCTGTTCTGGCGCATGCGCTCGCGCGACAGCCGCTCCAGGTCGACGTCGGCGGTGATGAAGTGCGACTCGTCGGAGAAGCGCTCCGACTCGGCCAGCAGCTCGCCGTTCTCGTAGGCCAGTTGCTGGCCGTCCCACGCGAGGTCGGTGGTCGACTCGCCCAGGCCGGCAGACGAATACAGGTAAGCGGCGATGCAACGCGCCGACTGCGACTTCACCAGCTGGTGCCGGTACCACGACTTGCCGACGGTGATGTTCGATGCCGACAGGTTCACGAGCACGGTGGCACCCGCCAGCGCCGCATACGACGACGGCGGGATGGGCACCCACACGTCCTCGCAGATCTCGACGTGGAAGCGCAGGTTCGGCAGGTTGCCGGCCTCGAACAGCAGGTCGGCGCCGAAAGGGACGCGCCGGCCCAGCAGCACGATCTCGTCGGAGCGCGCGTTGTCGGCCGGGTTGAACTGGCGTGCCTCGTAGAACTCGCCGTAATTGGGCAGATAGGTCTTCGGCACCACGCCCAGCACGCGGCCGCGATGCACCACCGCGGCGCAGTTGAACAGCAGGTGGTCGACCCGCAGCGGCAGGCCGACGATGGCCACCGCCGCGCATTGCGCCGACGCCGCGACCACCGCGGCGAGGCCCTGCTCGCAGGCGTCGAGCAGCGCGCGCTGGTGGAACAGGTCGTCACAGGTGTAGGCCGGCAGCCCCAGCTCCGGGAAGGCCACGAGCACCGCACCTTCGCGGGCGGCATCGAGCAGCAAGGTGGCGGTCTCGGCGGCGTTGAACAGCGGGTCGGCGACGCGGCAGCGTGGCGCGGCGACGGCCACGCGTGCGAAGCCGTGGCGGTAGAGGTTGTGGAACGGCAGGCGATCGTTCAATTGCGGGGCTCCGAAGGCCGTGCGGCCTCACCGAGCATACCGCCCGGCCCGTGGGGACGCATTGACACGCCGGCCCATCGCTGGAAGACTGGCCCGATCCGGGTCGTTGGGTGCTGTGGACGCGGTACCGTCCTACACGTCGCTGGCGCCAATCTCCCATGGTCATCGTCCGGTTCCCCGACCAAATTGCAGAGGTGATCCGACTCAACCCCATCCCCTGGCTGTTCGCGCCCGGCATTGCATTGGCGGGCTATTTCGTCGACGGCTTTTCCGGCGCCGTGAAGGCGCTGGTGGGGTGGGTGGTCATCGTGACGGCCGCCACCATCTGGGTGATCGTGCGCCGCCACCTCGATCGCGACACCGAGCTGTAGCGCCCCGATGAAGCGGGACACGGCCTCCGAGGTCCAGACCCTCGTCGAGTGCGGCGCGATCCCGCAAGCCATTGCCACCGCGCGCGAAGCCCTGCCGCTGCTGGCCGGCCCCGAGCGCGGCCCCGTGCTGCTGGCCATGGCCGCGGCCTGCAACATCGGCGGCCAGTACGTCGAGGCCCTGCGCGCGGGCGTGGCGGCGAGCGAATCCTTCACGGCCGCCGGCTCCCACACCGGTGTGTGCGACGCGCTGGTGCGCATCGCGCAGTCGCTTCGTTCGGCCGGCGACTACGCGTCGGCCATCGCCACGCTGGAGCAGGCCGAGGACATCGCTCGCACGCTGGACGAGCCTCTTCGCCTGGCGCAGGTCCTGCGCAACGTGGGCGTGTGCAGCTCGCTGGTCGGCCGGCACCAGCACGCGCTGTCGTGCCTGCAGGAAGCGCTCGACGTGCTGCTGCGCGTGGGCAGCCTCACCGAGCAATTCGCGACGCGGCTGTCGCTGTACAACGCGCGCAATCGCAAGGCCGAGTCCTTGCCCGCGGACGCGGCCGAGCGCGGCGAGCTTCTCCGGCTGGACGAATGGCAGTCACTGGTCGAGGACTGCCGGGCCGCCTCGCATCACCGGCTGGAAGTGCTGGCGCGCGGCAACCACGCCATCACCTTGCACCAGCGCGGCCACCATCTCGAGGCCATCGCCGAGCTCGCCGAGCTGCTCCCGGCGTATCGGGTCCAGGGCCTGCGTCCGAACGAGGGGCTGTGCTTCGCGGAGCTCGGGCGCTGCCACCAGGCCCTGGGTGAGACGGCCGCAGCCCGCGAGAGCTACCGCCAGGCGATCGACATCCTCGAAGACGGCGGCACCCTCGACGACCTGCAAAGCGCCCTCGAGGGACTGAGCGAGGTCGAGGAAGCGCTGGGCGACCACGCCGCCGCGCTGGCCGCGTTGCGCCGGGTGCGGGCCATCGACAAGCGCAAGTCCGACGAGGCGGCGCGCAGCGCGCTGGTGCAGCGCGAGCTGCGCATCGAGCTGGCGCGCCTGACCAGCCAGTGGGCCGAGCAGGCGACGCGCGATCCGCTCACCGGGCTGGGCAACCGCCGAGCGCTCGACCGCTGGATGGAGGAGCACCTCGCACGCGTCGAGCACGGCGAGCCCTTGTCGCTGCTGCTGATGGACCTGGACCATTTCAAGCGCATCAACGACCACTTCGGCCACGGCACCGGCGACGAGGTGCTGCGGCGGGTCGCCAAGGTGATCCAGGAGTGCTGCCGGCATCGCGACCTCGCGGTGCGCTACGGCGGCGAGGAGTTCGTGCTGGCGCTGTCGGGCGTGGATCACGGCAGTGCGACGGCCGTCGCGCAGCGGCTGCTCGAATCGGTGGCGTCGCAGCCCTGGGCCGAGGTCGCGGCAGAGCTCGCCGTGACGGTGAGCATCGGTCTTGCGGAAGCGCGCGAGACGCTCGACGCGCCCTCGCTGCTGACCCTGGCCGACCGCCGGCTGTACGCGGCCAAGTACGCGGGGCGCAACCAGGTCGTCGTGGCCGGCTGAGTGCATCCGGCGCGCCGCGGGCTGCGTACCACGCGGAATGCGCCACTGCCTCGCCCCCATTGCCCTCGTCATCGGCCTGCTGGCCGCTCGCACCGCCGGTGCGCACGACACCTGGTTCCAGCCCGAAGCGGGCGGTGCCACACGCGACATCGTGATGGCGCTGGGCACCGGCAACCGGTATCCGGTCCAGGAGTTTCCGTTGGCGATCGAGCAGCTGCGGCAGAACGGATGCCGCGCAGGCGCTGCGCCGGCGGTGTCGCTGTCCAAGGCCGCCGACACCGCCCATGCGCTCATCGTGCGTGCGGCGCCGCAGGTCGAGGCCGGCCAGGCCGTCACCTGCTGGGCTCAGCTCGCGCCCATGGACATCGAGCTGCCGCCCGACAAGGTGCGCGTCTACCTGCGCGAGATCAACGCATCGCCGGCGACGCTTGCGGCCTGGGCCGACATGCGCCAGCGCGGCGTGGCATGGAAGGAGCGCTACACCAAGCACGCGCGCATCGAGTTCGCCGGCAGCGCGGCGCCCGCGCGTCCGGTGGACATGGGCATGGACATCGTGCTGGAAAGCGGCTTGCAGGCCATCGCCGCAGGCGATCCGCTGGTCTTCCAGGTGCTGCGCGACGGCGCGCCGCTGGCCGACTTCCCGGTCGAGCTGTGCAGCGAGCGCCAGCGGCTGGGGGTGTGGCGGCGCACCGATGGGGAAGGGCGCATCCGCATTCCGGCGCCGCCGGCGGGGCGGTGGGTGCTGCGGGGAACCGATCTGCGCTTGTCGGAAGGCGACACGTGGGAGAGCCGCTTCGTGACCCTCGCCTTCAGCGTCAAGTAGCGGCTAGAAAACCTGAAGGTTGAACGCCCGCTCGACCAGCCAGATGCCCGCCACCAGCACGATCGCCACCGACCCACCGACGAACACCAGCCTGCGATAGAACCAGCTGCGCCGCAGCCCGAATGCGATCGGCAGGAACACCGACACGATGGCCAGCTGACCGACTTCGACGCCGAGGTTGAAGCCCACCAGCGCCAGCAGCAGGGCGCCCTGCGGCAGGCCGAGATCGGCCAGCACGCTGGCGAAGCCGAAGCCATGGATCAGCCCGAAGCCGAAGGCGACCATCCAGCGCCGGCCGTGGAACACCGGGAACAGGTTGTTCAGCGCCGCCAGCACCACCGAGGCGGCGATCGCCGACTCGACCCAGCGCGAGGGCAGGGAGATGACGCCCAGCGTGGCCAGGGAGAGCGTGATCGAGTGGGCCACGGTGAACGAGGTGACGATGCGCACCACGTCCAGGAGGCCCTCGCGAAATCCCTCCGCGGGGCGCCAGCGCGCGTCGCGCCACGCGAGCACCGCCGGCAGCAGCAGCGACAGCAGGAAGAGGATGTGGTCGTAGCCGATCCAGATGTGCCACACCCCTTCGCGGCCGTAGTCGAGGAACTGCCGCCAGCGGCTGGCCTCCGTCAGCACGAAGGTTTGCGTCGGTGCCTGCGGTCCGAGGATGGCGGTTCGCGTGAGGCCCTGGGCCTGCAGCTGCAGCAGGCCGCGGTGCTGCGGATCGAGGTCGGCGAACAGCCGGTACGACAGGCCCAGCCGCTCGGGCGCGCGCGGGCAGGTGACCTGCAGCGGGAGCACGCTGTAGGCGCCGTCGGTGTGCCGGTCGACGAGCTGCTCGCCGATCGCCAGCGTGCAAGGCTGTCCGTCGGACTGCACGGCCAGCCGGGCGCTCGCATAGGCCGCGATGTCGGCATGATGCGCTCGCACCTCGCCCCAGGTCAGCCGGCCGTCGCCGTCGGCGTCCAGGCCGATCGCGAAGTCGAGGTCGCGCAGCGCGATGTCCCAGTGGCCCTCGATGCGCTCGCCGTCGACGGCCAGCGTGAGGTAGCTGTCCGAAGGCTTGTGCGCCCGCGCGGGTGCGCCCAGCAAGGCGGCCAGCGCGACGAGGACGATCCCGACGAGCCGGCTCAAGCGCCGCCTCGCAGCCGGGTCGCCAGCGCGGACAGGGTCACGCTCTCGATGCGGGAATCGGCCATCCACTTCAGGGCGGGCTCAGCCGCGGCGGGCTGCCTGGCCGCGATGGCGGCTTCGAGCAGGATGCGGGTGTCGGCGGGCTCGCGCTGCAGCGCGAAGTTCTCCTGCGCGAGCGCGAGGGCGCGCTGCGCCTGGCCTTGCAGGGCGAGGGCGAAGCGGGCCTCTTCCTTCTGATGCAGCTTGTCGCCGCGCAGCCGAGCCGCGTCGAAGCGCGCGGCCAGGTCATTCTCCCAGCCGGCGGCCTCGGGCGTGCGCAGCGCGTGCGCGGCCAGGGCCAGGCGCAGCAGCAGCAGGTCGGAGCGGTTCATGTCCTTCAACAGGACCAGCACCTCGGGCGCGCGCTGGCGGTCGAGCAGGAAGTCGGCATAGGCCGCCAGCAGGTAGCCATCGGTGATGTTCAGTGCGAGCGCCTGGCGGTAGGCGGCTTCGGCGGCATCGAACTGGCCCCGGCGCTGCTCGATCTCCGCCAGCCGCGTCAGCACCCACAGGCGCTCGCCGGGCGTGGCGTCGGGTGCGCGCTGCAGCGCCGAGCGGATCGCCTGCGTCGCGGCGGCGGCCTGGCCAGTGACCGAGTCGACGTTGGCCACGCAGGCGCTGCCGATCAGCCCGGATGCGAGGCGTGCGAGTGCGGTGCAAGCGCGGCGTGCCGCCGCGTAGTCGGCCTGCACCATGGCGATGGCCGCGCGCCACGCCCACGCCTCGCCGTTGTCGGGCTCCTGCGCCAGGACGGCATCGAGGTCGGCGACGGCGGCGTCGAACTGGTGGCCGAACTGCAGCAGGATGGCGCGCATCACCCGTGCCGCGGGCGGCGGGTCGGGCTGGTTCCACCACGGCCCGAGGGCGGCCTGCGCGTAGCCGATGTAGCGCGGATCGCCCTCGGCGGCGACCATCTCGTGGTAGCGCCGGGCGAGACGCACGGCCGCGTCGAGGTCGTTCGGGGCCTGGCGCGACGCGCGGCGCAGCGCTTCGACCTCGCGCATGCGCGGATCGGCGCGCGCGGGCAGCGTCTCGACGACCTGGTCGTCGGAGCCCGGCTTGAAGGGTGCGGCGCGGGCGCCGGCGATGGGCGCAAGCAACAGCAGCAGGGCGACCCCTATAGCCGCTGCTCGGGTCGATGGGAATAATGGCCGCGCAGTCATCGTCAATCCCAGGAGATTCCCCTATGAGCAAACTGCTGTCGACCCTCATTCTCGCCGCCGTCGCCATGGTCGGCTTCAATGCCCAGGCCGCGTCGCACGCCGGCGCTGCGCCGATGAAGGCCAGCGAGCCGGCGGACAAGGGCAGCGCGCCCGCCAAGAAGAAGGCCAAGGCTGCCAAGAAGGCCGCCAGCGCCGCGGCCAAGAAGGAAGCGGCGAAGAGCTGAGCTCTTCTTCCGGCTTACGCAGAAAAGCAGGCGTTGGACGCCTGCTTTTCTTTTTTGGGTGTCACCGGCCCGCCTGCGCCGACGCAATCGCCTTCCGGAATTCCGCCAACTTGGCCTTGAGCCGCCGCTCGTTGACCGGACCGACCCGCAGCAGCAGCTTCTGACCCGCGGGCAGCGCCTGCAGGGCCGGGTCGTCGAACTCGTACAGCACCCACGGCCGCTCGGGCTGCATCGGCCCCTGGATCGGCGGCAGGTGGACCCGCAGCGGCTCGTCGGGCTCGGGGGTCAGGAGCAGCTGGTCGATCACCTGCACCATGCGGTCGTTGAAATAGCGCTTCGGGTAGCCCAATTCTTCGTAAGCCTGCTGGAACTGCGGGTAGAAGCGCGCGTACAGCGCCGCGGCCTGGCGCGCATCGAGCTTCTCGACCATCAGCACGAAGGGCGCGTAGCGCAGGCCGTTGTCGGCACCGATGGCGCCGCTCTTGTCGACCTGGAATCGCCCGGGCGTCGGGTTCACCGGCCACAAGCGCGACGGGGCGTGCGTGCGGCCCAGGTTGTCGACTGTCGCGACGATGCGGCGCGGGAAGTCGTCGAGCTGCAGCATGCCGCGCGCCAGCTTCTGGCCCACCAGCGCCGTCACGGCCGCGGCGAGGTTGGGCTCCTGCGCCGCCGCGGCCGCATCCTGTGCCGCTGGAGAGCTTTCGATCGGATGCGCAATGGCGGGCGGCGCCGAGGCCTTGGGCGCAGGTGGCGGCGGCGCCTCGGCGATCACGGGCGGCGCCGCCGGCGGTGCCTTGGCGGGGCCGAAGCGCCACCACAAGGCCGCCAGCGCCGCGACCACGAAGGCCGCGGCGGCCACGAAGATCCAGGTCCGGTTCTCGTCACGATCGCGCATTCACATCTCCGACAAGGGGATGCCGCCGGCCGCCTCGTCGGCGCCCAGCACGGCAATGAGCGCCGCCAGGTCCTTCTCGAGGCGGACCAGGGTCTTCGCGTCGAGGGCGGCCAGTGCAGTGGGCAGCACGCCCGTGAACGGACCGGGACTGCGCTTGAGCAGCCGCACGCCGGCGGGCAGCACGCGCAGGCGCACGGCGCGCCGATCGAGCGGATCCTTGGAGGTCGCCACCAGCGCACGCTCGGCGAGCGCGCGCACCAGATTGCTCGCGGTGGACGGGTGGATCTGCATGGAGCGCGCGAGCTCGCCGGTGCCGATGTCGGGCCGGTCGCGGATCACGCTCAGCGCCCAGACCTGCGCGCCGCCCATGCCGACCTGCTTCTCGATCTGCTGGAAGTGGGTCTTGACCGCGTTGAAGACCTGGCGGAACTGCCGCAGCACGCGGGCCGCCGCTTCGTCGTGATCGGGCGCGGCGCGGCGGGTCATCGGGCCATGATATCGGCCCCTCAACGCGCCTTGGGATAGACGATGTCGGCGCGCCGGTTCTGGTGCCAGGCGGCCTCGTCGTGGCCGGTGGCTTGCGGCTTCTCCTCGCCGAAGCTCGTGGCCTCGATCTGCCCCGGCTTGGCGCCGACCAGCTCCAGCGCCTTCTTGACCGCCTCGGCGCGCCGCTGACCCAGCGCGAGGTTGTACTCGGCGCTGCCGCGCTCGTCGCTGTTGCCCTGCACGACGATCTTCAAGGGACCGTGGTGCGACAGGTAGTCGCCGTGCCGCTCGATCATCGGCTGCGAGTCCGACGGCAGCACCGCCTCGTCGAAGGCGAAGTACACGCTGTGCTCGCGGTTGAGCTCGCTGTTCGGATCCAGGTGGGCCATGCTGTCGGACGCGGCGGTGACCGGCGTCACGGTGGACTGCGCGGGTGCGGCCGGCGCGGCAGGCGCGGCCGGGGCCGCTGCCTGGACCGGCGCGGCGGGTGGCGCCACGGGCGTGCTGGAGCACGCGGCGAACAGGGCGGGGACCAGGGTGATGGCAAGAATCGTTCGACGCACGTGCGCCTCCCTCGGTGGTTGAAGTGACGGCAGGTTAACGATGATGTGTTTGTCCAAATATGCGAGATTTCCCCATGCCGCGCGCAGGGAACTTTCTCCTGCTTGCCGGCACGCCGACGCGCGCTCACAGTCGCAGCCAAGGAGAACACCATGAGCGAGCACGACGCGGCACCCACCGGCCCCGACCTCACGCAAGGCGTGCCGGCATCGGCCCTGGCCGACGGCGCCATGCTGCGCGGCCATGCCCAGGGCGAGGCGGTGCTGCTGGCGCGCCGCGGCGACGCCTTCTTCGCCGTCGGCGCCACCTGCACCCACTATGGCGGCCCGCTGGACGAAGGGTTGATGGTGGACGACACCGTGCGCTGCCCGTGGCACCACGCCTGCTTCAGCCTGCGCAGCGGCGAGGCCCTGCGGGCGCCGGCGCTCAACGCCATCGCCTGCTGGAAGGTCGAGCAACGCGACGGCAAGGTCTGGGTGCTCCACCCGGAGCCGGTGTCGTCGCAGCGGCCGCGCGGTGCCGCTGACGACGCCCCGTCGGCGATCGCCATCATTGGCGGGGGCGCCGCCGGCAATGCCGCCGCCGAGGTGCTGCGCCGCGAGGGCTACGCGGGGCGCATCACGATGCTGAGCGCCGACGACGCGGGCCCCTATGACCGTCCCAACCTGTCGAAGAACTACCTGGCCGGCACGGCGCCCGAAGACTGGATCCCGCTGCGCTCCGCCGACTTCTATCGCGAGCACGACATCGACCTGCGCCTGTCTGCGCCGGTGATGGCCATCGACACCCAGGCCCGGCAGGTGCTGATGGCCGACGGCGGCCGCTGCCCCTACGACCGCCTGCTGCTGGCCACCGGCGCGGAGCCCGCGCGGCTGGACCTGCCGGGCGCCGAGCTGCCGCATGTGCACCTGTTGCGCAGCCTGGCCGACAGCCGCGCCCTCGTCGCGCAAGCGCAGAAGGCCCGGCGCGCGGCGGTCATCGGCACCGGCTTCATCGGGCTCGAAGTCGCGGCGTCGCTGCGCGCCCGCGGGCTGGAAGTCGAGGTCGTCGGCGCCGATCCGGTGCCGATGGCCAAGGTCATGGGTCCGGAGATCGGCGCCCTGGTGCGCCGCGTCCACGAGGCCAAGGGGGTGCGCTTTCACCTCGGCACCACGCCCAGCGGCATGGACCGCAACCGCGTCATGCTGAAGAACGGCGAGCGCATCGAGGCCGATCTGGTGGTGGTGGGCATCGGCGTGCGGCCGGCCGTCGGGCTGGCGCAGCAGGCCGGCCTCGCCATCGACCGCGGCGTCGTGGTCGACGAGTTCCTGCAGACCAGCGCGCCGGGCGTGTTCGCGGCCGGCGACATCGCCCGTTGGCCCGACCCGCGGACCGGCGAGCGCATCCGGGTCGAGCACTGGGTCGTCGCCGAGCGCCAGGGCCAGACCGCCGCGCGCAACATGCTCGGGCGGCGCGAGCCCTTCGACGCGGTGCCGTTCTTCTGGACCGAGCAGCACGACCTCACCATCGCCTATGTGGGCCACGCCGAGCGCTGGGACACGACACGCGTCGAGGGTGACCTCGACGCGCGCGACGCCCAGGTGAGCTTCCTGCGCGAGGGCCGCGTCCTGGCGGTGGCGACCGTCGGACGCGACCTGGAGAGCCTGCGCGCGGAACGCGCGTTCGAGCTCGGGCCGGCCTGATCAGGGCTTGGCAGTCGGCTCGGGCTGCGGCACTCGCGTGCCTTGGCCGAACAGGATCTGCCAGCGTCCGTCGCGCAGCACGCAGGCATGGAGGAAGCGCGACTGGCCGACCATTTCCCCGGACCGTTTCTTCGTCGTGAGGCGGCCGGTCAGCACCGCCGTGTCGTGCCCCGTGCCCAGCACGCGCACCGCGAGCTCGTCGATCGTGAACACCGTGGACGGATCTTCGCGGCCGAAGACGTCGAGCAGGCGCTCGCGGTCGACGGCGAATCCGAGGGCGGTCACGCCGCGGAACTCGGTCGCGTACATCTGCCGCAGGGCCGCGGTGTCGTGGCGGCTGATGGCCGCGCTGCGAGCTTGCTCGAAGCGCAGCAACGCGCGCTCGGTGTCGTCCCAACCGGAGGTGTCGGGAAGGATGAAGTCGGTCTGCGCCATGACCCAGGCAGGCAGGAGCAGGGCCAGGACGAGGAAGCGGTTCGGGCACATGGCGAATCCCGGAAGCGAAGCCCGCAGCGATGGTAGGCGCGATCAACGAGGACTTGCCGGCGCCGGTCGGACGTCTGCCGGATCGCGCCGGCCCTCGATGAGCAGCCAGGCGCTGAGCGCGCTCAAGGCCGCCAGCGCCGCGCAGGCCAGCATCACGCGGCGAAAGCCCGCCACGAAGGCCTCGCCCACCGCCTGGCGGATCGCCGACGCGCTCGCCTGATCGACGCCGTCGGGCACCACGATGGCCGCCAGCCGGTGGCGCTGGCCTTCGATGGCGTCGTGCAGTCCCGCGGGCAGCTGCAGCTGCGACAGCTTCTGCGCCAGGGCCGCGTCGAAGGCGGCGCTCATCAGCATGCCGAACACCGCGATGGCGAGCAGCCCGGCGGCGCGCGACACCGCGTTGTTCACGCCCGACGCGACGCCGGCGAGCTCCGGCCCCACCGAGTTCATCACCGTGGTCGTGAGCGGCGCGACCGTGATCGCCATGCCCAGCCCGAGCGTGCACACCGCGGGCAGAAAGCCCAGGCCGTACGACGCGCCCACGGAAGGCAGGGCGAAGAGCGCGAAGCCGAGCGCCGCCACCAGCGGGCCGGCGACCAGCGGCAGGCGCGGCCCCCAGGTGTCGACCAGCTTGCCCGCCCAGCGCGAGAGCAGGAACATGATCGCGATGAAGGGCAGCATGGCGGCGCCCGCCGCCGTTGCGCCATAGCCCTGGACCTGGATCAGGTCGAGCGGGAAGTAGAACAGCCCGCCGCCCAGGGCCGCATACAGGAGCAGGGTGAGCAGGTTGGTGCCGGCGAAGTCGCGGATGCGCAGCAGGCGCAGCGGCAGCATCGGCGCGGGGCTGCGGGCCTCGGCCGCCACGAACAAGGCCAGGCCGGCGACGCCGACTAGCGCCGCGCCCATCACCACCGGCGCGCTCCAGCCCTGCGCCGGCGCCTCGATGAACGCGTAGACGATGCCGGCCAGGCCGATGGTCGCGAGGGCGGCGCCCCACAGGTCCAGCCGTCCCTCGGCGGCGGCGCCGCGGCTCTCGGGCACGCGTGCGGCGCAGATGGCGAGCAGCACCGCGCCCAGCGGCACGTTGATGAGAAACGCCCAGTGCCACGAGAAGTGGTCGATCAAGAATCCGCCCAGCACCGGCCCGACGGCGGCCGTGATGCCGCTGAACGCCGACCAGGTGCCGATGGCCTGGCCGCGCTGCGACTGCGGAAAGGTCGCGCTGATCAGCGACAGGCTGCCCGGCACCAACAGCGCCGCGCCGACGCCCTGGACGGCGCGCGCGGCGATGAGCTGGCCGGCGCTGCCCGACAGTGCGCAGGCGAGCGATGCGGCGCTGAACAGGCCCGCGCCCGCCATGAAGACGCGGCGCCGCCCGAGGCGGTCGCCGAGCGCGCCGCCCACCAGCAGCAAGGCGGCGAGGAACAGCGAGTACGACTCGATGATCCACTGCGCCTGCGATGCGCTCGCACCGAGCTCGCGCTGCAGCGCCGGCAGGGCCACGTTGACCACCGTGCCGTCGACGAAGGCCATGCTCGAGCCGAGGATGGCGGCCACCAGCGTCCAGCGCCGGCTGACGGCGGGACATGGCGACGCATGGGCGCCCCGCAGGATCTGGCCGGCGTCGCAGGGAGGGCTGCCGATGTGACTCATCGGCGCACCCTACACGCTTCGAATGCCCCGCTTCAGGCCGTGGCGAGCTGGCGCAGCTGCTGCCGGCTCAGGTGCTCAGCGCAGGCTCACCGTCTGGCGCTTCCAGCCCGGGTCTTGCCAGCGGTAGAACAGGCTCAGCGAGCGCGGGTCGTCGGCCTGCTTCTGGGTGGCGAGGGTGTCCAGCCGCAGCACTTCGAAGCTGCGCTTGAAGCGCCCGTCGATGCGCGCCTCGCGGGCCGCGAGCAGCTGCTTGCCGCCCGGCACCCAGCCGGCGAACTCGATCACGCCGAGCTCGGTCGCGCCGGTGGCCGGCGGCAAGGTGTCGACGCGCCAGCCATTGCCGCTGCGCCGGAACACCCACAGCTCGCGCCAGGTGGCCAGCGGCTGCACTGCCAGGGCGAGCGCGGTGCCCGACGCGTTGGGGCTCGCCGAGGCGGTCCACACCATGCCGTAGGTGCACTTGCTCAGCAGCGGATCGGCGGCATCGTGACGCGTGTCCACCAGCGCGACGCAGGTTTCGCCGGGCCGGCCCGGGCGGGTCACGATGCCCAGCCTGGCCGCGGGTGCATCGGAGACGGCGGCCGGCTCGCTCGCCCAACGCGACGCGCTGGTGCGCACGGCGGCATCGCTGTACGCGGCCTGATCGGCCTCGGCGAGCTGGCGCCGATCGACGGCGGCCAGCGCCTGCAGGGCCCGCTCGGCGGCCGCTTGCGCCGGCTCGCCGCGCCGGCTGCGTGCGTAGGCGAGGCCGGCCCACACGCCGGTGCGGCGCAGCTGGATGCGGTTCTTGACCAGCTCGGGCAGGGCCGTGAGGTCGACGCTGTCGAGCAGCTCGGCGCGCTCCTCGTCCAGGCGGTCGCGCTCCTGGGGCCGCAGGTCGGGGGCGATGCAGTCGTGGCGCGTCAGCGCAAGCACGGCACGGGCGCGCTGCTCGGCGCTGGCCGGCATCGTCAGCACGCGCCGGAAGGCGTCGCCGTCGTAGCACAGCTGCACGCGTCCGTCGCGCTCGAAGCTGGTCACCACCACGCCGTAGGCGGCGACGACCTCGAGGTGGGAGGCGGTCGTCGCCGCGTCGCCGGCCTTGCCGGCGCGGACCGTGCCTCGCTGGGCCAGCCGTTGCGCCATCGTTCCCAGCGCGTCGAAGGCGTCGGCCGTGATGGCCGGCGCGTCGGCGGCGCGCAGGTAGGCGGCGGCGTAGGCGATGCCCAGGGCCTCGCTGCCGGGCAGGTCGCGCAGGAAGCGCAGCACCGCCAGCAGTTCGGGCGCTTCGGCCGGGGCGAGCGAGACCTGCTTCACCTGCGAGGCGCGCACGAAGCCGGCGCGCTCGCGCCGATGGTCGTAGACCTGCAGGTGGTCGGCGCGCTCGCCGCGGACCTCGAGCACGTCGCCTTGCCACAGCACGGCCTGCTGCTGCGCCGAGTCGCGCGCCGCGGCGCGCAAGGCGGACTGGTCCTGCACGACGATGGCGATGCGCGGCGGCGCGTCGGGCGCCGGCGCCGCGGCGGCGAAGCAGGGCGCGCGCGCGAGCGCCGCCCGGCACAGGGCGCGGCGCATCATTCGGCCTCCTTCGCGGCGACGTCGGCGGCCGGCGTGCGGCTGTTCGCGACCTGGGGGGTCGCGCCGAGCAGCGACGCACCGATGAAGCCGCCGTTGGCCGGCGGCGGCGCGACGATCACCGTGATCTTGTCGGACAGCTTGTCGGCCAGCGTCTTCTGGATCAGCAGCGGATGCCGCGTGATGAGCGCGCCGTCGCGCTCCATCTGGTCGCTGGCGATCTTGCCGACGCGCTCGAGCCGGTAGGCCTCGGCGTCGGCCAGCTTCTGGCGCGAGTCGGCCTCGCCCGAGGCCTCGATGCGGCGTGCCTGTGCGCTGCCTTCGGCGGTCTTGATGCGCGACAGCTTCTCGGCTTCGGCCTCGAGCTTGCGCTGCTCGATCTGCTTCTGCTTGAAGGGCAGCACGTGGCGCATCGCCTCTTCCTGGGCACGGGCGGCGATGATCTGCTCGTTGGCCGCGGCCTCGGCCGCCTTCTCGCGGCGCACCTTCTCGGCCTCGGCGTCGAGGGCGGTCTCCTTGACGCGCTTGTCCTTCAGCTCGAGCGTGTAGCGCATCTTCTCGGTCTCGAGCTCCTCGGCCAGCAGGCGGTTCATGCCGTTGCGGTAGTCGACGGGCAGGTCGATCTTGCCCATCTGCACCGAGCGCAACAGGATGCCGTCGGCGGCGAGCTTGGGCTTGAGCTCGCCCTCGATCGCCTGCTGGATCTCGGCGCGCTTGCTCGAGAAGATCTCGCGCACCGTGTATCGGGTGAAGACCTTGTAGATCACGCTTTGCACGGCGGGCTCGACGATCTCGCCGTTGAGGTCGTCGGGCAGGCTGCGGGCCATGGCGCGCACACGGGCCGGGTCGAGGGCGTAGCGCACCGACAGGTCCACGCCGATGGACAGTCCTTCCACCGATTGGAAGGGAGCGTCGCCCGCGCCCTTGCCGCTTTGCCCCGGGCGATAGACCTGGTCGCGCATCACGTAGCGGCGCAGTTCGTGCACGCCGGGCAGCACGAGCACGGCGCCTTCGCCGAACTGGTCGACGCCGCCGGTGAGGTGGTTGGTGCGGATGCCGGTCTCGCCGCGCTCGACGCGGTGCATGGGCGGGTGCTTGTACGCGGCGTAGCCGATGGCGCTCACGACGAGCGCCGAGACGATGAATCGGCGGGCATTGAACAGGCCGGTCCCGGCGGCCTGGGCGGCGCCGGCGAGGTTGCGGGTGGAGCTGTCGAACGCGTTGCGGATGGCTTGCGACAGGGCGCTGAGCCTGGACATGGTGGGCTTCCTTCTTGTGGTCGATGGCGACCACTGTCGAGGAAGGCGGTGAAGCGCGAACGAAGCCTGCGTGAAGACACCGTAGCCCGGGTGCAACCCGGGACAGTGCGACCGTCGCAACCCCGGGTTGCACCGGGCTACGAGCATCTCAAACCAGCCGCTCGATCTTCGCCTTGCGCCACACCAGCCGATAAAACGCCGTCTGCAGCACCAGCATCGACACGAAGGCGATCGGATACGCCATCCACACCCCCTCGATCCCGACCCGCGGCGCCAGCGTGTATGCCGCCGGCACCTCGATGGCCGCGATGCAGAAGATGGAGATCGACATCGGCACGAGCACCGTGCCCGAGGCGCGCATCACGCCGCTCACCACTGACGCACAGCCGAAGACGACGCTGCTCCACAGCATGATGTGCAGCAGCGACTGCGCCAGGTCGACCACCGGCGCGGAGGTGATGAACAAGGCGATCAGGTGGCGCGAGAACAGGTAGCCGATGACGACCAGCGTCCCGGTGATCACGATGTTCATCTGCAGACCGGTGCGCGTGATCGCACCCAGCCGCTCGGTGTGGCCCGCGCCGATGGCCTGGGCGCCGAGGATGGACGCCGTGATGGCGATCGACAGCGCCGGGAACTGCACGTAGTTGACGACCTGGTTGACCGCGCCGTAGGCCGCCGTCGCGTTCGAGCCGAAGCTGTTGACCAGCGCCAGCAGCGCGATCTCGGCCAGCGAGATGACGACCATCTGCACGCCGGTGGGCATGCCGATCTTCAGGACCAGGGCGAGGATGCGCCGGTCGATGCGCAAGGCGTGCAGCAGCTCGCGGTCGGGGGCGAGCACGTGCTGCTTGCGCCGCATGTGCAACCCGAGGTAGCACAGCGCGACGACGAAGGACACGATCGACGCCGCGGCGGCGCTGGTCACGCCCAGCTGCGGCAGCCCGCCCCAGCCGCGGATGAAGGCGGGCGTCATCACCGCCGAGACGGTGGTCGACAGCAGCAGCGCGAACAGCGGCGTGACGGTGTCGCCCACGCCGCGCAGCAGCTGGGTGACGAGGATGAACACCATCAGCCCCGGCATGGCCAGCATCATCAGCCGCGCATAGCCGATCGCCTCGGGCAGCACGTCGGGCGGCGTGCCCAGCAGGCGCAGCAGGTTCTCGGTGAACACGCCGCCGAACAGGGCGATGGCCGCGCCCAGCAGCAAGCCGAGCGCGATCGCCGTTCCGGCAATCGCCTTGACCTTGTGCGGCTCCTTGGCGCCCCAGGCCTGGCCGATGAGCACCGACCCGCCCGCGCCGATGCCGATGACCAGCGAGATGAAGAAGAAGACGATGGGAAACACCGCCGAGGCGGCCGCCAGCGCGCGCGTGCCGAGCATCTGGCCGACGAAGACACTGTTGAAGGTGCCCGACAGCGCCTGCAGCACGTTGCCGACGATCATCGGGCCGAGGAAGGCGGCGAACACGCGCCACAGCGGCCGGTCGTCGGCGCCCAGTGGCGGGCGTCCGCCCGCGACGCCGCGCGGAGAGGTCATTGTCATGGAGGAGGGCCTGCGGGGCCTTGTTGTCGTGACGCGAGGTTAGGGCCTGTTAACGCATAAGTCACGGCCGCGCCGGGGTTCTTTGGGGCTCAGCGCTAGGCGCGAGCCGAGGTACGGGCTGGTAGCCCGTACCTCGGCTTGCAACGCC
>DASUZE010000090.1:0-2256 GCA_036377015.1 Piscinibacter sp. | reverse complement strand
CAACCCGGGGTCGTGCGTCACTCCTAGAATCGACCGCATGAGGCCCATCGGCGCATGGTGCTTGGCAGGGTTCCTCGCGTTGCAAATGCTGCGCGCGGCCGGCGACACCGCTGTGCCCGCCGCCGTCCGCGAGCCGGTGGTGGTCGTCACCATCGACGGCGGCATCGGCCCCGGCACCGCCGATCACTTCCACCGCGCACTGGCCTTCGCCGTCAAGCAGCACGCCCAGCTGCTGGTGCTGCAGATCGACACGCCGGGCGGCCTCGACTCCTCGATGCGCAGCATCATCAAGGACATCCTCGCCTCGCCACTGCCCGTGGCCAGCTTCGTCGCGCCGGGCGGCGCGCGCGCGGCCAGCGCCGGCACCTACATCCTGTACGCCAGCCACGTGGCGGCGATGGCGCCGGCATCCAACCTCGGCGCGGCGACGCCGGTGGCCATCGGCATGCCGGGCTCGCAGCCCGACAACCCCCTGCCGGCACCGCCCAAGGCCTCGGCGCCCGCGTCGGCCGGGGCGCCTTCCGGTGCCGAGCACGGCGGCGACGCGATGGCCGCCAAGCGCATCGGCGACGCGGCCGCCTACATGCGCAGCCTGGCGCAGCTGCGCGGCCGCAATGCCGAGTGGGGCGAGAAGGCGGTACGCGAGGCGGTGAGCCTGTCGGCCCCGGAAGCGCTGAAGCTGAAGGTGGTGGACGTGGTCGCCAACGACGTGCCCGACCTGATGCGCCAGATCGACGGCCGCTCGGTGCAGGCGGGCGGCCGCACGCTGCGGCTGGCCACCCAGGGGGCGGCGGTGCTGCCCTTCGAGGCCGACTGGCGCAGCAAGCTGCTGTCGGTCATCAGCGATCCCAGTCTCGCGCTCATCCTGCTGCTGGTGGGCATCTACGGCCTGCTGTTCGAGTTTTCCAACCCCGGGTTCGTGCTGCCCGGCGTGGTGGGCGCGATCAGCCTGCTGCTGGCGCTGTTCGCGCTGCAGATGCTGCCGGTCAACTACGCCGGCCTGGCGCTCATCCTGCTGGGCATCGCCTTCCTCGTCGCCGAGGCCTTCCTGCCCAGCTTCGGCGCGCTGGGGATGGGCGGCATCGTGGCCTTCGCGATGGGCGCGGTGCTGCTGATCGACAGCGACCTGCCCGGCTATGGCGTGCCGTTGTCGCTGATCGCCTTGCTCACCCTCACCACTGCGGCATTCGTGCTGGTGGTCGCCGGCATGGCCGCGAAGGCGCGCCGGCGGCCGGTGGTGAGCGGTGCCCCGGCGCTGATCGGCGCCACCGGCGAGCTGGTCGAGTTCGCCGGCGGCGAGGGATGGGCGGTGGTGCAGGGCGAGCACTGGAAGGTGCGCGGCAGCGGCGAGCTGCGCCCGGGGGCGCGGGTGCGCGTGGTGCGCGTGCTCGGCCTCACGCTGGAAGTCGCTGCGGCCACAGGAGGGACGTGATGCTGCTCAGCGACTTCGGAATCGGCTTCATCGGACCCGCGGTCCTGCTGCTCATCCTGCTCGGCTCGTCGCTGCGCATCCTGCGCGAGTACGAGCGCGGCGTGGTGTTCCAGCTCGGCCGCTTCTGGAAGGTCAAGGGACCGGGGCTGGTGATCCTGGTGCCGGGCATCCAGCAGATGGTGAGGGTGGGGCTGCGGGTGGTGGTGATGGACGTGCCGGCGCAGGACGTGATCACGCGCGACAACGTGTCCGTGAAGGTCAACGCGGTGCTGTACTTTCGCGTCGTCGATCCCGAGAGGGCCATCATCCAGGTCGAGCGCTACCTCGAGGCGACCAGCCAGTTGGCGCAGACCACGCTGCGCGCGGTGCTGGGCAAGCATGAGCTCGACGACCTGCTGTCCGAGCGCGAGCGGCTGAATCTCGACATCCAGAAGATCCTCGACGCGCAGACCGACGCCTGGGGGATCAAGGTGACCAACGTCGAGATCAAGCACGTGGACCTCAACGACACCATGATCCGCGCCATCGCCCGCCAGGCCGAGGCGGAGCGCGAGCGCCGGGCCAAGGTGATCCACGCCGAGGGCGAGCTGCAGGCCTCGCACAAGCTGGCGGAGGCGGCGCAGATCCTGGCGCGCGAGCCGCAGGCCCTGCAGCTGCGCTACCTGGAGACGCTGACGGTGATCGCGGCGGACAAGAATTCCACGATCGTGTTTCCGTTGCCGCTGGAGATCATCGGGCCGCTGTTGCAGGCCTTGCAGGCGAAGGCGGATCGGGCCGTCTGAACGTAGGGTGGGCTTCAGCCCACGCGGTTCGTCGCTGGACTC
>DASUZE010000089.1:0-46001 GCA_036377015.1 Piscinibacter sp. | reverse complement strand
GAGCCTGTCGAAGGGCTGCGCCGCAGTTGGAACCCGTTCGGGCTGAGCCTGTCGAAGCCGCACACGATCGTCGTGCAGCTTCGACAAGCTCAGCCGCAACGGTCGAGCACCTCGACGCAGCCCTTCGACAGGCTCAGGGCGAACGGGAGCGGAGTTCAGGGCGAACGGGAGCCGACCTACCCGCTCAGCGCCCGATGCAGCAGCATCCGCGCCTTGTGCCACTGCCGCTGCACCGTCCGCTCCGACACGCCGTGCATGCGCGCGACCTCGGCGAAGGTGAAGCCGCCGAAGAAGGTCAGCTCGACCACGTTGGCGAGCTCGGGCTCGAGCGTGGCCAGCTCGTCCAGCGCCTCGGCCATGCTGTCCAGCGATTCCGGCTGCAGCGCCTGCTCCACGTTGTGGGTCCCCAGCGAGGTGATCACCAGGTCGCCACCGCGCTTCTGGGCCTGGGTGGCGCGGATGCGGTCGATCACCATGCCGCGCATCGCACGCGCGGCGTAGGCGAGGAACTGTCCCGGCTCGTCGAAGCGCAGCCCCTGCCGTTGGCCGATGGCCAGCCAGGCCTCGTGGACCAGCGTGCTCGTGCTCACGATGTCGCGGCCGCCGTTGCGCCACACCTCGCGCCGCGCCAGGCGCCGCAGCTCGTCGTAAAGCGTGGTGAAGAGCATGCTGGCGTCCGCCGCGTCGGCAGCCGAGGGCAGGGATTCGGCGGTGCTGTGTTTCAACGGTGGCTCCTCGATCCGGCGAGGAAACTACGAGCGATGCGGCCCCACGGACGCGGCCCCGTTTCAAAGGGTCACCATTCTGGCGACGACCGCCCGCGCCGATCGCCCCCTGCGCCGAAGTCCACTTTTTCCAGGTCGGCGATGTCGGGTTTCGCCGTGCGATTCCGATTGCAGCGTTCAGTATGTCGGCCGAAGGAAGGGGCGCGCCATGACTTTGCCGGACCGCGATGCGTGGCAGCGGCTGAGCCCGCTGCTCGACGAGCTTCTGGATCTCGACGCGGGCGCGCGCGCGTCGCGCCTGGCCGCGCTGCGCTCGCAGGACGCGGCGCTGGCCGACGAGCTCGCCATCCTGCTCGACGAGGGAGAGCGAGCCGAGGCCGAGCGCTTCCTGAGCGGCGACCTGCTGGCGGCCATTGCCTCGCCCTCGCTGGAGGGCCAGCGCGTCGGCGCGTATGTCCTCGAGTCGCTGCTGGGGCAGGGCAGCACGGGCAGCGTGTGGCGCGCGCATCGCGCCGACGGTCGCTTCGACGGATCGGTGGCCATCAAGCTGCTGCACCTGTCGCTGATCGGGCACGCCGCCGCGCTGCGATTCGAACAGGAGGGCGCCATCCTCGCGCGCCTCACCCACCCGCACATCGCGCGCCTGCTCGACGCGGGCGTCACGCCCGGCGGGCAGCCCTACCTCGTGCTCGACCTGGTGGAGGGCGAGACGATAGACCGCTACTGCGACTCGCGCCGCCTGTCGGTGGAGCAGCGCCTCGTGTTGTTCGACGACGTGCTGGCCGCGATGGCGCATGCGCACAGCCACCTGGTCGTGCATCGCGACATCAAGCCCAGCAACATCCTGGTCGATGCCGAGGGCCGGGTGAAGCTGCTCGACTTCGGCATCGCACGCCTGCTCGAGGAAGGCGTGGAGGGTGCCACCCTCACCGCCGCGGGCCAGCGCGCGCTCACGCCGCAGTACGCCGCGCCCGAGCAGCTGCTCGGCGCCGCGGTCACGACCGCGACCGACATCTATGCGCTGGGCGTGCTGCTGTACCGGCTGCTGTGCGGCCGCCACCCGACGCCGTCCGCCTCGACCCGCTCCGCCGACGTGATCCGCGCGACGCTCGACAGCGACCCGGTTCCGCTCGCCGATGCGGTGTCGGCGTCCGCCGATGCCACCGATGCCGACATCGCCGGCATCGCGGCCGAGCGCGACACCTCGCCGCAGCGCCTGCGCCACCAGCTGCGCGGCGACCTGGAGAACATCGTCGCGCGCACCCTGCGCAAGGCACCGCACGGGCGCTACCAGACGGTCGAGGCGCTGGCCGACGACCTGCAGCGTCATCGACGCCATCAGCCGGTGAGCGCGCGGGCCGATTCGCCGGCCTATCGCGTCGCCAAGTTCGTGCGCCGGCATCGCGGCATGGTGGCGGGCAGCGTGCTGGTGCTGCTGGCGGTGGCCGGCGGACTGGCCGGCACGGTCACCCAGGCCCACCGCGCCGAGCGCGAGCGCGACCACGCGCTGCGCGAGCTGCGCAACGCCAAGTCGAGCAGCGAGTTCGTCGCCTTTCTCCTGCAGGAGGGCTCGGACAAGCCGTTCACCACGGCGCAGCTGCTCGAACGCGGCGAGCAGATGGTCGAGCGCCAGTTCGCCGACGCCCCCGAGCAGCGCGCGCGCCTGCGGCTCATGCTCGCCGGCGTGTACGGGCAGGCCATGATCCAGAACCAGGCCGAGCGCCTGCTGCTGAACGCGCAGGCCGATGCGGCGAAGCTTCCCGATCCGGCGCTGCAGGTCGAGATCGAATGCCAGCTCGCGATGCAGCGCGGCGACAGCGGCGCGCTCGAGGTGGCCCGGCGCATGCTCGACGCCGCGATCGCGCGGCTGCGCGCCATGCCCGATGCCGACAGCAGCCTGCTGGCCACCTGCCTGCACGGCCGCGGCCAGGTGGTCGACGAGCTGGGCGATCCGAAGGCGTCGCTCGCGGATGTGCGCGCCGCGCTCGACCTGATCGGCACGCCGCGGCCCGATCAACGGCTGGACGCAATCATGATGCGCGCCTCGATGGCCAGCCTGCAAAGCCGGCTGGGCGAATCGGCAGCGGCCGAGGCGCAGTACCGCGGCGGCATCGCCGAGCTCGAGGCCATGGGACGCGGGCGCACCGAGGTGGCGAGCACCATGTACAACAACCTCGGCGTGCTGCTGGCCGACGCCGGGCAGACGGCCCGCGCGAGCGCCGCCTTGCAGCGGGCGCTGGCGCTGTCGCGCGGGCTGCGCGACGAAGACCCGGTGCTCGAAGGCAACGTCGCCCGGCTGCTGATCGACCTCGGCCAGCCGCGCGAGGCGATGCCGCTGATAGCGCATGCCCTTGCGGCGGCGCAGGCGCGCGGCAGCAAGCGCTCCATCCCGGGCATCGCGCTTCAGGGCGCGCGCGGGGCCTGCCTGCTGAACGACCTGGCGCGCTGCGATTCGTTGTTGGCGCAGGCGCGCGCCGAGACCTTGCAATCGGTGGCGCCGGGGCGGTCGATGCACGGCAGCCTGGAGATGGCGCTGGCCGAGGCAGCGCTCGCGCGCGGTGACGGGCGCGCCGCGCTCGACGGCCTGCGCCGGGCCGTCGCGCTCTTCGACGCCGCGACCGATCGCGACAACACCGGCATCCGCGCCTTGACGCTGCTGGCCCGCGCCGAGCAGCGGCAGGGCGAGCTCGATGCCGCGCAGTCGCACGCTGCGCTGGCCGTGACTCGTGCGCGCGAGGCGCTGTCGGGTTTCGCGCACAGCGAATGGCTGGGCAGCGCGCTGGTTGCGCTGGGCCGGGTGCAGCAGGCGCGCGGCGACGGCGCTGCGGCGCAGGTGTCGTGGACGACCGCGCTGGAGGAACTGCAGGCGGCCGTCGGGGAGACGGCGCCGGCCACCGAGGAGGTGCGAAAGCTGTTGGCGGCGAGGTGATCGCCCTGCGCTGCGGTCTGGAGCTTCGTGACGAAAGGCGTGTGGGCAGGGCCGCCTGAACCACAGGAACTCGTAGCCCGGGTGCAACCCGGGATCGCGGCGGCAATGGGGTCCCGGGTTTCACCCGGGCTACGACCCTCTGCGATCTCTCTGCGTTGAACACGGAGGTGCACACAACACCAGCTAGGTACTTACCCCCGGTTCGAAGATTTGCCTTGAATGTCCGTTGGAACGATCCAATAATCCCCTCCACTAGAACGTTCCAACGAGGTCCCGGTGAACGGCAAGCAGCAAATCGGATGGGGCTTGATCGGTGCCAGCACGATCGCCCGCGAATTCATGGTCGACGCCATCCGCGCCCAGGCCGGCCACGAGGTCGTGGCCGTCATGAGCAGCAGCGCCGAGCGCGCGCGGCAGTTCGCCGCCGAGAACCGGATCGCCGCCGCGTTCGACTCCCTGGAGGCCCTGCTGGCCGACCCCGCGGTGCAGGTCGTCTACGTGAGCACCACCAACGAATTGCACCGCGCGCAGGTCCTGGCCGCCGCCCGGGCGGGCAAACACGTGCTGTGCGAGAAGCCGCTGGCGCTGTCGGTGAGCGACGCGCTCGACATGGTGCGGGCCTGCGATGCGGCCGGTGTCGTCCTCGCCACCAACCACCACCTGCGCAACGCCGCCACCCATCGCAAGCTGCGCGAGCTCGTCCGCGCCGGTGCCATCGGCCGCCCGCTGTTCGCACGGGTCTTCCACGCGGTGTACCTCCCGCCGCACCTGCAGGGCTGGCGCCTCGACAAGCCGGCGGCCGGCGGCGGCGTCATCCTCGACATCACCGTCCACGACATCGACACGCTGCGCTTCATCCTCGACGCCGAACCGGTCGAGGCGGTCGGCATGAGCCAAGCGGCGGCAATGGCCAAGCAGGGCCTCGAAGACGGCGCGATGTCGGTCGTGCGCTTCGACAACGGCGTACTCGCGCAGCTGCACGACGCGTTCACCGTCCGGCATGCCGGCACCGGCATCGAGATCCACGGCGAGAGCGGGTCGCTGATCGGCCGCGACGTGATGACGCAACGGCCGATCGGGGAGATCGTTCTCCGTCGCGAAGGCGGCGAGGAGCGCATCGCCCTCCAGCACGAAGGCCTGTACGAGCGCGGCGTCGCCAGTTTCGGTGTCGCGATCGGGGGCGGCGGCGAGCCTGCCGCCACGGGCCGGGATGGCGTGCGTTCGCTCGCGGCCGCCATCGCGGTCGCCGAGGCCTGCCGCAGCGGGTCGGCGGTGCGCATCCCCGATCTCCCCTTGTGAGACGGCCATGAAGAAAGTGATTTCCGCCGCCCAGGCTGCCTCCCTCATCCGCGACGGCGACGTGGTCACCGTCAGCTCCTCGAGCGGCCTGGGATGTCCCGACAAGGTCCTGGCGGCCATCGGCGAGCGCTTCGACCAGGAAGGCGCGCCGCGGCGGCTCACCACGCTGCATCCGATCGCGGCGGGCGACATGTACGGCATCAAGGGCATCGACCACATCGCCAAGCCCGGCCTGCTCTCGCGCGTGCTGGCCGGCTCGTACCCGAGCGGCCCGTCGTCGCTGCCGATGCCGCAGATCTGGCACCGGATCGTCGACAACCAGGTCGAGGCCTACAACATCCCCAGCGGCATCCTGTTCGACATGCACCGCGACGCGGCCGCCCGCCGGCCCGGCGTGCTCACGCAGGTCGGCATCGGCACCTTCGTCGATCCCGACCTGCAGGGCTGCGCGATGAACGACGCCGCAGCCGCGCACCCGGTGGTCCGCAAGGAGCGGTTCGACGGCCGCGACTGGCTCTACTTCCCGGCCATCGTGCCGAACGTGGCGATCATCCGCGCCACCACGGCCGACGAGCGCGGCAACCTGACCTACGAGCACGAGGGCGCGCTGCTCGGGGGACTGGACCAGGCCCTCGCGGCTCGCAACAATGGCGGCATCGTGATCGCCCAGGTGAAGCGCGTGGTCAAGGAGGGGTCGCTGCGGCCCCACGACGTGCATGTGCCCTGCAACCTGGTCGACCACGTGGTGGTCGATCCGGACCAGTGGCAAACCACGCAGACCGAATACGACCCCGCCATCAGCGGCGAGATCGCCCAGCCCCTGGCCACCTTCGAGTTCCAGCCCTGGGGGCCGGAGAAGATCATCGCCCGGCGCGCCGCCATGGCGCTGGCGCGCGGATGGGCCGTCAACCTCGGCTTCGGGATTTCGGCCAACGTGCCGCGCGTCCTGCTCGAGGAGGGCCTGCACGGCGAGGTGACCTGGGCCATCGAGCAAGGCGCCGTCGGCGGCATGCCCTTGCTGGGCTTCGCCTTCGGCTGCGCGGCCAACGCCGACGCCATCATGGCGTCGCCCAGCCAGTTCACCTACTTCCAGGGCGCCGGGTTCGATGCGACCCTGCTGTCGTTCCTGCAGGTCGATCCCGACGGCAGCGTCAACGTGTCCAAGCTGGGCGCCAAGCCCTACCTGACGGCCGGCTGCGGCGGCTTCGTCGACATCACCGCGCACGCCCGCCGCATCGTCTTCTCCGGCTTCTTCACCGCCGGCGCGCAGCTCGAGGTCGACGACGGCCGGCTCACCATCGTGAGGGAAGGGCGCACGCGCAAGTTCGTGAAGGCGGCCGAGCACATCACGTTCAGCGGCCGCATGGCGCGGGAGCGCGGCCAACGCGTCACCTACGTCACCGAGCGCTGCGTGATCGAGCTCGAAGCCGACGGCCTCGTCGTGACCGAGGTCGCGCCCGGCATCGACGTCCACCGTGACGTGGTCGAGCAGGCGGAGCTGCCGCTGCGCGTGTCTGCCCACCTGCGCCTCATGCCGGCGGCCTTGTTCCGTCGCGAGCCGTTCGGCCTCGAGCTCAAGGCCGAGGAGACGCGTCGTGGCTGAGCCGCTGGTGCAACTCTCGCGCGACGGCCACGTCGCGACGGTGGTGCTGTGCCGGCCCGCCAAGCTCAACGCGCTGACGCCCGCCATGCTGGACGAGCTGGAGCGCTGCGCCCGCGAGCTCGATGCCGACACCGAGGTGCGCGTCGTGATCCTGACCGGCGCCGGCTCGAAGGCCTTCTGCGTCGGCGCCGACATCAACGAGTGGGCGGCGCTGCAGCCGCTGGACATGTGGCGCCGCTGGGTCCGCCGTGGCCACGTCGTGTTCGATCAGTGGGCGCGCCTGCGCCAGCCGCTGATCGCGGCGATCAACGGCCACGCGTTCGGCGGCGGCCTGGAGCTGGCCCTGGCCGCCGACATCCGGCTGAGCTCGCCCGAAGCGCGCTATGCGCTGCCGGAGGCGTCCATCGGCACCTGCCCGGGATGGTCCGGCACGCAGCGGCTGGTCCAGCTCATCGGGGCCAGCCGCGCCAAGTACCTCGCGCTGAGCGGACACCGCCTGTCGGCGGCGCAGGCGCTGGACATGGGGCTGGTCCACGAGATCGTGGAGGGCACGCCGCTGCTCGAGTGGGCGGCCGACCTGGCGCGGGAGCTCGCCGCCAAGGCGCCCGTGTCGCTGCAGCTGACCAAGCAGCTCATCAACGCGGCGGCGTCGGAGGACGCGGCGGCCACGCTCGAAGCGATGGCCGGCGCCCTGGCCGCCACCACCGCGGATGCGGCGGAGGGCGTGGCGAGCTTTCGTGAAAAGCGCGCGCCTCATTACCTGGGGCGCTGACCTCTCTCCTGGAACGACGCATGACGAGTGACCCCCTGACCTCTCCTTACCGTGGCCGCCTGCTGATCGGCGGCGCGTGGGTCGATGCCGACGACGGCGGCACGCTGGAGCGCTGGTCGCCGGCCCACGACAAGCTGGTGGCGGTGTACGCCCAGGCCGGCGTCGCCGACGCGCAGCGTGCAATCGCGGCCGCGCGCGAGGCCTTCGACCGCGGGCCGTGGCCGCACATGAAAGGCGCGGACCGCGCCCGTGTCCTTCGCCAGGTGGCCGACGCCATCCTGGCCCGCAAGAGCGAGCTGGCCTTGATGGAGAGCCTGGAGAACGGCAAGCCGCTGGCCCAGTCCGCGGCCGAGATCGAGGCCGCGGCCGACCTGTGGCAGTACGCGGCGACGCTGGCGCGCAACCTGCACGGCGACAGCTACAACACGCTGGGCGAGAACACGCTGGGCGTGGTGCTGCGCGAGCCCATCGGCGTGGTCAGCATCATCACGCCGTGGAACTTCCCGTTCCTCATCGTCAGCCAGAAGCTGCCGTTCGCGCTGGCCGCCGGTTGCACGACGGTGGTCAAGCCGGCCGAGGTGACCTCGGGCACCACCGTGATGCTCGGCGAGATCCTGGTGCAGGCGGGCATGCCGGCGGGCGCGGTGAACATCCTGGTCGGACGCGGCAGCGTGGTGGGCGAGGTGCTGGTCGGCCATCCGGACGTCGACATGCTGTCCTTCACCGGATCGACCGCTGTGGGCAAGCAGGCCGTGGCCACGTCGGCCCGCACGCTCAAGAAGGTGTCGATGGAGCTGGGCGGGAAGAACCCGCAGATCATCTTCCCGGACTGCGACTGGGAGGCCGCCCTCGACGCCACGGTCTTCGGCATCTATTTCAACGCCGGCCAGTGCTGCAACAGCGGCAGCCGCGTCCTGGTGCACGAGTCCATCGCCGAGCGCTTCGTGGCCCACGTGGTCGAGCGCTCGAAGCAGGTCCAGGTCGGCGATCCCCTGCAGCCCGGCGTGCAGGTCGGCGCCATCACCACCGACAAGCAGCTCGACACCATCCTGTCGCACATCGAGGCGGCCCGCGCCGCCGGCGCCACCATCGCGCTGGGCGGATCGCGCATGGCGCGCACCGGCATGTTCGTCGAGCCCACCGTGGTGACGGGCGTGACCCCCGACATGGCCATCGCCAAGGAAGAGGTGTTCGGCCCGGTCCTGTCGGTGCTGACCTTCAAGACCCTGGACGAGGCCATCGCGCTGGCCAACGGAACCCTGTATGGCCTGTCGGCCGCGGTGTGGAGCCGCGACTTCAGCACCTGCCTCGCGGCGGCGCGCCGCATCAAGGCCGGCACGGTGTGGCTCAACACCTTCCTCGAAGGCCATGCCGAGCTGCCCTTCGGCGGCTTTCGCGAAAGCGGCATCGGCCGCGAGCTGGGCCGCTTCGCGACCGAGGACTACACCGAGACCAAGACCGTGCACATGCACCTGGGCGAGCGGACCGAGTGGTGGCTGCCTCGCTGACTTTCCCACACCACCTCACTTCAAAGGACGGAGACAAGCATGAACAAGCCGATCGTCACTCTCGCCATCGCGAGCGCCATGGCCTTGCCGGCCGCTGCGCAGCAGAACGTCGAGGTCCTCCACTGGTGGACCTCGGGCGGCGAAGCCGCAGCCCTCAACGTGCTCAAGGGCAACCTGGAGAAGCAGGGCGTCAAGTGGAACGACATGCCGGTGGCCGGCGGCGGCGGCGAGGCCGCGATGACGGCGGTGCGCGCGCGCGTGACCGCCGGCAATCCGCCGACCGCCGTCCAGATGCTGGGCTTCGACATCCAGGACTGGGCCAAGCAGGGTGTTCTCGCCGACATGAACGACCTGGCCGCGAAGGAGAACTGGGACAAGACGGTGCCTGCCGCGCTGCAGAAGTTCTCCAAGTTCGGCGGCAACTGGATCGCCGCGCCGGTCAACATCCACTCGACCAACTGGATCTGGGCCAACAAGAAGGTGCTCGCGAAGGCGGGCGTCACCGCGGAGCCCAAGACCTTCGACGAGTTCATCGCGGCCGCCGAGAAGGTGCAGAAGGCGGGATTCGTCGCCATCGCGCACGGCGGCCAGCCGTGGCAGGAGGCCACCATCTTCGACGGCGTCGCGCTGTCCACCGGCGGCGTCGACTACTACCGCAAGGCGTTCATCGAGCTCGATGCCAAGGCGCTGGCCTCGCCGACCACGCTCAAGGTGTTCGACCGCATGTCGCAGATCCGCAAGCTGGTCGACAAGGACTTCTCCGGCCGCGACTGGAACGTCGCATCGGGCATGGTCATCAGCGGCAAGGCCGGCTTCCAGATCATGGGTGACTGGGCCAAGGGCGAGTTCGTCACCGCCAAGAAGGTGCCGGGCAAGGACCTCCTGTGCTATCGCTTCCCCGGCACGCAAGGCGTCGTGAGCTTCAACACGGACCAGTTCGCCATGTTCAAGCAGAAGGACGCCGACAAGACGGGTGCCCAGATGAAGCTGGCGTCGGCCATCATGGAGCCGGGCTTCCAGTCGGCCTTCAACGTCGTCAAGGGGTCGGCGCCGGCCCGCTCCGACGTGCCCGACACCGCCTTCGACGACTGCGGCAAGAAGGCGATCAAGGATGTCGCCGAGGCGAGCAAGAACAACACGCTGGTCGGGTCCATGGCGCACGGGCACGCCGTTCCGGCGTCGATCAAGAATGCCTTCTACGACGTGATCACGCGCCACTTCAACGGCCAGATCGACAGCAAGAAGGCGGTGACGGAACTGGTCTCGGCCTCCAAGACCTGAGCCCCAACCCCACCTGCGATCGCCCCGGGGCGCCGGCATCGGCGCCCTCCGGGGCCAGCGGAGCCCTGCCATGAAAACCGGCGTACTTCCGAAGCTGCTGTTCAGCCCCAGCGTGCTGCTCGTGCTGGTGTGCGTGTACGGCTACATCATGTTCACGATCTACCTGTCGTTCACGACCTCGACCATGATGCCGGCCTTCGACTGGGCGGGCGCGGCCAGCTACCGCCGCCTGCTCGGCCTGGACAACTGGCAGGTGTCGGTCGGCAACCTGGCGGTCTTCGCCAGCCTGTACATCGTCATCGCGATGGCGCTGGGCCTGGGCCTGGCCATCATGATCGACCAGAAGATCCGCGCCGAGACGATGTTCCGCTCGATCTTCCTGTACCCCATGGCGCTGTCGTTCATCGTCACCGGCACGGCGTGGAAATGGCTGCTGGATCCCGGCGTGGGCCTGGAGCGCACGGTGCAGCAGATGGGCTGGGAGAGCTTCTCGTTCGGCTGGATCAAGGACAGCGAGATGGCGATCTACTGCGTCGTCATCGCCGCCGTCTGGCAGACGGCCGGCTTCGTCATGGCGATGTTCCTGGCGGGCCTGCGCGGCGTCGATGCGGAGCAGGTGAATGCGGCGCGGGTCGACGGCGCGCGCACCTGGCAGATCTACCTGCGGATCATCATTCCGCAGCTGGGGCCGGTGTTCGTGTCGGCGTTCGTGATCCTGGCGCACATGGCGATCAAGTCCTACGACCTGATCATCGCGCTGACCAACGGCGGGCCGGGGCGCTCGACCTGGCTGCCGTCGGTCTTCATGTACCAGTACACCTTCACGCGCAACGAGATGGCGGTCGGCGCGGCCAGCTCGGTGCTGATGCTGGGCGCCATCGCCCTCGTCGTGCTGCCCTACCTCTACAGCGAAATGCGCAAGGTGAAGCATGGCTGACGTCACCACCACCTTGGGCCGCCCGGTCGGGGTCGCCACCCGCGGCGCCAGCCGGATCGGCGTGCATGCCAGCCGCGTCGTGCTCTACGCGCTGCTGGTCGCGCTCATGCTGCTGTTCCTGCTGCCGGTGTACGTGATGGTCGTCAACTCGTTCAAGCCGCTGGACGAGATCCGCACCGGCAACCTGATGTCCTTGCCGCTGGACTGGACCCTCGCCCCGTGGTGGAGCGCCTGGAGCACCGCCCAGATCGGCGTGCAGCCCACGGGCCTGAAGCCGTACTTCATCAACTCCTTCCTGCTGGTGGTGCCGGCGGTGGTGCTGTCGACGCTGATCGGTGCGCTCAACGGCTACATCCTCACGCAGTTCAAGTTCCGCGGCGCGAACGTGATGTTCGCAGCCATGCTGTTCTCGGTGTTCATCCCGTTCCAGATCGTGCTGATCCCGATGGCCAAGACCCTCGGCCTGCTCGGCCTGGCCGGCACGGTCAAGGGGCTGGTGCTGGTCAACACCGTCTACGGCATCGGCTTCACGACGCTGTTCTTCCGCAACTTCTACGCCGCGTTTCCGAGCGAGCTGGTCCGCTCGGCGCGCATGGACGGCGCGGGCTTCTTCGGCGTGCTGGGCCGCATCCTGCTGCCCAACAGCGCGCCCATCATCGTGGTGACCGTCATCTGGCAGTTCACCAACATCTGGAACGAGTTCCTGTTCGGCGCGTCATTCAGCGACTTCAGCTCCTACCCGCTCACGGTGGCGCTGAACAACCTGGTCAACAGCTCCACCGGCGTCAAGGAATACAACGTCCATTTCGCCGGCGCGTTCATCGCCGCCATCCCGACGCTGGTCGTGTACCTGGTGTCCGGCAAGTACTTCGTTCGCGGCCTGATGGCCGGATCGGTCAAAGGTTGAAGGGAGACACGCATGGCATCGCTCGATCTGGTCAACGTGCAGAAGAGCTTCGGCCCCATCAAGATCCTGCACGACATCTCCATCGGCCTGACCGACGGCGAGTTCCTGGTGCTGGTGGGTCCTTCGGGCTGCGGCAAGAGCACGCTCATGAACATCATCGCGGGGCTGGAGGAGCCCAGCGGCGGCCAGCTGCGCCTGCAAGGGCGCGACATCACCGGCGTGGCGCCGGCCGATCGCAACATCTCGATGGTGTTCCAGTCGTACGCGCTCTATCCCAACATGACGGTGGCCAAGAACATCGAGTTCCCGCTGCAGATGCGCAAGGTCGACAAGGCCCAGCGCACCCAGCGCGTGGCCCAGGTCGCCAAGCTGCTGCAGATCGAGCACCTGCTCGAGCGCAAGCCGCGCCAGCTGTCGGGCGGGCAGCGCCAGCGCGTGGCGATCGGCCGTGCGCTGGCGCGCGAGCCGCAGCTGTACCTGTTCGACGAGCCGCTGTCCAACCTCGATGCGCAGCTGCGCGTGGACATGCGCACCGAGATCAAGAAGCTGCACCAGCGGCTGAAGGCGACCATCGTCTATGTCACCCACGACCAGATCGAGGCGATGACGCTGGCCACGCGCATCGCCGTCATGAAGGGCGGCGTCCTGCAGCAGCTGGGCACGCCGCAGGAGGTCTACAACCGGCCGGCCAACACCTTCGTTGCGGGCTTCATGGGCTCGCCGCGCATGAACCTGGCCAAGGCGAAGCTGGTGGGCGAGGGCGATGCGCTGGCGCTCGACCTGCGGGTGGGCGACCGGCACGGTGCGCGCATCGACCTGCCCGACATGCCCGCCGCGCTTCATGAATACGTCGGCAAGGACATCATCGCGGGCATCCGGCCGGAAGCCATCAGCCTGGCCCGCGAAGGCATGGTGTGCGGGCCTGCGCAGCGCTTCATCGAGGCGCGCATCGAGGTGATCGAGCCGACGGGGGCCGACACGCTGGCGGTGCTCAATCTGGGCGGCCAGGAGCTCACGTCGCGCCTGGATCCCGACGTGTCGCTGGCGCCGGGGCAGGTCGCGCGCTTCATCGTGGACCTGAGCAAGCTGGTGTGCTTCGACGCCGCCACCGAGGCGCTGATCGGGTAAGGGGCCATGCAGGATCGGGTGTACGACGTGGTCATCATCGGCTCGGGCGTCGGCGGCGGCGCCGTCGCGCTGCAGCTGGCCGGCAGCGGCGCGCGCGTGCTGATGCTCGAGCGCGGGCCGGTGCTGCCGCGCGAAGCCCAGAACTGGGACCCGGAGGCGGTGTTCGTCGACCTGCGCTACCGCAGCACCGAGACCTGGACCAGCGGCGAGCGCCGCTTCCGGCCCGGCCAGTACTACTACGTCGGCGGCTGCACCAAGTTCTACGGGACCGCGATGTTCCGCTTTCGCGAGCGCGACTTCGAGGCGATCGAGCACGAGGACGGCGTGTCGCCGGCATGGCCGGTGCGCTATGCCGAGCTCGAGCCGTGGTACGACCGCGCCGAGCGGCTGTTCGGCATCCGCGGCGAGGCCGGGCTCGACCCCACGGAGCCGCCGCGCAGCCACCCGTACCCGCATCCCGCCATACCGCACGAGCCGGTGCTCGGCCGCATCGCCGAACGCCTCGAGGCGCAGGGCCTGCATCCGTTTCCGATGCCGGCCGCGGTCGACTTCGGCGCCGGCGGCCGCTGCCAGCGCTGCGGGACCTGCGACGCCTTTGCGTGCCGCATCGATGCGAAGGGCGATGCGGAGATGTGCCTGGTCCAGCCGGCCTTGCGCCAACCCAATGTCGAGCTGCGCACCGAGGTGATGGTCGACAAGCTCGTCACCGACGACAGCGGCCGTCGCATCGTGGCCGCCGAGGTGCTCGACCAGGGCGTGCGACGCCGCATCGAGGGCAAGCTGTTCGTGCTGAGCGCCGGTGCGATCAACTCGGCGGTGATCCTGCAGCGCTCGGCCACCGAGCGGCATCCGAACGGGCTGGCCAACGCCAGCGACGTGGTCGGCCGCCATTTCATGAACCACAACTGCACCGCGCTCGTGGCGGTGCATCCGCTGCGCCGCAACGACACGAAGTTTCCGAAGACGCTCGCGATCAACGACTACTACTTCGGCGACGCCGACGACGGCGGCAAGGGTCCGCCGCTGGGCAACCTCCAGCTGCTGGGCAAGCTGCGCGAGCCCATGCTGCGCGGCGTCATGCCGGCCTGGATGCCGCGCGCGGTCGGCCGGGCGCTGACCTCGCACAGCGTCGATTGGTACGTCATGTCGGAGGACCTGCCGCATCGCGACAGCACGGTTCGACTCAACGCCGACGGCAGCGTCGACCTGCGCTGGCACCGCACCAACATGAAGGCCCATCGCAAGTTCGTCGACAAGGCCACGACCATCCTGAAGAAGGCCGGCTTTCCCGTCGTGCTGACCCGGCCATTCGACATGGCGACGCCGTCGCACCAGTGCGGCACGGTGCGCTTCGGGTCCGACCCCGCGACATCCGCGCTCGACCCGATGTGCAAGGCCTGGGACCACGACAACCTGTATGTCGTCGACGCCGGCTTCTTCCCGTCGTCGGCGGCCGTCAATCCGGCGCTCACCATCGCCGCGCAGGCCTTGCGCGTCGGCCACCACCTACGAACCGAGGTTCTGCAATGACCCGAGAAAGGCCACTCGCCGTCGTCACCGGCGCCCGGCGCGGCATCGGCGCCGCCATCGCGGTGGAGCTCGCCGCCCGCGGCTTCGACATCGCCCTGGCCGACATCGAGGCCGGCGGTGCCCAGGACGTGCTGAGCGCCGTCCAGGCGCACCGCGCGCGCGCCATGCTGTTCCCGTTCGACCTCGGCGAGGTCGAGCGCCATGAGCATGTGCTCGCGCAGATGGTCGACTGGGGCGGCCCGGTCGCCTGCCTGGTGAACAACGCGGGCATCCCGGCGGCGCAGCGCGGCGACCTGCTCGACGTGGGCACCGCGTCCTACGACCGCGTGCTTGGCGTCAACCTGCGCGGCACCTTCTTCTTCACCCAGGCCGTCGCGCGGCACATGCTCACCTCGGCCGCAAGCCATCCGCGCACCATCGTGACGGTGTCGTCCGTCAGCGCCGAGCTCGCCTCGGTCGAGCGCGGCGAGTACTGCCTGTCCAAGGCCGGGCTCGGCATGCTGACCAGGCTGTTCGCACTGCGGCTGGCCGAGGCCGGCATCGGCGTCTTCGAGCTGCGGCCCGGCGTCATCCGCACGCCCATGACCGACGGCGTGGCGAGCCAGTACGACGAGCGCATCGCCGCCGGGCTGGTCCCCATGCGGCGCTGGGGCGCGCCCGAGGACGTGGCGCGCGCCGTGGCGGCGCTGGCCGACGGACGACTCGCCTTTTCCACCGGCAGCGTGCTGCAGGTCGACGGCGCACTCTCGATCCCCCGCCTATGAACGCCGATCGCTACGACTATGTGATCACCGGCGGCGGATCCGCGGGCTGCGTGCTCGCGAACCGCCTGAGCGCCGACCCCGGCGTCAAGGTGCTGCTGCTCGAGGCGGGCGGCTCCGACTGGCATCCGTTCTTCCACATGCCGGCCGGCTTCGCGAAGATGACCAAGGGCATCGGCTCCTGGGGCTGGCAGACGGTGCCGCAGAAGCACCTGAAGAACCGGGTGCTGCGCTTCACGCAGGCCAAGGTCATCGGCGGCGGCTCGTCGATCAACGCCCAGCTCTACACCCGCGGCGTGGCGGCCGACTACGACGAGTGGGTCAGCCGGGCCGGCGCGCTCGGCTGGTCGTACGTGGACGTCCTGCCGTACTTCAAGCGCTCCGAGAACAACCAGCGCTTCGTCGACGAGTTCCATGCCTACGGCGGACCGCTGGGCGTGTCGAACCCGATCAGTCCCTTGCCGATCTGCGAGGCGTTCTTCCAGGCCGGGCAGGAGCTCGGCATCCCGTTCAACCCCGACTTCAACGGTGCGTGCCAGGAGGGCCTGGGCTACTACCAGCTCACGCAGCTCGACGCCAGGCGCTCGTCGGCGTCCACCGGATTCCTGCGGCCGGTGCGCGGGCGGCCCAACCTGACCGTGATGCTGCAGGCGCAGGCCCTGCGCATCGTCGTCGACGGACGGCGGGCCGTCGGCGTCGAGGTGGCGGTGGGGCCGTCGCGCACGCCGCGCATGGTGCAGGCGCAGCGCGAGGTCATCGTGTCGTCAGGCGCGATCGGCTCGCCGAAGCTGTTGATGCAGTCGGGGATCGGTCCGGCGGCGCACCTGCGGTCGGTCGGCGTGGACATCGTCCATGACTTGCCGGGTGTCGGCTCGAACCTGCAGGACCACCTCGATCTCTTCGTCATCGCCGAGTGCACCGGCGACCACACCTACGACAAGTACAACCGGCCGCATCACGCCGCGTGGGCCGCGCTCCAGTACCTGCTGTTCAAGAACGGGCCGGTGGCGTCCAGCCTGTTCGAGACCGGCGGGTTCTGGTATGCGGATGCGCAGCACCGGGCGCGATCGCCCGACATCCAGTTCCACCTGGGCCTGGGCTCGGGGATCGAGGCGGGCATGGCCAAGCTGCGCCATGCCGGCGTCACGCTCAACAGCGCCTACCTGCGACCGCGCTCTCGCGGCACGGTGCGCCTGGCCAGTGCCGACCCCGCGGCGGCGCCGCTGCTCGATCCGAACTACTGGGACGATCCGCACGACCGCGAGATGGCCGTCAAGGGCCTGCGCCTGGCGCGCGAGATCCTGCGGCAACCGGCGCTGGCCCGCTACGTGCAGTCCGAGGTGCTCCCGGGCGACTCGCTGAGCACCGATGCCGACCTGTTCGACTACGCGTGTGCCAACGCGAAGACGGACCACCATCCCGTCGGCACCTGCCGCATGGGGCGCGAGAGCGATCCGCTGAGCGTCGTGACGCCCGACCTGCGCCTGATCGGCCTTCAGGGACTGCGCGTCGTCGACGCGTCGGTGATGCCCTTCGTGCCGTCGTGCAACACCAACGCACCCACCATCATGGTCGCCGAGAAGGCGGCCGACCACATCCTCGGGCACCTGCGTGTGCCGAGCGAAGGAGCTTCCCATGCAGGTTCGTCTTCCCCAGGCCGACGGTACGCTGAAGGCGTACGCGCTGAAAGCGAGGCCCATCCGGCCGATCGGTAGGCCGCCCGCGTTCAACCGCACGGTCTACGCGGCCGCCCACGTGGTGGTCGATCCGCTGGCCACCGTCGACCCCTGGGATGCCTCGCCCGCGATCGACTGGGACCGCACGCTGGCGTTTCGCGAGCACCTCTGGTCGCTCGGGTTCAAGGTGGCCGAGGCGATGGACACCGCGCAGCGCGGCATGGGCGTCGACTGGCCGGTGGCCCGCGAGCTGATCCGCCGCAGCCTGCGCCATGCCCGCACCGTCCCCGGGGCCGACCTGGCGTGCGGCGCCGGCACGGACCAGCTCGTGCCCGGACCTGGCGTGACGCTGGCCCATGTCGAGACTGCCTACCGCGAGCAGATCGAGGTGGTCGAGTCGGAGGGCGGCCGTCTCATCCTCATGGCCAGCCGCGCCCTCGCGCGTTGCGCGCGCGGTCCCGAGGACTACCTGAGCCTGTACGGCCGCCTGCTGCGCGACGCCTCGCAGCCGGTCGTGCTGCATTGGCTCGGCGAGATGTTCGACCCGGCGCTCGCGGGCTACTGGGGCACGCCGGATTTGTCGAGTGCCCTGGACACGGTGGCCGCGCTGATCCGCGACAACGCGTCCAAGGTCGACGGCATCAAGGTGTCGCTGCTCGATGCGAAGTGGGAGCTCGAGCTGCGGCGTCGACTTCCGGCCGGGGTGAAGATGTACACCGGCGACGACTTCAACTACGCCGAGCTGATGCAAGGCGACGCGACCGGCCATTCGCACGGCCTGCTGGGCATCTTCGACCCGATCGCCCCGGTGGCGGCCGTCGCGCTGGGCGAGCTGGCCGCGGGACGCACGGGGGCCTTCCGCGAGCTGCTCGACCCGACCGTCGCGCTGTCGCGCGAGATCTTTCGTGCGCCGACACGGCACTACAAGGCCGGCGTGGTGTTCCTCGCCTGGTTGAACGGGCATCAGGATCATTTCTCGATGGCCGCAGGGCTGCAATCGGCGCGCGGGGCAGTCCACTTCGCCAAGGTATTCGAGCTGGCAGATGCGTGCGGCGTGCTGGGCGATCCGGATCTGGCCGCGGACCGGATGAAGCGGTATCTGTCAGTCGCTTGTGGCGTCCCGTAGCCCGGGTGCAACCCGGGATCTCCGACGGTGGCCGCGTCCCGGGTTGCACCCGGGCTACACGCTATGCCGACTGCCGGATCCGCAGCGTCGGCTCCGCGATGTAGACCTGGCGCGCCAGGCTCGGGTCGGTGATGCGCCCCAGCAGGAACCCCGCGGCATGCTCTCCGAGTTGTCCCGGATGAACATCCACCGTGCTGAGCGGCGGGTTGGAATGCGCGGCGTCCAGGACGTTGTCGAAGCCGACCAGCGCGAAGTCGGCGCCGGCGCGCAAGCCGCGCTCGCCCAGCGCCGCCAGGGCGCCGAAGGCGACGACGTCGTTGTAGCAAATGGCCGCGGTCGCTTTCGTCTTCAGCAGCGCCTGCATGGTGTCGTAGCCGCCCTCGCGGTTCGGCTTCGAGGCGATCATGAGGGCGGGATTCGGCTTCACCTTGCGCGCTGCGAGTGCGGCCTTGTAGCCCTTCAAGCGCTGCTCCAGCACGATGCCCGTCTGCCCGCCGAGAAAGCCGATGCGGCGGTGGCCGGCGTCGAGCAGGTGCAGGGTTGCCTCGAACACGCCGCGCTCGTTGTCGGCCCCCGCGAAGTCATAGCTGCCGGGGCCGAGCGTGCGAACCATCACCACCATCGGAATGCCCCAGCGACGGACCTGCTGCGGCAGCGAGCTCGGCGTGCCGTAGGCCGGGCACAGCAGCAGGCCGGCCGCGCCTTGCTCGCGCATGGTTTGCAGCACCCGATCCTGGCGGCGGACGTCCTCGTTGGTGTGCGCCATCAGCACGGTGTAGCCGGCGTCGACCAGCTTGCGCTCCAGGCCCACCAGGATCTCGGCGAAGAAGGGGTTCATCAGGTCGTTGATGACCACCGCGATGGTGTTGGACGAGCCGCCCCGCAGCTGGCTGGCCCGGCGGTTGTAGACGTAGCCCAGCTTGGCGGCGGCCTGGCGCACCCGCTGCGCCGTGTCCTGCGGGATCAGCGGACTGTCGTTGAGGACCAGCGAGACGGTGGACTTGGAGACATGGGCCGCAGCGGCGACGTCGTGGATGGTGACGGGGCGTGCAGGCGAAGAGCGTGGCATGGGCTTCGGTCCGGGATCTTGGAACGTTCCAATACTCTAGTGCATGGCGAACGGTTTGGCCATCATCGATGTGTGCAACACGCGACTGCGACGGTGTGCGCGTATTCCCGAGGTTGACCTCGAAGATCCCGCCCGCATTCAATCGATCGCATGACGAAGAAGCCCATCATCGTGCTCGGCAGCGTCAATGCCGACCTCATGCTGCGCTGCGAGCGCCTGCCGCGTCCCGGCGAGACGGTGCATGGCCAGGACTTCGAGACCGTGCCGGGCGGCAAGGGCGCCAACCAGGCGGTGGCCGCGGCCCGCCTGGGCGGTCGCGTCGAGTTCATCGGCTGCGTCGGCGACGATGCCTTCGGCGCCGCGGCGCGGGCGACACTCGAGCGCGAAGGCGTGGTGACGACGCATCTGCGGGCCCTCGCGGGCGTCGCGACCGGCATCGCGATGATCCTGGTCGAGCGGTCGGGGCAGAACAGCATCGCGCTCGCCGCCGGCGCCAACGCCTGCCTTGACGCGGCGCAGGTCGACGATGCGGCCGCCGCCATCGCGGGTGCTGCGCTGCTCGTCTGCCAGCTCGAGAGCCCGCTGGCGGCCGTGCAGCATGCGATCGGCATCGCTCGCCGTCATGGCGTGCCGGTGCTGCTCAACCCGGCGCCCGCGCAGCCGCTGCCGCCGGCGCTGCTGGCCGCGGTCGACATCCTCGTGCCGAATGAATCGGAGGCCGTCCAGCTGTCAAGCGCGTCCCTCGACTCTGCGGCGATGGCATCGGCGTTGCGGTCGCTGGGGCCCGAGACCGTCGTCGTCACCCTCGGTGGCGAAGGCATCTGCATCGCGGACCGGCGCGGCGTGCGCCGGTGCGCGGCGCCCCGCGTGCAGCCGCTGGACACGACGGGCGCGGGCGACACCTTCATCGGCGCTCTGGCGGTCGCGTTGCAGGACGGCGTGGACATCGACGAGGGTGCCGCCTTCGCGCAGCGCGCCGCGGCGATCAGCGTCACGCGCGCCGGCGCGATGGCGTCGATGCCGACGCGTGCCGAATGCGAGAGCCAGGCGCCGCGGTGAAGAGGGCACCGCTGCTGCAATCGCGACGGATGGTGTTCAAAACCTCGTTCGTCCTGAGGTATCGAAGGACCGCGTCGCAGCATCCGTAGCCCGGGTGCAACCCGGGGAACTGCGCCGGTGAACGGACGACCCGGGTTGCACCCGGGCTACTGGTCAGCCCGAACGGTTTCCTACTGGCACGCGGGCCTTCGATACCTCAGCGCGAACGGGATGCGGATGTTCCGACGCAGTGCGCTGGGAAGCCGCCTGCGAGGCCGACCGGTTGCGATAGCGCACGAACTGCTGGTCGGCCAGGACCCCGATCAGGATCACCGAGCCCATCACCGCGAAGTTCAGCGAGCTCGGGATCCCGAGCAGGTTGACGAGGTTCTGCAGCACCTGCAGCAGGATCGTGCCCAGCACGACGCCCAGGATCGACCCTTCGCCGCCGCGCAGCGAGAACCCGCCGAGCACCGCCGCCGCGATCGCGTAGAGCTCGTAGAAGTTGCCGTGCACCGCGGGCGAGATCGAGCGGGTGTACATCGCCAGCAGGATCGCATTGACCGCGGTGAGGCCGCAGCAGATGACGTAGGCGCTGATGGTGATGCGGGCCGTCGCGATGCCCGAGTAGCGAGCCGCCTCCTCGTTCTTGCCGATGGCGAACAGGTAGCGGCCGAGCACCGACCGGTGCAGCACCACGCCGGCCACGACGGTGACGACGGCCAGGGCGATCAAGGTGTGGGGCACGGCGATCGTCGGACCGTCGTGGCCGAACAGCCGCGCCACCGGCGCGAAGATCTCGGAGCGCGCGGCGGTCAGCCACTCGAGCGTGGGGAAGCTGGCGCCGAACCCGAATCCGACCGTCGCGTCTTCGGTGTAGTACCTCGCCATGCCGCGATAGATCAGCAGGGCGCACAGCGTCACCACGAAGGGCTGCATGCCGACCTTGGCCACCAGGGCGCCGTGGACCAGCCCCATCAGCATGCCGGCGCCGACGACGATCATGACCGCGAAGGCCCAGTGAACGTTCAGGTTGACGATGAGGTCGATGAACAGCACGCCCAGCAGGGCGACGATCGCGCCGACGGAAAGCTCGATGCCGCCGGTCAGGATGACGAAGGCCTGGGCGATCGCGATGATGCCGAACAGTCCCACCTGGTTGGCCGTGTTCGAGATGTTGGCGGGCAGCAGGAAGCGCGGATTGATGATCGCCACCACGGCACCGACGATCAAGATCAGCACGAGCAGGCCGATGTCCTTCTTGAAGATCACGTTCGCCCCCAGTCGGTTTCAGGCGAGGTTCGCCCCCACGGCCAGCCTCAGCACGTTGTGTTCGCTGAACTGGTCCCGATCGAGGGTCCCGCTGATGCGGCCCTCGTGCATCACCGCGATGCGGTCGCACACGCCGATGACCTCTTCCATGTCGGAGGAGATCATCAGGATCGCCACGCCCGAATCGGCCAGCGCGCGCAGCAGGCCATAGATGTCGCTCTTGCTGCCGACGTCGATGCCTCGGGTCGGCTCGTCGAGGATGATCACGCGCGGGCTCATCGACAGCCACTTGGCGAGAACCACCTTCTGCTGGTTGCCGCCCGACAGCACGCCGGCCGCGGCCGTCACCTTGGGCACGCGGATGTCCAGGCGGCGCTTCTGGCGCTCCGCGTTCTCGAGCTCGGTCTCGACGTCGACCAGCATCGCGCTCGCGCACGCCCGCAGGTTCGGCAGCGAGATGTTCTGCGCCACCGGAATGTCGAGCAGCAGGCCGGCGCGCTTGCGGTCTTCCGGCACGAGGTACAGCCCGCCGTCGATGGCCGATCGGGGTCGACCCGGCCGCACCGGCGCGCCGGCGACCCGCACCGATCCGGCGAGCAGCCGGTCGATGCCGAACACCGCCCGCGCCAGCTCGGTCCGCCCGGACCCCACCAGCCCGGCGAGTCCGAGGATCTCGCCCTCGCGAACCGCCAGGTCGACCGTGGCGCCCGGATGGGCCGTGGTCCGGGCCTGGAGCACCTCGAGCGCGTCGCCGCCGGGCGATCGGCCGGGCGGAACATGGCTGCCCTTGAGATCGCGCCCGATCATCAGGCGGATCATCGCGGCGTGTCCGATGTGCTCGCGCGGCAATTCGCCGGCCACCGTGCCGTCGCGCAGGACGACCACGCGATCCGCGCAGCGCTCGACCTCGCCGAGCCGGTGCGAGATGAACACGATGCTGACGCCGTCGGCCTTCAGGCCGGCGATCACGCGCAGCAGTCGCTCGGTCTCGGCGATCGTCAGGCTCGATGTCGGCTCGTCCATGATGACCAGGCGGGCGTTCAGCGACAGGGCCTTCACGATCTCGACCAGCTGCCGCTGCGCGAGCGACAGGGTGTCGACCATCGCGGCGGGGCCGAAGTCGCAACCCAGCCGATCGAGGTAGGGTCGAACGCGCTGCCGCAGCGTCTTGGTGTCGACCAGCTTCAGGAAGCCGCCGACCAGCGCCTCGCGACCGATGAACACGTTGGCAGCGACGTCCAGGTTCTCGAACAGGTTGAGCTCCTGGTGGACGAAGGCGATGCCGGCGCCGATCGCGTCGTGCACGCTCAGCGCGGCGCGCTCGGCGCCGTCGATGCGGATCGTGCCGCTGTCCGGCGCGACGACACCGCCCAGCACCTTCATCAGCGTCGACTTGCCCGCGCCGTTCTCCCCGACGAGGCCGATGACCTCGCCGGGGCACACCGCGAGGCTCACCGCGTTGAGCGCGACGACACCCGGATAGGTCTTCCGGATGCCGATCAGCTCGAGGAAGGGTGATGCCATCGCGGTGGCGGACTACTTGCCCATCATCTGCTTCATGCTCGCGGTGAAGGCGTCGACGTTCGACTTGTCGATCACCTTGCCGGGCACGATGATGATGCCGTCCTTCGGGACGTCGGGCTTGTTGCCTTCGAGGTACGCGGCCATCAGCTTCATGCCGCGATAGCCCCACTCGAAGGGCTGCTGCACGACGGTGCCGACGATGGTGCCTTCCTTCACGCCGCCCAGCGTGATCGGGTCTTCGTCGAAGCCGATGACCTTGATCTTGCCGAGCTTGCCGCTTTCCTTCAGCACCTCGTAGATGCGCGGCGTGTTGTAGGAGTAGAAGCCGACCAGGCAGGCGGTGTCGGGATTCGCGGCGAGCGCGTCCTCGACGTTGCGCTTGGCCCGGCCCTGGTCGATCTCGTCGCCGCGCACGTCGACCAGGTCCACCTTCGAGCCCTTGATCGTCGCCTTCACGCCCTCGATGCGCTCGCGGGCGTTGTCGGCGCCGGGCAGGCCGACGAAGCCGATGCACTTGCCGCCGTTGGGCAGGGCCTGGAGCATCAGCTTGCCCGCCGACTTGCCGAGGTCGACGTTGGACGATCCGATGTAGGCCACGCGCTTGGACTTGGGCGCGTCGGAGTCGGTGGTGAAGAGCAGCGTCTGTCCGGCGATCTTGTCGAGCCCGTCGGTCTGGTTCTTCGGATCGACGGCGCTCACCATGATGCCGGCAGCGCCTGCCGCGACCAGGTCCTCCATGACGCGCTGCTGGACCGCGGCCGCGGCCTGCTCCGGATACTTGAACTGCAGGTTGTACTTCGGAAGCTCGCCCTGGGCCTTCTTGACGCCGGCCTCGGCGATCTTCCAGAAGTCGGAAGCGCCGTTGACGACGAACACCAGGGTCTTCTTGGACTGGGCGGTCGCCAGGCCCGCCGCGCCCAGGGCCAAGGCCAGCGCGGCGGCGGCAACCGGAATCTTCGAACTCAGTTTCATGGGGCCATCTCCTCGTTGCTCTCAGGTGCAGGCCACCCGCCTGCGGGGTCAGGGAAGGTTGTCGCGAAGAAAGATGTCGATGCGGATGCGCTCCTGGTCGGGCACCACCCGTTCGCCCGACAGCGCCGCAAGAGCGAGGCGGCAGGCGGAGCGGACTTCGTGTCCGGCGTCCTGGTTGATCACGGCGGCGGCCACGCCGCTCAGCAGCGCCTGGCGCGCGTGCGGCGTCAGCTCATGGCAGATCCAGGTGATGTCGCCGGCGCGGCCCGAGCGCTCCAGCGCAGCCTGGATGCCGCGGTTGCCCGCGCCGATGCTGTACAGGCCCACCAGATCGGCTTCGCGCTTCAGCAGCTTCGTCACCATGGGCTCGGTGCGCTCCGACAGGTCGTGGCCTTCCAGCGGCGCCAGCAGCTTCAGGTGGCCGTGCTCGGCCTGGATGACCTGCTCGAATCCGAACAGCCGCTCGGCGTGGTCGCGCAGCGCGCGGCTTCCCATGACGATGCCGACCCGGCCCGCGCGGGCGCCGACGAAGCGGCCGAGCAGGGAGGCGGCGGTGCGGCCCGCGGTCACGTTGTCGATGCCGACGAAGCGGGCCCGTCGAGATCCCGGCACGTCGGAGACCAGCGTGATCACGACGACGCCGTGCGCGACGAGGTCGTCGATCGCGGCGCGCACCAGGGGGTGATCCAGGCCCATCACGATCGCGGCGTCGCAACGGTCGCGCAGCCCCGCGAGCTGGCGCGCCAGGGCCTGGGCGGAGAAGACGTCGGCCCGCTGGACCATCGCCGCCGCACGCTGCTCGGTCAGCCACGGCGCGACGGCCTGCACCTGCTTGTCGAGCATGTCGACGAAGGTGTTCGTGCCCGAGGGCAGCACGAAGGCCAGCCGCGCGCGGCTCTTGCGTGCGAGGCGCGCTGCCGCCGGATCGGGGCGGTAGCCCAGCCGCTCCACCACGGCTTGCACGTGTTCGGCCGTGCGGGCGCGCACCCCGCTGCGACCGTGCAGCACGCGATCGACCGTGGCGAGGCTGACGCCGGCGGCGTGGGCCACGTCGTGCAGGCTGATTCGTTCGGCTTCGGGCATCGAGGGGACGAAGGTGAGGTTGCGGTGCGCTCCTCATGCTGAGGGAATCGGCCGAATGACGCAAGCCTGGAAACCGCCTGCGCACCGCCGCGCACACCCGATGGCTGCCATCGGGGAAATCACCAGCACCGGCATGAGGTACGCACCTCACAATGCCGCCGTCCTAGCGACCAACAGGAGCAACGGCATGAACAAGGCAATGCTGAAGATGGTGGGCGTGGCACTGGCGGCACTGCTTGCCGCAGGCTCGGTCTGGGCCCAGAAGAAGACCCTCGCGGTGGTCGTCAAGGGACTGGACAATCCGTTCTTCACCGTCCTGGGCGACGGCTGCGCGCTGTGGAACAAGGAGAACGCGTCGTCCGAGTACACCTGCCTGTACACCGGCCCGGCCTCCAGCGCCGACGAAGCCGGCGAGGTGCAGATCGTCGAGGACCTGATCAACAAGGGCGTGGCCGGCATCGCGATCTCGCCGTCCAACGCGCCGGCAATGGCCAACATGCTCAAGGCCAAGCAGCCGAAGATGCCGATCATGACGATCGACGCCGACCTGGCCGCCGCCGACCGGGCGCTGCGCAAGACCTACCTCGGCACCAACAACTACGACATGGGCGTGCTGATGGCCAAGCACCTGAAGGGGCTCAAGCCCAAGGGCGGCAGCGTGTGCCTGCAGCTGGGCAACGTCGCGGCCGACAACATCAACGCGCGTGCCGCGGGCTTTCGCGACACCATCGGCGGCAAGAAGGGCGTCGACCGCCTGAAGGGCGAAGGCGGCTGGACCGAGGTTGCCGGCTGCCCGCTGTTCACGAACGACCAGATCGACCTGGCCAACCAGCAGATGGCCGACGTGTTCACCAAGAACCCCAAGCTCGACGCCTTCATCCTCGTCGGCGGCTGGGCGCAGTTCGGCCCTCAGGCCTACGCCCAGGTGACGGACCAGGTGATGCCCAAGCTCAAGTCGAAGGACCTGATCATCATTGCCGGCGACACGCTGCCGCCCCAGCTCGACGCCTTGAAGGGCGGACGCAGCCACGCCCAGATCGGGCAGCGGCCGTTCGAGATGGGTCATCGTGCGCCGGCGGTGCTGATCGACCTGATCAACGGCAAGAAGATCGCCGATCCGCTGTACACCGGCCTGGACGAGTGCGTGCCGACCAACCTCGACAAGTGCCCGGCGAAGTGACGATGGCCGGCTGAGCCGGCTCCCGCGCAGCACATGGCCATCCTCGAGCTCACGGGCGTCTCGAAGCACTTCGGCGCGATCCAGGCCGTCACCGACGTGTCGCTCGCGCTGCACGGCGGCGAGGTGGTCGGGTTGATGGGAGACAACGGCGCGGGCAAGTCGACGCTGGTCAAGATCATCGCCGGCAACTTCCCGCCGAGCACGGGCACGATCGCCATGCAAGGCCGGCCGGTGAGCTTCCACAAGCCGTCGGATGCGCGCGAGCAGGGCATCGAGATCGTCTACCAGGACCTCGCCCTGTGCGACAACCTGAGCGCGGCCGAGAACGTGTTCCTCGGCCGCGAGCTCATGCGCGGCTTCGGGCCGCTGCGCTGGCTGGACTACCGCACGATGTTCGTGCGCGCGGGCGAGCTGTTCGCCGAGCTCAAGTCCGAGACCCGGCCGCGCGACCTGGTGCGGCGCATGTCGGGCGGCCAGCGCCAGGCGGTGGCCATCGCACGCACGCGGCTGTCGAACCCGAAGATCGTGCTGATGGACGAGCCGACGGCCGCCATCAGCGTGCGCCAGGTCGCCGAGGTGCTCAACCTGATCCGGCGCCTGCGCGACAAGCACATCGCCGTGGTGCTGATCAGCCACCGCATGCCCGATGTGTTCGCGGTGGCCGATCGGGTCGTCGTCCTGCGGCGCGGCGACAAGGTGGCCGACAAGCCCATCGCGCACAGCTCGCCGGAGGAGGTCACCGGGCTGATCACCGGTGCCATCACCACCGCCTGACCATGACAGACACCGCCTCCGTGGAAGTCAGTCTCGAGCAGGCGATCGACAAGAGCGTCCATCGCCACTGGTCGGCATGGCTGATGAGCCAGCAGACCTTCTGGGTGTCGATGGCGGCGGTGCTCGCCTTCGTCGGGCTCACGCTCGCAAGCGACGTGTTCGCCACCCAGCAGAACCTGTTCAACGTCGCGCGCAATTTCGCCTTCGTCGCGATCATCGCGATCGGCATGACCGCGGTCATCGTCACCGGCGGCATCGACCTGTCGGTGGGTGCGGTGCTGGTGCTGTCGGGCATGGTGATCGGCATGACGATGAATGCCGGCATGTCGATCTGGCTCGCCGTGCCGCTGGCGCTGGGCGCCGCGCTCGCGGTCGGCGCCTTCAACGGCGTGCTGATCGCCTACGTCGGCGTGCCGCCCTTCGTCGTCACGCTGGGCATGCTCTCGGTGGCGCGCAGCCTGGCGATGGTGCTGTCGAACAACCGCATGGTCTATTCCTTCGGGCCGGACCAGCCGGCGCTGCTGAGGCTGGGCGGCGGCTTCGTGGAGCTGGCGCTGCCCTTCGGCGAGGCGATCCGGATCCCCAATCCGCTGATCTTCCTGCTCGTGCTGCTGGTGCTCGCGAGCCTGACGTTTCGCTGGACGCGCTGGGGGCGCTACCTCTTTGCCATCGGCGGCAACGAACGTGCGGCCATCCTGACCGGCGTGCCGGTCAAGGCGATGAAGGTCAGCGTGTACATGTTCTGCGCGCTGTGCGCCGGGATTGCCGGCATCCTCGAAGTGGGATGGCTGGGCACCATCACCACCAGCCTCGGCCAGGGCATGGAGCTGACCGTGATCGCCGCGGCCGTGATCGGCGGCGCCAACCTGTCGGGCGGCATCGGCACGGCGTTCGGCGGCGTGGTCGGCGCCGCGCTGATCGAGGTGATCCGCAACAGCCTGACGCTGCTGGGCATCAGCACCTTCTGGCAGGGCACCTTCGTCGGCAGCTTCATCGTGATCGCCGTGCTCTTCGACCGCTTGCGCACGCGCAACGGGAACGACTGACCCGCATGGACTCGCTCCTCACCCTCGGGATCGACCTGGGCACCTCGGGCGTGAAGGCCCTGCTGCTCGACGGGGAGCGCGTGCTGGCCACGGCCCAGGCCCCGCTCTCGGCGAGTCGGCCGCACCCCGGCTGGTCCGAGCAGGATCCGGAAGACTGGTGGACCGGCACTTGTGCGTGCCTGGACGACCTGGCGGCCCGGCATGGGTCAGCGCTGCGGGCGGTGCGGGCGATCGGCCTGGCCGGCCAGATGCACGGCGCGACGCTGCTCGATGCCGGCGGCCGCGTCCTGCGCCCCTGCATCCTCTGGGACGACGGCCGCAGCATGCCGCAGTGCGCGCAGCTCGAGGCCGCCATCCCGGCGCTGCGGACGATCGCCGGCAATGTCGCGATGCCCGGCTTCACCGCGCCGAAGCTGCTGTGGGTGCGCGAGCACGAGCCGCAGGTCTTCGCACGAATCCGTCGCGTGCTGCTCCCCAAGGCCTGGCTGCGCTGGCGCCTGTGCGGCGAAGCGATCGAGGACATGTCCGATGCCTCGGGCACCTTGTGGCTCGATGTCGCGGCCCGGCGCTGGTCCGATCCGCTGCTGGCGGCCTGCGGCCTCGATGCATCGCACATGCCTCGCCTGGTCGAAGGCACGATGCCGGCCGGCGAGCTGCAATCGCAGTGGGTGAGGCGCTGGGGCTTCGAGCGCATGCCCATCGTCGCCGGAGGGGCCGGCGACAACGCGGCGGGTGCAGTGGCGCTGGGCGCGGTGAACGCCGGTGATGCCTTCGTCTCGCTGGGCACGTCCGGCGTGCTGTGGGTGACGACGGCGCAGCATGCGCCGGCGCCGGAGCGGGGTGTCCACGCCTTCTGCCATGCGGTGCCGCAGACCTGGCACCAGATGGGCGTGCTGCTGAGCGCCGCGGCCTCGCTGGCGTGGTGGGCCGGGTGCACCGGCACCGACGAGGCCACGCTGCTGGGCGAGCTGCCCGCCCGGCCGCACGCGCCGTCCCCGTGCTGGTTCCTGCCCTACCTGAGCGGCGAGCGCACGCCGCACAACGACGCCGCGGTGCGCGGGGCCTTCCTGCAGCTCGGCGGCTCGACCACCCGGGCGCAGATGACCCAGGCGCTGCTCGAGGGCGTCGCGCATGCCTTCCGCGACGCGCGCGATGCCCTGGCCAGCGCCGGCACGCGCCTGGAGGCGGCCGACGTGATCGGCGGCGGCGCGCGCTCCGACCTGTGGTGCGAGGTCCTGGCGAGCATGCTGGGCATCGCGCTGCGGCGCGTCGACGACGCCTCGCACGGCCCTGCGCTCGGTGCGGCGCGACTCGCCCAGGCCGCGTCGAGCGGCCGCATCGACTTTCCGCGGCCGCGTGCCGGTCGCGTCTTCGAGCCTCGGCCCGAGCTGGCGGGTCGGTACGACGAAGCGCACCGGCGCTGGTCCGGGCTCTATTCGCTGGTGCGCCAGGTCCCAGGCAGCGCACCGGCCTCCATCGATCCGGAATCCGCATCATGAACGCGTCAACCGACACCGTCGTGGCCGGGCACGGCCCTTACTTCTCCTTTGGCCGGCCGCTGCGCTTCGCAGGCGAGGGCTTCACGGCGAGCGACAAGGAGCCGTTCGCCTACCGCTGGTACGACAGGGACCGCCTGGTGCTCGGGCGGCGCATGGAGGATCAGCTGCGCTTCGCGGCGTGCTACTGGCACAGCTTCGTGGGCAACGGGACCGACGCGTTCGGCGATCCGACCTTCGCGCGGCCCTGGCACGGCAGCGGCGACCCGATGCGGCAGGCCCAGCACAAGGCCGACGTCGCCTTCGAGATGTTCCACGTGCTGGGCGTCCCGTTCTTCACCTTCCACGACCGCGACATCGCACCCGAGGGCCGCACGCTGGCCGAGTCGAACGACAACGTGCGCCGCATCGCGGATGTCTTCGAGCGCAAGATGGCGCAGACCGGCGTGCGCCTGCTCTGGGGCACGGCCAACCTGTTCTCGCACCCGCGCTACATGGCCGGCGCGGCGACCAACCCCGACCCGGACGTCTTCGCCTACGCCGCCGCGCAGGTGCGCAACGCGCTGGAGGTCACGCAGCGCCTGGGCGGCGCCAACTACGTGCTGTGGGGCGGGCGCGAGGGCTACGAGACGCTGCTCAACACCGACTTGAAGCGTGAGCTGGCGCAGATGGGACGCTTCCTCGCGATGGTCGTCGAGCACAAGCACAAGATCGGCTTCACGGGCCAGATCCTCATCGAGCCCAAGCCGGCGGAGCCGACCAAGCACCAGTACGACTTCGACGTCGCCACGGTCTACGCCCTTCTGCGCAGCCATGGCCTGGAGCGCGAGGTGAAGGTCAACATCGAGCAGAACCATGCACTGCTGGCGGGGCACACCTTCGAGCACGAGATCGCGCTCGCGCAGGCCCTGGGCATCTTCGGTTCCATGGACATGAACCGCGGCGACGAGATGCTGGGCTGGGACACGGACCAGTTCCCGAACAACGTGCAGCACGTCGCGCTGGCGCTGTACCAGGTGCTGCGCGGCGGCGGGATCGGCGTCGGCGGCCTGAACTTCGACGCCAAGCTTCGCCGCCAGTCCATCGCCCCCGACGACCTCGTGTGGGCTCACGCCACGGCGATGGACATCTGCGCGCGGGCGCTGCTGGTCGCGGAGAAGATGGTCGTCGACGGGGCGCTGCAGCGTCACGTGGAGGCGCGCTACGCGGGCTGGGAGGCGGAGCGGGGGCGGGCGATCCTCGACGGGCGGCTGTCACTGGTGGAGCTGGCGCGCGACGTCGAGCAGCGCGGGCTCGAGCCGCAGCCGCGCTCGGGGGGGCAGGAGAGGCTGGAGCATCTGGTCGCTAGCTACCTGTAGCCCGGGTGCAACCCGGGTTCCACCCGGGCTAATCAGCCCGGATACCAGATCCGCCGCGGATCGTCGGGTGAGCGTTCATACGCCCAAGCCGCATCGACCAGCCGTTCCATGTCGAATTGCGGCCGCCACCCCAGCAGGAACTTGGCCTTGCTGTTGTCCAGCCAGGTCGAGTGATAGCGATCGCGCACGGGCACCAGCGGCAGGCCGCGCGTGCGCGCGAGGTGGTCGCCCAGCCGCACATAGTTCACCGGCTCGTCCATGCAGACGTTCATCAGCTGCTGGTGGGCGCGCGGCTCGTCGATCGCGGCCATGATCGCGGCCACCAGATCGTCGACGTGCACGAAGTTGCGCAGCACGCCTTCGCCGGCCTGATCGAGCAGGACCGGGATGGCGCCGCGCGCCGCGTGCTCGGCCGCAGCCTCCGGTCCGACCAGGTCGCACCAGCGCGGCCCGCCGAAGACATCGGCGCCGAAGCTGAGGTGAAAGCGCAGGTCGTCCTTCTCCATGATCCAGGGTGCGCGCAGGCAGCAGCCGTTCAGCCGGTACTGGATGTAGTACTGCTGCAGCATCGTCTCCTCGAGCACCTTCGACAGCGCATAGCAGCCGGGATAGGCGCTGTGGGGCTGCGTCTCGACCACCGGGACCGGGTGCGGATAGAAGAAGTGCCCGATCGCCGCGTCGCCGCCGATCAGGATGAACTGGCGGAAGGTGGCGCTGGCGCGGCAGCCCTCCAGCAACCAGAACAGGCCCTTGACCGACACGTCCATCGCGTCGTCGGGCGTTTCCTTGGCGGTCGCGAGGTGCAGCACGTGGGTGACGCCGACGAGCGCATGCTCCACGGCGACGCGATCCTGGATCGCGCCGAACACCGACTCCACCCGTTCCTGCGCCGGCAGCGCGCGCTGGTGACACAGCGCGCGCACGCGCCAGTCGGCGAAGCGGGCGTTGTTCAGAAAGCGCGAGATGAAGGTGCGGCCGACCTTGCCGGTCGCACCTGTGACGAAGAGCAAAGGAGCCGATGCCATGCGCACAGCATAGCGGCGGCGGGTCCCGATCGTCGATGTCGACCGGAACTTCCGCCAGGGTCGCGTCCCCGGCGTCTCAGGCGCCGCGGGTCAGATCGGGCAGGCCCGGCGCGATCGGCTCCTCGCCACGCTGTGACGACGAGGAGAAGATCTCCTCGCCGGCGTCGCTGGCCGCCGTGGGAAAACCCGGGCCGATGGGGGAGCCGGTGTCTTCGCGCAGGCGCTCTGCCGCATTCGGCGAGGCCTCGTCGATGTCGGCGGGTCTCCACGCGTCCGCGCTGTCCTGGGCAGTGTCGTGATCGAGGCCTTCGGCGGGCCGCTGCAAGCCGCGCTGCTTCATGTAGATCCGCGTCGCGGCGCCTGCCAATGCCAGCAGCATCAAGGTCTTCCATTTCATCGGGGACTCCTCGTGGTCGTCATCGAACGAAGGCAAGCGCCATGCCGTTGCGTGCATCGGACCGGTCCTACAGCCGATTCGAAAACCATCGAGGCGATCGTGACGCGGTCCCTGCTCGAGCGGCGCTGGGGAGCCGGCGCGGCGGGAACCTGGAGGACTGGCTGAAGGCCTATGCCGTCCACCAGCGAACGGCGCGACGTCGTTTCGATTCCCCGGGGGCAACCCGGGTTTGCCCGTGGAGATCATTTCCAGCGCGCTGGGCGCAATTGCTGCAGCCGCTACACGGTCCTTCGCCGCCGCGCGGGCGCATGCCCGCCCGGGCCGATGTCGCACCGTCAGCCGAACGCGGCCGCCACCAGGCCCGCCACTTGCGCATGGATCGCGTTCAACTCGTCGCGCGGCAACCGCGATCCGCTCATGTACACCGCCAGCGCGATGGGCGGGCGACCCGGCGGCCAGGCGACGGCCACGTCGTTGACGGCGCCGTTCTCCCCCGTGCCGGTCTTGTCGCCCACCACCCAGTCGGGCGGCAGCCCGGCGCGCAGGCGTTGCAGGCCGGTGCTCGCCGTGCGCATCCATCCGACCAGCAGCTCGCGCGACGGGGCGGCCAGCGTCGGTCCGGTGGCCAGCGCGAGGGCGGTGCGGGCCATCGCCCTCGGCGTCGTTGTGTCCCGGGGATCGTCGGGCAGGTTGCTGTTGAGGGCCGGCTCGGCGCGGTCGAGCCGCGTCGCTGCATCGCCGCAGCGCTCGCGCAGGAAGGCCGTGAGGCCGGCAGGCCCGCCGACCAGCGGCAGCAGCAGGTTGGCGGCCGCGTTGTCGCTCACCTGCACCGTGGCCTCACAGGCCTGGCGGACGGTGATGAACCCGGCCTTCACGTGCCCGGCGCTCACCGGCGAGTGGGCCACGATGTCGGCAGGGCGCAGGCGCAGTCGGCGGTCCAGCGACGCGCCGGCCTGGTCGTGGCGATGCAGCACGGCCGCGGCGAGCAGCAGCTTGAAGGTGGAGCACAGGGCGAACGGCGCGTCGTCGACATGACCCAGCGTGCGGCCGTGGCCGTCGGTGGCGTGCACGCCGAGCCGGCCACCGCTGCGGCGCTCGAGCTCGGCCAGCGCGGCGGCCGCGTCCGGCGTGCCGGCGTGTGCCGGCGCCCACGAGGCGCCGGCAAGTCCTGCGGACAGCGCCAGCACGCGGCGGCGCGACACGGGAAAGAGGCTTTTGTCCATGGCTTCGGTATCGGGGTCCGGTTGAGAAGCGTGCAGCATGGGCCGCATGGCCGGCGGGAACAACAGCGGCTGGCATAGCATGGATAACCGTCATCACGAACATAACGACCATGCCCACGACCATCGATGTGCAGCTGCAGCGCCCGTTCACGCTGCAGGAACGCGCCTGCGGCCGCCTGGTGGTGTGGCTGCTCGCGGCGACCGCTTCACGCGCAGGCCGCGGCGTCGGCGTCCAGGAGCTGGCTGCGCAGGTGGCCTCGAGTGCCGCGCTGCCGATGGCGGTCAGCCGGCTGTTCGCCACGCTCGATGCGCACGGGGTGGCGGTCGGCTGGGGCGATGACGCCACCCTGGCACCGGCGACGCTGCCCTTGCGCGGGCGCGCCCGCGGTCCGTTCTGGCTGGCGCCGCAGACCGCGCGGCAGCTGCGCTTTCGCATGGGGCCGCGCAGCGCGACGGCCGACGAGCTGGCGCGCTTCGTGGGGCTCGCCGCATCGCCCTTGCGCTCGCCCGCTGCCGCGGCGCATCCCATGGCGGTCGATGACCTCGATCGCTGGTACGCCCTGCTCGATGCCCGCCAGCGCAGCGAGGAGGGCAGCGGCCGACGCCCGACGCCGCTGCAGCCCCTCGGTGAGCTGCGCCTGGCCCCGCACGAGCGCCTGGCGCGTGCCTGGGCCGGCTTCTTCCGGGCACGGCAGGCGCGACGCGCCGGCGAGCTGGGCGAGGCGCGGCGCGCGCTGCGCGCGCTGGTGCGCGAGCTGCAGCCGGGCGCCGACGCGCGCGAGCGGGTCGCGCTGGCGCTGGCGCGGATCGGCCTCGTGTGGTGCGACCACCAGGCGCGCCGGCTGGCGGCCGCCGAAGCCGGGCTGCGGCAGCTGAGCCTCGAGGCCGAAGGCGAGGGCGGGGCGCTGTGGCGCATCAACTCGCGCATCGCCTGCGAATTCCACAACCTGCGCGCGCTGGTGGTCCGGGCACGCCTGGTGGACGGCGGCTTCGCGACGGCCCGCCGCGCGATGGTGCTGCAGGTGCTGGGCGACCTGCGCGCGGCGTTGATCTGCGCCGTGGAGAGCGACGCGTTCACCTTGCTGGAGAGCGTGGCGGCGAACCTGGGCTACACGCTGTGGCTGCTCGAGCCCTGGCTGCCGCTCGACATGGCTCGGCACGGCCTGCGGCTGGAGGCGCTGCGCTGGATGCTGCTGAGCGAATGGCTGTGCCAGCGACACGGCCTGGCCGGGGGCTCGCCCTGGAACCTCATCAACGTGTGCCGCGTCGCGCGCGGCGCCGGCCATGGCGCCGCCCACGCGCCGGCGCCGCCGCTGCCGCTGGCGCGCGTGCGCGAGTCGCTCGGCACGACGGCGTCGCTGCTCGGCGTGCCGGCGCGCGTGCCCGACTGGGTCGACCTCACCGTGGGGCTGGCCGACAACGCGATCGCAGCCGATTCCGACTACACGCCCGTCCAGCAGGTCGCCGCCCTGGTGGAGCATGCCTGGCAACTGGCGCTGGCTCAGCGCTGGCGCGAGTTCGAGCGGTACCGGTCCGCCGCGCTGGCCCGGCTGCCTCGGCTGGCCGCGGCCGACCGGCGCTTCTTCCGCAGCGAGATCGAGGGCGCAGCCATCGGAAGCGTCCTACCGCCGAGATCGGAACCGGCCGATGGCCGCCGCTCGCGCGGCGACTAGATTCGAATCGTTCATCCGTGTTTGTTGCCGTGATACCGATCGACATCCACGACAGCCTCTGCGTGGCGAGCGTGAGGCCTTCCGCGACGGTGGAGGGCCTCGACATCGTGCTGGTCATCGGCGGCACGCTGCGGGTCGAGGCCCTCGTGACGAGACAGGCGCTGGAAAAGCGCTGGCGCGCCCGGCACACCGGTGATGCGATGCACTGGCTGGCGGCCTACGAGAAGAACCGGCGGGCCATCCACTCGTGCATCCTGCGCCAGCACCGGCCCGGCGCGAAGCGCGTCATCGTCGATGCGCGCTCGGTGTAGCGCCCGCGATCGACACCTGCCGCAAGGTCTTCCTCGAGCGTTCAGAAAAAGCCACGGGGAAACCCCGGGCGCTTTGCCCCGGGGGCTGCCCGAGGGTGGAGAGCTTCACGTCGATTCCTTTGTCCAAACAAGACGTCTTCCCATGCCGGAGCGCCTGGGCATGGCAGTTGCCGTTGCGGGGGACATTCCCTTTCGCTGGAGCATCACCATGACCCGTCTGAGATTCCCACCCCTGGCGCTGGCCGCCGCCATCCTTTCGATGGGCGCGATGTTCGGCGCCTCGGCACAAAGCGCCGGCGCCGCCTCCGCCACGGCCGGAACGTCGGCGACCAAGCCGGCGGCCCGCGCGCTGGCCGGCGCCGACCGCCACTTCGTCGAGAAGGCCGCCAGCGACGGCATGGCCGAAGTCGAGCTGGGCCAGATCGCGCAGCAGAAGGCCTCGGACGACCAGGTCAAGCAGTTCGCCGCGCGCATGGTGCAGGACCACACCAAGGCCAACGACGAGCTCAAGCAGATCGCCAGCGGCAAGGGCGTGCAGCTGCCTTCCGGTCCCGACAAGAAGCACGCGTCCGAAGCCAGGAAGATGCAGGAGATGTCGGGCGCGGACTTCGACCGCCAGTACGCGAAGCACATGCTGGCCGACCACAAGGCGGCCGTCGCCGACTTCGAGAAGGCATCGAAGTCAGGCAAGGACGCCGAGGTGAAGGCCTTCGCCGAGAAGACGCTGCCCACCTTGCGCGAGCACCTGAAGATGGCCCAGGCACTGAACGACGCCGGCAAGGGCAAGGCGAAGAAGACAGGGTCCTGAGGGCGGCCTGGACAAGATGCCCGTTCGCCCGTTCGCCCTGAGCTTGTCGAAGGGCCTCGTCGCGGTCAAACCCCGTTCGGCCTGAGGTATCGAAGGCCCCGGCTGAAGCAATCAGCCGGAGCGCGCTCCGCAGCAGCTCGGCTTGGACAAGGGTTGCGCCGCGCCCGGGGAAACTCCTGGTCCGGGGTCGTGCTTCTCCCGGTCGCTGCGCCGTGCCCGTCGATGCGATGGTTCGCCTGCGCGTCGATCAGGGTCCGCAGGGAGTCGCAACTCATGGGCGAAGCAGTGCGTTTGTGCCGGGTGATCCAGGGCGTCGAGTTCACCGTCCTCGAGCAGGACGTCCGCATCAAGGGACTGATCCCCGGCGAGACACTGGAGATGGTGTTCGGCGCCGACGAGACGCCTGACGGCTGGCTGCGCGCCTATCTCGAGAATGCCGACGCCATCGATTGCGCCGCCGCCGACTTGCATCGCCTCACCCGCAGCGCAGGCCCGGTCGTGCTCGACCCCGCGCGCTGGGAACTCGTGCGGCGCGTGATGCGCGACTCGTTGCATCGCGCAGGGTCGGCACATCGCATGGAGGTCGACCGGCGTTAGGGCCGCGGAAATTCTTCAACGCAAAGGCGCTGAGGACGCCGAGGAACGCAGAGACAGCCGCTGTTTCTTCTGCGGGTCTCTGCGATCTCAGCGCCTCTGCGTTGAATGGAGTTGCTTTTCAACAGCTGCTCGGTACGGCAAGAGATGCCCGCTGCGTCTCCTTCCTTCATCGCATCCTTGTCAGCGCGCGTGCGGCAGTCCGCCGGGCCACGTCGCGTCGGCCACTTCGATCGGGTCGGTGTGGCCGCACGTCTCCCACAGGTCCGCGGCCTTCTCGGCGATCACCTTGCGCGCGCAGCTCGTTCCGAGCGCGCACATGCGATGCACGAAGCGATCGATCCAGGTGGTGCGTGACTCGGCGTCCATGAGGCAGCCCTCGGCAAACGGCATGCGAGGGCCTGTGGGTCGCAAAGCCTCGGGCACGTGCCTTGCCGAAGCCGTGCAGGCCATGCCAAACCCGGCTGCCGTTTCACATGAGAGGCCTGAGTCATGCGTCATCTGGTCGTGTTCTGCCACCTGCGCTGGGACTTCGTCTACCAGCGCCCGCAGCATCTCCTGTCGAGGCTGGCGCGGCACTTCAAGGTCCACGTGATCGAGGAGCCGATGCTCTGCGAGGGCGATGCCTGGCTCGAGCGCGTGGACGCGGCCGAGGGCGTGACGGTGCTCAAGCCCCACACGCCCATCGACACCCGCGGCTTCGACGACGCGCAGCAGCCCCTGCTGCTGCAGCTCATCGCCGACTACATGAAGGTGCAGGCCATCGACGAGTGCATCGCCTGGCTCTACACGCCGATGGCGATGCCGCTGCTGCAGGCGCTGCCGGCGCGCAGCGTCGTGTTCGACTGCATGGACGAGCTCTCGGCGTTCAAGGGCGCACCGGCGCAACTGCGCCGGCGCGAGGCCGAACTGATGCAGCGGGCGGACCTGGTGCTCACCGGCGGCCCGAGCCTGTACGAAGCGCGCCGCGACCTGCACCCCAACGTCGTCTGCCTTCCCAGCGCGGTCGACGCGGCCCACTATGCGCCGACCGGCGCGGCGCCACGCGCAGATGCCGACGGCGGTCTCCAGGCCCACCTGGCGCGGCCGAGGCTGGGCTTCTTCGGCGTGATCGACGAGCGGCTGGACATCGGCCTGGTCGACGCGTTGGCTGCCGCCGACCCGCGCTGGCAGGTCGTGATGGTGGGGCCGGTGGTGAAGATCGACCCGGCGAGCCTGCCGCAGCGTCCCAACATCCATTGGCTGGGGCAGCAGCCGTATGCGCGGCTGCCCGCGCTCGTGGCCGGATGGGATGTGTGCCTGCTGCCCTTCGCGCTGAACGAGTCGACACGCTTCATCAGCCCGACCAAGACGCTGGAGTACATGGCGGCGGACAAGCCGGTCGTCGGAACGCCGGTTCGCGACGTGGTGGCGATGTACGACGGCGTCGTGCGCATCGGCCACGACCCGGGCGAATTCATCGCGGCATGCCGCGCCGCGCTGCAGGAAGACGCGCTCGCGCGGGCCGAGCGCGAAACCCGCATGCGGGCCATCGTGGCGCGCAGCTCCTGGGACGCCGCCGCGGCGCGCGTCCATGCCGCCCTCGACGCGCTGCATCCGACGCGACAGCCGGATGCCTCACCGGCCCGCATCCGGGAGGTCGCATGGAACTGAACGGCAACAGCCTCAAGGCCGCGTCGGCCGCGATCTGCGAGCGCCAGGGATTCGACTACCTCGTGGTCGGGGCGGGCTTTGCGGGCAGCGTCCTGGCCGAGCGCCTCGCACGCGGCCTGGGCATGCGGGTGCTGCTGGTCGACAAGCGGCCCCACATCGGCGGCAACGCCTACGACCGCTACGACGACCACGGCGTGCTGGTGCATCCCTACGGCCCGCACATCTTCCACACCAACTCGGCGGAGGTCTTCGACTACCTGTCGCAGTTCACGCCGTGGCGCTCCTACGAGCACCGCGTGCTGGCCAGCGTCGACGGCCAGCTGGTGCCGCTGCCCATCAACCTGGACACGATCAACACCCTGTACGGCATGAACCTGAACTCCTTCGAGATGGAGCAGTGGCTCGCCTCGGTGGCGGAGAAGAAGGACGCGATCCGGACCTCGGAGGACATCGTGGTGAGCAAGGTCGGGCGCGAGCTCTACAACAAGTTCTTCCGCGGCTACACGCGCAAGCACTGGGGGCTGGATCCGTCGGAGCTCGACGCGAGCGTGACCGCGCGAGTGCCGACCCGGACCAACCGCGACAACCGCTACTTCGCCGACACCTACCAGGCGATGCCGCTGCACGGCTACACGCGCATGTTCGAGAAGATGCTCGACCATCCGTCGATCAAGATCATGCTCAACACCGACTACCGCGAGGTGGTCGACGTGGTGCCGTGGTCGCACATGATCTACACCGGGCCGATCGACGCCTTCTTCAACTTCAGGCACGGCAAGCTGCCCTACCGCAGCCTGCGCTTCGAGCACCGCAACCTGAGCTGCGAGCATTTCCAGCCGGTCGGCACGGTCAACTACCCCAACGACAACGGCTACACCCGGATCAGCGAGTTCAAGCGCATCACCGGCCAGTCGCACGCGACCACCTCCATCGTCTACGAGTACCCGTGCGCCGACGGCGATCCCTACTATCCCGTGCCGCGGCCCGAGAATGCCGCGCTGTACAAGCGCTACGAGCAGGACGCCGACGAGCTGGAGAACGTCGCCTTCGTCGGCCGCCTCGCGAGCTACAAGTACTACAACATGGACCAGGTGGTCGGGCAGGCGCTGGCGACGTACAAGCGCTTGCGCAAGCGGCACGAGAGCGGCGCACCGCTGGCCTTGCCGCGACTGGAGGGCAATCGGGCGGTCGTTGCGAGCCCATGAGCGGCATGAGTCCTCTCGAGCTGTGGGCCGGTCCCGAGTGCACCGTCACCCGCATCGGCGACACCGTTCGCGACCAGCTCGAGGAGACCGGCTTCGCGCAGCGCCTCGACGACCTGGACCGCCTCGCCGAGCTGGGCGTGCGCTGCGTGCGCATGCCGCTGCTGTGGGAGCGCTGCGCGCGGCATGCGACGGACACCTTCGACTGGCGCTGGACCGACACCCGCCTGGCGCGCCTGCGTTTGCTCGGGCTGCCCTGCATCGCGGGACTGGTGCACCACGGCGGCGGCCCACCCGGCACCGATCTGCTCGATCCGGGCTTCGCACCCGGCCTGGCGTGCTATGCACGGGCGCTGGCCCGGCGCCATCCGCAGCTCGACGCCTACACGCCGGTCAACGAGCCCTTGACCACCGCGCGCTTCTGCGGCCTGTACGGCGTGTGGCATCCGCATCGTCGCGATGACGCCGGCTTCGTGCGAGCGCTGCTGAACGAGATCCACGCCACGACGCTCGCGATGCGCGCCGTGCGCGAGGTGAATCCGGCGGCCCGGCTGGTGCAGACCGACGATCTCGGCTTCACCCGTGCGACGCCCCGCCTGCAATACCAGGCCGACTTCGACAACGAGCGGCGCTGGCTCGGCTTCGACCTGCTGTGCGGCCGCGTCGATCGCCGGCACCCGCTGTGGTGCTATCTGCGCGAGCACGGCGCGAGCGAGAAGGAATTGATGGAGCTGGTCGACACGCCGTGTCCACCCGACCTCGTCGGCCTGAATGTCTATGTGACCAGCGAGCGCTTTCTGGACCATCGCGTCGCGCGCTATCCGGCGGCGCTGCACGGCGGCAACGGCCGCCACCGCTACGCCGACGTCGAGACCGTGCGCGTGCACGGATCCTTGCCCGACGGCGTCGAGGCGCGCCTGCGCGAGGCCTGGGACCGCTACGGCCAGCCGGTCGCGCTGACCGAGGCGCACCTGGGCTGCTCGCGCGAGGAGCAGATGCGCTGGCTGCACCAGGCCTGGCAGGGCGCCGAGCGCGCCCGCGCCGACCGCGTCGACGTTCGCGCCGTGACGGCATGGGCCGCGTTCGGCACGGTGGACTGGAACAGCCTGCTCACCCGCCGGGCGGGCCGCTACGAAGCCGGGCTGTGGGACGTGCGCAGCGATCCGCCGCGCCCCACCGGCCTGGCCCACGTGGCGCGCCAGCTCGCCGCCGATCGGGTGCCCGAGCATGCGGTGCTCGCAAGCAGCGGCTGGTGGCAGCGCCGGATCCGGCATCGCTACCCCGCGCATGGCGAGCGGCAAGCCCTGGCCATGAGCGGACGGCCGGTGCTGATCGCCGGTGCCGGCACCCTGGGCCGCGCCTTCGTCCAGCTGTGCCACCTGCGCGGCCTGCCGTGCCGGCTGGCCGACCGCGCCGCACTGGACATCGCCGACGGGCGGGCCGTCGAGGCGGCGATCCTGCGCGAGCGGCCCTGGGCACTGGTCAACGCGGCCGGCTTCGTGCGCGTCGACGAGGCCCAGGTCCAGACCCGGCAGTGGCGCGACAACGTGCTGGGGCCGAGCACGCTGGCCAAGGTGTGCGCCTCGCACGGGGTGCCGCTGGTCACCTTCTCGAGCGACCTGGTCTTCGACGGCCGGCAGGACGCGCCGTATGTGGAAAGCGATTCGCCGCAGCCCTTGTCGGCCTACGGCGAGGCCAAGGCCGAGTGCGAGCGGCGCGTCCTGGCGCATTCGGCCGACGCCCTGGTCATCCGCACCGCCGCGTTCTTCGGTCCCTGGGACCGGTCCAACTTCGTGGTCCAGGGACTGGAAGCGCTGCGCCGCGGCGAGCGCTGGCGCGCGGCCAGCGACCAGGTGGTGTCGCCGACCTACGTGAAGGACCTGGTGAGCTGCACGCTCGACTTGCTGGTCGACGGCGAGCGCGGACTCTGGCACCTGGCCAACGAGGGCTGCCTGAGCTGGTTCGAGTTCGCGCGCATGGCGGCGCAGTGCGCCGGCTTCGATGTCGCGCAGGTCGACGCGGTGCCAGGATCCGCGCTGGGCCAGGTCGCGCCGCGCCCGCGGCAGTCGGCGTTGACCAGCGAGCGCGGCCGGCTCATGCCCTTGCTGGACGACGCGCTGGCGCGCTGCCTGCTCGAAGCGGACCTGAGGTAGCCCGGGTGCAACCCGGGACACGCCGAACGACCCGGGTTGCACCCGGGCTACACGCCGCCGGGAATGTGCGTGCGCGACAGCCTGGTCGCCGCCGCGATGGTCTCGATCGGAATCTTCGGCGTGCGGTCCGCGCAAAGCAGTCCGTTCGCCTCCTGGAAGGTGTCGGCGAACTGCGTGTAGCAGAAGCCGGCGAACAGGGCGGTGTGGATGACGGTGTGCAGCAACTCGCGGTACATCGTCTCGAAGCTCGCCTCGTCGTGGGCGACGGTGTAGCCCCAGGTCTGGGTGACGCCCGGCTGCGGGCACTTGGCGAAGGCGATGCCGCCGAACTCGGTGAGCATGATGGGCTGGCCGCGGTGCGGGTAGCCGTCGAGCGTGAGGATGCGCCCGCCCGGCCGGCGCCGGTCGAACAGCTGGTCGGCCTTGATCTCGGGCCCGTAGCGCTGGCGGATGTGCTCGATGTTGGCGTCGTAGTCGTGGATGCCGATGATGTCGGTCGCGCTGCTCTCCCAGCCGTCGTTGCCGATGACGGGCCGCGTCGAGTCGAGCGTGCGGGTCAGGTGGTACAGCGCCTCGACCGCATGCCGGTGCTTGCCGATGGCGGTGAGCTCGGGCACGCCCCAGCTCTCGTTGAACGGCACCCACACGATCACGCTGGGGTGGCTGTAGTCGCGCTCGATGGCCTCGGTCCACTCGCGCACCGTGCGCTTGATGGCGGTGCGGGTGAAGCGGTAGGCCGAGGGCATTTCCTCCCACACCAGCAGCCCCAGCCTGTCGGCCCAGTGCAGGTAGCGCGGGTCCTCGATCTTCTGGTGCTTGCGCACGCCGTTGAAGCCCATCGCCTTGGCCAGCTCGACGTCGCGGCGCAGGGCCTCGTCGCCGGGTGCGGTCATCAGGGTGTCGGGCCAGTAGCCCTGGTCGAGCACCATGCGCAGCATGTAGGGCCGCCCGTTCAGCATGAAGCGGTCGCGCAGCACGTTGACCGATCGCAAGGCGGTGTACGACTCCAGCTCGTCGAGCACCTCTTCGCCGCGCAAGAGGCGGACGGTGGCGTCGATCAGGGTCGGGCGCTCGGGGCTCCACAGCAGCTCGTTGCGGAAGTCGTCGATGCCCGGATCCGACAGCACGATGAAGCGGTCGACCTCGCGCTCGACCACCTGGTAGCGGTCACGTGCCAGGATGCGCTCGCCGTGGCGCAGCGCGATGTCGATCCACAGGTCGTCGGCGGGGTCGCCGACGATGCGCGCCTCGAAGCCGATGGCGAAACCTTCGACCTGCGGCGTCCAGCGGATCTTGTCGATGTAGCTGCGGCCCACGCGCTCGAGCCACACCGTCTGCCAGATGCCGGTGGTGCGCGGATACCAGATCGAATGCGGCTCGCGCTGCCAGTCCTGCTTGCCGCGCGGCTTGGCCAGGTCTTGCGGATCGTCTTCGGCCAGCACGGTCAGGCGCTGCCGGCCCGACGGCTCCAGCATGGTGGTGATGTCGGCCCAGAACGGCGTGTGGCCGCCCTCGTGCGTCGCCGCGAGGCAGCCGTTGACCCACACCCGCGCCGCATGGTCGACCGCGCCGAAGCGCAGGATCACGCGGTCGTCGCCGGGCCGGCAGTCGAACTCGCGCTCGTACCAGCAGGCCGGATGGAAGCCGCCGTCGCCGATGCCGCTGGCCCGCGACTCCGGCGCGAAGGGCACGTTGATCTGCATCGGCCAGGCATCGACGTCGCGCGGCAGGTTGAACCGGCGCTCGTCGTCGTAGCGAAAGCGCCAGGGGCCGTTGAGCGAGGTCCAGCTGCGGCGGCGCAGCTGGGGTCGCGGGTATCCGAACTCCATGCGCTCAGGCTGCACGGCGCTCGGCGTCGCGCATGAGCTCGGTGCCGGCGGTCCAGTGGTAGGTCGCCGAGACGGTTTCGGACGGGGAGCCTTCGCTGTTCATCTGCTGCCGGTAGGCCAGCGAGCTCTTGCCCTCCTGCTTCTCGGCCACGAACTCGGTGCCGTTCTTGCGCATCGAGCTCTCGCGGGCGATGACCTCGCGCACGTACGCGCGATGGCTTTCGAAGGCGATGCGCGGCGGCAGCGTGCCGTCGCCCAGCAGCTCGGCCGGATCGCGCTTCTCGTGCTCCTTGAACAGGCCGATGACCACCTGCAGATGGCCCAGCTCGTAGTCGAGGAAGCGCTCCCAGATCGCCTTGATGCGCGGGTTGGTCTCCTGCTCGACGCAGGCGCTGTAGTTCCAGACCTCGCAGGCTTCCTGGAGCAGCATCTTCTCCAGCGGCGACTCGTCGGGATTGATCATGCTGCCGTAGTGGGTGATGTGCTGCGACTCGATCGACGCGATCTCGGCGTACAGCTGGCGCGCCAGCGGGTCGGTGAACAGCGGGCCGATGTTCATGTAGTAGTCGTGCGTCTGGTACTCGCCGCCGGTCAGCGTGAGCGCGTGCAGCTTGGTCGCGAGCGCCGCGTCGAGCGGGTAGGGCCGCAGCAGCTCGTGTTCCGGCGCGCGATGGTGGACCCGCGTGGGCCGCGCCGGCACGATGTCGGTGTGGCCCTGGGTGATGTTGTTGGCGTCCTTGCCCTCCAGCCGGTCGAGCAGCGCGCTGTAGCGGTACAGGTGATCGAAGTCCTCCAGCAGCGCATACCGGTAGCCCTGCGCCAGGTAGGCATCGGGCTCGAGCTTGGCCACCGAGGCAGTCACCTCGATGGCGGTCTGCTCGTAGCCGATGGTGGTCTCGATGGGCGAATGGTCGGCGCCGATCAGCCAGTTCACCAGCGTCGCCTGGTGCTGCTCGGCGCGCATCAGTTGCGCGACGGGCAGGCGCAGCGCGCCGTTCATGCGCAGCAGGACCTGCTTGATGCGCAGCGAGTCGAGCTCCACCCCGTTCATCAGGATGATGCGGATGCGGGTGAAGGCGTCGTCGTCGAGCTTGCTGATGGGTTTCTGGACGAGGTCTTTCCAGGTGAAGCGCTGACTATCGAGCGGGACGCCGCGGTCGGTGAGGAGATTGAGTGCCATGGTGTGTTCCTTCGATCGGGTCAGGCGACCGACGCCTGGGGTTGCGCGGCGACGATGTCCGTCAGCCAGTTCTTGACGATGACCAGGTGCTCCTGCTCCTCGCTGAGCGCAGCCAGGAAGCGACCGGTGAGCCCCGATTCGCCGGCATCGTCGGCCAGGGTGATCAGCAGCTCCCAGCCGGCGTTGTCGGTGAGCTCCGCCGTCAGCATCGCGTTCAGGCATTGGGCGAGCGTGGTTCGCGGATCGTTGAGCACCTGCATCAGGCCGCTGGAGGCGACGGCCCCCACGTCGGCGCAGGGGGTCTGCGCGGTCGGATCGCCGCCCAGTGCGGTCATGGCCTCGCACAGCAGGTCGAAGTGCGACAGCTCCTCGGCGCGGATGCGCGCCAGGGTGTCGGCCGGCGCTTCGTCCAGCGCCTCGCCGTCGCCGTCGGCATCGGGCCGGGCCGGCGGGAGCGCGTCGCCGCCGGCCTGAAGCGCCGCGCGGTACTTGATGATCAGCGCGTCGTACAGGCGGGTGCCGGCCCGCTCGAAGGCGATGCGCTCGCCCATCTTGTCGAGCAGGATCGCGGGCTGCCGGCCCTTGAGCGCGGCCAGGCCCGACTTGACCGCCCCCTTGAGCGACGCGGGCGAGGGGACCGAGCCGACGGCGTCGGCTTCGGCGTTGTACAGAAGCTTCTGCTCTTCCATGACCGAGGTGTCGATGTCGGTCGTGGGCGTGAGCTCGTCCGCGGCATCGGACATTGCCTGGATGGCGGCCGGCGTGAGCGCGGCGCCGGTGAGATTGCGGCCGAGAGAGGTGGGTTGCATGGGATGGGTCTCCGTTGGATCAGGCAGGGCGAGGCAATCGGTGTTCCCATGGCGCGGCATGTCGAAAAACGACACGGGAAATCCCCGGTGGCCACACGTAGCCCGGGTGCAACCCGGGACCCGCGTCGGTTCACGCGTCCCGGGTTGCAC
>DASUZE010000088.1:0-5733 GCA_036377015.1 Piscinibacter sp. | reverse complement strand
GGTGGAGAACATGCCCAAGCTCGAAGGGCGCCAGATGATCATGGTGCTGGCCCCGAAGCGGAAGTAGCAGTCGAAGAGTTTTTCAAGAGGTTCAGCGGCACGGTCTGGTCACCGGGCCGCTGCAAGAAGCGTCTGAAGGCCTACAAGACGGCAAGTGTTTTGCCGGCGCCTGCAGCGCAAATCAGAAGGAGCAGTCATGCCCAAGATGAAGACCAAGAGCGGCGCGAAGAAGCGTTTTCGCGTCCGTCCGGGGGGCACCGTCAAGCGGGGCCAGGCGTTCAAGCGCCACATCCTCACCAAGAAGTCCACGAAGAACAAGCGCCACCTGCGTGGCGCTGTCGCCGTGCATGAGACCAACGTCGGGCACGTCAAGCAGATGCTGCCCTTCGCCGGCCTCTGACCCACCGCTGAAGGAGAAGAGATATGCCTCGCGTCAAACGTGGTGTCACCGCCCGCGCACGTCACAAGAAAGTTCTCGCACTGGCCAAGGGTTTCCGCGGCCGCCGCAAGAACGTGTTCCGCATCGCCAAGGAAGCGGTGATGCGGGCTGGGCAATATGCCTACCGTGACCGTCGCACCAAGAAGCGTGTCTTCCGCCAGCTCTGGATCGCCCGCATCAACGCGGCGAGCCGGGGCATGGGACTCACCTACAGCAAGTTCATGGCCGGCTTGAAGAAGGCGTCGATCGACATCGACCGCAAGGTTCTCGCCGACATGGCGGTCAACGATCCTGCCGCCTTTGGCAGCATCGTCGAAAAGGTGAAGGCCCAGCTCGCTTGATGAACGTGTTCGCAGGGCCTTCGCGGCCTTGCGACGCGATTCGCCCCGAGGCGGCAACGCCGAAGGGACCAGCTTCCCAAGGCCGACCTCGTGTGCGGCCTTTTTTGTTCCTGTCCCGATGAACGATCTCGATCAACTGGTCGCCGATGCGCAAGCCGATTTCGCCAAGGCGCCCACGCCGGCGGAACTGGAGAACGCCAAGGCGCGCTACCTCGGCAAGTCCGGTCGCGTGACCGAGCTGCTGAAGGCGCTCGGGGCGCTCTCGCCCGACGAGAAGAAGACCCGCGGTGCGTCGATCAACGCCGCCAAGCAGCAGGTCGAGCAGGCGCTGGGTGCGCGGCGCCACCAGCTCGCCGAAGCCGAGCTCGATCAGCAGCTCCAGGCCGAGGCGCTCGACGTGACCCTGCCCGGCCGCCGTCGCGGCACGGGCGGCGTGCACCCGGTGTCGCGCACGCTCGAGCGCATCGAGCAGATCTTCGGCTCCATGGGCTTCGACGTGGCCGACGGCCCCGAGATCGAGACCGACTGGATGAGCTTCACCGCGCTCAACAACCCCGAGAACCATCCGGCGCGGTCGATGCAGGACACGTTCTACGTCGACATGAAGGACGCCGAGGGCCGCTGGCTCAATCTGCGTCCGCACACCTCGCCGATGCAGGTGCGCTACGCCCAGGCCCATGCGAAGAAGCACGCCGGCCGCGACCCCATGCCCGAGATCCGCGTCATCGCGCCCGGGCGCACCTACCGCGTCGACAGCGACGCCACCCACTCGCCGATGTTCCACCAGTGCGAAGGCCTGTGGCTGGGCGAGAACGTGAGCTTCAAGGACCTCAAGGTCGTCTTCCGCGACTTCTTCCGCCACTTCTTCGAGACCGACGACCTCGAGTTGCGCTTTCGCCCGTCGTTCTTCCCCTTCACCGAGCCCTCGGCCGAGGTCGACATCGCCTTCGGCCACGGCCCGCTCGAGGGCCGCTGGCTGGAAGTGGCCGGCTCGGGCCAGGTGCATCCGAACGTGGTGCGCAACTTCGGCCTCGATCCGGAGCGCCACATCGGCTTCGCCTTCGGAATGGGCCCGGACCGCCTGACCATGCTGCGCTACGGCGTCAACGACCTGCGGCTGTTCTTCGAGAACGACCTGCGCTTCCTGAGCCAATTCCAGTAAACCCAGCGGAACCGACAAGATGCAATTTCCCGAGTCGTGGTTGCGCGAGTTCTGCAATCCGCCCCTTGACACCGCGGCGCTGGCCGACCTGCTGACCATGTCCGGCATGGAGGTCGAAGAGCTGCGCCCGGTCGCGCCGGCGTTCAACCAGGTGGTGGTCGGCGAGGTGCTCGCGGTCGAGCGCCACCCGAATGCCGATCGCCTGAGCGTGTGCCAGGTGGACGCGGGCACGGGCCGAACGCTGACCATCGTGTGCGGCGCGCCCAACGTGAAGCCCGGCATCAAGGTGCCCACCGCATTGGTGGGCGCCGAGCTGCCGCCGGCCGACGACGACAAGACCGGCCAGCCGTTCAAGATCAAGCTCGGCCAGCTGCGCGGCGTCGAGAGCCAGGGCATGCTGTGCTCGGCGCGCGAGCTGAAGCTGTCCGACGACCACGCCGGCCTGCTGATCCTGGACGCGAGCGCGCCGGTCGGCGAAGACATCCGCCGTCACCTGTCGCTCGACGACACGCTGTTCACCCTCAAGCTCACGCCCAACCTCGGCCACTGCCTGAGCGTGTTCGGCATCGCGCGCGAGGTCTCCGCGCTCACCGGCGCGCCGCTCGCGCAGCCGGTCATCCGGCCCGCGCCCGTGCGACACGACCAGAAGCTGCGCGTGAAGGTCGAGGCGCCCGACCTGTGCGGCCGTTTCTCGGGCCGGGTCATCCGCAACGTCGACACGAAGGCGAAGACGCCGGCCTGGATGGTCGACCGCCTGGCCCGCTGCGGCCAGCGCTCCGTCACGGCGCTGGTCGACATCTCCAACTACGTGATGTTCGAGCTGGGCCGTCCCTCGCACATCTTCGACTTCGACAAGATCCACGGCGGCCTGCACGTGCGCTGGGGGCGCCGCGCCGAGTCGCTGGAGCTGCTCAACGGCAACACCATCGAGGTCGACGAGACGGTGGGCGTCATCGCCGACGACGAGGCCGTGGAGTCGCTGGCCGGCATCATGGGCGGCGAACGCACGGCCGTGTCGGACGACACCCGCAACGTCTATGTCGAGGCCGCGTTCTGGTGGCCCGACGCGGTGGCGGGGCGCTCGCGCCGCTTCAACTTTTCCACCGACGCCGGCTATCGCTTCGAGCGCGGGGTCGATCCAGCGCTGACGGCGGAGCACATCGAGCGCATCACGCAGCTCATCGTCGACATCTGCGGCGGCGAGGCCGGCCCCATGGACGACCAGATCGTCGCGCTGCCCGAGCGCAAGCCGGTCACGCTGCGGGTCGAGCGCGCGGCCAAGGTCATCGGCATGCCGGTGACGCAGGCGCAGGCCGCCGGCGTCATGCGGCGCCTGGGCCTGCAGACGCGCGAGGGCGAGGGCGTGCTGCAGGTCACGCCGCCGAGCTGGCGCTTCGACCTGCAGATCGAGGAGGACCTCATCGAAGAGGTGATCCGCGTGCTGGGCTACGACAAGCTGCCCGACACGCCGCCGCTGGCGCCGGTCGCGGCGCGCTCGCGCAGCGAGTCGCAGCGCAGCGCACATGCGCTGCGCCACCTGCTGGCCGGGCGCGACTACTTCGAGACCATCAACTTCAGCTTCGTCGAAGAGAAGTGGGAGCGCGAGCTGGCCGGCAATGCCGACCCCATCCGCGTCCTCAACCCCATTGCCAGCCCGCTGGCGGTGATGCGCTCGAGCCTGGTCGGCAGCCTGGTGCAGGTGCTGCGCCACAACCTCGCGCGCAAGGCGACGCGCGTGCGCGTGTTCGAGATCGGTCGCGTGTTCATGCGCAACCCCGCGGTGGCCGACGGCGCGCTGAGCGTGGCCGGTGTCGACCAGCCGGCACGCCTGGCGGGTCTGGCCTACGGCAGCGCCGACGCGCCGCAGTGGGGCGCGAAGGAGCGGGCGGTCGACTTCTTCGACGTCAAGGGCGACGTCGAGGCCTTGTTCGCGCCCACGCCGGTGCGCTTCGTCGCGGCTGCCCACCCGGCGCTGCATCCCGGCCGATCGGCGCGGGTCGAGGTCGACGGCCGTCCGGTCGGCCACGTCGGCGAGCTTCACCCGCGCTGGCGCCAGGCCTACGAGCTGCCGAGTGCGCCCGTGCTGTTCGAGCTCGAGCTGCCGGCCTTGCTGGAGCGTCGGGTGCCGGCGTTCGCCGCCTTGCCGCGCCACCAGTCGGTGTGGCGCGACATCGCGCTCATCGCCACCGAGTCGGTGACGCACGAGTCGCTGCTGCGGGCCATCCAGGCCGCGCCCACGCCGCTGGTGCGCTCGGCACAGCTGTTCGACATCTACAAGCCGAGCATGCCCGGTGGCGACATCGGTGCCGGCGAGCGCAGCATGGCGGTTCGTCTGGAGCTGCTCGACGACGACAACCCGCTGACCGACGAACGCACCGAAGCCGCCGTGGCACAAGTGCTGGACACGCTGCGCCAGCGCCTCAACGTGCGGCTGCGGGGGTGACTGCCATGGCCGACCACGATCAACCCACCCCCCGCGTCGTCCTGCCCAGCCTGGAGACGCCCACGCTCACCAAGGCCGAGCTGGCCGAGCTGCTGTTCGAGCGGCTGGGCCTGAACAAGCGCGAGTCCAAGGACATGGTCGAAGCCTTCTTCGACATCATCCACGCCACCCTGGTCTCGGGGCAGGACGTGAAGATGTCCGGCTTCGGCAACTTCAACATCCGGCGCAAAGCACCGCGGCCCGGACGTAATCCGCGCACCGGCGAGGCGATTCCCATCAAGGCGCGCAATGTTGTGACGTTTCACGCCAGTCACAAACTGAAGGGAGTCGTGCAAGGCGACATACCTTCGGGGGAGGAGTTCGAGTAAAGTCTTAGCTTTCTCGCTGGAACTTGTTGATTTCAATGGAGAAAGCGCTTCCCGCCATACCGGCCAAACGCTACTTCACCATCGGTGAGGTCAGCGATTTGTGCGGCGTGAAGCCGTATGTGCTGCGTTACTGGGAACAGGAATTCACCCAGCTCAAGCCCATGAAGCGCCGCGGGAACCGGCGCTACTACCAGCACCATGAGGTCCTGCTGATTCGGCGCATCCGCGAGCTGCTGTACGAGCAGGGCTTCACGATCAGCGGCGCGCGCAACCGGCTCTCCGAAGCGGCGCCGGCCCGCGCCAACGAGGTGCCCGGCATCGAGGGCCTGGAGGTGGAGGAAACCTCCCTGGCCGATGTCGTCGAGGAGATCCACATCGAGCCCGCTGCGCCCACCGAGGCCGCGCCCCCCGGCGCGGCGCCCACCGAGGTCTCGCTGGGGCAGATGCGCCAGGAGCTGATCTCGATTCGCGGGCTGCTCACCGTCTGAGCCGGCAGCTCCGATTCGCACCGTATAATCCGCGATTCGTCGGGGTGTAGCGCAGCCTGGTAGCGCACTTGCATGGGGTGCAAGGGGTCGCGAGTTCGAATCCCGCCACCCCGACCATTGAAATCAACGGGTTAGCTTCCGCAAGGAGCTAACCCGTTTTGTTTGGGTGATCGGCCGGCAACAGAATCGGCAACAGAATTCTGCGCTCTGTGTGCGCAACGGCAGAGTTGCACCTTGTTGCCAAATAGCGCGCGCACGAAGCGACGGAACAGCGAAGGCTCGCCATTTGCGCCTTGCGTTGAAACGAACTCGGCCGCTCCGCACGGGCCAACACATGAGGGTGAGAAGCACGGGGCTTGCCGTCTCACCCCAGCCTACCACCTCGTCGGGTAGCAGCGGCGCATTGCTGCGCCGCCGCCCCCTAAGAACCGGACGAGCGAGTCACCCCGCATCCGGCTCAAGCCATTCTTCAGCACCATGGGGTGGCACCGA
>DASUZE010000087.1:0-5071 GCA_036377015.1 Piscinibacter sp. | reverse complement strand
CTCGTGCGCGAGTTGCTCGCCGAAGGCTGGCTCATCGAGCGCGAGATCGTGGCCACCGGCGATCTCGGCCGCCGCCCCACGCCGCTGTTCATCGACCCCGCACGGCTGCTGCTCATGGGCGCGGAGGTCGGCATCGACTCGGTGCGTGTCGTCGCCACCTCGCTGACCGGCGAGGTGCTCGCGCGAACTGTCGCGAGCTACGGGCCCAGCAAGAGTGCGAAGGCCCGCATCGGCAGCCTGGCCGCGGCGATGTTGAAGGTGCGCAAGCAGCTCGACGAGAGCGAACACCGCATCATCGGCATCGGCGTGGGCCTGCCCGGCGGCGTCGACGAGGCGCGTGGCTTCCTGCACTTCGCGCCCAACCTGCAATGGCGTGACGTCCCCGTCGGCGCCATGCTCGTCGAGAAGCTCGTCGATTCGACGCTGGCCGGCATCCCGCTGTACGTGCAGAACGAAGCGGACGTGGCCGCCATCGGCGAGATGGAATTCAATCCGTCACAGGCCACCGACCCGCTGCTCTATCTCAGCATCAACCAGGGCGTGGGCGCCGGCGTGATCGTCGGCGACCAACTCCTCACCGGCAGCCGCGGCTTCGCCGGCGAGGTCGGTCACATCGTGCTGCAGATCAACGGGCCGCTGTGCTCGTGCGGCCGCAAGGGCTGCGCCGAAGCGCTGATCGGCCTGCGCGCGATGCTGCCAGCGGCAAAGCAGGAGCAGGAGTCGCCGATCGACGAGATCGAGCGTCGGCTCGAGAAGCATGACAGCGACACGGCGCTTGCGGTCAAGAAGGCAGGCGGCTACCTGGGTGTGCTGCTGCAGAACCTGGCGTCGGCCTACGATCCGGGCTGCATCGTGCTCGGCGGCTCGGTCGTCGGTCTTGGCGACGTCTTTCTCGGCCCGGCGCTGAAGACGCTCAACGACTGCGCATCGGCGGCCCACCTCGAGCCGCCCACCGTGCGGATCTCGCGCTTCGGCGACGATGCCGTCGCCGTCGGCGCGGCCGCGCTGGCGCGATATCGCTTGACCCGCCCGCTGAACAACCATCGCGGCGTCGCGCAAGAGGCGCGGGCGACTTAGGTCGCGATTTCAGGCCGCCGCGGCGGCGGCCTGCCCCACGCGGTCCTCGCCGACGCGATCCGCCTGCGCGTAACGCCGGATGAAGTCGGTGTGGTCCGGCATGCCGGCCACCGTGCCGGCAATCGCTTCGCGCAGGCGTTTGAAATGCGTGCGCAGCCCCGTTTCATCCACCAAGTCGGCAAAGGGGTCGTGCGCCTTCGGCACCAACCCCAAGCCGAACATGATGGAAATCCACGAAGGCTCCTCGAAGCTCTCCTTGTCCAGGATGCACACGCGGCCGCTCTCGCGGAACAGCTCGATCTGGTGCTGCAGCGTGTCGGGAATCGGCATCGCGGCGCAGTAGCGCCAGAACTCGGAGTCGTCGCGCTCGTTGAGCTTGTAGTGCAGGATGATGAAATCCCGGATCGACTCGTATTGCCGGGCCATCTTGCGGTTGTACTCGGCTGCCAGGCCGGGTTGGAAGTCGCGGTCGGGGAACAGCTCGACCAACGACCCCACGCCGTCCATGATGAGCTGGATGCTGGTGGACTCCAGCGGCTCGAGGAATCCGGACGCCAGGCCCACTGCCACCACGTTCTTCACCCAGGCCTCGCGGCGGCGGCCGGTGGTGAAGCGCAGCTGCCTCGGCGAGTCGAGCGCTTCGCCGTCGAGATGGTAGAGCAGCACACGAGCGGCTTCGTCGTCGGAACTGAAGTCGCTGCAGTAGACATGGCCGTTTCCGGTCCGGTGCTGCAACGGGATTCGCCACTGCCAACCCGCCGAGCGCGCGGTGGAGGTGGTGTAGGGCGTGAGCCGGTCCACCTTGGCGCAGGGCACGGCCAGCGCGCTGTTGCACGGCAGCCAGGCGCTCCAGTCCTCGAAGGCCGACTTCATCGCCCCATCGATCAGCAAGCCGCGGAAGCCCGAGCAGTCGATGAACAGGTCGCCCTCGATCCGCCGCCCGTCGCGCAGCTTGACCGCGCAGACGAATCCGTCTTCGGGTCGCAGCTCGACGTCGACGATCGTTCCCTCGATGCGTTGCGTGCCGCGCTGCATCGCGTAGTCGCGCAGATGGGCTGCATACAGGCCGGCATCGAAGTGGAACGCGTACGAGTAGGCGTTGTGTGCCGACGGCTCCTTGCCGCTGGGCGGCGTGAAGCGGCTCTGCCGAGCCATCACCGTGGCCGTTGAAAAGTCTTCGTAGGAGGGAATGCCGCCGCTGCGCGCCAGGCGCAGCCAGTACATGAACGACGAACGGTTCTGGATCTGCGGGCCGAAGCCCCCGAAGCCGTGAAAGAAGCGATGGCCCACCCGCCCCCAATCCTTGAACTCGATGCCCAGCTTGAAGGTGGCCTGCGTCTTGCGCACGAACTCGACATGGTCCAGGCCCAGGACCTGGTTGTAGTAGCGGATCGGGGGCAGCGTGGCTTCACCCACGCCGATGGTGCCCAGCTCGGGCGACTCGACCAGCACGATCTCGCAGGGTCGATGCGCGTGCCCGAGCAGCATCATCGACAGCGGTGCAGCCGCCATCCAGCCCGCGGTGCCACCGCCGACGATCACGATCTTGCGGATGGCTCTGTCGTTCATTGCGGCAGCCGACTGGTTGATGCTTCGGGATTGGAGTCTGGTGCCGGACTGCCGGCATCGGCTTAGGTGTATGCGCATCTGGCGCAAGCACTTCGACGCTGAGGCGGTGAACAGCGACTAGGTGTTTACGCTCATTTTAGTTAGTTCGATGCGCCAACTATAGTCCAACCACCGTGGGCTGGCCAAGTCGAGTGAATTGCGCTCAGGCGCAACGACGCGCGGGCAAAGAACCTGACGGGCATCGGCCAGGTGCCGTTTGGCTTCAAGCTGGGCTGAGGCCGCCACGTCGTCCCCTGCATTCCCCTCAGAACCATCATGTCGCTTCGTCATTCCCTCGTTCTTCGTGCCGTGTTCGCGGTGGCACTGTGCGCCGCGCTTGCCTTCGCCGCACCGCTGCCGGCCCAGGCCCAGGCCAGCACCCCTGCGCCACTGGCGGTGGCACCCCGACCTCCGTTCGCCCTGAGCTTGTCCGGCCAACAGGCCTCGACAAGCTCAGCCCGAGCGGACCGGAGTGCCGGCGGCGCAGAACCGGACGTGATGCTGGCGAGGGTCCGGGCCCGTGCGAACCCCGGTTAGGTGTTTCCACTCCTTTATTTCGTTTTGTGCCCCAACTAATCTGCGGCGCCACACAGAGGCACCATGCGCCCCGCTCAGCTGTCTGCCTACTTCTTCGCACAAGCGGCCCTGATCGTGATCGTGTGCCAGCTCGTCGGCCGCCTGGCACAGCGGCTGGGCCAGCCGCAGGTGGTGGGCGAGATGATCGCCGGGGTGATGCTCGGCCCCTCGCTGTTCGGGCTGCTCCTGCCGAGCCTGCAGCAAGCGCTCTTTCCCAAGCCGACGATGGCGATGCTGTATGTGGCAGCGCAGCTCGGGGTGGGCTTGTACATGTTCCTGGTCGGCATGGAATTCCGATCCGACCACTTCAAGGCACGGGCCCGCAGCGCCATGACCGTGTCGGCGGCAGGCATCCTGGTGCCGTTCGCACTCGCCTTCGCGCTCACGCCCTGGCTGCACACCGTGCCGGGCCTCTTCGGTGACAAGACCCGGCTGGGCGAGGCCTCGCTGTTTCTCGGCGCGGCCATCGCCATCACCGCCTTCCCGATGCTCGCGCGCATCATCCACGAGCGCGGCCTGGCCGGCACGTCACTCGGCACGCTGGCGCTCACCGCGGGCGCGGCGGACGACGCGGCGGCCTGGTGCATTCTGGCGATCGTGCTCGCCAGCTTCGGCGGCGGCTGGGCCGGCGCCTACGCCGCCATCGGCGGCGGCGCCGCCTTCGCGCTGTTCATGATGTTCGTCGGCAGCAGGCTGCTGCGCCACCTGGCGCGCTGGGTCGTGCCCGAGCAGCCGTTGTCCAGCAGCCTGCTGGCCACGGTGCTGGTCCTGTTCTGCCTGAGCGCCTTCGCCATGGACACGATCGGCATCCACGCGGTGTTCGGCGGCTTCCTGCTCGGCTGCGCCATGCCGCGCGGGCCGCTGACCCAGAAGCTGCGGGCGCTGCTGCATCCGATCGTGGTGGTCTTCCTGTTGCCGATGTTCTTCACCTATTCCGGGCTGAACACCCGCCTGGACATGCTCTTCGAGCCGGCGATCTTCGTCGCCGCATTGGCCGTCCTGGCGGCCTCGTTCGGCGGCAAGCTGGTCGCCTGCTGGGCAGCGGCCCGGCTGAACGGCGAGCCGAATTCTGATGCGTGGGCGATCGGTGCGCTCATGAATGCGCGTGGGCTGATGGAACTGATCATCATCAACATCGGCCTCGCCGCGGGCGTCATCCAGTCGGGGCTGTTCTCGGTGCTGGTCCTGATGGCCGTGCTGACAACGCTGATGGCCACGCCGCTTTTCAACTGGATCACGCGCAGAAGTGATGGGCTGGAGGCCAGGCTCCGGGCCGCCCAGTGAGGCGTCGGCACCCCTGCGTGCCAGGCAGCTAGGTATTTACGCCACTTTAATTCGTTCGGTGGCCCAACTAATATAGCGCCATTCAGTCAACCCAGGCATCCATGAGCGCTTTCTTGGCGGACCGCGACAGCGCGAGATTCGAGCTGCGCTTCCAATCACTCTTCAACGCAGGGCACGTCGTTTCGTTCCCCTGCAATGCGGCTGGGCAGGTGGACCTGGACGCGCTGAGCGAGCGTGAACGCGACCGCTATCTCTATGCGCGGGCCGTTGTCGGCGGCGTGTTTTCGCTGCCCCAGAAGCAACGACGCCTCGATTGAGCGCGGCGCATCGCGCGCCACCCATCCGTGACAAATACAGGGAGACATTGCTTGCCTGCCGAGGCCATCGGACATCAACAGCTGCTCAAGGACATCAACCGGATGGCCTTGGTGCGCTACTTGTGCGCCAAGCCCGGCTTGTCGCGGGCGGACCTGGCGTCGGCCGTGGGACTGACCAAGTCCACGGTCACGATGCTCGTGCGCGAGTT
>DASUZE010000086.1:0-72430 GCA_036377015.1 Piscinibacter sp. | reverse complement strand
CGGCGGTCGCCCTGGCGAGCGCAGCTTCGCGCGCAGCGATCGATTCGACTTCAACCCCTTTTTCGCTCTCATCAACACCTCCGTTCAGGACGTGTTGCGACGACGGGTTGAATTCACCCTGTGACTCTGTGGCTCTGTGGTTGAACTTGACTTCGACGGCAGCCCCGTCATGCGACCACCGAGTTGCAGGCGGCACATTTCAATTGACATCGGGGTCGGGCCCGACTGACACGGCGCGGAACTCGCCGCCCGGCACGATCGCTGCAATGCCCTTCGCGCCCGCATGAGCTCCCGCATCCTCGTCCTGCCGCCTTCCCCTGCCCTCGCGCGCGACGTGATGGGCTATGTCGTTCGCCGGCGAAGCGAGGGACCGTCGGCCGCCATCCCCACCGCCGCCTTCCCGGCCAACATGTATTCGGCGCTGACGCTGGTCCACCGCGGCAGCCTGCGCGATCCGGTCAGCGGCCGCGTGACCACCGGCGCGACCTTCTCCGGCACGATGACGCGCGAGGCGCGGCGCGACTACATCGAGCTGCCGGAGACCACGGTCGTGCTGTTCAAGCCGGGCCGCCTCACCGACGTGTGCCGCACATCGGCCCACGAGCTGACCGACCGCTGGATCGACGTCGACGCCATCCTCACGCCGGCCGAGCGCCTGGAGCTGGGCGAGCGCATGGCCGAGCAAGCGTCGGTGGCGCGGCAGATCCATGTGCTCGAGGCGGTGCTCGAACGGCGCCTGCAGCGTGCCTCGCGCAGCCGTGCCCTCCCGCTGGCGCGCATGGTCGAGCAGCTGGTGTGGCGCCTGCCGCACATGAGCGTGTCGGACCTGGCCGATCAGGCCGGCCTGGGCGAGCGCCAGCTGCACCGTCGCTTCGTCGACACCTTCGGCGTCCCGCCCAAGGTCCTGATCCGCCTCGCGCGGCTGCAGCTGTCGCTGTGGCACGTGCAGGCCGAGGCGCGCCGCGGCGCAGCGTCGCTCGCCTCGGTGGCGCGACGTGCGGGCTTCGCCGATCCAGCCCACATGGCCAAGGACTTCAACGCGCTGGTCGGCCGCTCGCCCGGGCTGCTGCGCGAGCGCATGCGGCGCTCGATGCCGTCGGAGTGGGCGTACGAGCTGCCGCAGGACATGCTGAGCCCGCGCGACGGGCTTGAATAAATCGGACGCGGGTGTTCCAGGCGCGTCACAGGGCGCCGTGATTTGTCTTGGCGCGTTGCCCGCACTCCGGCTCCGCGTGGGCTGAAGCCCACCCTACGGACAACCCAAATCGTCACTCACGGTCACGGGTGCGGTCCTTGCGCCCGATGGGGCATGACTCCAAAACGGACACCCATGCCCAGCCAACGACTCCCTCTCGGCGCGCTCGCGCTCTCCGTCTTCATCGCCGCATGCGGCGGCGGCAGTGGCGGAGGCGACGCAGCGCCCACCTCGTCGACACCGGCGCCGTCGCCCGCTCCTGCGCCGGGCCCTGCACCCGCGCCAGCGCCTGCACCGGCCCCCGCACCCACGCCGGCGCCGCCTCCCCCCGCGGCCACCGCGCGACCCGCGATCGTCAGCCACCCCGTCGACCGCACGGTCAGCAGCGGCGTCGCCGCGAGCTTCGGCGTGACGGCCAACGGCATCTCGCTGACCTACCAATGGCGGCGCAACGGCGTGCCGATCGCCTCGGCGACCGCGTCCACCTACAGCCTCGTCACCACCGCGGCCGACGACGGCGCGCGCTTCGACGTGATCGTCGCCAACGGCGGCGGCACGCTGACCAGCGAGCAGGCGCTGCTGCGGGTGAACGCACCCGCGGTGCGCACGCCGGTCGCCGGCCACCCGCGGCTGTGGATCCGCGAGCAGGACCTGACTCGCCTGCGCAGCTGGGCCACCGCGGGCAACCCGATGTACGGCGGCAGCACCGGCGGCGCGCTCTACCAGCTCGCGCTCACCGCACGCGACCGCATCGAGTCGGGCCAGGTGCCCGCGCAGGACAACGGCGGCAGCACCTACACGCCCTATGCGACCGAGGCGTATGCGGCCCTGATGGCCTTCATGAGCCTGGTCGACACCGACGCCACCCGGCAGCCGCGCTGGATCGCCGCAGCCAAGACCGCCTTGTTCGCCGTCATCGACCCGGCCGACCTGGGCGTGGGCGCCGGCAAGTTCCGCAGCGACTCGTTCGCCTCCTCCGACCGTGGACGCTGGCACGGCGAGGCCTTCCCGCTGGCCGTCGACTGGCTCTATCCGCATCTGAGCGCCGCCGAGAAGCAGCGCATCCGCCGCGTGTTCCTGCGCTGGTGCGCCGAGGACCGCGACGGCTATCCGTCGGTCACCTACTACCACAGCGACGCCTCCTCGGTGCCCGCCGGGGCCGCGCGGCGCAACCATCCGGCGCTGCTGGACCTGGGCGATCCGAAGCGCCGCGCCATCCGGTATTCGATGAACAACTACCTGATGGCCCACGCCCGCAACATCTTCATGATGGCCAACGTGATCGACCCGGCGGATGACGTCGCCGACCCGTCGCTGGCGAGCGATGCGCCCGGCCGGCTCGGCGACTTCATGCACGAGGCGATCGGCACCTACCTCTACATGACCGACTTCGCCTACCGCAACGACGGCTTCGGCGGCGTCAGCCCCGAGGGCATGGAGTACGGCGAGTCCATCGGCTTCTACTACGGGCTGATGCTGGCCTTGCACACCGCCGGCATGGACGACACCACGCTCTACGGCGACAAGGTCTCGCTGGTGAACCATCCCCTGCTGTCCAGGCTGATGCCGGGCTTCTTCCACAGCCTGCCGACGAAGAAGGTCGCGACCGGCTACGGCCAGGTCTACCAACCCTCGTGGTTCGGCGACGCGGAGCAGCTGTACTTCCTCGACCCCATGCGCGTGATGGGGCCGCTCTCGCTGTACGCACGCTACGCCGGCCGCAACGACGAGCTCGCCGCGGCGAAATGGCTGGAGTACACCGCCGCGCCCGACAACCCGGCGCGGCTCACGTCACGGGCGAACAACGACGACAACATCGTCCAGTCCATTCTCTACTTCCTGATGTTCGATCCGGGGCAGGCCGCGCCGGCCGATCCGCGCGGTGCGCTGCCGCTGTTCCACTTCGCACCGAGCCTGGGCCGGCTGCAGGCGCGCACGAGCTGGAACGACAACGCCGACGTGCGCCTGCTCGACCACAAGCTCAGCTACAACAGCATCGACCACCAGCATGGCGACGGCAACATGTTCGACTTCTGGCGCAAGGGCGAGTGGCTCACCAAGGAGCTCTCGGCCTATGGCGCCGGCGCGGCGATGTCGGAGTTCAAGAACACGCTGACGATCCAGAACGAGCCGCAGGCCGCGGTGGGCAACTACCACCTGCCCTTCCTGCAGCGCGGCAGCCAGTTCATCGGCGGCGCGCACGACGGCGATCCGCAGCTGCTGGTGCGCGGCGTGGCGGCCGACTACCTGCTGGTGACCGGCGATGCGACCCACCTCTACAACTTCGCCAACGACGACGTGGCGCCGGCACGCGGCGTGAGCCATGCCAGCCGCACGCTCATGTGGCTGCAGCCGGACACCATCGTCGTGATGGACCGCGCGAGCACCGGCGCCGACGGACGCTTCAAGCGCTTCTGGCTCAACCTGCCGAGCAACGGCGCGGCGCCGGTGCGCAACGGCGCCAACGTCGTGGCCTCGACACCCGGCGGCCAGCGGCTGCACGTGAGCACGCTGCTGCCCGAAGGCGCGAATGCGGCCGCGAGCATCGTCGGTCCGGTGATCGACGCGCCCGATCAGTTCTGGAAGGCGACGCTCGATCCCATGTCGGCCGACAAGACGAACTGGACCGGGGCCTACCGGCTTCGCGTCGAAGCGGCCGGCCATCCGCGCAACGCGACCTTCCTGCACGTGCTGCAAGGCGCCGACGCCGGCGCGACGCCGCTGGCGACGCAGGCCTTCCACAGCGACCAGGGCAGCGGCTTCACCGGGGCGCTGGTGGGGACGACGGCGGTGCTGTTCGCAGACGACATCCATGCGGCGGTGAACGGCAGCTCGGTGATCGTGCCGGCCGCGGCGACGCGGGTGCTGATCACGGGGCTGGTGCCGGATGCGGCGTACACCGCCGCGATCGTCGCCGTGCCGGGCGGACGCAGGATCACCCTGAGCCCTGCGGGAACGCTGCACGCGAACTCGCTCGGCGTGCTGGAGTTGTAGCCGGGCGAGGCGGGGATGCGCCGTGGCCACACAATGGCGCGGCGCTTCACTTCCGGCTTCGCCATGATCATCGACCTCGTCGACGGCACCTACGAGCTCTTTCGCCACTTCTACGGCCTGCGGCGCTTCACCAAGGGCCAGGACCGGCCCCACGGCGCCGTGATCGGCGTCCTGCAAGGCGTGCTCGAGATGATCGAGCGCAAGGCGACGCACGTCGGCGTGGCCACGGACCACGTCATCGAGTCGTTCCGCAACGACCTGTGGCCCGGCTACAAGACCGGCGAGGGCATCGAGCCGGCGTTGAAGGCGCAGTTCCACCCGCTGGAGGACGCGTTGGCAGCCATGGGCGTGGCGGTCTGGCCCATGGTCGAGCTGGAGGCCGACGACGCATTGGCATCGGCGGCGCATCTGGCCTGCGAGGACGCGCGGGTGGAGAAGGTCCTCATCTGGACGCCCGACAAGGACCTGGCCCAGTGCGTTCGCGCCGATCGGGTGGTGCAGGTCGACCGCCGGGCCAAGGCGATCCGCAATGCCGAGGCGGTGCGGCAGAAGTTCGGCGTCGAGCCGTCGCTGATCCCCGACTTCCTCGCGCTGGTCGGCGACGCGGCGGACGGCTATCCGGGCATCGCGGGCGTCGGTGCGGTCGGCGCTGCGCAGCTGCTCAATCGTTACGGGGCGATCGAGCAGTTCCCCGAGAACGTCCTGCGCGACCAGCGCGAAGCGGCGCTGCTCTTCAAGCGCCTGGCCACGCTGCGCACCGACGCCCGGCTGTTCGGCGACGTGGAGGAGCTGCGCTGGCGCGGTCCGACACCCGACTTTGCGGCCTGGGCCGAGCGCGTCAAGGCGCCCAAGCTGCTGGAGCGTTGCCTCCAGGCGCAGGCGGCCTTGGACGCCGCCTGACTACGCCAGCCTCAGCTCGATCCATGCCGGCGCGTGATCGCTCGGCTTGTGCCGCCCGCGGTGCTCCGCATCGACCTCGGCGCGCATCAGCCTGGAAGCCAGCGCCGGATGCAGCAGCAGGAAGTCCATGCGAAATCCCGCGTTGCGGCGGAACGCCGCCTCGTTGACCCAGAAGGTGTAAATGCGCTCGGACGGATGCAGCTGCCGCGTGGCGTCGATCCAGCCTTGCGCGAGCAGCTGCCGCCAGGCCTCCCGGCTCTGCGGCTGCATCACGGCGTCGAAGCGCCAGGCCCATGCGTTGTAGATGTCGGCATTGGTGGGCACCACGTTGAAGTCGCCCGCCAGCACGACGGCGTCGCCCGCATCCCGCAGCGCCTGCGCATGTCGAGCGAGCCGCTCGAACCAGGCGAGCTTGAAGTCGAACTTGGGCCCCGGCTGCGGATTGCCGTTGGGCAGGTAGACCGACGCGACCGTGATGCCCTTGACCTGCGCCTCGAGGTAGCGCGCCTGCAGATCTCCCTCGTCACCCGGCAGGCCACGACGGCGCTCCACCGGGACTTCGTCGCGCGCGAGGATGGCCACGCCGTGGTGCCGCGGCTGCCCATGCCAGATCGCACCGTAGCCGGCCGATGCGATGGCTTCGACGGGAAACGACGCGTCGCCGGTCTTGATCTCCTGCAGGCAGGCCACGTCCGGCTGCGACTCGGCCAGCCATTCCAGCAGCCGCGGCAGCCGGCCGTTGACGCCGTTGACATTGAAGGTGGCGATCTTCATGGCGGGTGGTTGGTCATTTTGATCCGCAGACTTAGGCTCGCACCGATGCGCATCGCCACCTGGAACGTCAACGACATCCGCAAGCGGCTGCCGCTGCTGCTCGCCTGGCTCGAAGCGACGCGGCCGGACGTCGTGGCGCTGCAGGAGCTGAAGGCCGGCGACGACCAGTTTCCGCGCGATGCGCTCGAGGCCGCCGGCTACGGCAGCCTGGTCGTCGGCCAGCGGACCTGGAACGGCGTTGCCCTGCTCGCGCGCGACACCGAGCCCATCGCCGTGCGGCGCTCCTTGCCGGGCGATGCCGCGGACAAGCAGGCGCGCTATGTCGAGGCCGCCGTCCAGGGCGTGCTCGTCGCCGGCCTGTACCTGCCCAACGGCAACCCGCAGCCGGGGCCCAAGTTCGACTACAAGATGGCATGGTTCGAGCGGCTGATCGCGCATGCGGCGGGACTGTGGAAGAGCGGCCATCCGGTGGCGCTGATCGGCGACTACAACGTCGTTCCGACGGATGCGGACATCTACTCGCCCGTGACCTGGCGCGACAACGCCCTGCTGCAACCCGAACCCCGCGCGGCATACGAGCGGCTCCTGAAGCAGGGCTGGACCGATGCGCTGCACGCGCTGTACCCCGACAAGCCGCCCTACACCTTCTGGGACTACCGGCGCAACCGCTGGCAGCGCGACGCGGGCCTGCGCATCGATCACCTGCTGCTGGGCGGATCGCTGAGCAAGCGCCTGGTGGCCGCGGGCGTGGATCGCGAACTGCGCGGCCTCGAGAACGCGAGCGACCATGCGCCGGCGTGGGTCGAGATCCGATGACCGCCGTGCACACAATGCCTCCATGACAACGACGAATCCAACTCCTTTCGGGCGCGGCATGCTGGCGCACTGGCTGCTCGATCCCGACGCGGCGTACCTCAACCACGGCACGTTCGGGGTCACGCCCACGCGCGTGCTGGATCTGCAGCACGCCCTGCACGCGCAGATCGAGCGGCACCCTGCGCGCTTCATGGCGCGCGAGCTGATGAGCCTGGATCCACAGCCGCCGGCGCAGCGCCCCCGCTTGCGTGCAGCAGCCGAGGACGTGGCCGCCTTCCTCGGTGCGCGAGGCGACGACCTCGTGTTCGTGGACAACGCGACCAGCGGGGTCAACGCCGTCCTGCGCTCGCTGCGGCTCGCGGCCGGCGACGAGATCGTGCTCCTCGATCACGCCTACGGCGCGGTGGCGCGCGCGGCGGCCTTCGTCGCTCGCGAGCACCGGGCGCGCGTCGTCACGGTCGCGCTGCCGTTTCCGCTGGAGGACGACGCCAGCTGCCTCGAGCCGCTGGCTGCCGCACTCACGCCGCGCACGCGCATCGCCATCCTCGACCACATCACCTCCGAGACGGCGCTCGTGCTGCCGCTCGCGCGCATGGCCGCGCTGTGCCACGCCCGCGGCGTGCCGGTCCTGGGCGACGGGGCCCATGCGCCGGGCGCGATCGATGTCGACATCCCGTCGCTGGGTGTCGACTGGTATGCGGCGAACCTGCACAAATGGGCCTTCGCGCCGCGCGGCTGCGGCGTGTTGTGGGCGTCCGCCGACCGCCGCGAGGGCTTGCACCCGCCCATCATCTCGTGGGGGCTCGACGTGGGCTGGCACCAGGAGTTCGACTGGACCGGCACGCGCGATCCAACGCCTTTTCTTTGCGCGCCGGCCGGCATCGCATTCATCACCGACTTTCTCGGGACCGACGCGATGCGCGCCTACAACCATGCGCTGGCATGGCAGGCCGCAGGAACGTTGACCACGCGTTGGGGTCTGCCGTGGACGACACCGAAGCGAATGGTGGGCTGCATGGCGACCGTGCCGCTCCCGGCGGCCTGTGGCGCGACGGCGCAAGACGCATCGCGACTGAGGGAGTGGCTGCTCTGCGAGCGCCGGATCGAGGTTGCCGTCGTGTCGCGCGCGGGCCGCCTGTGGGCGCGCGTGTCGGCGCAGGTTTACAACGACATGGGCGACATCGACCGCCTCGCCGATGCCGTGGACGCCGCCATCGGCCTCCCGTAGCCCGGGTGCAACCCGGGACCGTGACGTCCCATCGTCCCGGAACGTCGTTTGCTGTTCGGAAGGGTCAGGTTCCCGACTCGAAAGGACACGCCATGCAGGAAAAGCCCTCCGACCCCCATCCGCTGAGCAACCTGGAATACGACTGGATCACCCTCATCCAGAACAAGGCGCAGGCCTTGATGGCCTACGACCAGTACATCAAGGACGCCGAGCAGGCGAACTCGCCGGAGTGCGTCGACTTCTTCCGCCAGGTGCACGACTCGGACAAGGCGCAACTCGCGCAAGCCCGCAAGCACCTGGCGGCGGTTCTTCAAGGCAAGATGGGCTCGGCGAAGAGATAGAGCCCTGTCGCTAGTGCCAGTTGCCGATCCGCAGGTCATGCGGTGCGGGTCGGCCCTTCCCGGTTTCCACGAGATCGCGCAGGCTCAGCAGGAACGTGGCCCACTTCGTGCTGCAGTGCGCCATGAACTCCACCTCCTCGCGCCACTTCCTGTGGCCGAACATCACGATGGTGTAGTCGTCCTGCCGCGAGAGGAGGAACTCGATGTCGGTTCCCACCCACTCGGCGGGGCCGGCCTTGACGCGCCAGCGCACCTTCTGTTCGGGCACCAGCTCGAGCACCTCCATGTCGAATCCGCCGATCTCGTCTCCGGTCTCGGTGTGGAAGCGAAACGCGACGTCGCCGCCGATTCTCGAGCTGCCTGTGGTCGTGGTGGTCCACCAGCGTGCCAGACCCTCGATGGTCGACAGCGCGTCGTAGACCTTGGCGATCGGCGCCTTGATGCCGACCCTGTGAACGATGTCCTTCATGGTGATCTCTCCGGTGGCTTGCGTTGATTCGCGAAGCCAATCTACGAGGAGCGAGCGCGCGAGCGTGAGTAACAAGATCGTCGCGAATCGGCGGCAGATGCCGCGACACCCTGGCTGAAGGCATTTCCCCGACCGCGCGAGCGCCATACGCTGCCTCCCGGCGACCGCGCAGTCGCACGACCCAGGACACCGAAGGCAACACGTACATCAAGCACGTGGATGACGACAACAACTACACGAAGTCGTCGGGGAGGGTTGGACGTTGACAACACGGGATCGCGGGCTATAACTGGATGCACACGCATAAGCAGCACTCCTCGCGGCGTTGGTGCATCTCACACTCGACCTGTGGAGGTCAACATGAGGACCGAGACGTTTCGTCTCCATCCTGCTGCTCGGCGTCGCCACCGTGATCAGCGATCCGATCGGCCTTGCCTATATCGATCGCCAGGGTAGAAATGCCGCGGCTGCTCGGCGGGGACGCAGTGATGGGCGACGCCGGACGATCTCGCTGGCCACGCGTTGCGGGGGTGACTGCCGTCATCGCCGCCATGGCCTGCACCGCTGCCGTCCGGTCGAGCCACGCTCACGCCGCGGACAACACGGCCAGCGATCTCGACCAGCTCCTCAGCGCGGTGCTGAAGCGCGCCGGCTTCACCGGCACCATCGAGTCGTCGCTGCCAGCGCGCCTTGGCCGGCCCGTGGACTCGCGGCTGGCCGACCTCGGACGGATCCTCTTCTTCGATTCACTGCCCGCCTTGCACGACGACAACAGTTGCGCGGGCTGCCACGCGCCCGCCACCGGCCTTGGCGACAGCCAATCAATTGCCATCGGCATCCAGAGCAACCAGGTGGTGGGCCGCCACCGCGTCGGGCCGCGCAACCAGCGCCGGACGCCGACCGTTGTCAACGCGGCCTTCTACCCGAGCCTCATGTGGAACGGCCGCTTCTCGGCGCCTTCGGGCAACCCGTTCGACAACTCGCAAGGCTTCGCGTTTCCCTTGCCCGAGGGGGTGACGCGATTCGTGCCCCTCGACCCGGTCGTGACGCACCTGCTCATCGCGCAGGCGCATTTGCCGCCGACCGAACTGGTCGAAGTCGCCGGCTTCAACGGCACACGCGGCAGCATCAACCCACGCTTCGATGCGTTCGACGATGGCCTGGGAGGCGTTGTCCCGCCACCCGACGCCAGCGGCTCGCGCAACGAGCCGATCCGCCAGGAGGTGCTCGCCCGACTGAACGGCAATGCCAACTACCGCCTGCGCTTTGGCGAACTGTTCCCCGCCGTCCATGCGGGCGGCCCGATCGACTTCACGATGTTTGGCCGCGCGATCGCCGAGTTCGAGTTCAGCGTCGTGCGCGCGAACGCACCCATCGACCGGTTTGCCCGTGGTGACCACACCGCGATGAACGAGGCCGAGAAGCGCGGTGCGGTGGTGTTCTTCGGCAAGGGACGCTGCGTCTCGTGCCACGCGGTCGCAGGTGCGTCGAACGAGATGTTCAGCGACTTCCGCATGCACAACATCGGCGTGCCGCAAATCGCGCCGCGCTTCGGCACGGGTCTGGGCAACGTCATCTTTGACGGGCCTGGCGAAGACGAGGACTTCGGGCTCGAACAGATCACCGGCGATGTGTCCGACCGGTACAGGTTCCGAACGTCGCCGTTGCGCAATGCGGCCTTGCAGCCGGCGTTCTTCCACAACGGCGCCTTCACCCGGCTGGACGACGCGGTTCGGCATCACCTGGATGTGATTGCATCGGCCAGGGGCTACGACGCCCGGCGAGCCGGGCTGAGCAAGGATCTGCAGCGGCTCGGCCCGATCGAGCCCGTGCTGGCTTTCATCGATCCCGTGCTGGCACGCCCGATCCCGCTGAGCCAGTCCGAGTTCGAGGATCTGGTCCGGTTCGTGCGCAATGGCTTGCTCGACCATCGCGCGGGGCCGCGGCAGCTGTGTGCCTTGCTTCCGGATGCCTTGCCCAGCGGCAGGCCGCTGCTGCAATTCGAAGGCTGCGAGAGACGGCGCTGATTCTGGGCGATCAGCAGCCTGGGCCAAAGGGGAACTGCTCAATCAGGCGTTCAAACAAGGAGACATCCATGTCTAGGTCAAGCAAGTTCGTTTCGTCGACGCCGTTCGTCGCGACACTCCTGGTCGCAACGTCCACGGCATTGGCGGGTCCGCACATCAAGAGCCATGATGTGGTGAACGGAACCGTGAACTGGACGCTGCCTGCCGGCCAGTGCCCTGCCGCTCCGTCTGGACTGAGCGGCAGCGGCGAGCGGCACAGGGTGACCAACACGATCGTCAATGCCGATGGCAGCACGACGACCCTCATCAACGATGTGGTTCGGGGCACCGCGTCGGACGCAACGGGCACCTACAAATTCGTCTATGAGAACCACAGCATCGACCACGTGCCTGCCGGCGGATTCGTCCATCAAATCAGCATGGAGGACAACTTCATCCTGAACGGCAATGGCAGCATCGGCCATCTGGCAGTCGGCTTCAATTGGGCTTGGTCGTACACCGCCCCCAACGGCCCGTTCGATGTCATTCCGCTGGCAAATCTGGTGGAGCGGAGCACCCGAGGCGAACCGTTGCTCTGCGATCCCATCTGAACCAGCCCCGTTGCGGTCGGTCGCTGCGATGCGAGAGCGGCCATTTCGCGTGAGGTTCATGACCAACCACAGAGAACACTGAGAACGCGGAGATCAAATTCAATTCGTCTTTGCTCTGCGTTCTCGGCGTTCTCTGTGGTTCATCACCAGGCGCATCGAGTGTCTGGTGACCGGGGTGCTACTGCCCCGCAGCCCTTCGACAAGCTCAGGCCGAACGGAGATGCACCTTCTCTACCGCCCCATGCTCCTCCACAGCGCCGCCCTCAACGCCGCCAGCACCTTCGCCACGTCCTTGCGCCCCACGCTCTGCCGCGCCATCTCGGCCATGAAGTCCAGCTGCTCCAGCACCGACCCCACCTCCTTCGCGCCGGCCCCCCGCAGGATCACCCTCACGTAGCTCTGCTCGATCTGCGCCGCCTGCTCGTCGAGCTTGCCGGCCCACAGCGCTGCCGCCAGCATGCAGTCGGGCGCGGCCACCGACGACCAGAAGTCCGGCAGCTTGCGCTCCTGCTGCTCGGACCAGCGCACACCCTCCGCCGCCAGGGCCTCGACGTCCATCGGCTCGCCGGCCCCTTGCTTCAAGCGGAACCAGTCGCCCACCGCCCGCACCATCAAGAGGTTGGTCAATGGATTGGCGTCGTGGATGCCGTCCGCGTTGGCCTTCTCGTTCGCCTCCTGGTAGCAGGCGATGCTCTCTTGCAGCGCCTGCGCCCGCCCCGCCTTGCTGATCCAGGCGATGCGCTTCCAGGCGCTGCCCAGCAGGATCAGCCGCTCCAGCGTTTCTCCGGGGCGCCGTTCGACGGCCTTTCCGTCGACGGTCTCGGTTCTCGACCCGAGCAGCCGCAGCGCCTCCACGTCGCGGATCGCGCCGCGCATCACCGCCACCGCGGCCTCGCGGTCCTTCACCTTGCCGTCGATCGCCGCCCGCAGCGCCTGCTTGACCACGAAGTTGGCGCGCTGCTCGATGGCCCGCAAGGACACATCCGCCCGCTTGGCCTGGATGGCGACGTCCAGGAACTCGACCGCCTCCTCGAATCGCTCCAGCGCCCCCAGCGCGATGCCGGCGGCCGCGGCGACTTCCGCGCGCTTGAGCCAGTCGGGATGGCGCTTGCGCAGCAAGGCCAGCGTCTGGTCGAGCGAGACGTTGGTCGTGCTGTTGCTCACCGCGATGCGGCTGGCGATGTTCTCCAGCTCGGTGGCCGCCTGCGCCGGCGAGCGGAACGGCACGTTGCGGCCCGACTCGCGCGTGTCGGGTGCCGAGCGCAGCCGCCACTCCGGATCGCCATAGCATTGGTAGGCGCCCCAGGTGTTGGTGCCGCCGTGCTGCAGGAAGGTGATCTCGCGCGCATGCTTCACCGCATAGCCGTAGCTGTCGCCGCGCAGCAGCTGGTCGTAGAAGCTCACCGCGAAGGTCATCGCGGCCGCATCGTCCACCGCCCAGCCGGCCGCCACCACGGCCCGCACGCCCATGCGGATGAACTGCGCCGCCAGGTTGGCCGCCAGCTTGTGGCCCATGCTCCATGACTGGCCGCTCGCGCCGCTCACCCGGCCCAGGTGGCAGCAGTTGATGAACACCAGCTCCGGCACGAAGCGCATCTGCTCGACATCGCCCGGCGTGAGGAACACGCCGTCGCCGATCACCATGCCCGACACCTTGCGCACATGCTCCTCGGGACGTCCCTCCGGGAAGCCCGCCGGCGGGCGCATCTCCACCGTCTCCCATTCGTGCACGCCGTGCGCCGCCAGGTGCAGGATGCGATAGCCGCTGCCGTGCAGCGCCGCCAGCACGCGTCCGGCATCGGTGTGGATGCGCCGCGTCACGGCGAAGGCGTGCTTCTCGAGCACGCCCGCCACCTCTTCCGCCTCGGCCTGCGCGCCCGGCAGCTCGAGGAACGGGAAGTCGTTGCGCACCGGAAGCTCGGGGTTGCCGATCACCAGCACCGCATCGGCGATCGATGCCGTAGGGCGCTCACGAAACTCCAGCGTCTTGAACTGGCGCAGCATCCCCGAGGCCACCGCCAGCGGCTTGCCGTCCTGGCTCCAGCGGTCCTCCAGCAGCTCCCACGGATAGCCCGCCGACTGCTCGTCGACCAGCAGCCAGACATCGTGACGATCGGGCGCGAGCTCCTTCATCCGGTTGGGGATCAGCATCTCGAACAGGGTGCGCGAGATCTCGGCGTCGCGCGACGCATTCGAGATCGCCTGCTCGATGAAGCGCTCGGCCGTCTGCAGCTGGCCCGCCACCTGCATCACCTCGGCGCGCGCCCGGTCGGTCATCGCCACGAAGCGCAGCGCATGCTGGTCGTCGACGTGCGAGATCTCCATGCGCTGCCACCAGTTCGGCATCTCCTCCGCATCGACCCGCCGCAGCCCGGCCTGGCCCTCCAGCAGCACCAGCGGCTGCAGCCCCTCCGGGTTGCCCTCGCCGACGAACAGGTCGCCCAGCTCGCCGTCCTTGAGCGCGAGCTCCAGCGCATCGGCGGCCTGCGTCGCGCGGTCGAGCCACAGCTCGATGAATTCGACTTCGTCGATCCAGACCTGCGCCGCCAGCTGCTGGTCGGCGAGGCGCCGGTTCGCCGCACCGATGCCGCCCAGGACGGCGCAGACGACGTTGCGCATCGTCAGGCCGCCGGCACCGCTGCCCACCAGCAGGCACGACAGGCCCGCGCTGCGCGGCTGCCCTTCCGAGCGCGGCTTGAAGCGGTCGCTCGAGTCGCCGAGCGCCGCCAGCGCGTATTCGAGCGCGGCGCGCGTGATGCCCTCGCGCAGCGAACCCGGGCTCAGCGTGTCGGGCCGACCCAGCCCGACGACGATGGCACCGGCCGGACGCGCCCGCATGTCGGGTTGCAGGACGACGATGTTGCTGCCGGGCGCACCGGCATACATCCCCAGCGCGGCGCGGCGCCGCAGCAGCCCGCCCAGGCTGCGGTCGAGGTGGTCTTCGGCGCCGACGATGGTGTCGCCGGCGTAGTGACCCACCACCACCGGGAAGCGCGCGTAGGCGAGGTTGCCGTGCACCACCGACACGCTGGCCTTGCCGAGCACCGGCACCCGCCGGGCCCGCCGCGGCGACTGGCCCATGAGGCTGGTGACGAGCGAGTCGCGCGATGGCTGCCGGTCGACCCGGTCGCGCCGCATCAGCGGCCGCGTCGCGCCGGCGAACGCACGGCGCGCCGGCGGCACGCGGAACAGCCGCGTGGTCTCGCCGGTCTGCAGCAGCTCGACCAGCGCGTCGAAATGCTCGGCGACGTTGCACAGGTCGCCGTGCGACACCCCGTGCATGTACCAGGTGCCCACCTGCGGCGGGATGCCGGTGTCCCAGAGCACGCGGCCGTCGCCGCGCGACGAATCGACGAAGGCCACGCTGCGCCGGTTGGCGCCCTGCTGCTCGTCGAACTCGTTTGTCTCGACCCAGCCGGACGGCGTGTGATCGGCACAGCCGGCCACGTAGACGAAGCGGGCCGGGTCGAGGTCGACCGACCGCCACTGCCGCACCTCTTCGTGCGCCGCGATCAGGTCCTGCTTGTCCGGCAGCACCCACAGGCTCTCGCCGACCTCGTCGGTGCGCTGCAGCTGGTCCCAGGTGTCGGCCGAGAAGAACTCCGGGCCGGCGTTGGGCAGCAGCTGCAGCACGCCCGGAAAGCGGGTGATGATCTGCAGCAGCTTCGAGCTGCCGCGGGTCAGGTCGATCACCGCCAGCTGCTGCAGCGCATCCGACTGCGCGAGCATCAGCCGCACGATCTCGAACGAGCCGCCGTTGGGCGTGCCCAGCATGACGACCCGCGAGTCGGCGTGCGCGGTCATGCGCTTCCACACGTCGGGGCGGGCCGCGATCATCGCGCGCACCACCAGCCCGCCCAGCGAGTGGGCGACGATGCGCACCGGCATGCGGCTGGGCTGGCGGTCGTTCTCGTCCAGCGCGCGGGCGATGCGGTCGCCCAGGCGGCGGCCCAGCTCCATCAGGCCCAGGCGCCAGTCGTACGCAAACGGCAGCACCTCGTGGGTCTCGCCGAGGAACTCGAGGAAGTCGGCGTAGTACTCGTCCAGCGGCCGCGTCGCGACGACCTCGCCCTGCCCGATGGCGATCTCGCCGAGGCGGCCGAGTGCGATGCGCCCCGGGTTCATCCAGATCTGCTCGAAGTCGCTCTCCTGCTTGGTCGCCAGCTCGCTGCCCATGATGCCGGGCAGCATGACGACGAGCGGGCGCGGTCCGGGGGCCTGGCGCTTGAGCGCCGCGCGCAGGTACGGCGCCTTGCGCGGCGCACGGCCGATGGGGAGGAAGCCGGCCTCGTCCTTGTCGGCGCGCAACAGGCCGGCGGCCAGCCAGCGCACCGAGGCGGTGTTGCGGAAGTAGCTGAAGTGATCCACGTCGTCGCCGACGTCGAGCTGATAGCGCGGCGTGCGGCTGCGCGGCAGCCCGCCGTACATGCTGCCGGTGTTGACGATGTAGTCGTTCTGGTCGCGGAAGAACTTGTTCAGGGCATATTCCAGCGCACCGGCCATCGCCCGCTTGCCCTTGTTGTCGCCTGAGACGACGGTCAGGTCGGCATCGACCGTGAGCGCCTGCAGGTTGACCAGCGAGATGAACGGGTTGCCGGGCACCATGGACCACAGGCCCGGCAGCCGCTGCTGCGCATCGGGCTGCGCGATCAGCGTCATCAGCATGCGCAGCGGAATCGCCGGCGGGAAGTAGTGCCCGAGCACGGCGCCGGCCGCCTTGTCGATCAGGTGCCGGTACAGCGAGAGCCAGAGGTCTAGCTTGCGCATCGCCAGCGTCGTGCCCTCGGACGGGCAGGCCACCCGGACGAAGCGGCTCACCTTCAGCTGCTTGGCATACAGCTTCGCGATGAAGCCTTCGAGGGCGCCGGCATCCTGGACCCAGGCTTCGCCGATGTTGGGCGGCAGCGGGGTCGCGCTCTCGGTGGCCTTGTAGGCCAGCATCTGGGCCAGCCGGCTGGCCGTGAAGGTGCCCTTGTCCTCCACGCCCGACAGGCACATCAGCTCGCCGATCAGGCCGCCGCGCGAATGCGACACCAGGTGCAGCTCGGCGCCATCGGGCAGCGCATCGAGCAGCATCGCCGCATTGGCGATCGGGCTCGCCGACAGCGTGTGATGCTCCAGCGCGTAGGCCGTGTCGCCGTAGCGGGCGGCCAGTTGCGACAGGGTGCGCTTGCCTTGCGCATTCGCGCTGTCCCAGAGTCGCCCGAAGCTGCCGGTGGCGCTCGACAGCGTGCCGTGCAGGAAGACCAGCAGCGGCTTCTTCGACTTCGCGATCTGTGCGCTGGGCTCGAGCACCGGCTCGCTCGCGATCAGCGACAGCGTGTAGACGCCGGGCTTGCGCCCGTCGTGCAGACGCTGCTCGATGGACTCGGCGAGGTTGTAGACCGGCTTGCCGATGGCCGCGCCCTTGAGCACGCCCTTGGCAAGCGACACGCCCCACATCGCGACGCTCACGATGGTGTCGCGCACGCCGCGTGTCGACGCCTCGCCGGGCACCGTGGGATCGATGATCCAGTCTTCGCGGTCCTCGATCGCCGCGCCGCGGTCCGGCCGTGCACCGAAAAGCTCATACAGCGTCTCGGGCCGCAGCCACAGGCGCGCACCGGTGTCGAACTCCACCTCGCACACGCTGCGCCCGGCTGGTGCGGGCGCGGCTTCTGCCGGCGGCGTCGCGGTGCGTGCGCCGCGCGTGCCGCGCTTGGCCGCGGGCGGGGGCGAGGCCTCTCGCTCGGCGCCCGCGTCGACGGGGATGCGCACCATGCCGCCCTCGCGCGCGGCACTCACCTCGACCACCTGGCGCAACGAGACCTCGAAGCCCAGGCGACGCAGCTCGGCGATCTCGCCCGCTTCGTCCTGGGCATCCGACGCCGGCCCCTTGCCGTCCACGACCCGCCCTGGGATCACCAAGTGCTGCGCCATGTGCTCCTCCGCCGTCGTTGTGCCCGCACGGCCGTCTGAGCGACGGTCTTGATCCGGGCGATCCGACGATTACGCGGCAGGCAATGTCGGCGGCACACCCCTAGGTTGAGGGGAAACGGCCGCCGTCCTTCATCGGCATGCCTTCACTGCGGCGCGATCCGATACCAGGTGCTCCCGTCCGCCTGCAGCGTCTTCTTGTCGGCGGAGAAGGTCAGCACCAGGTCCGCGGTCGTGTTCGCGGTCCCGCCCTGGATCGCGCCCTGGCTGCTGTCGAACAAGCCTGCGCACCCGTTGCTGTCGTGCAGCTTGCCGAACACATGCAACGCCCCGGTGGCCGCATCGAAGGTGTAGCTCGCGAACTCCACCCCGGGTGGTCCCTGGTGCGCGATGCCACAGGTGCTGGCCGGGTCGGTTTCGCCCAGCGGATCGACGAGCATCAGCCGCCCGTTGCCGAAGAACGCGATGTGGATCGTGCGCAGCTCGGTCGCCGAGCCCAGGGCCCACAGGCCGACGAGGCCGGCCGGATCGTCGGCCAGGCGCGCGATGCTGCCGTCCTGCGTGGTCAGCGCGCTGGCCGTGATGGACACGATGCGGTCCGTCGCCGAGGGATGCGATACGCCGGCCTCCCCGTTGCTGTCGACCTCGAGCAGGCCGGTGAAGGCACCGCTCGCCGGATCGATGTCGAGCAGGCCCTGCTCGACGCCGGTCGTCGTGTGCGGCGTTCCCGGCTCGGTCTGCGCCAGCAGCATGGCGCCGCCGTCGCCGAAGCGGATCAGCCGGCCGCCGGTGGTACCCACATCCGACCATGCACCCTTGGCGTTCGCGAACAGCGCCTGCCGGGCGGGGTCGGCCGCGCTGGACGGCCCCAGGGGCGCGATGACCGGGATGCCCAGTTGCTCGAGCAGCGCGTTGGCCGCGGTGAGGTTCAGGCGCAGCTGCGGATTGATCTGCCCCACCGGGTTGCGGTAGCCGAAGTACACGTGGCCGCCGCGCTCGACGAAGACCCGGCTGAACCCGGTGCGCTGCGCGATCGCGGGCAGGCCGGTGAAGCTCATGGCGCGCCCATCGCCCAGCGTCTCGATCGTGTACGTGCCGGTGCCCGCCACCGTGCAGTTGCGCACCGAGCCGTCGGACTTGCGCTGCAGGCACAGGTAGTAGGTCGCCTGGTTGCCGCTGGCCGCGAAGCCCACGCGCAGCAGCGCCGTGGTGGTGTAGTAGGCGCCCGTGCCGGCCGGCTGCGTCGCCGCAGCGGCCACGCTGCCCAGGCTCGCGGTGCCGTTGCCCCACCATTCGTTGGCATCGATGCTGGACCCGTCGGCATTGGTGCCTTTGTTGAAGACACACGGCGAGCCAGGGTTGCGCGACACCAGGTCCTCCAGCGTGGAGACCAGCGCGAACTGGCCGGTCAGGTTGCCCGCGCAGGCCAGCCCCGCGGTGCTGCGCGCATCGCCGCCGGCCGCGATCGCCACCGGATAGGCGCCGACCCGGTTGGTGTCATGCACGTCGTAGCCGGGTGCCGTCTTGAGCGGCTGGCTGGTCTGGTACAGCAGCCTGGCGCCGTCCGGGAAGGTGGTGCTGCCCAGCAGGTCCAGGTTGGCGGGGCCCCAGGCGCTGTAGGCCACGCCGCTGTCGGCGCCGGGGAAGGCGCGGATGGTGTCGACGATCACGCTGCGCAAGGTCTTGCCGGCGATGTCGACCGCGCTGCGCACGCTGGTGCCCTCTTCCACCTTGTCGCAGTAGTCGTAGCTGTTGCGGCCTTGCGCATCGCGCACGCTGGCGGTGCTGCGGAAGGAGAACGGACATCCGACCCAGGCGCTGCCGTTCCAGTGCAGGTCGGTCTCGCGCAGCTTGCTCGCGCCGAAGCTCCAGCCGCTGACCAGCGGCGTGCCGAACGGCGTCAGCGCGCTTTGCCGGCGCACGTCGTAGAAGCGGACCTGGCCGGAGGCATCGGGCGTGTTGTCGGCGGCGCTGGCTTCCATCGAGCGGTAGAACCAGGTGTTGGTGTCGGTGAAGCTCAGCGCGCGCAGCGTCGCGCCCGCGGTGGGCGTGTTGGCGCTGCTGTCGGCCGGCAGCTTGGCCAGGCCCACCATCGCTTTGGCGTTGTCCGCCGTGAGCTCCGATTGCTGCGCGATCACGGCTTGCGCGGCGGCCGCCATCGCGGCCTGCTGCTGCGCCGGCGTGGCGGCGTTGACGACGGATGGATCGGTGACCGCCCCGGCCAGCGCCGGCAGCACGCCGATCACCGCCTTGGCCACCGCCCGGTCGAGATCGGCCTGGCTGACGGTGGCGCCTGAGATGTCGACCTGCCCGACCACGCTGGCGACGGCCTGCGACTGCGCCTGCGTGGCCAGCGTGACCAGGCGCGCGACGGTCGCTGCCTGCCGGGCCTCGGCGCCCGCGCCGGTGAAGTCGGCCAGCGGCGACAGCGCGAGCGTGGCCTGCGCCTGGATGAAGTCGGAGGCGGCAGTGACGGTCGCGCCGGTCGCGTCCATGTGGGCTTGCACCAGCGTGCTCAGCGGGCTCGCGAACACCGAGTGGGCGCTGCTGTTGCCCGTGGCCGGCGATTGCAGGGTGAAGGCGCTTCCCACGGCCTGGCCGGTCTCCTTGTCGATCGCGGTGGCGGGCACCACCACGACGACGCGGTGCCTGCCGGCCGCCGCCGCGTCGACGGTGAGGCTGAAGCGGCCGTCGGCATCGGTCGCCGCCGAGCTGGGCTCGGCCGCGTCGCAGGCGCCGTTGTCGTTCAGGTCGTAGCAGGCCGTCGCGCCCTGCAGCGCACCGTCGGCGGCGACGCCGGTGATCGTGACGGCCGCCGGCGCCGGTGCCGGTGCGGCATCGCCGCCTCCGCCGCCGCAGCCGGCCAGCGTCGCGACCACCAGGAAGGTTCCCGCCAGGGCGGGCGAACACAGCTGTCGATTCATCTCGGACTCCGTTCGTTGTTGGCTCGCGAACCCCCTCGGATTCGCGGCGCGATGTTCGGCGGGTGCCGGACAATGCGCGTCGTCCAAACAGATGAACGACGCGATGAGGGCCTCCATTCCCGTGGGTATTGACATCGGCGGCACCAAGATGCTGGTGCTGGCCGGCGACGCATCGGTGCGCGTGGACACCGGCCCCGAAGCGGGGCCTGCCTCCATCGAGGCCGAGCTGCGCCGGCAGCTGCGGGCGCTGGACGTGCGGCCCACCGCCCTGGGCATCGCGGTGCCCGGCCTGGTCGATGCGCAGGGCCGGGTCGAGATGTCGGGCGTGCTGCCCAAGCTCGCGGGCTGGCGACCGGCGCAGGCCTTCGCCGACCTCGGCTGCCCGGTCGCGGTGCTGAACGACGCCGAGGCGGCGCTGGCCGAGGAAGCGCGCGAGCTGGCCGAGGGCGCGACCGCGGGCATCGTCATGGCCGGCACCGCCATCGGCGCGGCGTTCCGGGTGGAGGGTGTGGCGCTGCGCGGGGCGCGTGGCTGGGCCGGTGAGCTGGGCTTCTTTCCGGTCGCCACCGACCACGGCGTGAAGCGGCTCGACGAGCTGGCCGGCGGCCGCTTCATCGCCGCCCGCCTCGGGATCGACGGCGCGACGCTGGCGCAGCGCGCCCAGGCCGGTGACGCGCACGCGCTGGCGGCCATCCGCGCCGGCGGCGCGGCGCTGGGGTTGGCACTGGCCGGCGTGGTCAACCTGCTCAATCCGCACCTGCTGGTGCTGGGCGGCGGCACCTTGCAGCTGCCCGGCTACGAGGCGGCCGTGCACGAGGCACTGGAGCGCCACAGCCTGCCGCCGCTGCGCCAGGCCTGCGTGGTGCGGCGCGCCGAGGGCGGCCCGGCGGTGGTCGCGTTGGGCGCCATCCGCACCGCGCTGGGCTGACCGCCGGGCCATTTCGGCCTCAACTTTCCGCTGCCGCCGCCGTAATCCCGTGGGAGCCCGGGCCGCCATGGCCTCGGCCGCCATGCGTCGTGTCACCGCCTGTCGACGCGACCACCAGGGACCCCGCATGAGTGTCATCCGCCGCCTGCTGCAGCGCCCGCGCGAACGCCGGCTCGGCATGCGCCTGCTGGCGGCCATGGTGCTGGCCGGCACCGGCATGGCCCTGGCGGCGACCGCCGTGCTGCTCGTGCCGGACCACCGGCGCGAGGTGGCCCTGGTCATCCTCGCCGCCGCCACGCTGGGCGCGCTGGTGGCGGCGCTGTTCATCCTCGCGCTGGCGCGCCGCTGGGTCGCGCGCCACGACGAGATGACCCGCGCCCTGTCGGACGAGCTGGGACGCCGCGCTGCGATCGACGCCGACCGTGCCCGGCTGGTCGGCGCCTTCGAGCGCAACCGGGCGCTGCTGCAGGCCATCTTCGACAACTCGGCGGCGGTGATCACCGTGAAGGCGCTTGACGGCCGCTACCTGCTCGTCAACAAGCGCTGGACGCAGCGCCACCAGCGCGCGCCCGAGGCCTTCATCGGCAAGACCGACCACGAGCTGTTCCCGCCCGAGGTGGCGCAGGCGCTGCGCCGAACCGACCAGCACGTCATCGCGACCGGCGCCGCCCTGCAGGCCGAGGAGACCCTGATGCTGGACGACGGCGAGCGCACGGTGCTGTCGTCCAAGGCGCCGCTGTTCAACGACAAGGGCGAGGTCTATGCGGTGTGCGGCATCCATACCGACATCACCGACCGCAAGCACGCCGAGCAGGAGCTGCGCCATTACCGCGAGCGGCTGGAGGTGCTGGTCGACGAGCGCACCGCCGCCTTGCGGCGCGCCAACGAGGACCTCACGCTGACCAACCAGCGCCTGGAGCAGGCCCAGACGCAGCTGGTGCAGTCGGAGAAGATGGCGTCGATCGGCGTGCTGGCCGCGGGCGTGGCGCACGAGATCAACAACCCGATCGGCTTCGTGAGCAGCAACCTGGGCACGCTGCTCCAGTACGTGCGGGGGCTGCTGCAGATCGTCGCGGCCTACGAGGCGGCGGAAGACACGATCGCGCCGCAGCGCCTGTCGGCCATCGCCCGCCTCAAGCAGGGCGTGGACCTGGCCTACCTGCGCGAAGACGTGGGCGACCTCGGTCGCGAGACACAAGAGGGCCTGGCGCGGGTCACGAAGATCGTGCAGGACCTCAAGGACTTCGCCCATGCCGGCGAGAGCCAGTGGCAGTCGTGCAGCCTGCACCGGGGCCTGGACAGCACGCTCAACATCGCGTGGAACGAGCTCAAGTACAAGGTCGAGGTGGTCAAGCGCTACGGCGAGCTGCCCGACATCGAATGCCTGCCCTCGGAGCTGAACCAGGTCTTCATGAACCTGTTCGTCAACGCGGCCCAGGCCATCGCGACGCGCGGCGAGCTGCGCATCATCACCGGCGTCGACGGCGACAGCGTGTGGGTGGAGGTGGCCGACAACGGCAGCGGCATCGCGCCGGAGCACCTGCAGCGCATCTTCGAGCCCTTCTTCACCACCAAGCCGGTGGGGCAAGGGACGGGGCTGGGGCTGGCCCTGTCGTACTCGATCGTCAAGAAGCACGGCGGCACGCTGGAGGTGGCGAGCACCTTGGGCGTGGGGACGACGTTTCGGGTTCGATTGCCGATCTCGCAGCAGATGGAAGCGGCGCTTCCCTGACCCGGCCGATCCCTCGAGACAGCCTGCCGACAGCCGCCGCTTGACCAGCCGGGCAGTCCGGACTTGCGGCATCTACGGATGTCGGCCGCACGGCTCGGGCGCACACTCCACCCCCTTCCAAGCGACGTCTCGAGGAGCAGGCCATGACCCGCAAGCCGTTCTACCAATCGCTGTACCTCCAGGTGATCGTAGCGATCGTGATCGGCGTGCTGCTCGGCCACTTCGCGCCGGCCACCGGCGAGGCCATGAAGCCGCTGGGAGACGGCTTCATCAAGCTGATCAAGATGATCATCGCGCCCATCATCTTCTGCACCGTGGTGGTGGGCATCGCCGGCATGGAGGACATGAAGAAGGTCGGCAAGACCGGCGGCCTGGCGCTGCTGTACTTCGAGGTCGTGAGCAGCATCGCGCTGGTGGTGGGGTTGCTCATCGTCAACATCGTGCAGCCCGGCGCCGGCATGAACGTCGACCCGGCCTCGCTCGACACCAAGGGCATCGCCGCCTACACCGGCCCGGGCAAGATGCAGGGCACGGTCGACTTCCTGCTCAACGTGATCCCGTCGACCGTGTTCGATGCCTTCGCGAAGGGTGAGATCCTCCAGGTGCTGCTGTTCTCGGTGCTGTTCGGATTCGCCCTGCACCGCTTCGGCGGGCGCGGCACGCTGGTGTTCGACTTCATCGAGAAGTCCTCGCACGTGCTGTTCTCCATCGTCGGCATCATCATGAAGGTCGCCCCGATCGGCGCCTTCGGCGCGATGGCCTTCACCATCGGCAAGTACGGCGTGGGGTCGCTGCTGTCGCTGGGCAAGCTGATGGGCACGTTCTACGCCACCTGCCTGATCTTCATCTTCGTGGTGCTGGGCATCATCGCGCGGCTGCACGGATTCTCGGTCTGGAAGTTCATCAAGTACGTCAAGGAAGAGCTGCTCATCGTGCTGGGCACCTCGTCGTCGGAGTCGGTGCTGCCGCGCATGATGGCCAAGATGGAGAACCTGGGCGCGCGCAAGTCGGTGGTCGGGCTGGTCATTCCCACCGGCTACTCGTTCAACCTCGATGGCACTTCCATCTACCTCACCATGGCCGCGGTGTTCATCGCGCAGGCCACCAACACGCCAATGACGCTGACGCAGCAGCTCACCCTGCTGGCCGTGCTGCTGCTCACGTCCAAGGGCGCGGCCGGCGTCACCGGCAGCGGCTTCATCGTGCTGGCCGCCACGCTGTCGGCGGTGGGCGCCGTGCCCGTCGCCGGGCTCGCGCTGATCCTGGGCATCGACCGCTTCATGTCGGAGGCGCGGGCGCTGACCAACCTCATCGGCAACGGGGTGGCCACGGTGGTCGTCGCCAAGTGGACCGGCGACCTCGACACCGCGCGCCTGCGCCAGCAGCTCGACAACGAGACCGATGCCGCGGCCGAGGAGCCTGAGGAAGTGCTCGACCAGGTCGAGCAACGCATGCCGATGGAAGCGCCGGTGCACTAGCTGGCGAGGAGCCTGACTCACGGGCTTCGTGAGGAAGGGCATGTGGGCAAGGCAGTTCGAACCACAGAGCCACAGAGTCACGGAGGAAATTCAGAGTGAATTCATCTCGGTGACTCTGTGGCTCTGTGGTTGAACTGGACTTCGGCGGCAGCCCCGCGTAGCGAAGCACTGGACACGCGTGCAGGCATGCACGCGATGGCGGCTTTGAGGGGCCATGCGGCTTCGAACGCTTACCGCGGCACGGCGCAAGGCCGCCTGTCACTCATGCTGGAGCCTCCCTCTCGGAGGGAGGCTGGAGGGAGCGGTCGGACATGCTGGAGCCTCCGCTCGGAGGGGGCCCGGGGGAGCTGTGTGCGTAGGCCGAAGGCCAGGGGCCGCGCGGCAACGCCGCGCGGCCCCTGGCCACTTGCCCTGCCGCCCCATCCGCGCGAGGATTCGGGCCGCCAATGACGGCAGCTCGGGACGGAGATGACCATGGAACAGGTAACGGGTGACGTGCTCGCGCCGCGCACGCTGGACGGCGGCCGGGGTGTGAGCTGGTGGAGCGACGGCTGGGCGCTGTTCATGAAGAACCCCGGCATGTGGATCGTGCTGGGGCTGCTGCTGTTCGTCATCTTCGTGGTGCTGAGCGTCATCCCGCTGATCGGCTGGCTGGCGAGCTCGCTGGCGACGCCGGTGTTCATCGGCAGCTGGATGATCGCGGCGCGCAAGGTCGACGGCGGCGGCCCGCTGGAGATCGGCGACCTCTTCTCCGGCTTCCAGGAGCGGGCCCAGCCGCTGCTGCTGCTCGGTGCGATCTTCCTCGGCGTGACGGTGGTGATCGTGCTGGTGCTCGGCGCCCTGGGCGCGGGTGCCGCGTTCGGCATGATGATGAGCAGCGGTCACAGCAGCGGCGCGGGCGTGGCCGCGGCCATGGGCGCCGGCATGCTGGGCCTGCTGCTGACGCTGGGCCTGAGCGTGCTCTTCGCGATGGCGATCTGGTTCGCGCCGGCGCTGGTGGTGTTCCGCAACGTCCCGCCCTTCGATGCCGTCAAGGCGAGCTTCGCGGCCAGCCTCAAGAACATCGTGCCCTTCCTGCTGTACGGCCTGATCTATCTGGTCGCGGCGGTGGTGGCGATGATCCCGTTCGGGCTGGGCTGGGTGGTGCTGGTGCCGGTGGGCCTTCTCACGATGTACGTGTCGTACAAGGATGTGTTCGGGGGGTGAGAAACCCGACGTCAGGCCGGAGCTTTCACACCTCGGCAAGGACGACCTTCATCTCCGCGTGACCCTTGACGCGCTTTGTGGCCGACGCCTCGAAGTACTGGTCCAGTGCAACCAGGTCCTTGATCTTGGATACATCGAACAAGAGAATCTCTTGCTTCGCGCGACCTTGAATTTGGCGACCGATCAAGAGCGCGTTTCCCTTGTTCCCCAATCCGAAGCACTGCGGTTCGACAGTGCGCCTTCGTCCGTTGTATGCGAATGCGAGGGCCTGCTTGCGATGGATGGCGTCAATGATGGTCTTGTTCGCCCCATCCGTGCTTCGGTCGATCGATCCCGCGGTGAACCGCGCCCCGCCCTCTCTCGCTTCGCCCACAGCCGGCGTCATCCAGCTCAAGTTGGGTCTCCTGCGCGTGACAGCGCAGTCTCTCAGATAGAGGTTGATGAGACTCTGATAGGGAATGCCCAACTCTTCAGAGATGCCCTTGAAGTATGCGATGGCGTCCTCGTCGAGCCGAATCGTGATCTGCTTCTTCAGCAGGGAAGCGTACGGGCTCTTCCGGGCCTTGGAGAAGTCGTATTCGTCGCGCATGTTGCACCTACTGCGTATATGCCTTCGACTCGCGGGGGGTTGCCTTGCGTGCCGAGATGATGCGGATGACGTGGCCGTCACTCCGATGGCAATGACTGACCACCAGCAGACGAAACGACCCGCTCAGCCCGAGAAGAATGAATCGCTCTTCGTCCTCGGAGTGGTCGGGGTCGTCGATCAAGCATGCGCGTTCATCGAAGAAGACTGAACGGGCTTCCTCGAAGGAGACGCCGTGCTTGTTTCGATTGAGGGTGGCCTTGCGTTCATCCCAATCGAACCGAATTGTGCTCATGGGACGACAGCGTAACTACATTGTAGTTACACCGGGACACCCGTCAGGGGCCTCCGTTCGTAGGGTGGGCTTCAGCCCACGCGGTGCGTCGGCGTACTGCCACCTCCGCGTGGGCTGAAGCCCACCCTACGAATACAACACCCCCACCAGCCACAACGCCAGCCCCGGAAAGAACAACAGCACCGCCGTGCGCAGAAAGTCGCTCACCAGGAACGCCAGCACGCCCTTGTAGGTCTCGTTCATCGACACGTCCCTGGCGATGCCGTTGACCACGTACACGTTGAGCCCCACCGGCGGCGCGATGAGACCGATGCCCACCGTCATCAGCACCAGGATGCCGAACCAGATCGCCTTCATCTCCGGCGACAGGCCCCACAGCTCCAGGCCCATGATGGCCGGGAAGATCACCGGGATGGTGAGCAGCAGCATGGACAGCTCGTCCATCACGCAGCCCAGCAGCACGTAGAACAGCAGCACGCTGCCGACGATGACCAGCGGCGCCACCTGCAGGTGGCTCACCCACTCGGCCAGGCGCGCCGGCATCTGCGTGAGCGCCAGCGCCGCGTTCATCATGTCGGCGCCGAGGAAGATCATGAACACCATGGCCGAGGTCTCGGCCGTGCCGTAGAAGCTGCGCTTGATGCCCTGCAGGTTCAGCTCGCGCTGCGCGACGCCGGCGACGAAGGTGCCGATCGCACCGACCGCCGCGCCCTCGGTGGGCGAGAACACGCCGCCGTAGATGCCGCCGAACACCACCAGGAAGATCAGCACGATGGGCCACACGCCCAGCAGCGTGCGAAAGCGCTGCGGCCACGGCACCGGCTCGCTGGGCGTGGCCAGGTCGGGGCGCACCCGGCAGTAGATCGCGATCACCACGATGTAGCCCAGCATGGCCACGATGCCCGGCAGCATCGCCGCCGCGAACAGCTTGGCGATGTTCTGCTCGGTGAGGATGGCGTAGACCACCAGCGGCACCGACGGCGGGATGAGGATGCCCAGCGTGCCGCCGGTGGCCAGCGCGGCGGTCGAGAGCCGGCCGTGGTAGCCGTGGGCCTTCATCTCCGGATAGGCCACTTGCGTGATGGTGGCCGAGGTCGCGACCGAGGAGCCGCACACCGCGCCGAAAGCCGCCGCCGACATGATGGCCGCCATGCCCAGCCCGCCGCGGATGTGCCCGACGAAGGCCGCGGCGGCCTTGAACAGCGCGCGGCTCAGGCCGCCTTGCGTGGCGAACTGGCCCATGAGCAGGAACAGCGGGATCACGCTCAGGTCGTAGACCGTGAGCCGCGCCACCGCCGATCCCTTGAGCGTGTTGAGCAAGGCGAGGTCGTTGGTCATCGCCCAATAGCCGATCGCGCCGGGAATGAACATCGCGGCCGCGATCGGCACGCGAATGGCCATCAGCAGCAGCATGGCGCCGAACATCACCAATCCGATGGCGCCCCCGCTCATGGCAACGGCTCCGGGTGCGGCGCGCGCCCCGCCAGGTGCAGCCTCACCTGCACCAGCGCGATGAGCGCGGTCAGCGCGAACCCGGGGGCCAGCACCGCATAGGTGAGCCACATCGGCAGGCCGAGGATCATGGTGGTCTCGAAGGCGTCCTTCACCGACATCGCGCCCACCGCGGTGCGCCACGCCAGCAGCCCCACCATCAGCGCCAGCAGCAGCGCACCGAAGGCATCGAGCAGGCGCAAGGTGCGCTCGCCGGCCTTCTGGGTGAAGAAGTCCACGATGATGTTGCTGCCATGCAGCTGCGCCCAGGGCAGGCACAGCGCGATGCACAGCGCGACGCCGAACTGCGTGAGCTCGACATCGCCCGGAATCGGCCGCGATACGGTGGCGCGACCGGCCACGCTGGCCACGGTGAGCAGCGCGACGACGCAAGCGGCCAGGCAGCCGACGATCGCGAACAGCGCCGCGAGTCGGCGCAGCGCGGGCGGCATCACTTCTTGTACTTCGCGATCAGGTCCTGCGCGTCCTGCAGCATCTGCTTGCCGGGCAGGCCACGCTTGTCCATGTCGGAGACCCAGTCGTCGTACAGCGGGTGCGAGGCCTTGATCCAGTTGTCGAGCTCGGCGCCGGTCAGGCGGTAGAAGGTGTTGCCGCGATCGACCGCGGGCTTGCGACCGGGCGCCTGGCTTTCGTCCCAGATCTTGCCGGCGGTCGCCGACAGCATCGCGCCGCTGTTCTTGTCGATCACCGCCTTCAGGTCGGGCGGCAGGCCGTCGTACTTGGCCTGGTTCATCGCGAGGATGAAGGTGGCCATGTACAGCGCCGGCCTCGCCGCGTCGGTCTCGGTGTGGTACTTCACCATCTCCTGCAGCTTGACCGAGGGGATGATCTCCCAGGGCAGCACGAAGCCGTCGATCGTGCCCTTGCTCACCGCATCGGCCACCGCCGGCAGCGGCATGCCCACCGGCGCGGCGCCCAGCGCGGCCAGCAGCTTGTTGGTCTGGCGGGTGGGCGCACGCAGCTTCATGCCCTTCAGGTCGGCCAGGGTCTTGACCTGCTTGTCGCGGGTGTGCAGGTAGCCCGCATCGTGGGTCGCGAACATCAGCGGGTGGATGCCGGGGAACTCCTTGGTCGCGTACTTGCCGTAGAAGTCCCAGGCGGCCTTGGAGGCGGACTCGGCGCTGGTGTTGATGAAGGGCAGCTCGAACACTTCCATGATGGGAAAGCGCCCCGCGGTGTAGCCCGGCAGCGTGAAGGCGATGTCGACCACGCCGTCGCGCGCCTGGTCGATCAGCTGCGCCGGCGTGCCGCCCAGCTGCATCGCCGGGAAGATCTGGCACTTCATCTTGTTGTTGGAGTCGGCGGCGATCCTGTCGCACCAGGGCTGCAGGATCTTGGTCGGCGGCATCGCGGCCGGCGGCCAGAAGTGATGGACCTTGAGGGTCACGTCCTGGGCCGACGCGGCCAGCGACAAGGCGGTGGCCGCAGCGGCGACGAGGAGCGGGAAGCGCTTCTTCATGGCGGGTTCTCCGTGGGTGTGCGGCAATCGTAGGGCGCGCCTCGCGCCCATCGCTACAGGGTTGACGACAGGATCGCTATGGGGCGCGAGCCGGCAGTACGGTGGCCGCACAGTCGCCGAAGCCGATGCGTCGATGGCCGTCGCCCTCGCAGAAGGCGCGCAGGATCACGGTGTCGCCGTCCTGAAGGTAGGTGCGCGTCTCGCCGCCGGGCAGCGCGATGGTCTGCTTGCCGCCTTGCGTGAGCTCGTGCAGCGAGCCGCCCTGCCCCGGCTCGGGACCCGACTGCGTGCCGGTGCCCAGCAGGTCGCCAGGGCGCAGGTTGCAGCCGTTGCTGGTGTGGTGGGCGACCAGCTGCGCGAGCGTCCAGTAGGCGTCGCGGAAGTTCGATTGCATCAGCCGCACCGCCGCTTCGCCGCGCTCGCGCATGCCGGCCGTCTGAAGCCAGACCTCGAGCGTGATGGCGATGGCGCCTTGCTCGCGGTTGGCAGCACTGTCCAGGTAGGGCAATGGCGCGGGGTCGCCGGCCGGTCGCTGGAAGTGCACGCGAAACGGCGCCAGCGCGTCCATGGTCACGACCCAGGGCGACAGCGTGGTCGCGAAGTTCTTCGACAGGAAAGGTCCGAGCGGCTGGTACTCCCAGGGCTGGATGTCGCGCGCCGTCCAGTCGTTGAGCAGCACCAGGCCGAACAGGTGCTGCTCGGCATTGGCCATGGCGATGGGCTCGCCCTGCTCGTTGCCCGCGCCGATCAGCGCGCCCAGCTCCAGCTCGTGATCCAGCCGCGCCGTCGGCGCGAAGCGCGGCTCGGGCGCGTCGCCCTTCAATTGCCCTTGCGGCCGGTGGAAGCCGATGCCGCTGACCTGCAGCGACGAGCTGCGGCCGTGATAGCCGATGGGCACGTACTTGTAGTTGGGCAGCAGCGGGTTGTCGGGGCGGAACAGCTTGCCGACGGCGGTCGCGTGGTGGATGCTGGTGTAGAAGTCGGTGTAGTCGCCGACGTCGCACGGCATGCCCATCACGGCCTGCGATTGCGCGACCAGGCAGCCCGCGAGGGCAGTCTGCAAGGGGCTGTCTTCGCGCAGCGCCTGCGAGAGCTGCGCCCGCACGGCGCGGCGTGCGATGGGGCCCAGCGCCATGAACGCCTTGAGGTCGCCGTGGGCCAGCGGCGCGAGGCGCTCGCGCTCGGCGTCGGTCCAGGCGCCGGCGAGCTCTGCGGCCTGGGTGAGGTCGAGGATCTGGTCGCCGATCGCCACGCCCACGCGCCAGGCCTGCAGGCTGCCGGCCAAGCGGAAGCGGCCGAAGGGCAGGCTCTGGATCGGGAAGTCGGTGGCAGGATCGTTGGCGGATTCGACCCAGCTGCGCAGCGCGGGATCGTGGGTGGTGTCGAGGCGCGTCATGGACTGGTCCTTTGGTTTCTCGTAGGGTGGGCTTCAGCCCACGCGCACGTCCGCGTGGGCTGAAGCCCACCCTACGAACTCAGCGGTGGCCTAGGTGAAGTTGTCCTTCAAACCGCGCCAGCAATCGGCATACGCGCTGTCGAGCGCGCCGCAGCTCAGCGCGAACTCCGTAGGGTGGAAGCGCCAGCGGCTTTCGAACATGAAGGCCAGCGTGTCGTCCAGCTTGTGCGGCGCCAGCGTGCCGCCCGAGGCTTTCTCGAACGCCTCGGCATCGGGCCCGTGCGGCACCATCGAGTTGTGCAGGCTCATGCCCCCGGGCCTGAAGCCCTCGGGCTTGGCGTCGTACTGGCCGTGCACCAGCCCCATGAACTCGCTCATCACGTTGCGGTGGTACCAGGGCGGACGGAAGGTGTCCTCGGCCACCAGCCAGCGCGGCGGGAAGATGACGAAGTCGCAGTTGGCCGTGCCCGGCGTGTCCGAGGGCGAGGTCAGCACGGTGAAGATCGACGGATCGGGGTGATCGAAGCTGATCGAGCCGATGGTCATGAAGCGGGCGGTGTCGTACTTGCAGGGCACGAGGTTGCCGTGCCAGGCCACCACGTCGAACGGCGAGGCTTCGGCTTGCGCCACCCACAGCGCGCCGCCCACCTTGCGCACCATGCGGCAGGGCCGCGAGCCGTCGTCGAAGGCCGCGGTGGGCGCGAGGAAGTCGCGCGCATTGGCCAGGCCGTTGCTGCCGATGGGGCCGAGCTCGGGCAGGCGGAAGTGCGCGCCGTAGTTCTCGCAGACATAGCCGCGCGACGGCCCGTCGACCGCGACACTGAAGGCCATGCCGCGCGGCAGCAGCGCGATCTCGCCCGGGTCCACGGCCAGCCGGCCCAGCTCGGTGGTGATCGTGAGCCGGCCTTGCTGCGGCACGATGAGCATCTCGCCGTCGGCATTGACGAAGGCGGTGTCGGTCATCGACTTGTTGGCCAGGTACAGGTGCGCGGCCACGCCGGTCTGCGCGTCGGCATCGCCGTTGACGACGATGGTGCGCAGGCCCTCGACGAAATCGAGCGGCGCCTGCGGAATGGCGATCGGGTTCCAGCGCAGCGGGTTGGGCGGCGCCGCCACGCCGTCCCGGGCGCCCGTCTTGAGCGCCGGCTGGGCCAGCGGCTCGTAGGCGCCGCACAGCACCGAGGGACGGCGCCGGTACAGCCAGCTGCGCCGGTTCTCCGCCCGCGCCGCGGTGAAGGCGGTGCCCGACAGCAGCTCGGCATACAGCCCGCGCGCGACGCGCTGCGGGCTGTTGCGGCCCTGCGGCAAGGTGCCGGGGACGGCCTCGCTCGCGAGCTCGTTGCCGAAGCCGGACAGGTAGTGCAGTGAGTCAGCCTGGGTCATCGTGGCCTCGCCGTTCCAAGTCAATCGAGCTTGATGCCCGCATCGCGGATCACCCGCCCCCAGCGCTCGCGCTCGGTGCGGGCGTAGCTGGTCATTTGAGCGGGCGTGCCGGGTGTCGGTTCGACGCCCAGGGCTTGCAGCCGGGCCTTGACCGGCGTGGAGTCGAGCGCCTCGACCAGCGACTTGTTGAGCGCGGCGACCATGTCGGCCGGCGTGCCCGCGGGAACGACCAGACCCTGCCAAGCATAGGCCTCGAAGCCCGAAAGGCCTTGCTCGGCGAGAGTCGGCACCTCGGCCATGGTCTTCACCCGCTGCGGGCTGGCCACGCCGATGGCGCGCAGCTTGCCGCTGGTCACGTACTGCCAGCCGCTGGCGGTGTCCACGAACATGAAAGGCACCTGCCCGCCCATCAGGTCCTGCAGCGCGGGCGCCGCGCCGCGGTAGGGCACGTGCTGCAGCTTGAGCCCGCTGCGCTCGCGAAGCAGCTCGGTCGCGAGGTGATGCGGGCTGCCCGCGCCGGGCGACGCGTACGGCGTCGCCTGCCCCTGCGCCTTGGCCCATGCGAGGAACTCCTTCAGGTTCTTCGCGGGGACGTTGGGCGACACCACCAGCAGCAGCGGAAAGCGCACCATCAGGCCGACCGGCACGAAGTCCTTGTCGGCGTCGTAGCTCAGCTTGCTGTAGAGGAACGGATTGGCGGCCAGGGTCGCGAAGTCGGCGGTGAACATCACGTGGCCGATGTCCTTCGAGTGCGCCACGTAGTCGGCCGCGATGTTGGTGCCCGCGCCCGGCTTGTTGTTGATGATCACCGTCTGGTTGAGCGACTTGCCCATCGCATCGGCGAGCGTGCGCGCGACGACGTCGGAGCCGCCGCCGGCGGCGTAGCCGACCACCCATTCGAGCGGCTTTGCGGCCTGCACGGCGAGCGATGCGAGGGCCAGGGCGAGCGAGGAGAAGAGCTTGGGCAGCATGGGGTCTTCCGCGTGAGGGGTGGAGGGATCAGTCGTGGCGGCCGCTGGCGCGCGCGAGCGCCAGCGCCTGCTCGAGCACCTCGAGCGAGCCGATGTGGTTGGCCAGCAGGAGGACGAGGCGCGCGTTGAGCGCGTGGCTGTCGGCGGTGGCGAGGCCGCGATGGGTCTCGATCAGCGCTTCGTAGAAATCGTCGGGCGATTCGAGGTGCGGGTCGGTGATCAGCATGGCGTGGCCTTTGCGCAGGCGCGGGCGATGGCGGCTTGCACGGCAGCGGCGGTGGGATGCCGCCAGCGCGCGGCGACGTGCAGGTCGGGGCGGATGAGGTAGGTGGTGCCGGGTCGCGCGTCGTAGCGCTGCGCGGCGAGGCCGTCGGCATCGAGATGCACGATCCTCGTGTTCGTAGGGTGGGCTTCAGCCCACGCTGTGCCCCCGAACACCAGCAAGGTGAAGTCCGGCCCCAGCTCACGCAACAACCACTTCCCGTTGCCCAGCGGCGCATCCGCCGCCGGCGCCCCCGGCACCATCGCGCCTTCGAACGCATCGACATCCGCCGTATTCAACGGCGACTCGCGCAGCACCGCCGGCACCGACAAGCGCCCGCTGTTGACCAGCTTGCGCGCGAACGCATGCTCGCGCGAGAGGTCCAGCACCGCGTCGCGAAACATCCGGCTGATCTCGCTCTTGGGCGTGATGAAGTCGGTCGCGCGGGTGCTGTTGAGGATGTTCTCGTCGGCGGCGAACTCGCGCTCGCCGGCGTAGCTGTCGAGCAGCGCGTCGGGCGCGTCGCCGCGGCTCACGAGCGCGAGCTTCCAGGCCAGGTTCTCCGCGTCCTGCACGCCCGAGTTGGCGCCCCGCGCGCCGAAGGGCGACACGCCGTGCGCCGAGTCGCCGGCGAACAGCACGCGGCCCTGCCGGAAGCGCTCCATGCGCAGGCAGGCGAAGGTGTAGACGCTGGCCCACACGATCTCGACCTCGCAGCCGGCAGCGCCGATGCTGTCGAGCACCGCGCGCACGCGCGGCAGGATGTGCTCGGGCTTCTTCTCCTCGTCGGGATTGGCGTCCCAGCCGAGCTGGAAATCGATGCGCCAGACGTCGTCGGCCTGCTTGTGCAGCAGCACGCTTTGCCCCGGATGGAAGGGCGGGTCGAACCAGAAGCGGCGCTCGCAGGGCAGGTCCATGCCGGCGATGCGCACGTCGGCGATGAGGAAGCGGTCGCGAAAGCTGCGGCCCCTGGACTCCAGGCCCAGCAGGCCGCGCAGCGGCGAGCGCGCACCGTCGCAGGCGGCGACATGGCCGGCACGCAGGCGATACGGACCCTCGGGCGTGTCCACCGTGAGCAGCACCTCCTCGGCGTTCTGCTCGATGCCGGTCACCGTGTTGCTCCAACGGATCTCGAGGTTCGGCAACGCCTGCGCGCGCTCGGCGAGAAAGCCCTCGACGTAGTACTGCTGCAGGTTGATGAAGGCCGGCCGCTCGTGGCCCGGCTCGGGCAGCAGGTCGAACTGGTAGACCTCCTCGTCGCCGAAGTACACCCGGCCGAGCTTCCAGGACACGCCCTTGTCGACCATGCGATCGCAGCAGCCGAGCCGGTCGAAGATTTCCAGCGTGCGCTTGGCGAAGCAGATGGCGCGCGAGCCGGTGGAGAGCTTGTGGTCGTTGTCGAGAAGGAGGACGCGGATGCCGCGTTGCGCGAGGTCGATCGCGAGGGACAGGCCCACCGGGCCCGCGCCGACGACGATCACCGGATGGAACGCCGGGGTCGCCGCCTGCTGGTCGGGTGACGACCGGTATTCGAATTCGAGCGCTTGGTAGTCCATGGGTGTAGCCCGGGTGCAACCCGGGATCGCATGCCGCGAAGCTCGGAGCGTCAGCCTTCGAGCTGATCCCACATCTGCTTGTCGCGCTCCGCCGTCCAGATCCGCGGATCGCGGTACTGCGTGGCCTCGTCCAATGCGCGCGTCACGTCGAACGGCATGCAGTGGTCGAAGATCACCCACTGCCCGTACTTGGGCTTCAGCGCCGCATGCGCCTCCTTGTAGATGGCACGCAAATCCTTGCCCGCCGCCGCACCCGCCTTCACGCTCGCAAACAGGTCGCTCACGAACGAACGCGTGCCGGCCAGCCCCTTGGCCACCATCTCCGGCGTGGTCAGCGCCGCGCCGCGCCCCGGCACCAGCTTCTCGGGCTTCAAGGCCGCGATGTTGTCCAGCGTCTGCGGCCAGTCCTGGAAGTAGGCATCGCCCGCATACGGCGTGGCATCGAACTCGACCAGGTCACCGCTGAACAGGATCTTCTGCTGCGGCAGCCACACGACAGTGTCGCCCTTGGTGTGACCGCGGCCGAGCTGCATCAGGCGGACTTCCAGCGAGCCCAGCCACACCGTCATCTCGCCCTTGAACGTGAGGTGGGGCCAGGTCAGGCCGGGAATCGTCTCGACGGCGCGGAACAGCCGCGGGAAGCGCTCGATCTCGCTCTTCATGTCCTGCGCGCCGCGCTCGACGATCAGGTCGCGGGTGTCCTCGCTGGCGATGATCGTTTGCGGCTGGTAGGCGCTGGCGCCCAGCACCCGCACCGCGTGGTAGTGGCTCATCACCACGAACTTGATCGGCTTGTCGGTCACCTCGCGGATGCGGCGGATCACGTCTTGCGCCATCACCGGCGTGGCCTGGGTGTCGATCACCATCACCGCGTCGTCGCCGATGATCACGCCGGTGTTCGGATCGCCCTCGGCGGTGTAGGCATACGCGTTGTCGGACAGCCGGGTGAAGCTCACCTGCTTTTCCTGAAGGTCGGCCTGGCTGGCGAATGCCTTGCTCATCGTCTCGCTCCAATTCGCTATTCGCGAAGTCGTTCGTCAATGTTGAATTCACTTGATCTTAGTCAAGACGTTCGTTAATGTCTAATTCATTCGTTTAAGTAGAAACACCTAACCATGGCCCGGACCGACATCGACGACGACGCGCCCGAGCGCGAGCAGCGCGGCATCCAGAGCGTGGAGGTGGGCGGGCAGCTGCTGCTGGCCCTCGTCCACACCGGGCGGCCCATGCCGCTCAAGGACCTGGCGCGCGACGCGGGCATGTCGCCGGCGAAGGCGCATCCCTACCTGGTGAGCTTCGGCAAGCTGGGGCTGATCGCGCAGGACGAGGGGACCGGCCGCTACGGGCTGGGCCCGCTGGCGCTCCAGCTGGGGCTGATCAGCCTGCAGCAGTTCGACCCGGTGCGCCTGGCCACGCCGCTGCTGCGCGAGCTGGCGCAGTCGCTCGGGCACACGATGGCCGTCGCCGTCTGGGGCAACCGCGGGGCGACCATCGTGCGCATCGAGGAGGCGCCGTCCGCCGTGCACGTGAACATGCGGCACGGCACGGTGATGAGCCTGCGCGGGACGGCGTCGGGCATGCTGTTCGCGGCGCACCTGCCGCGCGAGCGGGTCCTGGCGGCGCTGGCGGACGAGCATGCCGCGGAGTTGCGGCAGCAGGGGCAGGCGGTGCCGGCGAAGCTCAAGGCGCCGGTGGAACCGCAGCTCGAGGCGGCCTGGGCCGAGATCCGCCGGCATGGCGTGAGCCGGATCAGCGGCGGCGCGGTCGCCGGCGTGAGCGCGATGGCCGCGCCGGTGTTCGACGACGGGGGGCGGATCGTGATGAGCCTGACCGCCATCGGGCCGTCGGCGATCTTCGATTCGAGACTCGATGGAGCGGTGGCCACGGCCTTGCGGCTCAACGCGCAGGCGTTGTCGAAGCAGCTCGGCGCGTAGCCCGGGTGGAACCCGGGGTCGTCCCTCCGACCTTGTCCACGGGTTACACCCGGGCTACGAACTTCTCCACGGTGTGGGCGAAGACCTCGGGGACTTCGGCGACGCTGAGGTGCGACGCTTCCTCGAACACCTGCAGCTGCGCGCCCGGGATGCGCTCGACGATCGCCTGCGCCATCGCCGGCGTCGCGCCCACGTCCTGCGCACCGGCGATCACCAGCGTCGGACATCGGACGGACGGCAAGGCATCCAGCCAATCCACCGCCATCACCGCCTGGCAACTCGCCACATAGCCCTTCGGATCGCTGCGCAGCAATTGCTCGCGCAAGGCGCGCGCCGCCTCCGGCTGCTCGGCGCGGAAGGCGGGGCTGAGGTAGCGCTCGACCACCGCGTCGGCCACCGCCGCCACGCCGCCCGCCTCGACCGCGGCGATGCGCTGCAGCCACATCGCACCGGCCGCCTCCGGGTACTTCGCTGTCGTGTTGGCCAGCACCAGGCCCTTGACCAGGTCCGGATGGCGGATCGCCAGGCCCTGCCCGACCATGCCGCCCATGGACAGGCCGATGAACACCACCGGCCCGCGTCCCCATTCGCGGATCAGGCGCGCCGCGTCGTCGACCAGCTGGTCCAGGGTGTAAGGCCCCGCCGGCACCGCCGAGCCGCCGTGTCCGCGATGGTCGTAGCGCGCCACTTCGTGCGTGTCGGCCAGGCGCGTCGCGAACGCGTCCCACATGCCCAGGCTCAGACCCAGCGCATGCGAGAGGACCACCGGCGCGCCCCTGCCCTGCACCGCCACGCGCAGCTGCGGCTCGCTGAAGGTGTGGTGGATGGCCACGCGCGCGCTGCCCGCCAGCGGCTGCGGCGCCGGCACGCGCCGCTCCTCGCGCAGGATGTCCATCGTGATCTTGAACGCGGTGTTGGCCGCGGGCACGCCGCAGTAGATCGCGCCCTGCATCAGCGTTTCCTTGATCTTGTCCAGCGGCACGCCGCCGCGGATGGCGGCCTTGCAGTGCAGCTCGAACTCCTCCCAGCGCGCCAGGCCCATGGTCATGCCCAGCACCAGCAGCCGCCGGGTCGTTTGGTCCAGGCCCGGCCGGCCCCAGATGTCGTTCCAGGCATAGCGGGTGATGAGGCTCTGGAACTCGGCGTTGAACGCATTGGCGTTGCCCAGCGAGCGGTCCACCCAGGCATCCCCGAGCACCGCGCGGCGGTTCTTCACGCCGCGATCGAAGTCGTCTTGTTGCATGTCATTGGCTCCACCGCGACCAGGGCGGCGATTGGGACAAGGCCTGCGCGGTCTGGCGCAGCGATGCGAGCTGCGGCCGGGCCACGGCGATCGCGCGCTGCGCCGCCTGGGCCGGGTCGAACAAGGCGGCGACGTCTGCGGGCTCGAACTGCCCGCGCAGGGTGTCGTCGTCGCGCAGCGCTTCGAGCGTGAGCTCGCGCAGGTGGCGACCCTGCGCCACCGCATGCTGCGACAGCTGCTCCAGCAGGGCATGCGCGCGCGCCTTGCCGATGCGCCCGGCCAGCCGCATGGCCACCGCCTCGGCGAACACCAGGCCCTGCAGCGCATCGATGTTGCGCAGCATGCGCGGCGCATCGACCTGCAGCGCCGGCGCGACCTCGGCCAGCGCCTTCAGCGCGCCGTGCGCCGCGATGTACAGGCCCGCGCTCTCCGCCAGCTCGGCCTGCCAGTTGCCCAGTCCGCGCTCGTGCTCCTGCACCATGGCCGCGAGCAGCGCCGCCACCCGCTGCGGCGTGCGCAGCGCGCCGGCCAGGGCGAGCATGGACGCGACCGGGTTGCGCTTGTGCGGCATGGCCGACGACCCGCCGCGCCCGCCGCCCGACGGTTCGGCCAGCTCGCCGACCTCGCCTTGCGCCATCAGCGCGATGTCCTTCGCGATCTTGCCCAGCGTGCCCGTGAGCACGCCGACCGCGCAGGCCAGGCCCGCGAGCTCGTCGCGCTGCGTGTGCCACGCGCCCGCGGGCGGCGTGAGCTGCAAGGCCTCGGCCACGCGCCGCACGACCGCCTCGGCCTTGTCGCCCATGACGGCCAGCGTGCCGACGGCGCCGCCCAGCTGCAAGCGCAGGGCCGGCGGGCCGGCATGGCGCAGACGCTGCTGGCTGCGCACCAGCGGCGCGATCCACTCGACCGCCTTGAAGCCGAGACTCACCACCTGCGCCGGCTGCAGCAGCGTGCGGCCCAGCACCGGCGCGTCGCCATGGCGCTCGGCCAGGTCGAGCAGCGCGCCGATCAGCGAGGACAGGTCGCGATCGATCAGCGCCAGCATGCGCCGCGTGACGATCACCAGTGCGGTGTCGATCACGTCCTGGCTGGTGCTGCCCCAGTGGACATGGCCCGCGGCCTCGGCGTCGAACAGGGCCACGGTCTCGGTGAGCTTCTTGACCAGCGGGATTGCGAGGCTGCCGGCACGGCCGCTGGCGCCGACGATGGCCGGCAGGTCGAACAGCTCGGCCTTGCACACGCCCGCGATGGCGGCAGCCGCCGTGGCGGGAATGACGCCTTCCTCGGCCTGGGCCCGCGCCAGCGCGGCTTCGAAGTCGAGCATGGCCTGCACGACGGCGCGCTCGTCGAAGGCGGCGATCGCCTCCGGTGTGGAGAGGAAGCTTTCGAACACCAGCGACATGGGGCGATGCTAGCGCGCGGGGTAAGCGCTGTCGCGCGGATGTCGCACGAGACGTGCGTAGGGTGGGCTTCAGCCCACCACCGCGTGGGCTGAAGCCCACCCTACGCGGTTCGGGTCATCCGCGCGGCCTTGCGCTCCACCAGCTCCGGCAGGTGCCGCAAGGACACCAGGTGCACCTGCAGCAGCATCAGCATGCCGCTGCGGTGCAGCTCCAGCACCGTCGCATCGGGCAGGGCCTGCAGCTTGTCCTCGTCGACCGACAGGATGCCTTCGACCTTGAGGCTCTCGCCGCCCGGCAGGGTGGCGTCGGCAGCGACTTGCTTGAGCAGGTCGAGCCCGATCAAGCGCGCGCAGAACGCACGGGTGCGCTGCTGTTCGGCATCGAACTGGCGCAGGAAGTCGAGCGTGCGCTGCAGCGCCGGCGCGGGGCGGTCGCCGTCCTCGAACAGCGGCTCGCCCTCGGTGTCGTTGAAGCCGCTCCAGGCCGCGTCGACGAACACGACCGGCGAATCGCCGCCTTGCACGCCGGCGGTGAGGAAGGGATAGCGCCGGATGAAGGCCGGCAGGTAGCGCGCGTCCCAGCGGCCCTCGTCGTCGACGAACAGGTTCTCGTTGACCGACAGTCCCATCAGCGCGACCGGCGCGATCAGCAGCTGGCCCTCGGGCCCGCGCTCGCCGGTGTGCACGAAGATGATGGGAAGGGCCAGCGAGGCATCGGGGAACTCGGTGGCGGCGAGGAAGACCGCATGCATCTCGCGCGCGATCGACCAGTCGGCGAGCGGCTTGACCTTCTTGTGGCGGTCGGTGGCCGGATCGAGCGGACGCGGCTCACGGTACAGCGCCGACTTGATCATCGGGCGGCACTCACCGATTCGGCGTTGGCCGCCGGCGCGACGGCGTGCGCCAGGACCTTGTCGACGCGCTTGCCGTCGAGATCGACCACCTCGAAGCGCCAGCCCTCCCACTCGACCGAGTCGGCGGTGTGCGGCAGGCGGCCCAGCAGCAGCATGATCATCCCGGCCAGGGTGTTGTAGCGACCGCGGTCTTCCTCGGGCAGCTCCTTGAGGTCGAGGCGGTCCTTGAGCTCCGGCACCGGGATCAGCCCGTCGAAGAGCCAGCTGCCGTCGTCGCGCTGCACCGCCCACGAGTCTTCCGATGCCGGCGTGGTGAACTCGCCGGTGATGGCTTCGAGCACGTCGCGCACGGTGATCACGCCCTGCACCTCGCCGTATTCGTCGACCACGAACACCAGCTGCGCACCCGAGGCCTTGAAGTGGTCGAGCAGCTCCATGCCCGACAGCGTCTCGGGCACGAACACCGGCGGCTGCAGCTTCTCGGTGAGCGACAGCACGCGGCCCTGCATCAGCTGCTGCAGCAGGCTCTGCGCCGACACCACGCCCAGCACGTCGTCGAGGCTGCCGCGACACACCGGGTAGCGCGAATGCTCCTCCTCGCAGATGAGGCGCAGCACCTCGTCCTGCGGCGCCGAGGCGTCGAGCCAGACGATCTCGACGCGCGGGATCATCATCGAGCCGACCTGGCGGTCGTCGAGGCGGAACACGTTGCGCACCATCTGGTGCTCCTGCTCCTCGATCACGCCGGCGTCGACGCCCTCTTCCAGGCTGGCGGCGATCTCTTCCTCGGTCACGCTGCGCGACGGGCCGCCGCGGATGCCCAGCAGGCGCAGCGTGCCCACGGTGCAGAACGACAGCAGCTTGACGAAGGGCCGCGCGATCAGCGAGAGCCATTCCATGGGCTGCGCCACCAGCCGCGCCACCGTCTCGGGGTACATCTGGCCCAGTCGCTTGGGCACCAGCTCGCCGAAGATGATGGTGAGGAAGGTGATGGTGATGACCACCATGGCGGTGGCGCTGATCTCGGCCGCCTTGTCGCCGATCGGCAGGCTGGCGTGCAGCCACTTGGCGAAGGGACCCGAGAAGGCCGCATCGCCGACGATGCCGTTGAGGATGCCGATGGAGGTGATGCCGATCTGCACCACCGACAGGAACTTGGTCGGGTTGTCGTGCAGGTCCATCGCGGCCTGCGCGCCGCTGTCGCCCGCCTCCACCATGACCTGCAGTCGCGCCTTGCGGCTCGCGGTCAGTGCCATTTCCGACATGGCGAACAGGCCGTTGAGCAGGATCAGGAAGATCAGGAGGGCAACGTCCATGCGGGCCGTGCGGGGCGGAAAGCGGGGAGCGTAGCAGAATCGCACGAATGAACTACATCGTCGGCGACGTTCAAGGCTGCTGCGACGCATTCGATCGGCTGCTCGCCGAAATCGGCTTCTCGCCGTCGCGCGATCACGTGATCGTGCTGGGCGACCTCATCAACCGCGGGCCGGACAACATCGCGACGCTGCAGCGGCTCAAGGGACTGGGCGCGAGCGCGACCTGCCTGCTCGGCAACCACGACCTGCACCTGCTCGCCGTCGCCCACGGCATCCGCCAGCCGCATCACGACGACACGCTGGCCGACATCCTGGCGTCGCCCGAGCGCGAAGACTGGATCGCGTGGCTGCGGGCGCACCGCCTGGCGGTGCATGCGCAAGGCTGGCTGATGGTGCATGCCGGCGTGGTGCCGCAATGGGACCTGGACACCACCTTGCGGCTGGCCGGCGAGGTCGAGCAGCACCTGCGCGGAGACGACATGCACGACTTCCTGGCGGTGATGTACGGCAACGAGCCGGCGCGCTGGGACGACGCGCTGGCCGGGCCGGCGCGGCTTCGCTTCACCGTCAACGTGCTCACGCGCATCCGGTTCGTCCATCCCGACGGCACGCTGGAGCTCAAGGCCAAGGAGGGGACGGCCAAGACGCCAGCGGGCCTGGTGCCGTGGTTCGAGGCGCCGGGGCGCAAGACCCAGGACGTGCCGATCGCCTTCGGCCACTGGTCCACGCTGGGGCTGGTCAACCGGCCCGACCTGCTCGCGCTGGACACCGGATGCGTGTGGGGCGGCCGGCTCACCGCCGTGCGCATCGACGGCGGGCGCCGCGACGTGACGCAGGTGTCCTGCGCCAAGGGCTGAGCGACGCGTCATCGCTTCGCCTTCCCCTTGCCGGCGACGACGATGACGCCGCCTTGCACCGACTCGACCGCCGACCACGGCAGCGAATCGGGCCGCACATGACGCAGCCCGACGCGCTCGAGCAGTCCCCGCCGGCCGAAGATGATCTCGCCGATCAGCGGCGGGTTGCGCTGGCCCGGCTGCCAGTCGCAGCGCAGGTCGAACACATGACCCAGGAAGCGGCCGTCGCGGGTCTGCACCCGCATCATCTCCAGCGCGCAGGCCGTGCTCAGGCCATCGGCAGCCGGGCCAGCCATCGTCCCACCTTGCGATCCAGCCGCCCGAGCCCGAGCTGGCTGGCCTTGGACCGGAGACGGATCGTCTCCGAGATCTCGATCACCTCGTCCCAGGGCACGCGCACCCGCGCGCGCCCGAGCAGCGCCAGCACCGCCACGCCCAGCAGCGCCGGCAGGCGCGGCGCCCAGGCGCCGGTGCCGACCAGCAGGGCGCGCACCTGCAGGCCGCGGTCGGTATGCTCGAACTCGATGTCGTCGACCATGCCGCAGGACTCGCCGTCGGCGTCGACCAACTCGTGGTCGAGCAGCTCGCGCAGCAAGTCGACCTGGCGCGCCATCAGCCCTGCCCTCCGTGGGTGATGACGAACAGCGGCAGCGCCGCGAGCGCCGCCAGGGTGAGCAGCACCAGGTAGAACCAACCGAGCGCGTTGCCGGCCGCGCCGTTCGCGTGCGGGCCCATGATCCGCTTGTCCTGGGCCACCATCAGCACCGGGAAATAGGTGAAGGGCAGCACCACGACCGAGAAGACGATCGAGTACTCGACCACCTTCACCGGATCGACGCCGGTGGCCACGATGAGCGCGGCGCCGATGAAGATCGCGATCCAGCTGAGCGCAAAGCGTCCCGCTTCGCGCGGCTTCTTGAACTTGCCCCAGGGCCAGCCGGCGAACTGGGCCAGGTTGTAGGCGCCGGACAAGGCCGTCTCGATGGCCGCGCCCCCGAAGGCGAAGAACAGCCCCAGCAGGCCGACGTAGAGGCCGACGCGTCCGAGCGTGTGCGCCGGCGCCAGCGCGGCGGTGCCGGGCAGCTGCGGCTCGATGTCCTGCGGCCCGAAGAAGGTCGCGCCCAGCACCACCAGCGCCACCGCGAGCAGCGCGCCGAGGCCGAAGCCGACCACCACGACCACGCGGTTGAGCGTGATGTCGGACGGCTTCCAGTGGTCCTCGATGCCGCCCGATGCGTAGAAGTAGGTCTCGTACGGCAGCATGATGGAGCTCAGCAGCGCGACCGCGAAATAGCCGTACAGCAGCGTGTCGCGTGTTCCTTGCGTATCCGGCCACTGCGGAACGAAGCCCGCTGCCAGCCGCTGCCAGTCGGGTCCGAGCTGCACCGCCGCGACCACGAACACGATCATCAGCAGCCCGCCCAGGCCGAACACCCGCTCGATCCACTCGAACGGCATGAACCACACCACCAGCAGGAAGAACAGCAGCACGAAGGGCAGCAGCGCGCGGTAGGGCCAGTCGGACAGCAGCTGCCACAGCAGGGCCACGCCGCCGATTTCGGCCGCGCAGGTGAGCAGGTTGACGAGGGTCGCGGCCACCAGCGTCACCAGGGCGGCGCTCACGCCGGCGCGCTCGCGCACCAGGCTGAACACCGGCCTGTGCTTGACGGCGGCGATGCGGCCGGCCATCTCGCAATACACCATGATGCCCACCGTGCCGAGGGCGACGATCCACAGCAGCTGGTAGTCGAAGTGCGTGCCGGCGTTGACCGAGAACACCATCTCGCCGATCTCGACGAAGCCGCCCATGGCGGTGAGGATGCCGAGGAAGACCTCCGCGAACTTGTTCATCGTGTCATCGGCGCAGGCTCTCCTCCTGCGTCTTCAGGCGCTGCGCGAGCGCCTCGAGCTCGGCGCTGGTGGCGCGTGGCAGCGCGGTGCCGGACCCGCGCATCGCATCGACCGCCTGCTGCAGTCGCCGTGCATGGCCCAGGGCCTCTTGACGGGCAGCGTTCAGCTCGGCGCTCGGGTGCAACCCGTCGAGCTGCTCGCGCGTGGCGTCGACCGCCTTGCCCAGCTGCGACGCCTGCGCCCGCACGAAGCGCGGCGGCAGCGGGTCGCCGGCCTGGGCATCGAGCAAGGTCAGCTCGGCGAACTGCGAGCGCAGCGCCTCGATGGGAATCTTGACCTCGTCGGGCCCGTCGGGACGCTGTCGCACCAACAGCACGGCGGCGAGCAGCGCCATCGCGATGACGGCCAGCACCCCCGCCTCGCGGCGGGCCCGGTGTCGCGTGCTGCGGGTCGTCATGTCCGTGCACAGCAAGCCAAGTGCCCGACATGCGCGGCGGCCGCGGGCCGCGACCTACAATCTGCGCTCCCTGCGGAAGCGTGGCCGAGCGGTTGAAGGCACTGGTCTTGAAAACCAGCGACGGGGAAACCCGTTCGTGAGTTCGAATCTCACCGCTTCCGCCAGCCAGCCTCGCGCCGACTGCGCGACGCCCCGTGTAAGCGCTACACGACCCCGGCGGCTCAGGCGCCGCCGATGCCCTTCACGATCTTGCCCCGCCCTCCGCACTCGGGGCAGGCGCTGCCGCCGATGCGGCCGCTGCCCCCGCAGCGCGGGCACACGTCCTCGCCCGTCCCGGGCGTGCCTTCGGGCGCCTGGTCGCCTGGCGCCATGGGTTTGGGGGTTCCGGTGGGTGCGTTCGGCTTGTCCGATGAAGAGGTGGCCATGGCTCGATCTCCTTGCTGCGATCGCAGCAAGCGAGGTGCCCTCCCCCTCGAGCAAGGGAGACCGTCTAGGGATGGCGGATCGACGCGTCGTCGACAAAGAATGGACTCACTCCACACGAGCCCACCATGCGACGCGATGCAGTCCCCGGCGCTTCCGACAAGGTCAAGCTGTTGAACGGCCTGCTGCGATCCTGGGGCCATGACGCGGACGACTTCGAGGTCCGGGAAGACCGGACCTCGGCGCTCGCGGATCTGTTCGGGTTGACGGGCGGCGTCATGATCGTGCGCCGCCGTTCCACGGGGGAGGAGCGCCTGTATGCCACCGGGATCGGGTCGGCCTGGTTCGGCAGCCTGCTGATGGACCTGGCGCGCGGGCACTTCGCGGCCCGCGCGCCTCGCCGGGTCGCGACCTGATTGCATTGCGGCGCGGGTTGCCGCCGAGGCCAATTTCAACCACAGAGCCACAGAGCCACAGAGATGAATTCACTCTGAATTCCTCTGTGGCTCTGTGGCTCTGTGGTTCAAGCGGCCCTGCCCACGCGCCCTTCGTCGCGAAGCACAGGGCGTCATTGGGGAAACACCCCCGACCTCTCAGTTCATGCAGGTCTTGTTCTTCCCGGTCCGCTTGGCCTCGTACAAGGCCTGATCCGCGCGCTCCAGCGCCGCTTCGAGCTTCTCGCCCATCCGGTACGCCGTCACCCCCGCCGAGAAGGTGACGAACACCTGCCGCTCCTCGTGCATGAACAGGCCGCCGCTCAGCGAGCGCTGCAGCCGCGTGAGGATGAGCTGTCCCTCCTCGACCGGCGTGTCGGGCAGCAGCACGACAAATTCCTCGCCGCCGTAGCGCGCCGTCAGGTCGGTGGGCCGCAGGGTCTTGCTGACCACCGACGCCAGCGATCGCAAGGCCTCGTCGCCCGCACTGTGGCCCAGCTCGTCGTTCAGGCGCTTGAAGTTGTCGATGTCCAGCAGGCCCACGCACAGGCCGCTGCCGGTGCGCTCCATGCGCGAGCGCTCGGCCTCGAAGGCCTGCAGCAGGCCACGCCGGTTGGCGATCTGGGTCAGCTGGTCCGTCGACACCTCTTCCGACAGGCGACGCAGCTCGCTCTCGAGCTCGTCGACGCGGGTGGTCAGGCTGCTCGCGCGCGCATGCTCGTCGTGCAGGCGCTGCTGGGTCTGCGCAACCAGCGCCTGCACGCTGCGGCTTTCCTCGACCATCTCGCGCACCACGCCGGCCAGACCTTCCAGGGTGTCGGCCTTCTCGATCACGTCGGCATAGCGCCCGACGCTCTCGTGGAAGCGGCCGGTCTGCGAGCCCAGCTCGTCGAGCTCGCTGAGCATGCGATGGATCAGCGTCTTGAGGGCGTCGCGCGCCCGCTCGCGCTCGGCGCGCAAGTGGCTCTGCCGCTCGCGGGTGGTGTGCAGCAGCTCGCTCACCGACTTGACGCCGCGCGCCGTCAGGCCCTCGTCGATCTTGAGCTGCATGGCGTCGCACTGGCCCTTGGCCCAGCTGTCGTCCTCGGCCAGGTCGGCCAGGCTCGCCGTCAGCTCGCGGCACAGCGTGCCGAGCTGGTCGAGCAGGTGATGGCGATGCTGCAGGATCCGGTCGGCCCGCTGGCACAGCAGGCGCAGCTCGTCGGCCAGCAGCGGCGTCGCGCCCTGCTCCTGGATGCGGCGCGAGGCGTCGGCGATGGCCGCGGCGAGTGCGCGGCCGTCGGCTTCGCCGCTGGGCAGCGCCTGCTGCACGGTGCTGTCGAGCGACGCCACGACGCGGTTCCAGTCGTGGGACTGGCCGACGGCATGGTCGCCGCCGCGCAACGCCATGGTGGCGTGCGGCTCGTCCAGCGGGGCCGGCAGCGTCTCCAGCGGGGCGGGCAGGGTCTCGCCGGTGGCACCCTCGACACCTTCGGACGACTCGGTGTCCCAGCTCGCGACGAGCTGGCGCAGGCGCTGCTGCAGGCGGGCGGCGTCGCCGCGGCTGCCGTCGAGCACGCGCTGCAGGCTGTCCTTCTTGCGCGCCGGCGTCCACTGGCGGCTGCGGCGCTCGACGCCGCGCACGATGCGGTCGATCAGCTCGGCCCAGGCCTCGCCGGTGCGCTCGGCCGCGGGCGGCGGCACGGCCACGCCCATCTCCTGCTGGTAGGCGCGGGTGTAGTTCTCGGGCGTGGGCTCGAGCTTGGCCAGCACCAGGCGGCGCAGGGCGGCCTTGGCCAGCTGCGCCGGCAGCTGATCGGCCGCCGGCGGCGCAGCCACGCTCTTCGGAGGTGTCGCCATCGCCACCCTCAGGCAGCGGGATTCGCGCGATTGACGACGCGCCCTTCGCCGGCACGCAGGGCGTCGGCCAGGTCGCTGTCGCCGGCCTTCCCGATCCAGGGCGCCTTCTTGGGCAGCACCGTCTGCTGCAGCCAGGCCTCGATGTCCTCGGGCAGCTGCGGCTTGCTGAACAGGAAGCCCTGCATCACGCCGCAGCCCAGGCGGTGCAGCACTTCCATCTGGCGCAGGTTCTCGACGCCCTCGGCGATCACGCGCAAGCCCAGCGAACGCGCCAGCGCGATGATGGCCGTGACCACCGCCGAGCTCTGCGGCGTGAGCCCCAGGTCGCGCACGAAGCTGCGGTCGATCTTGAGCTCGGAGATCGGCAGCGTGGTCAGGTAGGCGAGCGAGGAATAGCCGGTGCCGAAGTCGTCGATGGAGATCTCGACGCCGATCTCGTTGAGCCGGTGCAGCGAGGGGATCACGTTCTGCAGGTCCTTCATCAGGCCCGTCTCGGTGATCTCGAGCTCGATCGCGTGGTGCGGCACGCCGTAGGCGGTGACGGCCTGGTGGATGTGCTCGACCAGGTCGGTGCGCTCGAACAGGCGGTTGGGCAGGTTGACCGCGATGGAGTCGGCGAAGCCGAAGCCGTCCTGCCAGAGCCGCGCCTGGCGCGCGGCCTCGCGGATGGCCCACTCCGACAGCGGGATGATGAGCCCGGTCTCCTCGGCCAGCGGGATGAAGTCGCCCGGCGGCACCAGCACGCCGTTGCGCTGCCAGCGCATCAGCGCCTCGGCGCCCACCATGCGGGCGGCGCGCACGTCGATCTTGGGCTGGTAGTGCAGCACCAGCTCGTTGCGCTCGATGGCCTTGTGCAGGGCGCTCTCGAGCTCCAGCTTCTCGCGGCCCTTGCCGGCCAGCTGCGGCCGGTACAGCGATGCGGCGTTGCGCCCCTGCGCCTTCACCGAGTACATGGCGACGTCGGAGTTGCGCATCAGGTCGGCCACCGACAGGCCGTCGCGCGGGAACATCGCGATGCCCACGCTGGCGGTGACGAAGCACTCCTGGCCGCCGACGAAGATGGGCTCGCGCATCAGGTCGAGGATGCGCACCGCCACGCGTTCCGCGTCGCGCTCGTCGACCACCTCGGGCAGCAGTGCGACGAACTCGTCGCCGCCCAGCCGGCCCACGGCTTCGAGCGTGCGGTGCGAGCGCGAGCCCATGGCCTCGAGCGAGCTTTCCATGACCTGGTCGGAGTGCCGCACGCAGGAGCGCAGCCGGCGCGCCACTTCCATCAGCAGCTCGTCGCCGGCGCCGTGGCCCAGGGTGTCGTTGATGACCTTGAAGCGGTCGAGGTCGATCAGCAGCAGGCTGACCTGGTGATTGAGCCGGCGCGCGTACTCGAGCGCGCGCTCGGTGCGCCAGATGAGCTGGCGGCGGTTCGGCAGGCCGGTCAGCGCATCGAAGTTGGCGAGGTGGCGGATCTTGTCTTCCGCCATGCGCCGGTCGGTCACGTCCTGGACGATGCCGGTGTAGCCGACGAGGTTGCCGTGCTCGTTGAACTCCGGCTCGGCCTCGGTGTGGATGATGCGCTGGCGGCCGTCGGCCAGCGTCACCGGGATGTCGGTGGCCAGCACCGAGCTGTGGCTGAGCACGTCGTGCAGCACGGTCAGGAAGCCGGCGCGGTCCTCGGGCGGCAGCATGCGCAGCAGCTGGCGGAACTCGAGCCGCGCGCCGGGGCCCAGGCCGAATACGCGCAGGCCTTCGACCGAGAAGACGGGACTGCCATGCTCGCGTCGCCAGTCGAAGCTGCCCATGCGGGCCAGGTCTTGGGCGCGCGCCAGCTTGGACTTGCTGCGCTCGAGCTCCTGGCGGGTGCGCGACGAGCGCAGCAGGTAGCGCAGGCGCCCGGCCAGCAGGCTCCATTGCGTGGACTTGACGAAGAAGTCGGTGGCACCGGCCTCGTAGGCGCGGTTGATGGAGGCGTCGTCGTCGAGCCCGGTCAGCATGAGCACCGGCAGCGACTCGAAGCCCGGCAGCGCGCGCAGCTCGCGGCAGGTCTGGAAGCCGTCCATGCCGGGCATCATGGCGTCGAGCACGACCACATCGGGCAGCCAGTCGGCGAGGATCTGGATCGCCCGCTCGCCGCTGGTGGCTTCGGTGATCGCAAAACCCCGTTCGCGCAAGGCGATCGAGGTCAGCAACAGGTTCACCTCGTCGTCGTCGACCAGGAGGACCCGGGGCTGACCCAGTGGTTCTTCGTCGCTCAGCGCAACGCTTGCGTTCATGTCGTGGCGTCCAGCAAACGCTTCAGGGCTTGTAACACGATCTCGACCTCGACGCACATCGCATCGACCCGCTCATCGATGTTTTCCACCTTGTCCGTGCGAATCTTCGTCTCGATTTCGGCACAAAGCTGCGACAACTTGACCGCACCGATGCTGGCCGACGAGGACTTGAGCGTGTGGGCCACGTGGCGGATGCCGGCATGGTCCTGGGCCCGCCGCGCGTCCTGCAGCTGCGGGACGAGCCGCGCGGCCGAGGTCTCGAAGGCCTTGATGACGCGCGCCAGCAGCTGGTTCTCGCCCTTCGGATCGAGCTCGCGCAGACGCTCGAGAGCGCCGGCGTCGAGCACGGTCTCGGTGCCGGCAGGCAAGGTCCAGGGAGTGTTGCTGCCGGCGCCGCCGGCCGGCGGGGTGTCGTCCGCGGCGGACGCGGGCCTGGGGCTCAGACGTTTGGTCAGCATGGCGAGCAGTTGGCTTTGGCGAAAAGGTTTGGACAGGTAGTCATCGAAGCCGAGCGCGAGAAACCGGTCCTGGTCGCCGCCGAGGGCGTTGGCCGTCACCGCGATCACCGGAGTATGGCTTGGCGAGACGAAGTCGAAGCGGCCGCCTGAGCCGCGCCGGAACCACCCCAGCGCCTCGACCCCGTCCATGCCTGGCATCTGGATGTCCATCAGGACCAGGTCGAAGTGTGCCTCACACAGCGCCCGCAATCCCTGCAGCGCGCCCGAGGCCACACGCACCTTGAGGCCGAGGTGGCGCAGCATCTGCCCGATGACTTCCTGGTTCACCGGGTTGTCCTCGACCACCAGCACGTTGCCCGACAGGCGCGGGGCGACGGGCACGCTGTCGCGACGCTGTGCCGACACGCCCTGGATGGCCTGGCGCAGCTCCGACTTGCGCACCGGCTTGGCCACGAATCGATGGAAGCCCGCGAGCTGGGCCGATCGCACGTCGTCCGGCGACGACACCGACGACAGCAGGATCATCTTCATGTCGGGATGGCTGCCCTCCACGCGCAGCGCGCGGCCGAAGGACACGCCGTCGACGCGCGGCATGTGCATGTCGACCAGGGCCAGGTCGTAGTGCGTGTCGAACACCGTCTTGCCGCGCAGGATGTCCAGCGCCTGCTGGCCGTCCTCGGCCAGGGTGACGTCCATGCCCCACGCACCCAGCATGTTCTCGAGCACCGTGCGGTTGGTCTCGTGGTCCTCGACCACCAGCACCCGCATGCCGGCCAGGTCGGTGGCATCGAGCTCCATCACCGCGCTGTCGCCCACCGCCGGACGCAGCGGCACGCGGAAGATGAACTGCGAGCCCACGCCCGGCGAGCTCTCGACCTGGATGCTGCCGCCCATCAGCTCGATCAGCTGCTTGGAGATCGCGAGGCCCAGCCCTGTGCCGCCGTAGCGCCGCGACATGCCGCCGTTGGCCTGGGTGAAGGCGCTGAACAGGCGCGGCAGCACGTCCGTGTCGATGCCGATTCCGGTGTCGCGCACGTTGAACTGCAGCATCAACTGGTCCGGATCGTCCTGCGCGTCGGCGCGCCGCAGGTCGATCACCACCTCGCCGCGCTCGGTGAACTTGATCGCGTTGGCGATCAGGTTGGTCAGCACCTGGCGCAGCCGCAGCGGATCGCCGTGCACCGTCGACGGCAGCCCCTGCGCCTCGTGGAAGCTCAGCTCCAGCGCCTTCTCGTGGGCACGCGGCGCGAGCAGCTCCAGCGTGTCCTCGACCACGCCGCGCAGCGAGAAGTCGGTCGGCGCGAGCTCCAGCTTGCCGGCCTCGATCTTCGAGAAGTCCAGGATGTCGTTGATGATCTCCAGCAGCGACTCGCCCGAGCGGTACACCGCCTTGGCGAAACGGCGCTGCTTGTCGTTGAGCGACGTTCCCAGCAGCAGCTCGGTCATGCCGAGGATGCCGTTCATCGGCGTGCGGATCTCGTGGCTCATGTTGGCCATGAACTGGCTCTTGGCCAGGCTGGCCGCCTCCGCCTCGTCGCGGGCGCGCTCGAGCTCGACCTCGTGCTCGTGGTCGCGCGTGACGTCGCTCACCAGCCCGTACACCCGTGGCGTGCCGTCGGGCATGGCGCGGGTGCGCGAGCGCGAGCGGATCCAGCGGATGCCCTTGATGGGATGGTCGATGCGGTAGGTGATGTCGGCCGGCTCGCCGCGTTGCTCCGCTTCGCGCCGCGCATCGACGAGCGGGCGGTCCTCCTCGACCACGTGCGCCAGGATGGCGGCGTGGTCGCGCTCGAAGCTTTCCCGGCTCACGCCGTAGGTCTCGAAGGCACTGCTGCCCAGGAAGTAGAAGTGCGAGCGCCCGGGATTGCTGACGAACAGCGTGTCCTCCATGGTCTCGGCCAGCTCATTGAGAAAGGCGCCCTCGTCGCCCAGCTGCGAGTGGGCAGCGCCCGCCGGCGCGCGCCCGGCCAGCGCGTCGAGCTGCACCTTCACGCCTTCCAGCAGGCGCCCCAGCGCCTGCGTGCCGATGTCCAGCGCCGTGCCCTTGAGCTCGATCATCGCGATCACCTGGCCGCGGCACTCGACGGGCAGCGCGAAGCCGGTCTCGACACTGCCGGTCACCTCGCCGCTGCGCAGCGCGGTTCCGAGCGGATGCCGCTCTGGCACGACCAGGCGGGCGCCGGGCTCCTCGGGCGGCTCGTGCAGCGTGACTTCATGCGCCCCCAGCTCGTGGATCAGGTCGCCGCGCAGGTCGCGCAGGGCGTCGACCAGCGAACCGGCCCGCGCGACGGTGGCCGACAGCACGGTGGCCACCTCGAGCAGCGCGGCGGCGTCGAGGCCGCGGGTGTCGACGGGCTCGGGCAGGGCCACGACGGCCGACTTGAGATGGAAGCGGCGCAGGACCAGCGCGCCGATCAGGGAGACCATGGCGACGCTGGCCAGCAACGCGCCGGATTGCCCGGGCGTGAACAATGACACGGCGGCGGCGAGCGCGGCGAGCCAGAGCGAGACGCGGGACAGGGTGGGCAGCATGCGGATGGGGACGAACAGGCGCAGGCAGGGAAAGTCCCGCCCTCGCCTGTCTCATTTCGGCCCACGGCATGCGAACTTGACCGTCTGTTCCGGGCACATTCACGGCGTAGCCCGGGTGCAACCCGGGTTCGATCGCCCACCGCACACCCCGGGTTGCACCCGGGCTACGGGCGCAAGGTCATCGCATTCGGGATCGGCACCGAACGCCGCAGCACTTCCTCGCCCAGCCACAACGCGCTGCGATGCGCGCGCGCCGCCACGTCGGTCGGCGGCATCTGCTGGTAGTCGTCGTTGAACACCTCGAAGCTGTAGTCCCCGCGGTATCCCAGCCCGTGCAGGCGCAGCACCCACTGCGCCACCTGCTCGCTGTGCACGCCCTCGCCGGGGAACACGCGAAAGTGGCGCGCGGTGGTGATGCGCTCCTCCACCGAGCGGATCTCCTGCCACATGAAGTCGGCCAGCTGCACGAGGAAAATGCGATCCGCGTCGAGCATGTCGAGCTCGTCGATCGGCGTCTGGGTGGCGAAGGCATGGAAGGAGTCCAGGCCGATGCCCAGGTTGGGCATGTCGGCGCGGCAGACGATGTCCCAGGCCTGCGGAAACTCGTTGACGCTGCGGCCCCAGGACAGGCCCTCGTAGGCCACCTTCACGCCCAGCGGCAGCGCGAGCATGGCCAGCTTGCGCAGGTCGGCGGCCATGGTGTCGGGGTCGGTGCTGGCATGGGTCGAGGTCGACGAGCAGGCGAGCAGCACCTTCGAGCCCAGTGCGGCGCAGGTCTCGAGCATGGACTTGGCGACGTCGACCTTGTACTCGTGCAGATGGCCCGACAGCCCCTCGAAGTCGCGCAGCACCTGGAAGCCGGTGACGCGCAGGCCGCTCGCGCGCACCGCGTGCGCGGCGGCCGCGACGCCACCCTCGTGGCCGACCACGTCGCGCGCGCCCAGCATGACCTGCGAGAAACCGGCATCGCGCGCCGCGCGCAGCTTGACCTCCAGCGGCCCGGCCAGCGAGATGGTGTCGATGCCGAAGTCGTCGATGTTGCCGCCGGCGCGACTCATGGCGCGCTCCGCTCGTCGTGCACCAGCTCGAAGGCCACGCCGCCCAGCACGGGCTGGGTCAGCGCGCCGCGCGTCTCGCTGTGCACCGAGGACGACTCGACGAACTCCACGCCGCGTGCGCGCAGCTCGTCGACCGCGCGCATCACGTCGAGCGTGCCGAAGGCCACGCGGTTGAGCATCTCGTCGCCCTCGACGTCGAGGATGCCCGGCTCGGGCTCGATGAGCTGCCAGTAGAAGCCGCCGCACGGGCTGCGCAGCACCCGGCCCTTGGGCAGGATGCCGAAGCGGCGCTCGTCGGGCAGCGCCGAGAAGCCGAACAGCTCGCGGTAGAACTCGCTCCAGTCCTCGGTGCGGTCGTTGCCGATGTACTGCACCACCCCGAACCAGCGGAAGCCCGCCACCGAGGCCGGCTGCCGCTCCACCGTGGGGATGGGGATGAAGTCGACGTCGTAGATCGAGAACTCCTGCCAGCGGTCCACGAAGTACAGCCGGCTCGTGCCCACGCCGTGGATGGCGGGGATGTGCAGCTCCATCGGCTCGACGTGGATGGGCACGGCCCAGGCGCCGCGCTCGAGCGCGCGCCGGTAGGCGGCGCCCGCATCGCGCACGCGCAGCGCGACGGCGGCGATGGACGGCGCGGCATCGGGGTCGCCCTCCTGCGCGTGGTGGGCGTTGACGATGATGTTCATCGGCCCCTGCCGGTACAGCAGCACCTCGCGCGAGCGGTGCCGCGCCACCGGGCGGAAGCCCATGCGCTCCAGCACCTGGCCCAGCGCCTGGGGTCGCGCGGTGCTGTACTCGATGAACTCGATGCCGGCCAGTCCCAGCGGGTTGGGCAGTTCGCCGATCGCTTCACGGTCTTCAGCCATGGACGTTCCTTGTGGTCAATCGATGCGAACCGGCGTGCCGCCCTGGCGCGCCGACTCGGCGACCGCGAGCGTGGCGCGCAAGGTGCGGGTGGCGTCGGCGGCGCTGACACGCGGCTCGGTCTCGCCGCGGATCACGGCGCAGAAGTGCGCGAGCTGGCGCGCCAGCGGATCGCCCAGCGGCCGCTGCAGCACCTCGGTGACCAGCGGCGACCACCACGAGGCCTCGCCGGCGCTGGTGCGCAGGCGCAGGCTGGGCACGCTGAGCGAGCCGCGCTCGCCGGCGATGACGTAGCAGTCCTCGTCGGCGTGGCGGTCGTAGGCCTCGTTCTCGCCCGAGGTCTGCTCCCAGCTGCGCGGGCTGGCGGCGGCGTCGCTGAGCAGGAAGGTGCCCAGCGCGCCGCTCTGGAAGCGCAGGCCGATGGCGGCCGTGTCCTCGACCTCGAAGCCGCGGATGGCGTTGGAGGCCATGGCCTGCACCTGCACCAGCTCGCCCAGCAGCATGCGCAGGTTGTCGATCTCGTGCACCAGGTTGATGAGGATGGGACCGCCGCCGCGCTGCGCCCGCCACGGGCCGTCGCGGAAGTAGGCGTCGGGCTTGCGGAAGGTGGCGCTGCCGTTGAAGGCGACGATGCGGCCCAGCCGGCCGCCGGCGATCGCCTCGCGCGCGGCTTCGAGCAGGCCGCTGTGGCGCCGGTGGTGGCCCACCAGCACCGGCACGCGGCTGGCGGCCTCGGCGTCGGCGAGGCGGCGCGCGGCGCCCAGGGTCTCGGCCACCGGCTTCTCGACCAGCACCGGCACACGGCGCTCGATGCACAGCAAGGCGCCGCCCACGTGCAGCGCGTTGGGCGTGGCCAGGATCACGCCGTCCGGATGCAGCGTGTCGAGCAGGGTCTCGAGCTCGTCGAACAAGGGCACGCCGGCCTCGCGCGCGACGTCGGCGGCGACCGGCGAGGGATCGGCGATGCCGGCCAGGCGGCAGTCGTCGTGCTCGTGGATGCGCTCGATGTGGGCGCGGCCGATGAGGCCGGCGCCGGCGACCGCGAGGCGCAAGGGCGTTCGCCTGGCCATCACGCGGTCGCCTTGCTCGGCGCGGCGTGGGCGCCGCCCAGGAACAGCCGCTCGATGTTCGGATCCGCGAGCAGCTCGTCGGCGCGCTTGTGCAGGACGAGCCGGCCCGACTCCAGCGCGATCGCCTCGTCGGCCATCTTGAGCGCGCTCTTCACGTTCTGCTCGACCATCAGCACCGTCGTGCCGCGGTCGGCCAGCTCGCGCAACAGGCGGAACACGTCGGCGACGACGAGCGGAGACAGGCCGATCGAGGGCTCGTCGATGAGGATGACCTTGGGCCGCAGCAGCAGCGCGCGGCCCACCTCGAGCTGCTTCTGCTCGCCGCCCGACAAGGCCGACGCGGGACTGTGCAGCCGTTCCTTGACCCGCGGAAACAGCGACAGCACCTCGGGGATGCGCTCGTGCGTCGTCTTCATGCCCAGCGTGATGCCGCCCAGCTCGAGGTTCTCCCAGGCGGTCAGCTGGCCGAACAGGTTGCGCCCCTGCGGCACGAAGGCCACGCCATGCTGCACGAGCAGCTCCTTGGCCGACGCGCCGGTGATGTCGGTGCCGTCGAGGCGGATGCGGCCCTGCCTCACCTTGAGCATGCCGAACAGCGTCTTGAGCACCGTCGACTTGCCCGCGCCGTTGGGGCCCAGCAGCAAGGTGATCTTGCCGCGCTTCGCGGCGAAGCTCAGGTTGTTGAGGATCATGAACTCGCCGTAGCCGGCGACGACGTCGTTGAATTCGATGCAGGTGTCGTTGGTCATCTCACTGCCTCACAGTGTCCGTAGCCCGGGTGCAACCCGGGAGCCGCATCGCCCCGGGTTGCACCCGGGCTACGACGTGCACTAGTTCCCCAGATACGCATCCAGCACCTGCTTGTTCGCCCGGATCTCGGCCGGCGTGCCGATGGCCATCACCCTGCCCTCCACCATCACCATGATCCGGTGGCACAGGTCCATCACGAAGTCCATGTTGTGCTCGATCACCACGAAGCTGCCCTTGCGGCTGCGGTTGAGCTCCTTGAGCAGCGTGCTGATGCCGCCCACCAGGCTCGGATTGACGCCGGCGCAGGGCTCGTCGAGCAGCACCAGCTTCGGGTCGCTCATGAAGGCCATCGCGATGTCGACCAGCTTCTGCTGGCCGTAGCTCAGCTCGCCGGCCTTCTTGTGCGCGACGTGGCGGATGCGGAACTGGTCGATGAGCGCGTCGGCCTTGGGCCCGAGGCCCGAGTCGGCGGGCGCGAACATGCGGCTGCCCATGCTGCCGCCGTGCTCCTGCGCGGCGACGATGAGGTTGTCGCGCACGCTCATCTTCCCGAACACCTGCAGGGTCTGGAAGGTGCGGCCCACGCCGCGGCGGTTCAGCGCCAGGGGGCTGAGATTGGTGATGTCGCGCCCGTCGAGCTCGACCTTGCCCGCATCGGACTTGATCTGCCCGAGCACGCTGTTGAACATGGTGGTCTTGCCCGACCCGTTGGGGCCGATGACGCCGAAGATCTCGCCCGGCATCACCTCGAACGACACGCCGTCGACCGCCTGGATCGCGCCGTAGGCCTTCTTCAGCCCGCTCACCTTGAGAAGTGCTGCGCTCATGATCAGGCTCCCACGGTTTCGGGCTTGGCCGGCTCGATCGGCGTTGCCGCGGCGGCCGCGCGCGCGGCCGATGCCTCGCGCGACTGGCGCCGCGCCGCGATGCGATCGGGAATGCTCAGCAGCCCGTCGGGCAGCCAGCGCATGAGCAGCACCACTGCCGTGCCGAACACGAACAGGTACCAGCCCTGGGCGAAGCGCAGCCACTCGGGCAGCAGCACGCCGACGGCGCAGCCCAGCAGCGGCCCGAAGAAGTAGCCGGGGCCGCCGACCACCACCATCAGGTACATCATGATGGAGCTGCCCACCGCGAAGGGCGCCGGCTCGATGAACTGCACCAGCGACGCGAACAGCGCGCCGGCCACGCCGGCATACGCCGCGCCGATGGCGAACGACAACAGCGTGTAGGCCTGGATGTGCACGCCCAGGCTCTCGGCCCGGATGGGGTTGTCGCGCAGCGCGGTGAAGGCCTTGCCCCAGGGCGAGCGCAACAGTCCCCACAGCAGCGCGCCCAGCACCAGCGCCACGCCCAGCACGAAGTAGTAGTAGGCGAGGTTGCCTTCCAGGCTGATGCCCAGGAGGTGCGGCCGGGGGATGTTGTTGATGCCGAAGGTCCCGCCGGTGAGCCACTCCTCGTTGCGCATCACCAGCCACAGCGCGGTGTTGAAGCCCAGCGTCGCGAAGGCGAGGTAGATGGTCTGCACCCGCAGCGCCGGAAAGCCCAGCGCCAGGCCCACTGCGAAGCAGCCCGCCGCCGCCAGCGGCAGACCGAGCCAGAAGCTGAAGCCGGCCTTCATCAGGATGGCCACGCAGTAGGCGCCGATGCCGAAGAAGGCGGCGTGGCCCAGCGATTTCTGGCCGGCGTAGCCGATGGTGAGGTTCAGCCCCATGGTGGCGATGACGAACACCACCCAGGTGCTGGCGAGGTACAGGCCGTAGCTCTTGAGGAAGGGGGGCAGCGCGACGAGCGCGACGAGGCCGAGCAAGGCGATGATCAGTGATTTCTTCATGACGCGACCCTCACACCTTGCGTTCGACCTGCTTGCCGAGCAGGCCTTGCGGCTTGAACAGGATCACCAGCATGAACACCACCAGCGCGACCGCATCCTTGTAGGCCGGCGAGATGTAGGCCGCCGCGAGGTTCTCGCACACGCCGACGATGAGTCCGCCCAGCAGCGCACCGCGCGAGTTGTTGAAGCCGCCGATGATCGCGGCAAAGAAGGCCTTGGTGCCCAGCGACTCGCCCATGTCGAACTTGGCGAGATAGGTCGGCGTGACCAGCAGCGCCGCTGCGCAGGCGAGCAGCGCGTTGACCGCGAAGGTGTAGAAGACCATGCGCGGCACGTTGATGCCGAGCACGGTGGCGCTGTCGGTGTTCTGCGCCACCGCCTGCATGGCGCGGCCGGTCACGGTCTTCGCGAGGAAGGCCTGGGTGCCCACCACCAGCACCAGCGCGACCGCCAGCGTGCCGATGTCGGCCAGCGTGACCGTGACCCCGCCGAGGTTGAACAGCTTGTCGGCGAACAGGCTGGGAAACGGATGCGCTTCGGCGCTGTAGCCGGCGCGCACGCCGTTGCGCATCGCGATCGCCAGGCCGATGGTCGCCACCACGATGGGCATGAGGCCGAACTTGAGCAGCGGATCGGCGATGCCGCGCTTGAAGCCCCAGCCCAGCACCGCCACCGCCACCACGCAGGTCAGCACGAACGACAGCAGCAGCGGCGCGCCGAAGGCGATGAAGGCCAGCATCATGAAGGCGGGCAGCATCACGAACTCGCCTTGCGCGAAATTGATGGTCCCCGAGGCCTGCCACAGCAGGGTGAAGCCCAGCGCGGCCAGGGCGTAGATGCCCCCGGTGGCCAGCCCTGAGAAGAAGAGCTGCAAAAAATCCGTCATGGCCGTGCTCTCAACCGGCCTTCTTCAGCGGCGGCAAGGTCTCCTTGACCTCCTGCTTCCCGTTCTTCACCTCGATGATGAAGCTCTCGCGATCCAGGTCGCCGTTGGCGTCGATGCTCACGTCCATGATCACGCCCGGCTCCTTGGCCGCCGACACCGTCAGGCCGTGCAGGGCCTTGGCCACCGCGACGCGGTCGAGCTTGCCGGCCTTCTCGATGCCGGCCTTGAGCAGGTACACGCCGGTGTAGCCCTTGATGCCGTTGTGATCGGAGACGTACTTGTATTCCTTCTCGAACTTCGCGCGGAAGGCGCGCATGGCGGGAATGGGCGCGTCCACCGTCAGGCCGACGTGCGCCATCGCGCCGTTGGCCGCCTCGCCGGCGAGGTCGATCACCTTCTGGCCGGTGAGCGTGGTCTCGCCCACGATCGGCTTGCTCCAGCCCTGCTTGCGCAGCTCGCGCAGGATGCGCGCCGATTCCTCCTCGTTGCTGTAGACGAACAGCGCGTCGGGGTTGCCCTGCTTCGCCTTGAGCACCGGCGCGGAGAAGTCGACCTGCCCCGAGTCGGTGGAGATGTCGGCCACCACCTTGAGCCCGGCCGCCTCGGCCGCGGCCTTGAAGGCGTCGCGGCCGCCCTTGCCGAAGTCGTTGTTGACGAAGATCACCGCCACGTTCTTCGCCTTGAGGTTGCTCGCGATGTAGCGCGCCACCTTGGGCATGGACACCGTCTGGGTGAAGCTGGTGCGGAACACGTACGGGTTGCCCTGCTGCGTGATCGATGCCGCCTCGGCGCCGGTGAAGTTGGGCACCTCGGCGCGCCGCGTCTCGGCCATGCTGACGACCATCGAGCCGGAGAAGGTCGGCCCGAACACCGCGAAGGCGCCGTCGTCCACCGCCTTGGTGGCCAGGCCCTTGGCCACGCCCGGGTTGGACTGGGTGTCGTTGACGGTGGCCTCGATCTTCTTGCCGAGGATGCCGCCGGCGGCGTTGATCTCGCGGATGGCCAGGTCCACGCCGTTCTTGAAGTTGGTGCCGGCGGTGGCGCCGGCGCCCGAGAGCTCCTGGATCACGGCGATCTTGACGGTGCTCTGCGCCTGGACCGCGGCGGGACCGAGGCACAGAACGGCGGCGAAGGCCAGCAGGTGGCGGCGGGCGATGGTGGTCATGGCTTGTCTCCTTTGTGTGGGTATGGGTGAACGTGAGAGCGCCGCGCTCAGGGCGCGAACAGCGAGCGGACTTCCGATGGGTCGGCCTGCACCGCCTGGGCGATGGCGTCGAAGCCGAAGAAGGACAGGTACTCGGGGACCTGCTGGACCATCATCTCGAAGCCCGGATGCACCGCGATGCCGCGCTCGCGGCAGGCGCGCAGCAGCGGGGTGGGCTGGTTCTTCATCAGGATGTCGACGACCACGGCGTCGCGATCCACGCGTGCAACGTCGAAGGGCAGCGGGTCACCGGGCTCGAGGCCGAGCGGCGTCGCGTTGACCACCAGGTCAAAGCCCGCCGGCTCGAGTTGCGGCTGAGCCACCACCTCGACGCCGAAGTCGCGTCCCAGGCGCTCGGCCACCTCGGCGGTGCGGCCAGGCTCGTTGTCGAACAGCGCGACGCGGCCGGCACCGCGCGCCGCCAGCGACGTCGCGATGGCCACTCCGCCGCCGCCCACGCCCACCACCAGCACCTTGCGGCCGGCGATCGGCACGCCCCAGTGGTCCAGCGCCTTGGTGAAGCCGACGCCGTCGAACAGCGCGCCTTCGAGCGTGCCGTCGGCATTGCGCCTCGCCGCGTTGACGGCGCCGGCGCTGCGGCCCAGGCGATCGCAGCGGTCGAGCAGCGAGACCATCGCGGTCTTGTGCGGGATCGCGAGCCACAGGCCGTCGATGTTGCGAGCCTGCAGGGCATGCCGCACGAAGCCGTCGAAGAGCGACGGCGCGACATGGGCGGGCACCAGCACCGCATCGGCCCCGTGGCGGCGGAACAGGTGGTTGAAGGCCTCGGGGGCGCGCACTTGCGCGACCGGGTCGCCGAGGATCAGGAACACGCGTGTCGTGCCCGTGATGGGCATCGCGTGCGAGCTGGGGTCTGTGAGGTCGTTGCGCGTCATGGCGAAGCAACGATAGGTAGGCCCGGGCTATCCCTCAAGGCGCGCCGGGGCTGTTCGCGCGATCATCGCTCACCCTGCGCGACCATCGTTCGCATGCCGGGTTTCTCCGAGGAGGGGTCGATGGCGGAGCACGTGTTCGATATCCAGAGAAAGGACCTGATCGAGGGATTGGGCAAGGGCCTGCGCGTGATCGAGGCCTTCGACGACGACCATCCCCGCCTCACCGCCAGCGAAGCGGCCGCGCTCACCGGCATCACCCGCACCGCGGCGCGGCGCTTCCTGCTCAGCCTGTGCCACTTCGGCTACGCCGCCACCGACGGCAAGCACTTCTGGCTCTCGCCGCGGGTGCTGCGCCTGGGACAGAGCTACCTCGGCGCGGCGCGCCTGCCGCGCCTGGTCCAGCCCTTCATCCAGCGCGCGTCGATGCAAAGCGGCGAGACGGTGAACATGAGCGTGCTCGACGGCCACGAGGTCGTGTATGTCGCGCGCAGCAACCCGCCGCGCTACGTGTCCATCGGCTACCAGGTCGGCGTGCGCGTGCCGGCGCACGTGGTCACGCCGGGCTTCGCGATCCTGTCGACCTTCGACGATGCATCGCTGGACGGATGGATCGCCGAGCACGAGTTCACCGGCTTCACCTCGCACACGGTGGTCGACCGCGACGTCTTTCGCGCCAACGTGCACCGCGCGCGCGAGCTCGGCTACTGGTTGACCGACCAGCACCTGGACACCGGCTTGCGCGGCGTCGCGGTGCCCTTGAAAGACCGGCGCGGCGAGTGCAAGGGTGCCATCGGGATGACGCTGCAGGTGCAGTCGTACGGCAGCGAGGAGATCATCGAGAGGCTGCTGCCGCTTCTCAGGGAGGCAGCTCAGTCCTTGCGACCGTTGTTGTAGCCCGGGTGCAACCCGGGATGTCCGCACTGCCTACGTCGACGCTCCCGGGTTCCACCCGGGCTACGAACACTCTCTTTCCGCTGGATTCACCGTTGACCACAAGACACGGGCTCGGGTATTGCGCTTGCCACCGACCCTGGCCCGCTGTGGGCGAAACCAAGGAACCCGCAACACCATGAAACTATCCGTCCTCTCCACCCTGACTGCCCTCGCCCTCTCCGCTGCGTTCGGTATCGCCCAGGCGCAAACGTCCAGCAGCACGAGCGCCGGCACCGACACCTCGGCATCCGCCCAAGGTTCGGCGACGTCGAGCAAGGACGCAGCCCAGGCGCTCGAGGATGCCAAGAAGGCCTGCAAGGCCGAGGCAACCCCGCAAGCGCAGAAGGACTGCCTGAAGAAGGCGCAGGACGACTTCAAGGCGTCCAAGGCAGCGGTCAAGAGCGACGCGCCCAAGCAGTAAGGGCCACGCCGTCCATGAACACGCCGGCGCCGCAAGGCGGCCGGCGTGTTTGTTTTTGGCATTTTGACGGCAAGGCGTGCCGATGACGGCGAAATGGACGGGCTTCTGCAGCTTCTGCAAGCCTGCGGTCGGCGACAACATGCACCCTGACGGCAGCGACGAAGCCTCGACTGAGCTCGATCACAGCACCGGCATGAAACCGAACGTTGCGTCAGACAAGAGCCAACAGCATTCCTCCGTGTCCTCTGTGGCTCTGTGTCCTCCGTGTCAAAGGACCCCCTTGCGATGTCATCCGCTGTCGCCATCCTGCGGCGGATTCAATTGACACAGAGGACACAGAGCCACAGAGGACACAGAACAGAAGACTTCTGTGTCTCAGAGGGTGTAGACAAAACACCGCCCCGTTCGCCCTGAGAGGGTGTAGACAAACCCCCCGCCCCCGTTCGCCCTGAGCTTGTCGAAGGGCCGCGTGCCAGGAGCCGTTCTGGGCTGAGGTATCGAAGCCCGAACGGGAGCACTACTGGCACGCGGCCCTTCGATACCTCAGGGGCGAACGGAGGGCGGTGGGTTTTGTCTACACCCTCTCAGTTGTGCAGCTCCACGACATCCCCATCCTCGACCACATGCTCCGTCCCGACCTGCTGCCCGTCGAACCCTGAGTGCCCCCATACCCGCGCATAGCGCAGCGCACGCGCGACGTCCGCATGGACCAGCCGCGCGACATCGCCCACCGTCTGGCCGCGACGCAAGGTGAAGGGCCGATGCTTGTCCGCCGCGTGCCCTGGCACCTTGGTGTAGACGCGCACGATGTCCAAATGGCGAAACAGCCACGGCCCGATCTCGCCCAGGCCGAGACCGGTGGTGGCCGACACCGCCAGCATCCGCAGGCTCAAGCCATCCAGCTCGCGCAGCACCTGCAGCTCGCCCTCGATGTCGGCAATGCCATCCGCCTTGTTCGCAAGCATGAGGGTTGGCAGCTGCAGCGCGAAGGCATCGTCGGTGTCGGCGGGCGCAGGGGTCTCACGCTCGTCCGGCCATTGCTCGACCAGCGTGACGCGCTGCTGGGCCAGGGCCGACTGCACCGCCTCGAGCTGGTCGAGGCAGGCAGGCTCCGTCAGGTCCACCACGAGCAGCGCCGCATCGGCCGTCTGCAGGCAATTGGCCAGCCACGGCAGCGGATGCTCGGGCGCGACCGGCGGCAGGTCGACCAGCTGGAAGTGCACGTCCTCGTGCGAAAGCATGCCGGCCTGCGGCTGCTGCGTGGTGAACGGATAGGGCCCGACATGGGCATTCGATGCGGTCAGGCGCGCATGCAGCGAGGACTTGCCGACGTTCGGCGCGCCGATCAGCGCGACCTGGGCCGCGCCCTCGGGCCGCACGAACAGCGCCGGGCCACCGTGTCCGCCGGCCTTGTGCGTGCCGCCCTCCAGCTGCTCGGCGAGGGCCTTGATGCGCGCCTTGATGTCGGCTTGCAGGTGCTCGGTGCCCTTGTGCTTGGGGATCGTGCGCAGCATCTCGCGCAGCGCCACCAGGCGCTCCTGCGGCTCGCGCGTGCGGCGGAAGGCGGCCTCGGCCGCCTTGTATTCGGGCGAGAGGTTGGCGGGCATGGCCGGCTCGATCGGATGGATCGCGCTATTCTGGTCCGATGCAGTTCGACGTGCCCGATCCGGCCTACACGGGCTCCCCGCAGGCGCGGGCCCATTTCCGCTGGGCGGTGAGGATTTCGCTGGCCTTCGTCGCCTTGCTGTGGCTGCTCTTCCTCGCCAATTGGGCACTCGACCTCGACCCCGAGGTCTCGGGCATCCATCCGCGCCAATGGTCGGGGCTGCCCGGCATCGTCTTCGCGCCGCTGGTGCACGCCAGCTTCGACCACCTGCTGGCCAACACGCTGCCGCTGTTCGTGCTGGGCACGGTGATGCTGTTCCTGTACCCGAACGCCATGTTGAGGGCCTTGCCGGCGGTCTGGCTCGGCAGCGGCGTGCTGGTGTGGCTGTTCGGCCGCGAGTCGGTCCACTTCGGGGCGAGCGGACTGGTGTTCGGCTGGGCCGGCTATGCCTTCGTGGCCGGCATCCTGCGGCGCGACCGGCGCGCGATCGCGGCCTCGCTGGTCGTCTGGTTCATGTACGGCTCGCTGATCTGGGGCGTGGTGCCGGTGCCGTCCGGGGTGTCCTGGGAGACGCACCTGGCCGGCCTGCTGATCGGCGTGGCGCTGGCGCTGGTGCTGCGGCACCTGGATGTGCCGCCGCGCAAGCGCTATGCGTGGGAGGGCGAGGAAGTCGACGCCGCCCTCGCGGATGCCGTCGTCACAGCAATGCCCGCAGCATCTGCGCCAGCTCGCGAAGCGGCGGAAGCAGACGCTGCACCACCTCCTGGTCGCTCATCGACCGGATCGGCAGGGTGACGCCTGCGCGCCCGGCTGCACACACTGGCGGTCATCCACGTGAAGCAAAGCGGCGCCGAGGGCTTGTTCGTGTACCTCAACGAGAAGGAGTCGGCGCGTGCGCTGCGCGAGCTTCGCAAGCAGGGCTGGGCGCGGCCGTGATCGCGAGACCACGCTCACCGGCCAGAAGGTGATCGAGCTGGCCGGCGAGGCTGCCAACGGCGCCATTGCGCATGTGGGCCTCTCGGTCGATGCGCCGGTGCCGGCCGTGCGCGCCTTTCGCGCGCGCTATGAGCGCGAGTACGGCAGCACGCCGGACCACAACGCGATGAAAGCGCTACTCGGGCATCCACGTGCTGAAGGCGGCCATCGAGCGCGCCGGCAAGCTCGACCGCAAGGCCGTCGCGCAGGCGATGAAAGGGCTCAAGGTCAACGCCGACCGGCATCCGGGCGTGCTCATGTACACGGAATACGACGCCAAGGGCGATCTCGACCGGATGAGCTTCCTCGTGGAGGTCAAGAACGGCAGGCAGGAGGTGGTGGACTCCATGGCGCCGCTGGCACGACGGCCTTGATGCGCGGCGCGGCCCCCTTATGCTTGCGGCTCCCGCACGGAGGATCTTCATGGGCGCGATGAACAAGCCCTGGCATGCGAGCAACCGAATGCCGGATCCGGCCACTCCGGAGCAGCGCATCCAGTGGCACCTGGCCCATGCCGGCCAATGCGGATGCCGTCCGATCCCGGCTGGCGTGGCAGCACTGATGCGAGCGCGCGGCATCGCGGCGCCCAGGCCCCGATGAAGCACGCCGGCCCGCGCACGCTGGCCGAACTGGAGCCGCTGTTGCGCATGATCCGCCGGCATGCCTCGCTGGTGGAGCGCACACCCGGGTCGTTCTACCGTCGCTCCAAGGGCTGGCTGCACTTCCACGAAGACCCGGCGGGCATCTTCGCCGACATCAAGCTCGACGGCATCAGCTTCGCCCGCTTGCGCGCGACGACGCCGCAGGAGCAGGCCGAATTGATCGCCCTGGTCGATCGCCAGCTCGCGCAGGCCAGCGTGAAGGATTGACGCCGCGGCACGGCCGGCAGTGCCGGATCGTTCCATTGGGTAACCCGATGTTGTGCCTCTCGTGAGGCCGAACTGACGCGCTGCCAAGGCAACACGCGCCGGTCGCGCTTGTCCGAACGGACACATTCCGACAAGTCCGTGGCGAGCCGGCCCCCTACAGTCGCGCGGCCTCGTGGAGGCACCGCGCCGCACGGCGTGCACATCGAAATTCAGAACGGGTCGTTGGAAAAATGAAGTTGTCCTTGAAGCCCACCGCGCGGGCCGTCGCGGAATTGCTGGCCTGCGCGGCCGTGGTCGGTTGCGGCGGGGGCGGTGCGAGCGATGCCGCGAACGACGCGGGCGCAAGCCCCGAAGGCACCCAGCGCAGCATGACCGTGCAGGCCGCCACGACCACCTGGACGCGCATCGCGACCGAAGGACAGTCGTTCAGCTTCACCGGCACCCAGGTCGTGCGCTACGGCGCCGACTCGCGCTGGGTCACGAAGACCGTGACCAGCACGGGCCAGTGCAGCAACAACTTCTTCGGCTCCGATCCGGCGTACGGCGTGGTCAAGTCCTGCGAGGTGCAAAGCGCTGCACCGGCACCGGCGCCGGCACCGGCTCCCGCGACCTGGACCAAGATCGCCAGCGAAGGACAGGCCTTCACCATCAGCGGCACGCGCACGGTCCGCTTCGGGGCCGGCACCAAGTGGACGCAGCGGGACATGACCGGTCCCAAGGTCTGCACGGCCAAGTACTTCGGCTGGGATCCGGCGCCGGGTGTGGCCAAGGAGTGCGACGTGAAGAACGCGCCGGCTCCCGCGCCCGCACCCGCACCCGCGCCGGCACCGGCACCGGCACCGGCACCCGCGCCCGCACCGGCACCAGCCCCCGCCCCCGCACCCGCCCCCTCCGGCACCGCCTGCGACACCGCCACCGGCCGCGTGCTCAACGTCGGCCCCGGCAAGACCTACGCCGTGCCCAGCGCGGCAGCGGCGGTCGCCGTCACCGGCGACGTGATCAAGATCAGCGCGGGCGACTACGTCGGCGACGTCACCACCTGGCGCGCCAGCAACCTCACCATCTGCGGCGTCGGCGGACGCGCGCGGCTGTTCGCCAACGGCAAGAACGAGGGCGGCAAGGGCATCTGGGTGATCCAGGGCCACGACATGATGGTCGACAGCGTGGAGTTCCACGATGCCAAGGTGCCCGACCAGAACGGCGCCGGCATCCGCGCCGAGGGCCAGAACCTCACGATCAGGAACGCCGGCTTCTTCGACAACGAGGACGGCATCCTCGCCGGCGACGGCGGCACGCTCACCATCGAGCGCTCGGAGTTCGCTCGCAACGGCTACGGCGACGGGCAGTCGCACAACATCTACGTCAACGCGTTGGACAAGCTGCACGTCATCGCGAGCTACTTCCACGAGGCGAAGATCGGCCACAACCTGAAGAGCCGCGCCAAGGTGACGCTGATCGAGAACAGCTACTTCATGGACGGGCCGAACGGCACCGCCAGCTACCTCATCGACACGCCCAACGGCGGCGCGGTCACGCTGCGCGGCAACCTGTTCCACAAGGGACCGAACGCCGACAACTCGATCGCCATCGCCTACGGACAGGAAGGGCTCAACAAGGTGGTGAACACGCTGGAGATGATCCAGAACACCGTGGTCATGACACGCTCGGGCGGGACCTTCATCGCCGCGGCGGGCAACACCCAGTCGATCAAACTCACGGCCAACATCTTCGCGGGCACCAACAGCCCGGGCCTCATCACCGGCTTCCCGTCGGGCAGCGTGGTGCAGCAGGACAACCGCATCACCAGCGCCAGCAACTTCAGCGGCGCGGACAACATCGCGTCGCCGAACTTCTGGCCCAACGCGACGCTGCAGGCGCAGCTGCCGCTCGGCTACGTGCCGGACGCGGCGTTCACGAAGGATGCGCCCAAGCCCTTCGTGACGCGCAACCTGAGCGGTTCGACCCGGTTGATCGGCGCGTTGCAGTCGGCGCCATGATGTCGTAGCCCGGGTGCAACCCGGGACGCCGCGATTCCCGGGTCGCACCCGGGCTACGTTTCGCCGAAGGAAACCTGGCGCACGCGCAGCTCGTCGATCGTGAGCGCGAGCGCCGGGTCGCGATCCGCTGTGGCGTGCACCTCCAGCTTGGCGGAGAGCGCGCCGGTGCTGCCGGCACGCCCGAGCAGCTCGAAGGCCGCGGCGCTCGCCGCGAGCAGCGGCATGCGCATCACCAGGCGCTCGCCGAGCACGGCCGCCGACAAGCTCACGCGGTTCTTGCCCAGGGCCTGCCCGTCGAGCACCACGTGACCCCGCGCGGCGCCGAGCGCGCCGTCGCCCAGGCGCAGCTCGCCGCTCAGGCGCGTGCGGTCGATGCTGCCGCGGATCTGGTGGCTGGCCACGCGGCCGATGGCGGCCGGGTCGCCCGCATCGAGCACGCCCTGGATGAACGCGGGCAGGTCCAGGCTGCCGCGATCGCTCACCCGCCCGAAGCCGCCGCGCTTCTCGAAGCTCGCGCCCGGCACCGTCGGGGCGGTGAAGGCGAACAGGTCGGTGCGACGCAGGTTGGGCGCGTCGACGTGGATGCTCTGCTTGCTGATGCCCATCGAGGAGTTGGGCCCGATGTGCTCCACCACCACGCGGTTGAAGTCGACGCGGCCTTGGGCGATGGGCACGCTCACCTCGGCGTCGACCACCCAGTGGGCGTCGGTGATGAAGGCGTGCAGCTGGCCCTCCAGGCGACGCAGCGCATCGAGCTTCCAGGGGCCGGACGCGACCGGCGCGGGATGGGAGCCGGCGGCGAGCGCCAGCTCGACGCCTTCGAGGCGGAGCTCGTCGATGCCGAACCCGAGCACCTCCCACGACCTGTCGGCCGACGCCGCCGCGAGCCGCGCCGCCACGCCGCTGAAGGTGGCGCCGACGATGCTCAGCGAGAGGCTGCCGGCGCGCACGCGCAGCAGGCGCAGCACCAGGCGGTCGAACGAGGCCTCGAGCGCGCCGCCGTCGCCGACCTTGAGCGACAGGCCGGACGCCTCGACCGCGTTGAGCGGCGCGTCGTTGGCGACGCCCACCCGCACGCCGCCATGACGTCCTGCGCTGAGGCTGATTTCCACGGGCCCACTGTGCCAGCGGGCCGGGAGCGCGTCTACAGCATGCGCAGCGCGGAGAACGGCGGGTTGATCGGGCCGCTCGGGCCCATCTTGTTGAGCATGAGGATGCTGATCTTCCAGGCGCTGTCGGTCATCATCCCCGCCACCGTGAAGCCGCGGGACGTCCCGCTGTCAGGAAGCAGGCCGATGAAAGCCCAGCCGATGGCGGGGTTGTTCGGCACGCTGAAGAACTGGCCCTCCTCGATCCCGGCCAGGCTGCTCAGGCGATAGGTCCCCTGGCTGCCCTCGTGGCCCGCGTCGAAGGTGAACTGCATGCGCGCCGGACGGATCCAGTCTTCCGACCAGAAGAATTCGCCGCCCAGGCCGATCAAGGTGACGATGTCGCTCGGTCCGTGCCAGCCGGCGGGCTGTCCGGCCTGCAGGGCGGCGTATTTCTGGTAGGCGAGCTGCGATTGCGTGATGGTCGCGGGATCCAGGCGGCTGGCCCGCAGGACGCCGTCGATGTGAGCGGCGGCCGAAGTCGTGGTGTGTTGCATGGCGATTCCTCGGTGTGGGTTCGGACTCCCCCGACGGAATCGGCGATCGTAGGTGGCGGCCGCGCGGCAGCCATCCCTACATCGTGGTCGGCGCCCGACGCGCGCCGCGCGCCATCAATCCAGATCGGCCGCCGACGTCAGCGCGCGCAGCTGCGCCCGGTTGATCTCGCCGACGCTCATCATCAGGTTGTCAGCCGCGGACTTGAAGTCGAACAGCGACTCCCCCTCGACCGACTTCACCAGGTCGAAGTACGGCTGGTACGGCCCGCTCCCGTCGACCAGCGCCTGGTACACGCGCTGCGGCACGGGGATGGTGCGCATGAGCTCCGAGAACGGCTGCTTGAACATGCGGTCGAGCAGCGAGAACACGCCGCAGATGAACATCTCGTTGCGCATCTCGTCGTCGCCGCTGGAGCGCACCAGCTCTTCCATCAGCAGGCCGCGGCGCACGGCGGCGAACATCACCGGCTTGAGGTTGGTGTCCTTGCTGGCGGTGGCCAGCAGCAGCGCCAGCCAGCGCTTCAGGCGCTGGTAGCCCAGCATCATGATGGCGTGGCGGAACGAGCTGATCTCGACCGACAGCCCGAAGGCCGGCGAGTTGATGTAGCGCATCAGCTTGAAGGCCAGCGAGGGATCGCGCTTGAGCGTGCCCTCGAGCTTCTCGATGGGCTCCTGCTTGTCGACGCGGTTGATCAGCTCGACGATCACCTGCAGGTCGGTCTGCCCGGCCTTCTTGCCGTTGGCCATCGAGGAACTGACGGCGTCGTCGATGGGCCAGCCCAGCACCGCCGCCGCGCCGCGGTTGAAGCTGGCTTCCATCTCGGCCACGCTGCCCACGCCCGACTGCACGTGCGGGATGCTGCGCGCCGCGCCGGCCGGCGCGTGCGGTCCCTCGGTGGCGCGGCGATCGTCGGCCAGGTCGATGATGGAGTACTTGAAGCAGGGCAGCACCTCGCGCGGCAGCTCCTTGAGCGGCCGGCCCTTGAGCAGCATCACGTTGCCGTGCTTGTGCAGCGCCAGCAGCGGCTCGACGTTGACCGGGTCGCCCGCCATGAAGGCCGGCACCTCGATCATCACGTTGGTCGCCAGCTCGGTCTTCATCAGGTCGGACAGCAGGCTCTCGCTGGCCACGTTGAGCGACACGCGCGCACCGTCGGCCGGCCAGACGCTGCCCACCGCCTCGAGGAGCTGGGCCGCGTCGAGGGTGGCGTCGGGACGCAGCGGGAACACCGTCAGCCGCGTCGCCGTGACAGCGCGGTTGCGGTCGATGAAGGGGGAATAGCCCAGGGCCACCTGGCCCAGGATCGCATCGCTCAATTGGCCTCCCAACAGGCTCGTTCAGATGTTCAGGTACTGGAACAGCGACAGGCGCTGCACCATCGAGTACGACTTCAGCGCGGCGTCGTAGCCACTCTGCTTGTTCTGGAAGTCCGAGATGGCCTGAACCATGTCCAGGTCTTCGGCGTCCGAGCGCTCGGTCTGCCCTTGCAGCTTCAAGCCGGCGTTGCGGTCGGTCACGCTGTCGATCCTGTTGAGGGTACCGCCAACATCGGAGCGCGACGCTGAAAGACGCGTCATCACCTGGTCGATATTTCGCAAATTCATCACGCTGTCCTGCGTGATCTGCGAATTCGCCTTGCCGCCGGCGGAGAGGTCGGCCACGGCCTTGTCCATCACGTCGAACACGCTCAGCGTCGCGGTCGAGGGCTGCAGCTGGAAGGCATCGCCGGTCTTCGGCGTTCCGCTCACGGTGACGGCCATGCCGTCGATGGTGATGGCCTTGCCGTCGGCATAGGCGACGTTGGTCTGCGCGGTGGCGGCGCCGTCGCGCAGCACCGAGTAGGTGATCACGCCCGCGGTGTTGGTGAACTGGATGTCGTAGGTCGAGCCGGTGAGCGCCGCGGGATCGACCACGCTGCCGGCGTCGATCCAGGCGCTGCCGGTGCTGGCGGTCACGCGCGTCTCGAACACGCCGTTGCCGGTGCGCGCGGCCAGCCAGTTGGCACCGCCGTCCAGCGTGATGGGCAGCTGTTCGTGGCCCGCGACTTCGGACTGGCCGGCCGTGCCGCGGTACTGCACGCCGCCGGGCGCGTCGATGAAGGGCGCTTGGGACGAGCCTTGCCCGCCGAAGAGAAAGCCGTCGGCGCCATCGCTGCGATTGGCCACGGCCAGGAGCTGGCCGCGGATGCCGCGCAGCTCGGTGGCGATGCTTTGCCGCTGCGCGTCGCCGTTGCTGCCGCTGCCGGCGGCGATCAGCAGCTCGCGGGCGCGCTGCAGCAGGTCGCCGGCGTCGCCCAGCGAGCTCTCGGTCATGGACATGAGGGCGCGGCTCGCATCGACGCCGCGCTGGTTGGCCTCGACCTTGGACACGCTCGCCAGCGCACGCTCGGCGCGAGAGGCGGCGGTGGGGTCGTCGCTGGCCCGGTTGACGCGCTTGCCGGTGGTGAGCTGCTGCTGCGACTCGCTGAGCTCGGTCTGGCGCTTCTGGAGCTGCTGGAGCGACGAGTCGAAGGCTTGGGCGGTGCTGATTCGGGTGGTCATGGTCGGGTTCTCATCGATTCCCGGGTTGCACCCGGGCTACGTAGCCCCGGTGCAACCCGGGATTCGGCGGTAC
>DASUZE010000085.1:0-46671 GCA_036377015.1 Piscinibacter sp. | reverse complement strand
CCCGGGTTGCACCCGGGCTACGGGCTTTGCACCACGTAGCCCGGGTGCAACCCGGGATCCGGACCGTCATCCGACGACCGTCGGAATCGCCTGCAAGGTCCGCTGCAAGTACTCGACCAGCGTCGTCAGCATCCACGGCCCGGCGATCGCCAGCACCACCACCGCCGCGACGATCTTCGGCACGAAGCTCAGCGTGGCTTCGTGGATCTGCGTGGCGGCCTGGAAGATGCTGACCACCAGGCCGACGACCAGCACCGTCAGCAGCACCGGCGCCGACACCATCAGCAGCAGGTAGAGGCCTTGCTGGCCGAAGGTGAAGACTTGTTGGGAATCCATGGTCGTCCTAGGTCGCGAAGCTCGCCGCCAGGCTTCCCAGCAGCAGGTTCCATCCATCGGCCAGCACGAACAGCATCAGCTTGAACGGCAGGGCCACCAGCACGGGGCTGAGCATCATCATCCCCAGGCTCATCAGCACGCTGGCGACGATCATGTCGATGATGAGGAAGGGGATGAAGATCAGGAAGCCGATCTGGAAGGCGCTCTTGAGCTCGCTGGTCACGAAGGCCGGCACGAGCACCTTGAAAGGCACGTCGGCGCTCTTCACGCTGGCGTCGACCTTGGCCAGGCGCGCGAACAGCATCACGTCGGCCTGGCGGGTCTGCTTGAGCATGAAGGCGCGCATCGGCACCTCGCCGCGCCTGAGCGCTTCGTCGAAGGCGATCTTGTTTTCCGCGTAGGGCTGGTAGGCGTCGGTGTAGACCTTGTCGATCGTCGGGCCCATCACGAAGAACGTGAGGAACAGGCTCAGCCCCACGATCACCTGGTTGGGCGGCGCGGCCTGGGTGCCGATGGCCTGGCGCATGAGGCTCAGCACGATGACGATGCGGGTGAAGCCGGTCATCAGCAGCAGCACCGCGGGCAGGAAGCTGAGCGCGGTGAAGAACAGCAGGGTCTGGATCGGGACCGAGTAGCTGGTGCTGCCGGCACTCTGGCCGACGAGCAGCGGCAGGTTGGCACCGCCGGCTTGCGCCCACGCGGGGGCAGTCGCGAGCAGTGCCAGCCCGGCGACGAGAAGCTTCCTCACGGCGGGGTCCCCTTGTCCTGGCGCAGCTTGCCAAGCAGTTGCGCGAAGGGCAGCGGCGGCATGGCGGGCGTCGCGGGCAATGCGTCGTCCTGCGGATCCATGGTGTGCAGCGTGGTGATGTTCTGCGCGGTGACGCCCAGCACCAGCCAGCGTCGCTGGTCGCCGTGGCCGACCTCGACGGTCACCAGGCGCTGGCTGGGGGAGATCGGGAGCACGGCGATGCTCTTCATCAGGCCGTGGGCCGTCGCGCCGCCGACGGGTGTGCGCTTGAGCAGCCAGAGGGCGAGCGGGATCATCGCGATGATGGCGATGAACCAGAGCAGCGACGTGAAGCTTTGAGATGTCATGTAGTTGTCCGTAGCCCGGGTGCAACCCGGGAGCTCCGGCGGTGGCGCCATCCCGGGTTGCACCCGGGCTACGACGCCTAGCCGCGACTCAGCCTTCGCATCCGCTCACTCGGCGTCACGATGTCGGTGAGCCGAATGCCGAACTTGTCGTTCACCACCACCACCTCGCCCTGCGCGATCAGGTAGCCGTTCACCAGCACGTCCATCGGCTCGCCCGCCAGGGCCTCCAGCTCCACCACCGACCCCTGCGCCAGTTGCAGGATGTGCTTGATCGGAATGCGCGTGCGCCCCAGCTCCACCGTGAGCTGCACGGGGATGTCGAGGATCATGTTGATGTCGTTGCCGGCCGTCGGGCTGGCGCCGGACGAGAAGTTCGTGAACGACGCGGGCGCGACCTGCTCGGCCTGGGTCTGGACTTCGGTGGCCGCGGAGGGCGTGGCCTCGGCGAGGGCGGCGGCCCACTCCGCGGCCATCTTGTCTTCTTCGCTCATATCGCCGTTCGGCAAGGCGGCTTGGTCAGGCGACATTCTGGGCTCCCAGCCAGCTCAGGTTGGAGCTGGTCAACAATTGATCGATCTTCAGCGCGTAGCGGCCGTTGGAGGTGCCGTAGTGGCATTCGAGGATGGGCACGCCGGCCACCTTGGCCTGGATGCCCGGCTGCAGGTCCAGCTCGATGAAGTCGCCCGGCTTGAACGCGAGCAGCTGCTCGACCGTGGCCGGCGCAGTGGCCAGCTCCGCCACGAGATCGACCTCGGCCGACTGGATCTGCTGCTTGAGCAGGTTCACCCAGCGCCGGTCGGGCTCGTTGCTGTCGCCCTGGATGGTCGAATACAGCACGTCGCGGATCGGCTCCAGCGTCGAGTACGGAATGCAGAAGTGGATGGTGCCGGTGGTGTCGCCGATCTCCAGCGTGAACGAGGTCGCGACCACGATCTCGCTGGGCGTGGCGATGTTGGCGAACTGCGGCTGCATCTCCGAGCGCTGGTAGTCGAGCTCCAGCGGGTAGATGCCGGTCCAGGCCTTGCGATATTCGGCGGTCACCACCTCGACCAGGCGGGTGATGATGCGCTGCTCGGTGGGCGAGAAGTCGCGGCCCTCGATGCGCGTGTGGTACTTGCCCGCGCCGCCGAACAGCGCGTCGATGACGGCGAACACCAGCGTCGGGTCGCACACGATGAGGCCCGAGCCGCGCAGCGGCCGAACGCTCACGATGTTGAAGTTGGTCGGCACCACGATCTCGCGCAGGAAGGCGCTGTACTTCTGCACCTTGATCGGCCCGATCGAGATCTCCGGGCTCTTGCGGATGAAGTTGAACAGCCCGATGCGCACGTTGCGCGCGAAGCGCTCGTTGATGATCTCCATCGTGGGCATGCGCCCACGGACGATCCGTTCCTGGCTGGCGAGGTTGTAGTCGCGCACCCCGCCGCTGGGAACCTCCTCCTGCTCGAGCTTCTGGCTTTCGCCGGTGATGCCCTGCAGGAGCGCGTCGACTTCGTCTTGCGAGAGGATTTGCTGGTTCATGGTGTGACACCCCGGGTTGCACCCGGGCTACGGGAAGCCGTTGCGTGCCTCATTGGATGATGAAGCTCGAGAAGTGGACGTGGCGCACCGGGCTTTCCTCCAGTGGCGTCTTCTTGCCTTCGTCCTTGCTCTCTTCGTCGCCCTCGAGCTCGATGCCCAGCGGCCGCACCGCCTCGCGCATGATCTCGTTGGCCAGCTTTTCCTTGCCGGGCCGCGTGAGCAGCTCCTGCGAGGTCTTGTGGGCCAGCACCATCAGGATGCCGTTGCGGATCGCCGGCATGTAGGCCTTGAGCTGGTCCGAGACCTTGGCGTCGTCCAGCTCCAGCGTGATGCCGATCTGCGCGAAGCGCTCGGTGTCGCGGTCGGCCAGGTTGACGACGAAGGCCTCCAGCGGCAGGAAGGCCGGCGGCGTCTTGCGGGTCTCCTTGTGCGCGGCGGCCTGGGCCGCGGGCGTGGCCTCGCCGTCGGCGGCGGCCGCAGCGGCTTCGGCGGCCGCGTGCTTCTTCTTGATGAACAGCGCCGCACCGCCGCCCGCGGCGGCCAGCACCACGGCGAGCGCGGCCGCGACGACGATCAGCTTCTTGCGCCCCTTCGCGGGGGCCGCGGGCGCGTCGCCGTCATGGTCGGCGGGCTCGGCGGCGGCAGCGGACATGCTTTCTCCTTGTTGGGTCCACCCGCGCACGGCAAGCCGGCGCGGATGCTTGGCATGGAGAAATTGTCAAAGTGCAACGGGATGGCGGATGCGCGGATAAGGGCCGGAATTCAGGCTCAAGTCCTGGGCGTCAGGCGTACAGGTCGAGCGCGCCTTGCGGCATGCGCACGGTCACCCGGCGTGCCGGCTCGCCGGCGGCCTCGCCGCGTGCAGTCGTTCCTGGCGGGGATGACGCCGGCGGCTCCTGCTGCGATTGCCCGCGCGGGTGCTGCGACACGCCGCCGCCGGTCAGCGTGAAGCCGGCGTCGCGCAAGGCGGCGGCCAGCTCGGGCAGGCCCGACTCGATGACCTGGCGGGTGGCGAAGGAGTCGGCGCCGAAGTCGACCTGCGCGCGCGTGCCGTCGAGCGCGATCTGCACCGAGATCGGCCCCATGTCGGCGGGGTTCAGGTGCAGCTCGGCCCGCTGCACGCCCTCGCGCGCGAGCAGGCTGACCTGCACGCCCAAGGCCTCGCGGAACTCGGGCTGGGTGACGGGGGTGGGCAGGTTGACCGCGAGCGGCGCGCTGGGCGCGGCGTCGGCGCGATGCGCCAGGCCGGCCGCGGGCAGCGCGGTCAGGTCGGCCAGGCGCGACAGCTCCGTGCGCGGCTCCGCGGCCGGGCATGTTTCGACGGCCGCGGCCATGTGTTCGCTGAACGCGACGGACTTCGCAGCGACCTGCGCGGCACCGGCATCGAGTGCGGATGCGATGGCCGCGTCGGCGGCGCCACGGGCGACCTCGTCGCGCGACACCGGCGTGGCCGCCGGCCGGCCCGGGGTGAGCAGCGCGGCCTCGTCCGCCTTGCCGGGTGCAGGCGCGGCCGAAGGACCGGCCGGCAGCGGCACACCCGGCGCCGCCGGCTTGGCCATCGCGGCCAGCCATTCGGCGGGCGGCGTGTCGGCGCCGGTCTTGGACGAAGGCGTCTCGGGCTTGTCCTCGGTGGCCGCCTCGACGCGGACCTGGCTGCTCGCATCGGCCTTCGGGTCGGCGTCGAGCGCCCGTGCGGGCTCGCTCTTGCCCGTGCGCGCGGCGTCGCGCGGACCGGTCGCACGCGCTGTGCCGCGTCCGCCCGTGCGCCGCATGTCGGCGGGACGCTGCGCGGCGCCATCGTCCTCGGCGGGGGCGGCGTCGCGTGGTTCGGCTTGCGTGTCGGCGGGCGCGTCCTTCTTCGCCGGCTCATGGCCCGACAGCAGCTTGGCGAACGGGCTCGTTTCGCCGGCCGGGGCACCGGCGGCGGGTGCGGCCGGCGTACCGGCCTGCGGCGGGATGAAGGTGGTGGCGGTGATCTGCATGGCGCGGCTGCGTCTCAAGCGCGGCCGCCGAACGCGGCGACGGTCGGGCTCCAGGCCATGCGCGACCCGAACTCGTCGGTCTGCTTCTGCTCGATGCGATCGGCCGACAGGCGCAGCTCCTGCTGACGGCGCTCGATCAGCTTGCGCACCGATGCGACGCGCATCTCGTGCTGGGCCAGCTCGGCGCGGGCGCGCTCGAGCTGCGTGGTGGCCTGGTCGGCGATGCGCTGCTGCTGCTCGACGGCCAGCGTGAGGCGGTCCATGAAGCCGCGGTAGCAATGCACGAGCTCGATGCGGCCCTCGGTGCGGAACTGCGTGTTCCAGCGCTGTTCGTATTCGCGCCGGTAGGTGAGCAGCTGGTCGACCTGCGACGCGGCGCGCGCCTGCGCCTCGCCGGCGCGCTGGGCCTGCGCCCAGGCTTCGTCGCGCTCGCGCTCGGTCTGGGCGAGCAGGGTCATCAAGGGTTGGAGGGGGTTCATGTCGGGATCCTTTCACCGGTCTTCGTAGCCCGGGTGCAACCCGGGTTCGCGACCGTTGCAGCGTCCCGGGTTTCACCCGGGCTACGTGTTTTCGTGTTCATCCTTGCAGTGCCATCCGAAGCTCGTGCACGCTGGACGACAGCGTGGCGCGTTGGTTCATGTCCTGCTGCAGCAACCCGGTCATCGCGGTGTGCAGCCGCACGGCGGTGTCGAGCTCGGGGTCGTGCCCCGGCGTGTAGGCGCCCAGCTGGATCAAGTCGCGCGCCTTGTTCAGCTTGGCGTGCAGCTGGCGGAAGCGCCGCGCGGCGTCGAGGTGCACCGGCTCGGCCACGCTGGTCATCACGCGCGACACCGATTTCTCGACGTCGATCGCCGGGTAGTGGCCGGCCTCGGCCAGCTCGCGCGACAGCACGATGTGGCCGTCGAGGATGCCTCGGGCCGCGTCGGCGATCGGGTCCTGCTGGTCGTCGCCTTCGGACAGCACGGTGTAGAAGGCGGTGATCGAGCCGCCGCCTTCGAGGCCGTTGCCGCTGCGCTCGACCAGCTGCGGCAGCTTGGCGAAACAGCTCGGCGGATAGCCCTTGGTGGCGGGCGGCTCGCCGATGGCCAGCGCGATCTCGCGCTGCGCCATCGCATAGCGGGTGAGCGAGTCCATCAGCAGCAGCACGTGGGCGCCGCGGTCGCGGAAGTGCTCGGCGATGGCGGTGGCGTAGTTGGCGCCCTGCATGCGGGTGAGCGGCGGCGCGTCGGCCGGCGCGGCCACGACCACCGAGCGCGCGAGGCCTTCCTCGCCGAGGATGTCGTCGATGAATTCCTTCACTTCGCGGCCGCGCTCGCCGATCAGGCCGACCACGATCACGTCGGCTTCGGTGTAGCGCGCCATCATGCCCAGCAGCACCGACTTGCCCACGCCGGTGCCGGCGAACAGGCCGATGCGCTGGCCGCGGCCGACGGTGAGCATGGCGTTGATCGCACGCACGCCGGTATCCAGCGGACGGCGCACCGGGTCGCGGTCCATCGCATTGATGGGACGGCGGATCAGCGGCTCGTTGTGGACCTGCTCGATGGGGCCTCTGCGGTCGATGGGGTGGCCGGTGGAATCGACCACGCGTCCGAGCAGGCCGTCGCCCACGGGCAGGTGCAGGGTGCGGTCCTCGCTGCGCCGCCAGGGATGCTGCGGCACGCCCAGTCGCATGGGCACCACCGGTGCCTGCTTGGGCACGACGCGCGCGCCGCTGGCCAGGCCATGCACGTCGCCGGTGGGCATGAGGTAGGCGCGATCGTTGTTGAAGCCGACGACTTCGGCGAGCACCGGCGGCTGGCCGGGTTGGCGCACTTCGCAGACGGAGCCCACGGGGACGCGGATGCCCGCGGCTTCGAGGACCAGGCCGGCGACGCGAACGAGCAGGCCTTGGGTCTCCAGCGGGACGGGGTCGGCGGAGAAGCTTTGCAGGTCGGCGAGGTAGCGATGCCAGTTGTCGGCGGTCGCGAGGGCGTGGGATTCGAAGGGGGAGGTGATCATGGATGCGAACCCAATTCATTCACCACAGAGAACGCAGAGAACGCAGAGAAATGCATTTGGAGTTTTTCTCTGCGTTCTCTGCGTTCTCTGTGGTTAAAAGCATCGGTGGAATTCACTCCGCCCCCATCCACGGCTCTTCGCATCCCAACGACGCCACCGCCCGCTTCCAGCGCGCTGCGACACTCGCATCGACCACGCCGATGTCCGATTCCACGAGGCACCCGCCGCGCGCAATGGATCCATCGGGGACAAGACGTGCGCCGCGTGCGGCCAGCACTTCCGCCGCACCTTGCGTCACCAGCGGATGGTCGTCCGGATGCACCCGCACCGTCACCTGGCGCGCACTCATCAGCAGCGTGTCCAGCGCCTCCTGCGCCACCGACGCGACCACCTCGGGACGCACCTCCAGCTCGCTGCGCACGATCTGCCGCGCGAGGTGCGTGGCCGACACCGCCAGCGCCCGCGCCATGTCCTGCTGCAGCGCGTCGAGCTCATGCCCGTACGACTGCGTGAGCTGCCCGAGCTGCGCCGTCATCTGCGCGGCGAAGCTCTGCTTGAACTGCTCCAGCGCCGCGAGACCGTCGCGATAGCCGTCCTGGTAGCCCGATTGCCGGGCTGCATGCAGCTGCGCGGAGATGTCCGGCATTGCGGGCTTCTCGGGCTCCGGCTTGCGCACACCCTGCGCAGGCGCCGCATCGGCCTGGCCCGACAGCGTCCCCGGCTTCCACGACGCGAACGAGCCCAGCTCCTCGCGCGGGATGAAGCGGCTGTACACCGAGGGCTTGGCGCCCTCCGGCGGCGGAACATTGCGAACCCCCGATTTCGGCTTAGAGGTACTCATCGTCCCCGCCGCCGCCCAGCACGATCTGTCCTTCGTCCGCCAGTCGGCGAACGATCTTCAGCATTTCCTTCTGCTCCGACTCGACTTCGCTCACTCGCACCGGCCCGCGCGACTCCAGGTCCTCGCGCAGCGTCTCGGCGGCGCGGGTGGACATGTTGCGGAACACCTTCTCGCGCATCTCCGGCGTGGCGCCCTTGAGCGCGATCACCAGCGACTCGGACTGCACTTCCTTGAGCAGGGCCTGGATGCCCTTGTCGTCCACCTTCTCGAGGTCGTCGAAGGTGAACATGTTGTCCATGATCTTCTGCGCGAGCTCGTTGTCGGCCTCGCGGATGTAGTCGAGCACCGCCGTCTCGATGCTCGCACCCATCAGGTTGATGATCTCGGCCGCGGGCTTCACGCCGCCCAGCGAGGCCTTGCGCAGCTTGTCGCCGCCGGCCAGCACCTTGCTCATCACCTCGTTGAGGTCCTTCAGCGCCGAGGGCTGGATGCCGTCGAGCGTGGCGATGCGCACCAGCACCTCGTTGCGCTGGCGCTCGGTGAAGACCTTGAGCACCTGCGAGGCCTGGTCGTAGTCCAGGTGCACCAGGATGGCGGCGACGATCTGCGGATGCTCGTTGCGCAGCAGCTCGGCCACCGAGTTGGCGTCCATCCACTTCAGGCTCTCGATGCCGGAGATGTCGCTGCCCTGCAGGATGCGGTCGATCAGCAGGTTGGCCTTGTCGTCCCCCAGCGCCTTGCGCAGGACGGACTTCACGTATTCGTCGGTGTCGGCCACCAGCAGGCTCTGGTCGCCGGCGATGGAGGTGAACTTGTCCAGCACGCCGTCGACGCGCTCGCGCGAGACCGCCTTCATTTTGGCGATGGTCTCGCCCAGGCGCTGCACTTCCTTGGGCGCGAGGTGCTTGAAGACCTCGGCGGCTTCTTCCTCGCCGAGGGACATCAGCAGGATGGCAGCGTCTTCGACGCCCTGGTCATCCATGCTCATGTGGTCGTGCCTTCACCGCTAACCCAACCCCGCACGATGCTCGCGACTGCGGCGGGATTTTCCTTGGCCAGCATGCGTGCGCCGGCGAGTTGCTCGGTCACCCGCGGCGGCTCCAGCATGCGCGGCACCGCCGGCACCAGCTCGTCGTCGGACACCACGTTGAGGTTCGCGCCCGGCACCGGCGCCGGCTTGGCGAGCAGCGCCTTCAGCGCGGGGCGGATCAGGCCGAAGAACACGATGACCGCGACCAGCGCCAGGCCGGCCGGCACGGCGGCCGCGCGCAGCATGTCGACGACCTCGGGCTGCTTCCACCACGGCAGCTCGCTGCCGCGCGCCGCGGGGTCGACCTTGAAGGGCGCGTTGATGACCTTGACCGAGTCGCCGCGCTCCTTGCTGAAGCCGATGCTCTCCTGCACGAGCGCGGTCAGCTTCTCCATCTCGTCGGCGCCGAGCGCGACCTGGGTGGTCTTGCCCTTGGCGTCGGTGACGCTGCGGTTGTTGACCACGACCGCTGCATTCAGGCGCTTGACCGTGCCGGTCGCGTTGCGCGTCACGCGCACGGTCTTGTCGACCTCGTAGTTGGTGACCGCGTCGCGGCGGCTGTTGCTGCTGCCCGCGCCCGCGCCCTGTGCGGCCTGCAGCGGCTGCGCCGCGCCGGTGAGCGGCGCCGTGGCCGGCACCGGCGGCTGGTTCGAGGCCGCGCCCGGGATGCCGCTGGGCTGGGCCGGCGTGCCGCCCGACTGCTCGGTGGTCTGCTGGCTGCGGATCGTGCTCGCCGCGTTGGCGCCCTGGTTGGGCTTGAACTCTTCGGAGGTCGCCTCGCTCTGCGAGAAGTCGACGTCGGCGGTGACGGTGGCGCGCAGGTTCTCGCGGCCCACCACCGGCTCGAGCAGGTCGAGGATGCGCTTGCTGTAGCCCGATTCGATCTGGTTGACGTACTGCAGCTGCTGCGCGTCCAGGCCCGCGGCCTGGCCGCCTTCGGCGGGGCCGGAGATCAGCGCGCCGGTCTGGTCGAGCACGCTCACCGCCTTGGGGTTCATCTCGGGCACGCTGGACGACACCAGGTGCACGATGCCGGCGACTTGCGCGCGGTCCAGCGTGCGGCCGGGATGCAGCGTGATGAGCACCGAGGCGCTGGGCTTCTGCTGTTCGCGGAAGAAGCCGTTCTGGTTCGGCAGCGCGAGGTGGACCCGCGCGCTCTGCACCGCCGCCATCGACGTGATGGAGCGCGTGAGCTCGCCTTCGAGGCCGCGCTGGAAGGTCAGGCGCTCCTGGAACTGGGTCTGGCCGAAGCGCGCGCCGTCCATCAGCTCGAAGCCGACCACCGAGCCCTTGGGCAGGCCGGCCGAGGCGAGCTTCAGGCGCACGTCGTGCACCTTGGCCGCGGGCACGAGGATGGCGCTGCCGCCCTCGGCGTGCTTGTAGGGCACGTTCATCTGCGACAGCTGGGCGATGATGGCGCCGCCGTCCTTGTCCGACAGGCCGGCGTACAGCACCTTGTAGTCGCCCTGGCTGCTCCACACGGTGAGCGCGAGCACCACGCCGACGAGCGCGGCCACACCGAGTGCCAGCGCGCCCTTGCTGCGGGCGGGCAGGGCGGCGAGCCGGGCGCCGAAGCCGCCGCTGGCGTCGACCACGGCGTTCGGGTTCTTCAAGGCGATTCCGTTGTCCATGTGCGTGATTGGTCTTGGTCCCTGCGGCCGGCAAGCCGACCCGATGGGCCCTGGCCGAAGCGGCCCCACTGGCGACGATTATTCGGATCGGGCCGATGTAAGAACCGGTGAACAGGGTGTCAAACCACGCCCAGTTCGCCCCATCTTCGACAGGGACGCTGGATAGCATTTGCACATCCGAAGAAGTCTCTTCAGGAGTGGTCACTCATGAACGTCACGCTCAAGCCATTCAATTTCGCACAGGCCGTCGCGCGTGCGGGCTTGGACACGAACGGCATGCCCGTCGCCAAGGGCAAGGCGGTCTCCGAAGCGGGCTTTTCTCACGCCTTGACGCAGGCCCTGCAGTCGGTGAGCGCGACGCAGAACGAAGCGGCGTCGCTTCAGCGCGAGGTGCAGATGGGCAATCCGACGGTGTCGATCGAAGAGACGATGGTCGCGATGCAGAAGGCGCAGATCGGGTTCCAGGCGACCTTGCAGGTGCGGAATCGCCTCGTGCAGGCGTACTCCGACATCATGAACATGAACGTGTAGCCCGGGTGCAACCCGGGGTCCCGGGTTGCACCCGGGCTACGAGATCAGAAGACGACGCCGCTTCTGCGTCTGGTCGATGTAGCGCTGCAAGGCCCGAAGCCCGTCGCTGCCCGGCGCCACCATCTCGCACCCCAGCCGCACCCCGCCCGACTCCGGATTGAGCGAGGTCACATGCTGCAGCCGCAGCCCGGTGTGCACGCGCGTGTCGGCATCCAGGTCGATCACCGCGCCGTTCATCAGCACGCCCGGATCCAGCGGCGGCACGTCGTTCGGCAGGAACAGCGCGCAGCCGCCGATGCTCACGTCGAGCACGCGCAGCGCGAGCTGCATGTCGGGGATCATGGGGTGGCGCAGCCGCGCCACCGGCGTGCTGCGCAGCATGGGCTCCACGCGAAATCCGTTGCGACGCTGGAAGCGGAACAGCTCCTGCGGAAAGGCGCCGTTGAGCGACTTCTCGTTGCCGCGGTGCACCAGCACCAGGTCGTGCACGTCGAACTGCAGCTTGATGCTGTCGAGGTAGGCCACGACCATGGCCTCGTCGCATTCGACCAGGGCATCGAGCTGCATCTCGTCGGGCAGCATGCTGAAGCTGACCAGGCCGCGGCGCGCATCCACCGTCCACAGCGTGGCGGTGATCGAGGTGCCGTTGGGCGCGTTGAGGCTCAGGTGGACATGGTCGTCGGCGAGACGGCGCAGCATCGCGCCGATCTCGGCCGGCGAGGTGACGCGAAAGTCGTCCAGCTGCGGGTCCAGCGCGCCCATAGCGTTAACAGGCCCTAGTGCAGGGTCTTGGGCCGGCCGGCCAGCAGGTGGTCAAGGTCCTCGAGCCAGGGCTCGGCCAGCTGGCGGATCTCGGCGTCGTTGACGAGGATGCGCTGCATGATGCGCGACTTCAGCTGCGCCTCTTCCGGCCCCATGCTGTGCTTGGCGGCCGCGTGCTTGAGCTGCGAGATGAGCAGCGCGCAGGCGCCCTCGAGCTTGACCACATGATCCCAGTTGCCGGCGCGCGCGGCCTCCAGCATGTCCTGGCTCGCCTTCTCGATCGCCTCGTAGTAATTCAGGAGGACGGGGTTCATGGGGGCTCCGCTGAATGTGTTCTTGGCTTGCATCGAATGTCTCAGGCCGCCATGCGCTGCGGCTTGATCGCGTTCCAGGCGTCGCGCATGGGCGCGAGCAGCTCGCTGCATTCGCGCAGCATGGCGGCGTCGTTGTGCGCGTTGGCCTGCGTCAGGCGCAGCAGCACGCAGGAGTAGAGGTCGTGCAGGGTCTGGGCGACCACGCCGCCGGCTTGCAGGTCGAGCGCGCCGCGCAGGCCTTCGTCGACGATGGCGACCGCCTTGGAGATGGCGCGTCCCTTGGCGGCGATGTCGCCGCGCTCGATCGCGCTCACGCCGGCGGCAATCGCGCCCAGGGCGCCGTCGAGCAACAGGGCGACCAGCTGGTGCGGGTCGGCGTCCTGGACGCTGGTCTCGACGTGGATGTTGCTGTAGGCGTGGGCCTGGTGCTTGAAGGGTGCGAACATGGCGTGGGCTGTGTTGCGTTGCTCTGCCATGGATATCGGTTGGGGACAGCGCGAACTTGAAGACGGATCGGACGGTGTTTCAAGGCCATTCTTCGTAGCCCGGGTGCAACCCGGGTTGCGTCCGCCGACCCGGGTTGCACCCGGGCTACCCGTCACCCTTTCGCGATCGCTTCGCTCTGTGCCGCCAGCGCCTTCAGCGACTGCGTCAGCGAGCTGTTCGTCGTGCTGATCTGGCTCATCAGCGTGTCCAGTGAGCCGTACTGCTTGGTCAGGCGCGCCTGCACCAGCGCGACCCGCTTTTCGAGCCGGTCCTGGTCCTTCTGGTTGCGCGTGATGCTGTCGCGCAGGCTTTGCGTGCGTGTCGTGATCGAGCCGTCGCTGGCGACCAGCTTGGCGGCCAGCGCCTTGGCGCGCACCGCGAATCCCTGCTCGGCGCTGTCGGCCGACGCCGTGCTCGAGAACAGCTTGGTCACCTCGGCGCTGTTGTTCGCCAGGGCCGCGCTCAGCTTGGTGTCGTTGACCTTCATCGAGCCGTCGGCCTGCAGCTCCAGGCCGATGTCCGACAGGCGGGAATAGACCAGCGAGGCGCTGCTGTTGTCCAGGAACAGGCTGCGCAGGTTGCTCTGCAGCGCCAGCGTGCCGCGGTCGCCCTGCAGCGCCGCCGCCTTCTTGGTGGTGGCGTCGTACTTGGTCTGGGCGGTGATGTAGCCGTTCATGTCGCTGAAGGCCTTGGCGAAATCGCCGATCGCCTTCTTGATGGTCGCCGTGTCCTGCGCCACCTTGACCTCGACCGGCGAGGTCGTCTCCTTCGACAGCGTGAGCGTCACGCCGGAGATCACGTTCTCGAGCTTGTTCGTGGCCGACGACACCGCCAGGCCGTTGACCGTGGCGCTGGCGTTCTTCGCGGCCTGCGTCTGCGACATCTGGCCGGTGGCGGCGGGCGGGTTGAAGGCCAGTGCCGACAGCCCGCTCGCATCGGTGTTGTTGCCGTCGTCGTCGGTGGCGGTGACGCGAACCGCGCTCGTGGCGCCGGTGGCGGTCGAGGTGAACACCAGCCTGGCGCCGCTCGCATCGTTGACGATGGACGCCGTCACGCCGGCGTTGGCGGCGTTGACCTTGGTCTTGATGGCGTCCAGCGAATCCGCGCCGGCCAGAACGCTGATGTCGACCGGCACCTTGGCCGCATTCGGCGTGAAGGTGGTGAGGCCGTCGTCCCAGGAGCCGAGCTCGATGCGCAGCGTGCCCGTGCCCACCGAGGTGGTCGATGCGGAATAGGCCTTGGACGCCAGGCTTTGCGCCTTGGCCAGCGAGGTCACGTTGACGAGGTAGGAGCCCGCGGTGGCGGTGGGGGTGGAGCTCACGGCCACGCTGGCGGCATCGGCGCTGGTCGCGGCGGTGCCGGTCCAGAACTCGGGCTTGGCCAGGCGATCGGCGATGTCGCGCACGTTCACCGCATAGCTTTGCAGCAGGCCGAACGACGACAGCTTCGACTGGATGGTCGATGCCTGCGCCTGCAGCTGCTCGATGGGCTTGCGCTCCAGCGCCACCAGCTGCGTGACGATGCTGCTGACGTCGAGTCCGCTGCCGATGCCGGGGGAGGAGATGGTGGCCATGGCGTTTCCTTATCGGCCGATGCCGAAAAAACTTGAGTAGCCCGGGTGCAACCCGGGATGCCACGGCCCACTGGTTGCCCCGGGTTGCACCCGGGCTACGTTCAGCCCTTCAGCAGTTGCAGCACCTGCTGCGGCAGCTGGTTGGCCTGGGCCACCATCGCCGTCGCGGCCTGCTGCAGCACCTGCGCACGCGACAGCGCGGCCGTCTCCGACGCGAAGTCCGCATCCTGGATGCGGCTGCGCGAAGCGGTCAGGTTCTCGCTGGTCGTCTGCAGGCTGGCGATGGTCGAGGTGAAGCGGTTCTGCACCGCGCCCAGGTCGGCGCGGCTGCTGTTGACTTGCGACAGCGCGGCGTCGATCACCGACAGCGCGGCGCTCGCGTTGGCGGCCGTCGTCAGGTCGACCGCCGCCAGCGAGGAGAAGGAGCTGTTGTTGACGCCCGCGGCGGCGAACACCTGCGCGCTCGCGTTGGCGGTGGAGATCGCGCCCTTGGTGCTGCTCAGCGCGACCGTGCCGGTCTTGACCGCCGACACCGTGGTGCCTTCGGTCAGGGTCGTGCCGGCGAAGCTGACCGTCTCGGTCGCGCCGCCGGTCGAGGCGTAGTCCTGCAGGTTGATGTTGCGGCCGTCGGTGGTCGTGAGCGTGATCGAGTTCTTCGCCGTGGTGTTGGTGAAGGTCGCGGTCACGCCGGTGGCGCCGGCCACGCCGTTGATGGCGGAGACCACGCTGCTCAGGTCGTTCTGGTCGGCGACGACGGCGGAGACGGCGGAGCCGTTGAGCGTGAAGCTCAGCGTGCCCGCCGCGCTCACGCCGCTCAGCACGGCGCTGTTCGAGGCGGTGGCCGACACGCCGACGTTGGCGCCGGCGGTGTTGACGGCGGCGGCGATCGCGTCGGCGCCGGCGTTGGCCGCATAGGTGATCGGGCTGGTGCTGCCGGCCGGCGTCGTCACCGTGAAGGCGGTGCCGGCCGTCGCGGCGGTGACGCCGTTGGTGACCACGCCGCTGGCGGCGGTGACGACGTTGCCGGTGACCGAGCCGTCGGCGGTCAGCGAATGGCTGCCCAGCGAGGAGGTGCGTGCATCGACGATGCCGGCGACCTGGATGGTCTCGCCGGCGTTGGCGCCGACCTGGAAGGTCTGGGCCGAGAACGAGCCGTCGAGCAGCTTGATGCCGTTGAAGGCGGTCTGCGTGCCCACGCGCTGCACTTCGGAGACCAGCTGCGCGGCTTCCGACTGCAGTGCCGCGCGGTCCGACGCGCTGTTGGTGGCGTTCGCGGCCTGCACGGCCAGCTCACGGATGCGCTGCAGGTTGTCGCCCACGCTGCCCAGCGCGCCTTCGGCGGTCTGGGCCAGCGAGATGCCGTCGTTGGCGTTGCGCGCCGCCTGGTTCAGGCCGCGGATCTGGGTCGTGAAGCGCTCCGAGATGGCGAGGCCGGCGGCGTCGTCCTTGGCGCTGTTGATGCGCAGGCCGGAGGACAGGCGAGCCATCGAGGTCGCCAGCTGGTCCTGCACCTTGCCGGCCGCGCGTTGTGCGGTCAGCGAGGAGATGTTGGTGTTGATGGTTTGGGCCACGGTGGGTCTCCTGTGTGTCGCTGGACATCCGGCTCCCGCGCCGGCGTGACCACCTCATCGGACGATGGAGTGATGGGGCGATTGTGGGGAGTGGGGTGGCGGCGCAAAGGATCGAAAAGGGCCGGGTTTGGCCGGCAGTTCGTGTGCGGATCGGCACGAATGGCGACGTCGTAGCCCGGGTGCAACCCGGGACGCACCAACCGTCGCACCCCGGGTTGCACCCGGGCTACGAATGGAAAAAAGCCCGTGGGCCGCTTTCGCGTCCCACGGGCTGTCCCCGTGCCCGTCCCCTTGCGGGGAGCGGTTTACCCGTTGAGGAGAAATCAGCGCAGCAACTGCAGCACTTGCTGCGGCATCTGGTTGGCCTGGGCCACCATCGCCGTGGCGGCTTGTTGCAGCACCTGGGCGCGCGACAGGTTCGCCGTTTCCGAGGCGAAGTCGGCGTCCTGGATGCGGCTGCGCGAAGCGGTCAGGTTCTCGCTGGTCGTCTGCAGGCTGGAGATGGTCGACGAGAAGCGGTTCTGGATCGCACCGAGGTCGGCGCGGCTGCTGTTGACTTGCGACAGCGCGGCGTCGAGCACCGACAGGGCGCTGGTCGCGTTGGCGGCGGTCGACAGGTCCACGGCGGCGAGCGACGAGAACGAGCTGTTGTTGACGCCGGCCGAGCCGAACACTTGCGCGCTGGCGTTGGCCGTCGCGATCGCACCCTTGGTGCTGCTCAGGGCCACCGTGCCGGTCTTGACCGCCGACACCGTGGTGCCTTCGGTCAGGGTCGTGCCGCCGAAGCTGACCGTCTCGGTCGCGCCGCCGGTCGAGGCGTAGTCCTGCAGGTTGATGTTGCGGCCGTCGGTCGTGCTCAGCGTGATGGAGTTCTTCGCGCTGGTGGTGGTGAAGGTCGCGGTCACGCCGGAGGCGCCGGCCACGCCGTTGATGGCGGAGACCAGGCTGCTCAGGTCGTTCTGGTCGGCGACGACTGCCGAGACGGCCGAGCCGTTGAGCGAGAAGCTCAGCGTGCCGGCAGCGCTCACGCCGCTCAGCACGGCGCTGTTCGACGCCGAGGCCGTCACGCCGATGTTGCCGCCGGCGGTGTTGATGGCGCTGGCGATCGCGTCGGCGCCGGCGTTGGCGGCGTACGTGATCGGGCTGGTCGTGCCGGCCGGCGTGGTGATCGTGAAGGCCGTGCCGGCCGTCGCGGCGGTGACGCCGTTGGTGACGGCGCCGCTGGCGGCGGTGACGACGTTGCCGGTGATCGTGCCGTCGGCGGTCAGCGCGTGGCTGCCCAGCGAAGACGTGCGCGCATCGACGATCGAGCTCACCGAGATGGTCTCGCCGGCGTTGGCGCCGACCTGGAAGGCCTGCGAGGTGAACGAGCCGTCGAGCAGCTTGATGCCGTTGAAGGCGGTCTGCGTGCCCACGCGCTGCACTTCGGAGACCAGCTGTGCGGCTTCCGACTGCAGGGCGGTGCGGTCCGACGCGCTGTTGGTGGCGTTCGCGGCCTGCACGGCCAGCTCACGGATGCGCTGCAGGTTGTCGCCCACGCTGCCCAGCGCGCCTTCGGCCGTCTGCGCCAGCGAGATCGCGTCGTTCGCGTTGCGGGCCGCCTGGTTCAGGCCGCGGATCTGGGTGGTGAAGCGCTCCGAGATCGCGAGGCCGGCGGCGTCGTCCTTGGCGCTGTTGATGCGCAGGCCGGAGGACAGGCGCGCCATCGAGGTGGACAGGGCATCCTGAACCTTGCTCGAGCTGCGTTGCGCGGTCAGCGAGGACACGTTGGTGTTGATCGACATTCCCATGATGAGATGACTCCAATAAGTTGATGGACTCCCGGCCTAGCCGCCGGCGTTACACGCGGTGCCTTCGAAGGCTTCCCCTCTCGTCACCGTTGCCTGTCGGTGTTCGGGCCCCTTTGCCCTTCGCACCGACCGCCCGACGCTAGTCAACCGCGGAGTCTTGAAGCGCTGTATCGCTGTCCAACCCTCGGCCGGCTAACCGGACCACGTTCCCGTTGCCGGGAGCGTTGGGATGCTTATCGGAGCGCGCTTTCAAGAACTTTAGGGTTGCCGCTTGCGCACTCTTGCGCACTCATGTCAAGACCAGCGATCCAATGAATTGATCCGAAGAATCCCTGAGTCTTGCGTTTTGGTTTCACGCAAGGGCGATCCCAGCAAGGGTCTGCCTGTAGGAAGTTGCCTTACATCGCCCATGGAAGAAGCGGGACTCAAGCCACAGAACTGACCTGATGTCGGGTGCCAATCCGGGTCATCACAATCCGTTTCACGTTGAAGCAATCGCACAAGCGACGACACACGAGACAACCCGGAGCCACAGACCAATGAACGCCGACCAGATCCTCAGCGAAATCCGTGAAGCCAACCTGTCCTACCTGATGCTGGCCCAGAGCCTGATCCGCGCGGACCGTGAACAGGCGCTGTACCGCCTGGGCATCAGCGAGGAGAACGCTGCCCTGATCGCGCTCTTGAGCCCCGCCCAGATGATGAAGATCGCCTCGGGCAACACCCTGCTGTGCAAGTTCCGCATGGACGACGACCTGGTGTGGGGCCTGCTCACCAATCACGGCAAGGCGGCCAACGACACGACCACGCGTCTGCACGCCAGCATCCTGATGGCCGGCCGCCACCAGGAAGCTGCCTGAACGAATTCAAAGGGAAGGGAAGCGTCGTTGGGACGCTGCCGACGCCCGGGTGAGACGCAGGTCTCGCCCGGGCCGCAACAAGATTCGCCACACACCATGCGCACCAAGAGCATCCTCACCGAAGCCAAGCAGATCGAGCGCGCTGTCACGCTGATCAACCTGGGCGCCCGCCTGCAGGTGCTGGAGTCGGAAACCGACCTGTCCTACGAGCGCCTGCTGCGCCTTTACAAGGAAGTCTCGGGCAAGTCGCCGAGCAAGGGCCAGCTGCCGTTCTCGACCGACTGGTTCATGACCTGGCAGCCGAACATCCACGCGTCGCTGTTCCTCAACATCCACGAGTACCTGAACAAGGTCGCCGAGATGGACGAGATCGACACCGTGATCAAGGCCTACCAGCTCTACCAAGAACAGACCACCGCTCAGGGACTGGAGCAGCTGCTGTCGATCACCCGCGCCTGGCGCCTGGTGAAGTTCGTCGACAACGGCATGCTCACCTTGACCGCCTGCTCCAAGTGCGGCGGCAAGTTCGTCACCCATCCGCACGAGATCGCCAAGCACTATGTGTGCGGTCTGTGCAACCCGCCCGCGCGCGCCGGCAAGGGCCGCGCCGCCGGTGGAATTCAGATGCACTAATTCACGCTGAGCCCGGGTGCGTCGCGAAGCGGTTTGAAGTTTCGCTGCGGGGCGCCGATAAAGGGCACGTATCCGGTTTTTCTTGTCTTGTCTCCTCCTGGCACATCCAAGTGTGCTTTCCACAACGGGCCCGCGAGGGCCCGCTTTTTTTGCCCCGCCGTTTTGCGCCGGGAAGGCCGGCTTGATGCGGCGATCGGTGCGTGGCGTTCGCCCGCACACTCAAGTGGACTCGACACGGGCCGATAAAGCCCGCAGATCGACCGGGCGCACGTCGCGGCCGGGGCGATGCCCGAATAACACCGCACCACCATGTTCGTCATCATCGGCTACGTCGTTGCGCTCGGCTGCATCTTCGGCGCCTACATCGTGCATGGCGGCAACATCGGCGTGATCCTGCACGCCCTGCCCACCGAGCTGCTGGCCATCCTGGGCGGCGCGCTGGGCGCGTTCACCGTCAACAACCAGCCCAAGGTGCTCAAGGCGACCATCGGCGCCATCCCCGGCCTGCTCAAGGGCTCGAAGTACTCCAAGGCGCGCTACATGGAGCTCATGGCGCTGCTCTTCGACATCCTGCAGAAGGCCCGCAAGGAAGGGCTGATGTCGATCGAGAAGGATGTGGAAGACCCGCACGCCTCGCCGCTGTTCCAGAAGTACGCCACCGTCGGCAGCGACCACCACGTGGTGGAGTTCATCACCGACTACCTGCGCATGATGGTCTCGGGCAACCTGAACGCCCACGAGATCGAGAGCCTGATGGACAGCGAGATCGAGACCCATCACCACGAGCAGCACGCGCCGGTCCAGGCGATCGCGCGCCTGGCGGGCGCACTGCCGGCGTTCGGCATCGTGGCGGCGGTGCTGGGTGTCGTGAACACCATGGGATCGGTCGGACAGCCCCCGGCCATCCTGGGCGCCATGATCGGCTCGGCGCTCGTGGGGACCTTCCTCGGAATCCTGCTCGCGTACTGCGTGGTCGAGCCGCTGGGCGGCTTGCTCGAGCAGAAGAACGACGAGGGGACCAAGGAGCTGCAGTGCATCAAGACGACGCTGCTGGCCAGCATGCAGGGCTATGCGCCGCAGGTGGCGGTGGAGTTCGGGCGCAAGGTGCTGTATTCGGCGGATCGGCCGACCTTTGCGGAGCTGGAGAGCCACGTGAAGGGCAAGAAATGAGTAGCCCGGGTGCAACCCGGGGTGCACCCGCCGACGTCGAACCCCGGGTTGCACCCGGGCTACGGGTGACATGCCATGGCCGGTGATTCGAAAAAGCTCCAACCCATCATCGTCAAGCGCATCAAGAAGGGCGGCCACGGCCATCACGGCGGCGCCTGGAAGATCGCGTATGCCGACTTCGTCACGGCGATGATGGCCTTCTTCCTGCTCATGTGGCTGCTCGGCTCGACCACCGAGGGCGACAAGAAGGGCATCGCCGACTACTTCAACTCGCCGCTCAAGGTGGCGCTGATGGGCGGCAGCGGGTCGGGCGACTCCTCGCACGTCATCAAGGGCGGGGGCGTCGACCTGTCGCGCCAGGGCGGCCAGGTGAAGGCCGGCGACTCCGAGAAGAGCCGCAAGACGATCAACCTGCAAGCCTACAAGGCCGCCCAGCGGCGTGCCGAGCTGGAGCGCCTGCAGGGACTGAAGAACAACTTCGAGGGCAAGCTGGCCAACAGCGCCAAGCTCGCCGCGCTGCGCTCGCAGATCCGCCTGGACATGACCGCCGACGGGCTGCGCATCCAGATCGTCGACGAGCAGCAGCGCCCGATGTTCAACACCGGCAGCGCGACCGTGCAGCCCTACATGCGCGAGCTGCTGCGCCTGATCGGCGAGGTGCTCACCGAGGTGCCCAACCGGCTCACGCTGGAGGGCCACACCGACGCCGCCGGCTTCAGCGCCGGCGAGCGCGGCTACAGCAACTGGGAGCTGTCGGCCGACCGCGCCAACGCCTCGCGCCGCGAGCTGGTGGCCGGCGGGCTGCCCGACGACCGCGTGCTGCGGGTCCAAGGGCTCGCATCGAGCTCCCTGCTGGACCGCGAGGACCCGCTCAATCCGGCCAACCGCCGCATCAGCATCATCGTGATGAACCGCGACGCCGAGGACCGCTTCTTCGGCCGCCCGACCGAACCCGTGGATTTGTCGGATCCTCCCGCCCCCGGCGTGCCGGCGGCCGACGCCGCGCCCTCAATTTCCCCTTCAATCGCCCGATAAAGGCCGCAAGCCCCACTTGACGGCCTCCAACGAGGACAAGCCATGAGCACCCCCCCGACCGACATGAAGTTCCTGATCGTCGACGACTTCTCGACCATGCGCCGCATCGTGCGCGGCCTGCTCAAGGAGATCGGCTACAACAACGCCGAGGAGGCCGAGGACGGCGCGGTGGCCCTGAACATGCTGAAGAACGCGAAGTTCGACTTCGTGGTCAGCGACATCAACATGCCGAACATGAACGGCTTCGAGCTGCTCGCGGCGGTGAAGAAGGACGAGGGCCTCAAGCACATCCCGGTGCTGATGGTCACCGCCGAGGCGCGCAAGGAAGACATCGTGCGCGCGGCGCAGGACGGCGCCGCCGGCTACATCGTCAAGCCCTTCACCAAGGCCACGCTGGAGGAGAAGGTCCAGAAGATCATGCAGAAGCTGATGGCGGCGGCCTGAAGGACAAGAACATGAAGATGGATGACGTCACCATGCTTGCGCCGCCGGCCCCGGTGGGCGCCTCGCCCGAGGTCTACGAGCAGATCGGCCACCTCACGCGGCTCTTGCACGACACGCTGCAGCAGCTGGGCGTGATGCCCCACCTGCAGATCGCCGCCGACAACCTGCCCGACGCGCGCAGCCGCCTCAACTACGTCGCCAAGAAGACCGGCGACGCGGCGGAGAAGGTGCTGAACTCGGTCGACCAGGCCAAGGCCGAGCACGAGAAGATCGCCCGCGAGACGCGCGAGATCGCCAAGTCCATCGTGGCCGATCCGGTGCGGGCGGTGGCATCGGGGTCGGTGATCAACTTCGTCGCCGATGTCGAGGCTTCCACGGCGCGCATCGACCAGCACCTGACCGACATCATGATGGCGCAGGACTTCCATGACCTGACCGGACAGGTGGTCGCCAAGGTCGTGAAGCTGGCCGGCGACCTGGAGGACAGCCTGGTGAAGCTGCTGATCCAGGTGGCGCCGCCGGAGCAGGTCGCGAAGGTGACGGTGGATCCGGATACCTTGCATGGGCCGGTGGTGGATCCGACGAATCGCACGGATGTGGTGAGCAACCAGGGCGAAGTGGACGACTTGCTCGCGAGCCTCGGGTTCTAGTCAGACCTTGAGTCCCGGGTTGCACCCGGGCTACGTACCCGGGACCCGGCGGAAATATCCGGTTTCCTCCCCTTTCATCTCCCTCAAGTTTTCGACCCGATCGGAACAATGACGAAGCGCTTCCATAGCGCTTCGCCATGGCAGACACCCCCGGTCAGGACCGCAATCTCCCCGCCTCCCCCCGCAAGCTCCAGAAAGCGCGCGAGGAAGGCCAGGTCGCGCGATCGCGTGACCTCGGGCACTTCGCTGCGATTGCCGCCGGCGGCGCGGTGCTGGTCGCCTTGGCGCCGCAGCTCACCGCCTGGCTGCAAACCCTGCTCGCCGACGCGCTCCACTTCGACAACGCAGCGCTCGCTCACCCCGACGCGATGATCGAGCGGCTCGGCGCCATGGGCGTCAAGCTGCTGTGGATCGTGGTGCCGCTGGGCGCCCTGATGGCCGGCGTCGCGATCGCCGGCAGCGTGCTGATCGGCGGCTGGAACTGGACGCTCAAGCCCCTCGCGCCCAAGTTCGACAAGCTCAACCCCATCGCCGGCCTGCCGCGCATCCTTTCCAGGCAGCAGCTCATCGACGCGCTCAAGGCCTGCGCGCTGGCGCTGGTGCTGGGCACGATCGGCGCGCTCTACCTGCGCGGCCACATCGAGACCTTCGGCGGCGTGATCGCCATGCCGCTGCCCGCCGCCTTGCAGCAGGTGGGCAGCACCGTGCTCGGCGGCCTGATGCTGCTGCTGCTGGCGCTGGCGGTGTTCGCCGCCATCGACGCGCCGCTGCAGCACCACCTGCATGCCTCGCGACTGAAGATGAGCCACCAGGAGCTCAAGCAGGAGCACAAGGAGATCGAGGGCAACACCGAGGTCAAGGCCAAGATCAAGGTGCGCATGCGAGAGATGTCGCGCCGCCGCATGATGGCCGCGGTGCCCAAGGCCGACCTGGTCGTGATGAACCCGACCCACTACGCGGTCGCGCTCAAGTACGACGACACGAAGATGGCCGCGCCGCGGGTCGTCGCCAAGGGCGCCGACCTGGTCGCGATGGCCATCCGCGACCTCGCGAAGAACCACCAGGTGCCGGTGCTGCAGGCACCGGTGCTGGCCCGCGCGCTGTACGCCCACGCCGACCTCGACCGCGAGATCCCCGCGGCGCTGTTCTCGGCGGTGGCGCAGGTGCTGGCCTACGTCTACCAGCTGCGCGCCGCGCTGGCCGGCCACGCGCCCATGCCGGGCGAGCTGCCGACGTTGGCCGTGCCCGCTGAGCTCGACCCGCACAACGAGGCGGCGCCATGAATTCCGTAGCCCGGGTGCAACCCGGGAACCCCCATGACTGCGCGACCCCGGGTTGCACCCGGGCCACACCATGAGCTCGCTCATCCAACAACTGCAGAAATGGCTGGGCCCCAACGCCGGCGCCATCCGCGCGCTGATGGCGCCGGTGTTCATCGTCATGGTGCTGGCGATGATGGTGCTGCCGCTGCCGGCCTTCGCGCTGGACCTGCTGTTCACCTTCAACATCGCGATGGCGCTGATGGTGATGATGGTCGCCGCCTACATGGTCCGGCCGCTGGACTTCGCCGCCTTCCCGACGGTGATCCTGCTCACCACCTTGCTGCGACTGTCGCTGAACGTGGCCTCGACCCGCGTGGTGCTGCTCGACGGCCACACCGGCCCGGGCGCGGCCGGTGCGGTGATCGAGTCCTTCGGCCACTTCCTGATCGGCGGCAACTTCGCGGTCGGCCTGATCGTGTTCGCCATCCTGGTGGTCATCAACTTCGTGGTGGTGACCAAGGGCGCCGAGCGCATCGCCGAAGTCGGCGCGCGCTTCACGCTGGATGCGATGCCCGGCAAGCAGATGGCCATCGACGCCGACCTGAACGCCGGCCTCATCAACGAGAAGGAAGCCAAGAAGCGCCGCGCCGAAGTGGGCGAGGAGGCGGAGTTCTTCGGCTCCATGGACGGTGCGTCGAAGTACGTGCGCGGCGACGCCATGGCCGGCCTGCTGATCCTGTTCATCAACATCATCGGCGGCTTCATCATCGGCGTGGCGCAGCACGACCTGAGCGCCTCGGACGCGGCCAACAGCTACGTGCTGCTGGCGGTGGGCGATGCGCTGGTGGCGCAGATCCCGGCGCTGCTGATCTCGGTGGCCGCGGCGATGGTGGTGTCGCGCGTCGGCAAGGACAGCGACGTCGGCAGCCAGATCGCCAAGCAGGTCTTCGACTCGCCGCGCTCGCTGGCCATCGTGTCGGGCGTGATCGGCACGCTGGGCCTGATCCCCGGCATGCCGCACCTCGTGTTCCTGCTCATCGCCGGCGCACTCGGGTACTTCGCGTGGTCGCTGCACCAGCGCAACAAGGCGCGCGCCGCCGCGCCGCCGCCGCCGCGCGAGCTGCCGCCGGCCAACGCCGAGGCCAGCTGGGACGACCTGCAGCCGGTGGACACGCTGGGCCTGGAGGTCGGCTACCGGCTCATCGCGCTGGTCGACAAGGCGCGCGAAGGCGACCTGCTGGCGCGCATCAAGGGCGTGCGCAAGAAGTTCGCGCAGGAGGTCGGCTTCCTGCCGCCGCCGGTGCACATCCGCGACAACCTCGAGCTCAAGCCCAGCATGTACCGCCTGACCTTGCGCGGCGCGGTGGTGGGCGAGGGCGAGGCCTTCCCCGGCATGTGGCTGGCCATCAACCCGGGCGGAGCGACCACCCACCTCATCGGCACGGCGACCAAGGATCCGGCCTTCGGACTGCCCGCGGTGTGGATCGAGGAGCGCCAGCGAGAGGCAGCGCAAATGGCCGGATTTACGGTTGTTGATTGCTCGACTGTCGTCGCGACCCATCTTTCACACTTGATGCAACTCCATGCGGCCAAGCTGTTGGGTCGCGTTGAAACCCAGCAGCTCGTCGAGCACGTGACGAAGTTGGCACCCAAACTGATCGAGGACGTGGTCCCCAAGATGGTCGGCATCGCCGCATTGCAGAAGGTCCTGCAGCTCCTGCTGGAGGAAGGCGTGCACATCCGCGACATGCGCTCCATCGTCGAGAGCCTGGCCGAGCATGCGGCCACCGTCACCGACCCGAACGAGCTGGCGCGCCGCATCCGCATCCACCTGGCGCCGTCCATCGTGCAGCAGATCTACGGCCCGACGCGCGAGCTCGACGTGATCGCGCTGGAGCCCGAGCTGGAGCGCCTGGTGACCCAGGCCCTGAATTCGCCGCACGGGGCCGCGCTGGATCCGGGCGTGGCCGACACGCTGACGCGCAGCGCGGCCGAGTCGGCCAAGCGGCAGGAAGACATGGGGGTGCCGGCCTGCTTGCTGGTGCCCGATCTGATCCGCGCGCCGATGGCACGGCTGTTGAAGCGCGCGGCGCCGCGCTTGCGTGTCCTCGGTCACAGCGAGATTCCCGAGACGCACTCGATCCGCATCGGTTCGATCATCGGAGGCACGGCATGACGAATGGATGGACGACCCCGGGTTGCACCCGGGCTACGGGGCCGCGCACGACAACATTTCCGCGTAGCCCGGGTGCAACCCGGGGTGCAACGGTCGAACAACACACATCCCTGTCGGGAGCCACAGCATGAACGTCAAACGATTCAGCGCGAAGACCTCGCGCGACGCGCTGGTCATGGTGCGCCAGTCCCTCGGGGACGACGCCGTCGTGCTGTCCACCAAGCCCTGCGCCGAAGGCGTGGAAGTGCTGGCCATGGCGCCCGACAGCATGCAGCACATCGAGCGCATCGCCGCGCCCGCTGCCAAGCCTTCCGCCAAGACCGCACCCGCCGCCAAGCCCGCGCTGCGTGGCCCGGTCACGCCGGTCGACGAGGTCCAGCGCGATGTCGAGCAGCTCGCGATGAGCACGCTCTCGTTCCAGGACTACGTGCGCGAACGCATGCTCAAGCGCCGCGAGGCCGCGCTGAAGGCCGAAACGCCCGCCGTCGATCGCGTCGAGCCGGAGCTGAGCCCGCTGCAGGCCAAGCTGACCGCCCGCATGAGCGCGCCCGCCGAGGCGCCGGCCGTGCCGGTGGCGCAGGCCGCGCAAGCCGTGCTGCGCCAGACGCCGGTGCTGCGCGAGGAGATCGCCGCCGCGCCCGAGCCGGCGGTGCCTTCGCTGGCCGATGTCGCCGCCGAGAACGCCCAGCGCGCGCGCCGCGCCGCCGACGACGCGACCGCCGCGCGCCGCGAGCAGGAGATGATGAACGAGCTGCGATCGATGAAGGGCCTGATCGAGGAGCGCTTCGGCGCGCTCGCCTTCATGGAGAAGCTGCAGCGCCAGCCCGGCCAGGCCCGCCTCACCCAGAAGCTGCTCGACTGCGGCTTCTCGCCGGCGCTGATCCGCAAGCTGGCCGAGAGCCTGAGCCCCGAGACGCCCGACGAGTCCGCCTGGGCCGCCGGCGTGCTCGAGCGCAACCTGATGACCGGCGAGTCCGAGGCCGCGCTCGAAGACCAGGGCGGCGTGTACGCGCTGGTCGGCTCCACCGGCGTGGGCAAGACCACCAGCACCGCCAAGCTCGCCGCGGCCTTCGCCACCAAGTACGGCGCCGCCAACCTGGGCCTGGTCACGCTCGACGCCTACCGCGTCGGCGCCCACGAGCAGCTGCGCACCTACGGTCGCATCCTCGGCGTGCCGGTGCACACCGCCCACGACCGCGCGTCGCTGGAAGACCTGCTGGACCTGCTGTCGGCCAAGAAGATGGTGCTCATCGACACCGCCGGCATGGCGCAGCGCGACAGCCGCACCCGCGAGCTGCTCGACATGCTGGGCCACCGCGCGATCCAGAAGCTGGTCGTGATCAACGCGGCGCAGCAGGGCGAGACCATCGAGGACGTGCTGATCTCCTACCGCGCCAGCCTGGCGCGCGGCGTGATCCTGTCGAAGATGGACGAGGCCGTGAAGCTCGCGCCCGCCCTCGACGCGCTGATCCGCCACAAGCTCAAGGTGGTCGGCGTGGCCAACGGCCAGCGCGTGCCGGAAGACTGGCACCGGCTGTCCTCGCATGCCCTCGTGCACCGCGCGCTGCGCCCCGTCGCCGGCACCGCCTACAAGATGGACGCGAGCGACATGAACCTCATCTTCGCCGCACCGCAGGTCCGCGGCGCCGGCCTGCACGCCTGAGCAGAACAACAATGACCGGATTCCATTCCCGACCCGCGCCGCTGGACCAGGCCGATGGCCTGCGCCGCCTGTTCGCGCACGCCCGCGTCTGCTTCGTGCCCGTGGTCTCGAACCCGCACGTGGCCTTCGGCGGCGTGATGCTGGAGCGCCTGTGCGCCGCCTTCGCCGAGCACGGCCGCCACACGCTGGTGGTCGATGCCGGCGAGCATTCGCCTTCGCACAACGAGATGGCCACGCTGGACCTCGCGTCGTGCATCGAGCCGCTGTCGGCCCAGGTGTCCTACCTCGGCGCGCGCGGCCTGCCGATCAAGTTCGTCGACACGCACGGCTCGACCGCGTCCTTCCTGCAGGCGGTGGCGGATGCCGCGCCCGAGGCCGACGCGGTGCTGATCCATGCCGGCGCGAGCGACCTGTGCCGCCTGTTCGCGCGCAGCGAGGTGCGCCCGCTGCTGCTGGCCGACGACCATCCCGCCAGCGTCACGCATGCCTACGCCTCGATGAAGCTGCTCACGCAGCGCGCCGGGCTGATCGTGCACGACCTGCTGCTCGCGGCCGCGACCACCTCGCCGCGCGCCGAGCGCATCGCGATGCAGATCGCGACCTGCGCCGATGACTTCCTGGGCGCGGTGTTGCGCGACTGGGTGCAGATCGATCCCGCCACCGATGCGAAGGAGCTGCCGTCGCCGGCGCTGCGCCGCTGGGCGCGCGACACCCTGCAGCCGCCGTCCACGCCCGTCCACGCGAGCGATGCGCCCGCCCGTGCAGAGGCCTTGCACGCCGGCCACGCGCTGATCTGATTCCGGAGCCGACCATGTACACCGCCAAAGGCCAACTCGACGTCAACTCGATGCTCAAGCAGTACAGCCCGCTGGTGCGCCGCCTGGCCCACCAGATGATCGCCAAGCTGCCGGCCAACGTCGAGATCGACGACCTCATCCAGGTCGGCATGATCGGACTGACCGATGCGCTGTCGCGCTTCGACGCCGCGCAAGGCGTGCAGTTCGAGACCTTCGCCACCCAGCGCATCCGCGGCGCCATGCTCGACGAGCTGCGCGGCAACGACTACCTGTCGCGCGGCACGCGCAAGCAGCAGCGCAGCATCGAGGCGGCGGTGCACAAGCTCGAACAACGATTGGGACGCGCCCCGGCCGAGAGCGAGATCGCCCGCGAGATGGGCATCACCCTGCCCGAATACCAGGAGCTGCTCGGCAAGGTGCGCGGCACCCAGCTGGTCTACCTGGAGGACATGTCGGGCGACGAGGGCGACAACGACTACCTGGACCGCCATGTCGCGGACGAAGGCTTCAACCCGCTGGCGCAGCTGCAGGACCAGCGCATGCGCGAAGCCCTGGTCGACGCCATCAAGTCCCTGCCCGAGCGCGAGCAGTACGTGATGAGCATGTACTACGAGCACGACATGAACCTGAAAGAGATCGCGGCGGTGCTGAAGGTGACCGAGTCGCGCGTCTGCCAGCTGCACAGCCAGTCGATCGCGCGATTGCGCGTCAAGCTGCGCGAATACTGAACGGGAGCTCTCTCATGTTCTCTCCTTTCAAGAAGACCAAGGTCTCCACCGACACCACCGAGCCGGTCGTGTCCGACGCGCCTGTCGAGTCCGCACCGGCCGACTTCCGCGCCGCCATCGACTCCATCGGCAAGCAGGCCTCCAGCATGGGCCGCGAGGCCGCCGAGGTGCGCGGCCTGATGGAAGACACGCAGAAGGTGTCGGCCCGCCAGGCCCAGGCGCTGAACGCGCTGGCCGGGCAGGTGACCGAGATCACCACGGCGCAGGACGCGATCAGCGGCGTCTCGCACCAGAGCCTGGGCGCGGTCGAGCGCGCGCGCAAGGCGGTGGAGGACGTGGGCACCGAGGTGAACGGCATCGTCTCGACGCTGCGCCAGGTGTCGCAGGCGGCGCAGACCATCACCAAGATCGCGCTGCAGACGCGGCTGGTGGCCTTCAACGCCTCGGTCGAGGCCAAGCGCGCCGGCGAGGCCGGCCGCGGCTTCGGCGTGGTGGCCGACGCGGTCAAGGACCTGGCCGCCAAGGTCGAGTCCTCGTCCAAGGAGATCATGAGCACGGTGGGCGAGCTCGATTCGCGCATCGATGCGCTGTCGCGCGAGATCCGCGTCCACGACGCGCAGGACGCGGCCCAGCAGGGCGGCTTCCACCGCGCGCTGGCCGACGTGCAGAGCGGCGTCGCGAGCATCACCGCCGCGGCCGAGCAGAGCCGCGCGATCTGCGGCGGGCTCAACTCGCAGATGAAGGCCATCGAGGCCGAGATGCACCAGACCGGCCGCGCGCTCGACGCCGCGATGAGCCGCAGCGAGTCCTTCCTGAAGGTGTCGGAGAACCTGATCGACCTGGTGTCGCACTGCGGCATCGAGACCGAGGACACGCCCTTCATCGCCGCGGCCCGGGAGGCCGCCGCCCAGGTCGGCAAGCTGCTCGAGGACTCGCTGCGCACGTCCACCATTTCCATGGCCGACCTGTTCGACGAGCAGTACCGGGCCATGCCGGGCACCCAGCCGCAGCAGCACACCACGCGCTTCGTCGAGCTGGCCGACCGCCTGTTCCCGCAGGTGCAGGAGCGCATGCTGGCGATGAGCCCCAAGGTCGTGTTCTGCATCGCGGTCGACCGCAACGGCTACGTGGCCACGCACAACAAGAAGTACTGCCATCCGCAGCGCGGCGACGTGGTGTGGGACACCGCCAACAGCCGCTATCGCCGCATCTTCAACGACCGCACCGGGCTGGCCTCGGCGCGCAACCAGCGGCCCTTCCTGCTGCAGACCTATCGCCGCGACATGGGCGGCGGCAACTTCGTCGTGATGAAGGAAGCGGCGGCGCCGATCACCGTCAACGGCAAGCACTGGGGCGGCCTGCGCCTGGCCTTCCACTTCTGATCGCGGCGCACCAGGCAGGTCGCATGGGACATCGCTTCGCACTCCGGCACGCGCCGCTGCGCATGCCATGGCCCCTGCCGGCGCTGCTGGTGTGGGCCGCGTCCTGGGGCGTCTTCCTGGCCGGCCACCGCTGGCTGAGGATGTCGCCCATGCTGGCGCTGCTGCTCGCGGCGGCGCTGGCCATCACCTTCAGCTTTCGCGGCGACACGCGCTGGCGGCGCTTGTTCATCGCCTGGGGCTTTCCGCTCTCGCTCGCGGCATCGGGCCTGATCGGCGAGGTGCCGGCCTGGGCCTGGCTGCTGCCGCTGGCCACGCTGGGGATCGTCTATCCGGTGCACAGCTGGCGCGACGCGCCCTTGTTCCCGACACCGGCAGGCGCGCTGGAAGGCCTGGCGCGGCTCGCGCCGCTGCCGGCGGGCGCGCGGGTGCTCGATGCGGGCTGCGGCGTCGGCGACGGGCTGATCGAGTTGCGGCGGGAGTATCCGCAGGCGTGCCTGGTCGGCCTCGAGTGGAGCTGGCCTTTGCGCGTGATATGTGCCTTGCGTGCGCGCTTCGCCGAGGTCCGCCGTGCCGACATCTGGCGTGCCGACTGGTCGGACTGCGCGATGGTCTATGTGTTCCAGCGTCCCGAGAGCATGGCGCGGGCGGTCGACAAGGCCGTACGCGAATTGAAGCGCGGGGCGTGGCTGGCGAGCCTGGAGTTCGAGGCGGTCGGGCTCGTCCCGACGCACACCTTGCAGTGCGCGGACGGCCGACGGGTGTGGATGTACCAGGCGCCGTTTCGGCGGCGTTGAGCGTCCCGGGTTGCACCCGGGCTACCAACGCGTAGCCCGGGTGCAACCCGGGGTCACCGCGCACACGCCTTCCACCAGCAAGGCCGGTCCCGCCACGCCTTGATCGCCTTCCATTTCGGCGCCTCGTCGTCGGTCTGCTGCTCCTTCATCCCCCAGAACATGCCGCGCGACGGCTGCTGCGTGTAGCTGAAGGCGACGAACAGCTGCCCGCCCGCCTCCTTCCAGTCCGCCAGCAGCTGCTCGATCGCCTGCCCCATGCGCGGATCGCGGTTGGCCGCGCGGAACATCGCCTCGGTCTTGCCGCCGCGGTACACGATCATGTGCTGACCGCCCTCGTAGGCCACCAGCGGGAGGCCGTGCTTGTCGGCCACCTGCTTGCTCGCGCGGATCCATCCGCGCACCTGCTCGAGCGAGCCCTGGCGGGGCGTGCGGCCCTTGGACTCGGCGAACATCGGCGCATCGGCGGGCTGGCCCTGCGCGTCGCGCCCGGTGATCTCCCGAAACAGCGAGGCCAGGCCGCCGTCGGGCTCGTCGGGCCAGCGGTCCACGGTTGCCTTGTACTGCGGGTCGCCGATCTGGTGGCCGAAGTACGGTGCAATCGCCAGCGCATCGAAGTCGCGCGAGCAGCGATCGCCGACCAGCGGCCGCGCGAGCTCGCAGGCGAGCACCGTCTCCGACATGGCGGGGTTGGCGGCCTGGCCGTTGGCGACGCAGCGCACCCGCGAGGCCTGGTTGCCGAACTCTCTCTTGACGATGCGGCAGGCCTGCACCGAGCGCAGCGCGTACCAGTTCAGGCGCTGCTGCCACGCCGGCTGCGTGGCGCCGGGCCAGGCCGCGCGCGCCTTCTGCTCGTAGAACTCGCCGGCCTGGCTCCAGGGCGGCGCCGCGTTCCAGGGCTCGTTGCCGTACTCGAACCACAGCGCCGAGCCCGGGCGCAGCGAGCGCTTCGCCAGCCGCGCGAACTGCAGCAGGAAGTCGTCGTCGACCCGCGAGGGCACGCTGATCCACGGATCGGCGCCGGCCGCGGACGCGAGCTCCAGCATGGCCTCGTAGGGCACGCCGTTGCCGCTGCTCCACATGGCATCGCCCGGCTTGGGCCGCTGGTCCCAGCGCGACAAGGTCGAGGTCTCGGTGCCGTTCCACTTCATGAAGCGCATGGCCCGCATGCCGTGCAGGTCGGCGAGGAAGGCCGGATGGAAGGTCTGGGTGGCGCTCAGCTGCTCCAGCGAGCGGAAGGACGAGGCGGGGCTGCAGCGCGAGGCCTCGCCCACGAACACCAGCGGTGCGCCGGCGCAAACGCCGCCGGGGCCGATGATGCGCAGGTTGCGCAGGTGGTTGTTCTCGTCGATGCGCGTGATGCGGATCTGCAGGCCCATGGCCGGGCGGTTGACGACCTCGAGCACGTCGCGGCCGGGCCGCGATTCGGCGGCGATCTTCCTGCCCGCACCGGCGTAGCCGATCGTGCCCTCGCCGTCGTACAGCACCACGTAGCGCCCGGGCGCCTGCGCGCCGCCGTTGCCCTGCCACAGCAGCACGAACAGGCCGCGGTACTTGACGCTTGGGTCGTCGGCCGCCGGCAGGCGCTTGACCCAGCCGTCGGCGTCGAGCTCGAGCTTGTCCTGCTCCTTGGTGTCGTTGGGCGAGCCGCCCTTGGCGAAGTCGCGGCACTGCGGCATCGAGGGCTCGCAGCTCGTGCCCCAGCCGCCGGCGCGCTTGAGCTCGTTGATGAAGGGCCAGTCGGACTGCCAGTACTTCTGGGCGTCCAGGTTGATGCCGATGCCGGAATTCGACAGCGGGACTTGCGCCTGCGCCATCGTCGCGGCGAGGAGGAGGCCCAGTGCGGCGGCTTTCATGCGCGGCGTTGTACCGGAAGCGGCCATGCCTGCAACGGCGTAGGGTTGTGGGCCGCGTCGCAAGAGGTTCTCACCACAGAGAACACAGAGGACACAGCCGTAGCCCGGGTGCAACCCGGGACGCGACCACCCTCGCAAGTGCGGCCACCGTCCCAGCTCCCGGGTTGCACCCGGGCTACGCAAGCGTCACAGGCGCGCCCGGTGCCTTGCGATCTGCACCCGCACCTGCTCCGGCGCGGTCCCACCCAGCACCTTGCGCGCATTCAGCGAGCCGCGCAGGCTGAGCACCTCGAACACGTCCTCGGCGATGGCTGCGTGAAAGCCCTGCAAGGTCGCCAGCGGCAGCTCCGCCAGGTCCAGGCCCTCGCCGATCGCATGCTTGACCGCGTGCGCCACCACCTCGTGCGCATCGCGGAAAGGCAGGCCCTTCTTGGCCAGGTAGTCGGCCAGGTCGGTCGCGGTGGCGTAGCCCTTGAGGGCAGCGCGCTCCATCGCCTCCTTCTTGACCACGATGCCGCCCACCATCTCGGACATGATGCGCAGCGTGTCGCGCAGCGTGTCGACGGTGTCGAACAGCGGCTCCTTGTCCTCCTGGTTGTCCTTGTTGTAGGTGAGCGGCTGGCCCTTCATCAGCGTGAGCAGGGCCATCAGGTGACCCACCACCCGGCCGCTCTTGCCGCGCGCCAGCTCGGCCACGTCGGGGTTGCGCTTCTGCGGCATGATCGACGAGCCGGTGCAGTAGCGGTCGGCCAGGTCGATGAAGCCGAAGCTCTGGCTCATCCACAGCACGATCTCCTCGGCCAGGCGCGACACGTGCATCATCGTGATGCTCGCGAAGGCCGCGAACTCGAGCGCGAAGTCGCGGTCGCTCACCGCGTCGAGGCTGTTCTGGCACACGCCCTCGAAGCCCAGCGAGGCGGCCACGCGCCCGCGGTCCAGCGGGTAGCTGGTGCCGGCCAGCGCCGCCGCGCCGAGCGGCAGGCGGTTGACGCGCCGGCGCACGTCGGCCAGGCGCTCCTCGTCGCGGGCGAACATTTCCACGTAGGCCAGCAGGTGGTGCGCGAAGCTCACCGGCTGAGCCACCTGCATGTGGGTGAAGCCGGGGAGGATAGTGTCGACATGCTTCTCGGCCACCTCGACCAGCGCGAGCTGCATGCGGCGCAGCAGCGGCGCGAGGCCGTCGATCTCCTCGCGCAGCCACAGCCGCACGTCGGTGGCGACCTGGTCGTTGCGCGAGCGGCCGGTGTGCAGCCGCTTGCCGGCGTCGCCCACCAGCTGGGTCAGGCGCGCCTCGATGTTCAGGTGCACGTCTTCCAGCTCGAGCTTCCATTCGAAGCGGCCGGACTCGATCTCCTCGCTGACCTGCGCCATGCCGCGGCGGATGGCCGCCAGGTCCTCGGCGCCGAGGATGCCTTGCGCGGCCAGCATCTCGGCGTGGGCCAGCGAGCCGGCGATGTCGGCGCGCCACATCCGGCGGTCGAACGAGACGCTGGCGGTGTAGCGCTGGACCAGCTCGCTCATGGGCTCCGAGAACAGCGCGGACCAGGCTTGTGATTTCTTGTCGAGTTGGTTGGCGGACATGGGTGGGAGGGGCGCCGGCGGGGTGGCGGCGGCCCCGGAGTTGGCGACAATGGGAATGCTGCGATTCTATCGAGCGCCCCCATGCCACCGTCCCCATCGCACCCCGGCGTCGAGCCCACGTTCGCGTCCTCCGCCCACCGGCCGGCCGCCGACGGACTCGGCGCCACGCGGCCCAGCGACCTGCGCAACAGCACGTTCGGCAGCACCCTGTTCGAGATGCCGGCCGAGGTCCTCGCGGCCGGCCCGGTGCCGGTGTTCGACGTGTGCCATGTCGGCGTGGTGTTGCGGGCGGTCCTCTTCGTCAACGGTGTCGTCGCCATCGGCACCCTGTTCGCGGCCGGCAACCTGTCGACCTGGATGGGCCTGGCGACGGTCGCATCGACCGTCGCGCTGCCCGGCGTGCTGCTGTGGCTGGTGTCGGCCTGCCTGCTCCAGCGACCCCTGGGCGCGCTGCCGCCGGCCGCCCAATGGACCGCGGTGCTGGTCCTGGGCGCCGCCAGCGGCGTGTTCGGCTGGACCCTCGGCTCCCTCACCGGCCTCGACCCGTTCGTGCGCAGCCACTGGGTCGCCCCGGCGCTGGCGGGCGCCGGCATGGCGGGGTCCGTCTTCCAGTGGCTGCGCATGCGCGCCAAGGCCCGCCTGCCGGCCGACACCACGGCCAAGCTGGCCGAGCTGCAGTCGCGCATCCGGCCGCACTTCCTGTTCAACACCCTCAACACCGCGTTGAGCCTGGTGCGCCTGGATCCGGCCCGCGCCGAAGACGTGCTCGAAGACCTGGCCGAGCTGTTCCGGGTCGCGCTCACCGACACCGGCGAGGCCGTCACCCTGGGCGAGGAGGTCGAGCTGGCACAGCGCTACCTCGCGATCGAGCAGATCCGCTTCGGCGACCGCCTCAAGGTGAGCTGGGAGCTCGACCCCGACGCCGCTTCCGCGCGGGTCCCGCCGCTGCTGCTGCAGCCGCTGGTCGAGAACGCCGTGCGCCACGGCGTCGAGCCGGCCCCCGATGGGGGCATCATCCGGGTGCGCACGCGGGTCAAGATGGGCCGGGCGGTGGTGTCCATCGTCAACACCGTTCCGGGGCTGCCGTCGCGCCCGGGCAACGGCATCGCGCTGCGCAATGTGCGCGAGCGGCTTCGCCTGATGCACGATGTGGCGGCGCAGTTCGACACCCGGGTGGACCGGGACGTGTTTCGAGTGCAGATCGTGGTGCCGCTGTGAGGGCGAACGAGGGACAGTGATGATGCGGGTGCTCGTGGTCGACGACGAAGAGCTGGCGCGGGTGCGCCTGCGCAGCCTCGTCGAGGAATGCCCCCAGCCGCGGGCCAGCGTGGTCGGCGAGTGCGGCAACGCCACCCAGGCGCTGGTCTGGCTGCAGTCGCAAAGCTGCGACCTGGTGCTGCTGGACATCCGCATGCCGGGCCGCGACGGCACCCAGCTCGCCGCCGAGCTGCGCCTGCGCCCCCAGCCGCCGGCGGTGGTGTTCGTCACCGCGCACGCCGAGCATGCGCTCAAGGCCTTCGACCTGGAGGCCGTCGACTACCTGACCAAGCCGGTGCGGCGCGAGCGGCTGCACGCCGCGCTGCAGCGCGTCGCGCAACGCCTGGCCATCCAGGTGCCGGCGGGTGTGCCCGGCGCCGAGCCGGTGGTGGTGGTCAGCGATCGGGGGCGGGTGGTGCGGGTGCCGGTGTCCGAGGTGCTGTACCTGAAGGCGGAGCTGAAGTACGTCACCCTGCGCACGGCCGAGCACACCTACGTGCTCGACGACGCGCTGAGCGAGCTCGAGCAGCGCCTGGGTGATCGCTTCATCCGCGTGCACCGCAATGCGCTGGTCGCGAAGCGGGCGGTGCGCGCCCTCGAGCGTCGCGCCATCCCGGGTGCCGACGAGGAAGGCGGCGAGAGCTGGGCGGTGCGGGTCGCGCCGGTCGACGAATGGCTCGCGGTGTCGCGCCGCCAGGCCACGGCGGTGCGCGAGGCGCTGGTCGCAGCGGGGCTGTAGGAGCAGTTCGTGGGCGCGCCGCGCATCTGGTTCGACCCGCCGGCCTTCAGCTGGGGCCGGGTGATCCGCATCGGACTGCTCTGGCTGGCCCTGGTGGTGGTCGTGTTCAGCCTGCCCTCGCCGCAGCCCGATCCGCCGCCCCCGCCTGCGCCCGCGCCCACCGCGGTGCTTCCGGCGCGCGTGCTGGCGCCGGCGCCTGCGCGAGCGCCGGCCAGCGTCGCGGCCGTGCCGCCGCCGCGTGCGGCCGCGCCACGCATCGCGACCCTGCCGACGATGCCGGGCGCGGCCAGCCTTCCGGCCGAGCCGGCCGCCTGTGCCGTCGCACGCGGCCGCGCCGCGGGCGACGCGGCCCGGGTGCGCGAGCGCATCGTCGCGGCCGTTCGCGGCCGCGGCGGCGAGTGGCCCGAGGCAGCGGCGCTGTTCATCGAGTCCGGCGCCGGCCGCAGCGCGCCCGACAGCTGCGATGGCGCCGCCTGTGCCCGACGCGTCGACACGCTCGCCCGCATGGCCGCATCGACCGGCGATCCGCACGTCTACATGCTGGCCGTCGCGGCCTGCCATGCTGTTGCCAAGCCGCAGCCCGGCGCCTGCCAGGGCGTCGTGGTCGAGCGCTGGGCCCAGCTCGACCCCGACAACGCCGTGCCGTGGCTGGCCGTGGCGACCAAGGCGCAGCAGGGCAAGGACCCGGCGGCCCAGGCCGAGGCCATGCACCGCGTCGCGCGCGCCAGCCGCAGCGACAGCGGCTGGGGGCAGCTGCCGCAGCTGATCGCAGCGCACGTGCCGTCCGACGACGCGTCGCTGCCGGCCACCTTGCAGCTCCTGGGCGATGTCACGGCGCAGGAGGCGACGGCCCTGCCGAGCTACTCGGCCGCCCTGGACTTCTGCCGCGACGACGCCTTGCGCGACGCGAACCGGCGTCAGACCTGCGCCGAGGTCGCCGAGGTGCTGGCCACGCGCTCCACCACCGTGCTCGACCGGGCGATGGGGGCGGCGCTGGGCAAGCGCCTGGGCTGGCCCGCCGACCGGCTCGAGGCGCTGCGCATCGAGCGCGACGCGGTCGCGCAGTTCGTCAGCACGCGCAGCGCCGACCCGGCCGCCAGCTGCGACAGCATGCGTCGCACGCTGACCTGGCTGCGCGACATGGGGCAAGTCGGCGAGGTGCCGGCGGCGCGTCGCGGCATCGCCGCGTCGGGGCGCAGCCTGGAGGCGTGGGCGCGCGAGAACCCGGTCGACGTGGCGCGCCGGCCGCCGCCGGGCGCGTCGGCGCCGGGTTGAGGTCCCGGGTTGCACCCGGGCTACGAATGTCGCGTTGCGTAGCCCGGGTGCAACCCGGGGTCGTCCCTCATCCTGTGTTCCGCAACCCCGCCGCCACGCCGTTGATCGAGATGTGGATCCCCCGCCGCACCCGCTCCATCGACGCATCGCCGTCCCGCCGCTGCCGGTACCGCCGCATCAATTCGACCTGCAGGTGGTTGAGCGGATCGAGATACGGAAACCGATGCTCGATCGATCGCGCCAGCGACGGATTCGACGCCAGCCGCTCCTTCTCGCCCGTGATCAGCGACAGCGCCTCGTCGGTGCGCCGCCATTCGGCCTGGATGAGCGCGAAGATGCGCTTGCCCAGCCGCTTGTCCTCGACCAGCTCCACATAGCGCGCCGCGATGCCCAGGTCGCTCTTGGCGATCACCATGTCGAGGTTGGACATGAGCGCGCGGAAGAACGGCCACTGCTTGTGCATGCGCTGCAGCAGCGCGAGCCGCTCCTTGCGCGTCTTCGGGTCGGCCAGCAGCTGCTCGATGGCGGAGCCGAAGCCGCACCAGCCGGGCAGGGCGACGCGGCACTGCCCCCAGCTGAAGCCCCACGGGATGGCGCGCAGGTCCTCGATGGCCCGCGAGGCCTTGCGCGAGGCGGGGCGCGAGCCGATGTTGAGCTCGGCGATCTCGCGGATGGGGGTGGCGCTGAAGAAGTAGTCGGTGAAGCCCGGTGTCTCGTAGACCAGCTTGCGGTAGGCCGCGTAGCTCGCGTCGCTGATCGCGGCGGCGGCATCGAGGAAGGCCTTGGGCGCGCTCTTGGTCGGGTGCAGCAGCGTGGCTTCCAGCGTGGCGGCGACCAGCGTCTCGAGGTTGCGACGGCCGATCTCGGGGTGGGCGTACTTCGAGGCGATCACCTCGCCTTGCTCGGTGAGGCGGATCTGGCCGTTCACCGTGCCCGGCGGCTGCGCCAGGATGGCCTGGTAGCTCGGGCCGCCGCCGCGGCCCACCGTGCCGCCGCGGCCGTGGAACAGGCGCAGGGTGAGGCCGTGCTCGCGGCCCAGCGCGCCGAACAGCTCGACCAGCGCGATCTCGGCGCGGTACAGCTCCCAGTTGCTCGTGAAGGTGCCGCCGTCCTTGTTGCTGTCGCTGTAGCCCAGCATGATGTCCTGCTCGCCGCCCGAGCGCTTCATCATGTCGGTGATGCCGCCCATCGCGTAGAAGGCCTGCATGATGGGCGCGGCATTGCGCAGGTCGCCGATGGTCTCGAACAGCGGCACCACGATGAGGTCGGTCTCGGCGTGGTCGTCGAGCGTGCCGCGCACCAGGCCCACTTCCTTGAGCAGCAGCAGCACCTCCAGCAGGTCGCTCACCTCCTCGGTGTGCGAGATGATGTAGTGGCGCAGCGCGTCGCGGCCGTAGCGCTGCAGCATGACCAGCGCCGTCTCGAAGATCGCCAGCTCGCTTTGCGCGTGCTCGCTGTAGCTGGCGGCGCGCACGCGCAAGGGCCGCGCGTCGTTCAGCAGGCGCAGCAGCAGCGCGCGCCGCTGGTCCTCGGCCAGGCTCGAATAGGCCGGCTCGATCTTCGCGACCTTCAGCAGCTCGGCGATCACCGCCTCGTGCTTGTCGGAGCTCTGGCGCAGGTCGACGGTGGCGAGGTGGAAGCCGAACACCTGCGCTGCGCGCATCAGCGGGCGCAGGCGCGGTCGGGCCAGGGCCTCGGCATGGTGGGACACGAGCGATGCCTCCACGACGCGCAGGTCGGCGAGGAATTCCGCCGAGGCGCGGTAGGCGTTCTGCGGCGCCACCGCGTGACGCAGCGCCTCGGTGCCCGTCAGCTCGTGCAGCGTGGCCGCGAGCCGCGCGTACACGCCGATCAGCGCGCGGCGGTAGGGCTCGTCCTCGCGGTGCGGGTTCTGGTCGGGCGAAGCCTCGGCCAGCGCGCGCATCTGCGGCGTCACCGGCGCCAGCGTCTGCGAGATCGACAGCTCGGCGCCCAGCTCGTGCACCTCGGTCAGGTAGAAGCGCAGCACCGTCTCCGACTGCCGCGCCAGCGCCATGCGCAGCGTGTCGGCGGTGACGAAGGGATTGCCGTCGCGATCGCCGCCGATCCAGTTGCCCATGCGGAAGAAGCTGGCGATCTCGTGGCCGGGCAGCGCCGCCTCGATCTCGCGGTACAGGCGGGGCACCTGGCGCAGGAAGGTCGCGTGGTAGTACGACAGCGCATTCTCGATCTCGTCGGAGACCGTGAGCTTGGCGGTGCGCAGCATGCGCGTCTGCCACAGCTGGGTGACGCGGGCGCGGATCAGGGCCTCGTTCTCGTCGCGGTCGCGCTCGGTGGGCCGCGTCTCGCGCTGCTCGACCAGCTCGGCGATGGCGCGCTCGGCATCGAGGATGCTCTTGCGCTGCACCTCGGTCGGGTGGGCGGTGAGCACCGGCGAGATGTACGCGTGGGCCAGGGTCTGCGCGACGTCGCTGGCGCGGATGCCGGCCTCGGACAGCCGCTCCAGCGACATCGCGAGCGAGCCTTCCTGCAGATGGCCCTGGCGCTCGTGGTGATCGCGGCGGCGCACGTGGTGGCGGTCTTCCGCGATGTTGGCCAGGTGCGAGAAGTAGCTGAAGGCGCGGATCACGCTCACCGTCTGGTCGCCCGACAGGTTCTTCAGCAGCTTGTCCAGCGCGCGGCCTGCCTGCGCGTCGCTCTTGAGGCGGTAGGCCACCGAGAGCTTGCGCACCCGCTCGATCAGCTCGAACGCGTCCTTGCCCTCCTGCTCGCGGATCACGTCGCCGAGGATGCGGCCGAGCAGGCGGATGTCCTCGACCAGGGGGCGGTTCTTTTCGGCGGCGTCGCTGGAGGAGCGGGACGAGGAAGCAGCTGGCATGGGCGTGATCTCCGAAGCCGTCAATGTAACCGAATTACATCGAAATTCCGCCTGAGGAACAGGCATTCGCGCAGGCGGTAGCATCCGCTCCATGGTGACTTCTTCTCCCGACCGGCCTTGCATCATTGCGACGCGCGAGAGCCGCCTCGCGCTGTGGCAGGCCGAGCATGTGCGTGACCTCCTGCGCGAGCGCTTCGGCCTGCGCGTCGAGCTGCTGGGCATGACGACCCGCGGCGACCAGATCCTCGATCGTTCCTTGTCCAAGGTTGGCGGCAAGGGCCTGTTCGTCAAGGAGCTCGAGACCGCGCTGGAGGAAGGTCGTGCCGATCTTGCGGTCCATTCGCTCAAGGACGTGCCCATGGACCTGCCGGCCGGCTTCGAGCTGGCGGCGGTGCTGGAGCGCGAGGACCCGCGCGATGCGTTCGTGTCGAATGCCTTCGCCTCGCTGGCCGAGCTGCCTCAGGGGGCGCGTGTGGGCACCTCCAGCCTGCGCCGGGTGGTGCAGCTGCGCGCACTGCGTGCCGACCTGCAGGTCGAGCCGCTGCGCGGCAACCTCGACACGCGCCTGCGCAAGCTCGACGAAGGACAGTACCAGGCCATCGTGCTGGCGGCCGCCGGCCTGAAGCGGCTGGGCCTCGCCGCGCGCATCCGCTCGCTGTTCGATCCCGCGCAGATGCTGCCCTGCGCCGGGCAGGGTGCGCTCGGCATCGAGGTGCGCGCCGATGCGCACGGCCTGTTGGCGCAGCTGGGCACGCTGACCCATGTCCCGACCCATCTCGCGGTGCAGGCCGAGCGTGCCGTGTCGCGTGCGCTGGGCGGCAGCTGCAGCATGCCGCTCGCCGCCTTCGCGCAGTGGGACGGCGCCGCGCTCGTGCTGCGCGTGGCGCTGGGCCATCCGGAGCGCACCGGCGCGGCGCTGCTGCATGCGCAGACCCAGGACACCGTGACCAGCGTCGACGCGGCCCGTGCGCTCGGCGAGCGTGCCGCGCAGGCCTTGCGCGACCAGGGCGCCGCGGACTACCTGGCGCACTGACGGCCATGCGCGTGCTGGTCACCCGCCCGGCCGCGCAGGCCGCCACGTGGGTCCGCTTGCTCGCGGCGCGCGGCATCGATGCGGCGGCGCTGCCCCTGATCGACATCGTTCCGCCGGCCGACACCCAGGCGGTGGCGGCGGCATGGCGCGCACTGCCGGCGCGACGCCTGGCGGTGTTCGTGAGCCCGAATGCGGCCGAGCAGTTCTTCATCCACCGTCCGCCCGACATGGCCTGGCCGGCGCAGGTGCAGGCGGCCTCCATCGGACCCGGGACGACGCAGGCGCTGTTCGCCCTGGGGGTGACGGCCGGCCAGCTCGTCGAACCCGATGCCGACGCGGCGCAGTTCGATTCCGAGGCGCTGTGGCAGCGCCTGCGCACGCAGTCGTGGCGCGACGCATCCGTGCTGGTCGTGCGCGGCGACGGCGGGCGGGAGTGGCTGGCCGACACGCTGCGCGCGCAGGGCGCACGGGTCGATTTCGTGTCCGCGTACCGCCGCGTCGCACCGCGCTTCGACGACGACGCCGTGCTGCGCACGCGGCTCGATGCTGCGCTTGCGGACGGGCACGAGCACCTGTGGCTGTTCAGCAGCTCCGAAGCGATCGAGCACCTGCTGCAGGCGCGCCCGCGGGCGCGCTGGCACGAGGCCCGCGCCATCGCGACCCATCCGCGCATCGCGCAGCGGGCGCGCGACGCCGGCTTTGCGAGCGTGCACGAGACGCGGCCCACGCTGGAAGCGGTGGTGGCCTGCATACAATCGCTCGCATCGTGAGCGAAGCACCCCCCGACGATCCCATCATCGCCAACGCGCCGCCGCCGCTGGCAGCACCCGAGGCGACGCTTCCCAAGGCGGCGTGGTGGGCCGCGGCGGCCCTGCTCGTGATCTGCGTGCTGGCACTGGCCTTCGCGTGGATGGCGCAGCAGCGCGTGGGACTGCTGCAGCAGGAGCTGGTCAAGCGCCAGCAGGACAACCAGGGCCAGGTGGTCGAGGCCCGCATGCTGGCCAAGCAGGCGCAAGAGGGCATGCGCGATGCCGCGGCCAAGGTGGCGCTGCTCGAAGCGCGCGTCGCCGAAGTCGCCCTCCAGCGCGGCCAGCTCGAGGAGCTCATCCAGTCCCTGTCGCGCTCGCGTGACGAGAACGTGCTGGTCGACATCGACGCCGCCATCCGCGTCGCCTTGCAGCAGACAGCCATCACCGGCACCGCCGAGCCGCTGGTCGCCACCTTGCGCCAGGCCGACGAGCGGCTCGCGCGCTACAACCAGCCGCGGCTCGAAGGCGTGCGCCGCGCCATCGCGCGCGACCTCGACCGCGTGAAGTCGGTGAGCGTGGCCGATCTGCCCACGCTCAGCATCAAGCTCGACGAGGCCGTGCGCCTGGTCGACGAGCTGCCGCTGCTGTCGGTGGCCGAGCCGCGCAGGGGCGCGTCGGCGCCCGCCTCGTCGCGACAGTTCCAGCGCAGCGCGCCGGTCGATTCCGGCGCCAGCGCATCGAGCTGGGGCAAGGTCTGGAACGAAGCCTGGTCCGGCGTGTCGGACCGGGTCTGGACCGAAGTGAAGTCGCTGGTGCGGGTGACCCGCATCGATCACCCGGAGGCCATGCTGCTCGCGCCCGAGCAGGCCTACTTCGTGCGCGAGAACCTGAAGCTGCGACTGCTCAACGCACGACTGGCCATCCTGAGCCGGCAGTTCGACACCGCGCAATCGGACCTGCAGGCCTGCCTGGCCACGCTGGAGCGCTACTTCGACCGCAGCTCGCGTCGCCTCGCGCTCGCCAACGACCTCGTCCGGCAGGTCGCGGCGCAGGCGCGACACGCCAGCGTGCCGCGCCCCGACGACACGCTGGCCGCGCTGTCGGCCGCATCGGCCGGTCGCTGAACGGATGCGCTCCATCATCTGGTTCCTGCTGCTGTTCGCGGTCGCCGTGGTGGCTGCCACCACGCTGGGCACGAACGACGGCATCGTCAGCATCTACTGGGGCGAGTGGCGGCTCGACACCTCGCTCAACCTGTTCCTGCTGGTGCTGGTCGGGGCCTGCTTCGTGCTGGTCTCGGTGATCCAGGCACTGAGCTCGCTCACCGGGCTGCCGCAGCGGGCCCACGAATGGCGCGTCGCGCGGCGCGACCGCACGGCGCAGGCCGCGCTGCGCGACGCGCTGGCCCAGTACTTCGGCGGGCGCTACAGCCGCGCGCAGACGGCGGCGCAGAAGGCACTCGCGATCCAGGCCGACACGCCCGACCTGGCGCAGGACAATGAGTTCACCGTGCTGGGCCACCTGCTCGCGGCCGGCAGCGCGCACCGCCTGCAGGATCGCAGCAAGCGCGACGAGCAGCTCGAGCGCGCGCTGGACCTGTCGCGCACCAGCTTCGCGGCCCGGTCGGCAGAGGAGGGCGCGCGGCTGCTCGCGGCCGAATGGGCGCTCGACGATCGCGATGCGGAGCGCGCCCTGGAGCTGCTGGCCGAGTTGCCGCCGGGCGTGGCGCGTCGCACCCATGCGCTGCGCTTGAAGCTGCAGGCGACGCGCCTGGGGCGTCAGCCGCAAGAGGCGTTGAAGACGGCGCGGCTGCTCGCCAAGCACCAGGGCTTCTCCAAGGTCGCGGCGCAGGGCCTGCTGCGCTCGCTGGCTGCCGAGTCGATCGCCACCGCCCACGACGTCGACCAGCTGCGGCGCGTGTGGCTGCAGTTCGACAGCGCCGACCGGCGCGACCCCTGCGTGGCCGCCGGCGCGGCACAGCGCGCCGCGGCGCTGGGCGCGCCGGAAGAAGGACGCGCCTGGCTGCGTCCCTTCTGGGATCGCCTGGGCGAGCTGAGTGCCGACGACCGCGCCGCGCTGTCGCAGGGCCTGGTCGCCACCGTCTCCGGCATCGGCCCCGACTGGCTGGCCCGCCTGGAAGCGGCGGCGCAGGCCTTCCCGCGCGAGCCCGCCATCGCCCACGCGGTGGGCACGGCGCTGGCCGAGCGGCGCCTGTGGGGCAAGGCCCGCCTGCTGCTCGAAACCGCGGCCGAAGACGCCGGCCTGACCATCACCGAGCGCCGCCAGGCCTGCCTCACGATGGCGCGCATGGCCGAGGAAGAGGGCGACCACGAACGCGCGGTGGCCTGCTTCGAGGCGGCGGCTCGGCTCGGGTAGTCGGGCTTCGAAGCCGTGCTATACTTGCGGGCTACGCGGCTGTAGCTCAGTTGGATAGAGTACTTGGCTACGAACCAAGGGGTCGTGGGTTCGAATCCTGCCAGCCGCGCCAGTTTTAGCCTTACCGATCAACGCCTTGGAGATTTGCCTCTCCAAGGCGTTTTTCCTTTTGCGTGACTTTCTGCGTGACTTTTCAGCCGTTGATCACACGCAGGAGCGTGGTTCGATCACGTGTCTGTGTCACCGAGTTCGCCAGATCGACGAGTCGCGCGATCGTCGATGTGGCGTAGTGTTGGGGCATGCCTTCGATGGCGTGCCCCAACAGGAGAGCCCGGTCTTCCTCCGGGACACCGGCTTCCCGCAAGCGCTGGCCGAACGTATGGCGCAGGTCGTGGATCCGTACGCCCACCAAGCCGGCTGCCTTGCGGGCTGCCTGGTAGCCGGTGTTGTTCATCGTGTCGATCCGGTCGTACGGCATGACCGGTTCATCCTCGACGTTCTTCACCCGCTCGCGACGGTAGACGAACACGTAGTCGTCGTGCATGCCGCGGCACTCCTGGACAACGCTCCACGCCACGTCGTTGAGGACCTGGACGTGGGGACGCTTGCCCTTGTAGTGCTCGCTGGGAATGACGAAGACGCTGCGCTGCAACTCCGGCACGGGCACTTCCCAGTCCCACCGCAAGCCGCAGACGTTGTCGTCGCGCGCTCCCGTGTTGACCGTGTAGAGCACCATGCGCTGCAAGTGGGCCGGCAGCCGCGAGATCAGTCCTGCCTGCTCGCCCCAACTGATGGGGCGTGGCGGGCGTTCCTGGCCCTTCTCGTCCAGCATCTCGATGAGCGGGCTGGTCGAGAGCCACGGCTTGCCGTTCGTTCGCCACACCCGCGCAGCGCGATTGAGCACTGTGCGGACCACTTCGAGGCTGCGGTTGACGGTGATGTTCTTTACACCGTCTTCCGTCACGCGAGCGTCCTTGAATGCTTCCAGCGAGTCGTTGCACACGTCTCGCAGGCGCATGCCACCGATGTACGGCAGCAGGATCTGCACGTGGTAGCTGATGGTCTCCAGCGTGCGTACGCCACGCTGCTGGCACTCCGTCAAGTACTTGGCTGCTGCAGCTGCGAACAGCTGCTCATCGCCTTCTCGAAGTTGGTTTGCGTGTTGGGCGTCGACGGCGGCTTGCCGTTGCTTGAGCCAGTCCTCGGCTTCAGCCTGCGAGACGTTGCCGAGCCGCTCGAAGATCCGCTGGCCGCGGTACTGCTTGTCGACACTCCGTTCCCCGTTGCGGAGGAGCTGAATGCCGTTCGTCCGAGTTCGCATGTTTCCATGCCTCCTTTCGTCTTGCGACTCGGGCGCCCACGGACAGCAATATACGCGTCCACCCAGGCGTCGAGTTCGTAGCGATCGAAAGCGATGCCGCGATCACCGATCGGTACTTCGGTGAGTTGCGGCCTGATCTCATGATCGAAGCGGTTCCGGTCGACACCGACATACGTTGGCGCGTCTCGATACCGGATCAGCCGTGGAAGGAGAGCGCCAGCAGGGACCACCTTTCACCTCGCCATGCACCACTGCTCGGATGCGAGGACCATGTGGCGGCTGTCCCCACCATGGCACTCTAGGTGACGTTTCGCGGCGGGCGCACGGCTGATTCTGGCAATAAACCAACGTTCGCGAAGCAGGCCAGTGGAGGCTGCCGCTGTCGAGCGGCTCGGGTCCTGACTCTGCGTTGAGTCGAACACGGGGTTGGAGGGGCTTGCCGTCTCACCCCAGCCTACCACCTCGTCGGGTAGCAGCGGCGCATTGCTGCGCCGCCGCCCCCTAAGAACCGGACGAGCGAGTCACCCCGCATCCGGCTCAAGCCATTCTTCAGCACCATGGGGTGGCACCGA
>DASUZE010000084.1:0-85020 GCA_036377015.1 Piscinibacter sp. | reverse complement strand
CGGCCTGCTGATCCCGCATCCCAACGGCATCGTCATCCACCCCGAGGTCGAGATCGGGCCCAACTGCCTGATCTTCCAGCAGGTCACCCTGGGGGCGGCACACGGCGGCGTGCCGCGCATCGCCGGCCACGTCGACATCGGCGCCGGGGCCAAGGTGCTGGGGCCGATCAGCGTCGGCGAGCATGCGCGCATCGGCGCCAACGCGGTGGTCGTGCACGACGTGCCGGCCGGCGCGACGGTGGTCGGCATTCCGGCGAGGGTCGTATGACGCAGGCGATCCATCGGCAGCCCCTGACCGGTGTCGCCCCGGCGCATCCGCGCGTGCTGGTGGTGGCCGAGCATGCGTCGGCGCGCTTCGGCGGCGAGGCGGCGCTGCCGCTGCACTACTTCCGCGTGCTGCGCGAGCGCGGCGTGCCGGTGTGGCTGATCACGCATGCACGCACCCGCGACGAGCTGTCGGCGCGCTTCCCGGGCGAGACGCGCATCCACTACATCGAGGACACGCCGCTGGCGCGCCTGATGTGGCGCATCGGCAAGCGCCTGCCGCACCAGATCGGCTACCTCACGGTGGGCTTCGTGTCGCGACTGGCCACCCAGCTCGCTCAGCGCCGCGTGGTGCGGCGCCTGGTGGTCGACGAGGGCATCGATGTCATCCACCAGCCGATGCCGGTGTCGCCGCGCGAGCCGTCGATGCTGTTCGGCTTCGGCGTGCCGGTGCTGATCGGTCCGATGAACGGCGGCATGGACTACCCGCCGGGCTTTCGCCATGCGCGCAGCGCGCTCGAGCGGGCGCTGCTGGTCGGCGGCCGGTTCTGCGCACGCGCGCTCAACCTGCTGATGCCCGGCAAGCGCCGGGCCGCGATGCTGCTGGTCGCCAACCAGCGCACCCGGGAGGCGCTGCCGGCCGGCGTGTGCGAACGGGTCGAGGAGGTGGTGGAGAACGGCGTCGAGCTGGCCCTGTGGCAGGGGACCGACGCGGCACCCGTGCGCGAGCCGCAGGCCGGCACGCCGACCTTCATCTTCCTTGGCCGCCTGGTCGACTGGAAGGCCGTCGACCTGCTGCTGCAGGCCTTCGCGCAGGCCGCGCAGCGCGCGCCCATGCGGCTGCTGGTCGTGGGCGACGGGCTGGAGCGCCCCGCGCTCGAAGCGCTGGCGCAACGGCTGGGCGTCGCGGCGCACGACGGCGCGGCCGACGGCACGGTGCGCTTCGCCGGCTGGCTGCCGCAGGCCGAATGCGCGCTGCACCTGCGGCAGGCCGACTGCCTGGTGCTGCCCAGCCTGCTCGAATGCGGCGGCGCGGTCGTGCTCGAGGCCATGGCGATCGGCAAGCCGGTGATCGCCACCGCCTGGGGCGGCCCGCTCGACTACCTGGACGCGCAGTGCGGCGTGCTGGTCCCACCCACCGACCGCGACGCCCTGGTGGCGGGACTGGCCGATGCGATGGTGCGGCTCGCGCGATCCCCCGAGGAACGCATGCGCCTGGGTCGCAACGGCCGCGAGAAGGTGCTGCGCGACTACGACTGGGAGGTCAAGGTCGATCGCATCATGGACCTGTACCGGTCCGTCCAGCCGGCGGCGGGGCGACACCTTGGATAGGGGCCCGCGACCGGTTGCCGGCATGCCTCGCGCGCTCTTCGTGGTGCCGGTGTATTGCTGCGCGCCCAACACCGGCGGCGGCCAGCGCACCCTGCACCTGTACCAGGCGCTGGCGCAGTTCTGCAGCGTCGACGTGCTGCTCGTCTCCGAGCCGCAGTTCGCGCCCCTCGAGACGCTTTACCCGCAGGTGCATCGCGAGTTCTTTCCCGAGGCGGCGGAGATCCACCTGCGCCGATCGCCCAAGCCGGGTCCGGGGCAGCATGGGCTGCTGCGACGCGTGCTCAAGATGCTGCGTCCGCCGCGCCGGTCCTACGAGCCGTCGCCCGAGGCGCTGCAACACCTCGACGCCATGCTGGCCCGCAAGCGCTACGACTTCATCGTCGGGCGCTACCTGAAGGAGACCAGCCAGTCGGGCGTGCTCGCGCGCGCGCCGGCGCCGGTGTGGCTCGACGTCGACGACCGCGATGACAAGGTGCTCGAGACGCGCCTGCACTCGCCGACGACGCCGCGCCTGTACAAGCCGCTGCTGCGCTGGCGGCTGGCCCGCACCCGGGAGCTGGTCGAGCAGCTGCTCGAGCGCTGCGCCCACATCTGGCTGGCGAGCGACGTCGACCGTCAGGAAGTGCGGCACCGGTCCAAGTCGGTCCTGCCCAACGTGCCCTACCTGAAGGACGCCGGCGAGCGTCGCGGCACCGAGGCCGCCGGCACCCGCAGCTGCATCTTCGTCGGCACCTTCGTGCACCGGGTGAACCGCGAAGGCGTGCTGCACTTCGTCCAGCGCTGCTGGCCGGCGATCCAGCGCGCGGTGCCGGGCGCCACGTTCCGGGTGGTGGGCTCCGGCGGGTGGCAGGCGATGCAGGCCGAGCTGGAGCGGCATCCCGGCGTCCAGGTGGTCGGCGCCGTGCCGTCGATGGCCGACGAGTACCGCGCGGCCGCGTTCGCCGTCGTGCCGCTGTTCGAGGGCTCGGGGACCAAGATCAAGGTGCTCGAGTCGCTGCTGTTCGGCCGCACGCTTGTGGCCCATGCGCATGCGGTGCGCGGTCTGGGCGAGCTGCGCCATGGCCAGTCGCTGCTGGTCGCGCAATCCGACGAGGACATGGTGGCCCATTGCGTCGCCCTGTTCGGCGACCCGCAGGCGGCGCGGGCCCTGGCGGCGCACGGCCGCGAGATCGTCGAGCGCGAATACTCGTTCGACCGCTTCGCGCAGATCGTCCGGGACGACGTGCTGGGCATGCTGGCCCCGCACGCCGACGCCGCGCTGCTCACGGGACGCTGATGATGCTGAGCATGAATCCGCAACTCAAGCGGCGCCTCAAGGGCTACGTCCGCTACGCCTACCTGCGGCGCCCGCGCGACTACCGGCAGGCGCTGGAGCGCCAACGCCTGCAGCTGCGCTACGTCGGCTGGCTGGGGCACCGCAACATCGGCGACGAGGTGCTGTTCGAGGCGTTTCGCGACACGCTTTTCGACGACTGCCTGCTGGTGCCCTACGAGGACTTCTCGCTGCTGTCGGCGGTCGCCTCTGCGCGACGGACCACGGCGGTGGTGCTGGGCGGCGGCACGCTCATCAACGAACGGCTGCACCTCGACCCGCTCGACGAGGCGCACCGCGAGGGCCGGCCCTTCTTCGTCTTCGGCACCGGCGTGAGCGATCCCGGCTACTGGGCCCAGTACCCGAAGGCGCGCTGGCTCGACATCGAGAGCTGGAAGCGCCGCCTGGCCACGGCACGCTACATCGGCGTGCGCGGGCCCCGGTCCTGCGAATGGCTGCATGCGCAGGGCATCACCCAGGCCGAGGTGATCGGCGACCCGGCCTTGTCGATCGCGCTGCCCGAGCCCGTGCCGCGTTCGGCCGACGCGCCGCTGCTGGGCATCAACCTCGGCGCCCACGACCCGGTGATGGGCGCGCCGGGCAGCGACTTCGCCGCGGTGCTCGCGCTGATCCGCCACGTCGTCGCGCGCGGCTGGCGCGTGCGCTTCCTCGCCATGCACCCGATCGACCAGCGGCTGGGCCGCCGCCTCAAGCAGGAGATCGCGGACCCGGCGTTCGAGCTGCCGGCCTTCGACCCCGATTGCCGCGCGCTGCTGCGCGCGATCGCGTCGTGCGACTGCGTCGTCGGGCAGCGCCTGCACGTGACCGTGCTGGCCTGTGCGGTGGCCGTGCCCAACCTGTCGCTCAGCTACCAGCCGAAATGCCTCGACTTCCTGGAGTCGATCGGCCGCGAGGACCTGGCGCTCAAGACGGACCAGCTCACGCCGCCGCTGCTGATCGAGCGCCTGGAGTGGCTGCAAGGGGCCGACCTGTCGCCGCAGTTGCGCAGCCGCTGCGATGCGCTGCGCACGCTGCAGCGCCAGCGCGCCCGGCAGATGGTGGAGGCACTGCGGACATGAGGGGCTCACCCATGCGATTGCTCGTCGTGAGCGACGTCACCGGCTACATGCGCGGCGGCGTGCCCTCGTCCATGGTCCGCCTCGTCGACGGCCTGGCCAAGCGCGGGCACGCGGTGGCGCTGGCCGGCGACATTGCGCCGGCCGGCGGCGAGGCCGCCCGGCTCTTCCCGATCCGCATCCCCACCGGGCCGGGCCTGGCGGGCGAGGTGCAGCAGGCCATCGATGCCTTCCGGCCCGACTTCGTTCATGTGATCGCCATGGGGTCGCGGGGGCTCGAGACGCTGCGCCCGACCCTGGCCTCGCAGCGCTGGGCGCTGACCATCCACTCGCTGTCGCCCTACGAGAAGAAGCTGCATGCGCTGCATGCCAGCGACGGCCTGCACTACGCGGCGCGCGGCCTGAACTTCCTGCCGCACACGCTGGCCTGGAAGTGGCTGCTGCGGCGCGGCTTCATCCCGCACGTGATCGTCCACAGCCCGGCGATGCAGGACACCGTCGTGCGCTACGGCTTCGCGCCGTCGCGCGTGGCCATGATCCCGCTCGGCTACGACGCGCCGGCCGTGTCGGCGGCGGCCCCGCCGGCGGTGGGCGAGGCGCCGCGCATCGTGACGATGGGCGGCATCGCGCACACCAAGGGGCAGCACGACGGCCTGGAGGCGGTGGCCCTGCTGCGGCGCGAGATGCCGGGCCTGCGCTATCGCATCGTCGGCGAGGTGCGCGACAAGAGCTACCTCCAGTTCCTCGAGCGGACCATCGAGCGGCTCGGCCTGCGCGACTGCGTGCGGATCACGCCGAACGTGTCGCACGAGGAGAAGGAGCGGGCGCTGCAGGAGGCCGACATCTACCTGCAGCCGTCGCACGAGGAGGGCTTCTGCCTGGCCTACATCGAGGCGGCGGCCTTCGTGCCGCGGCTGGTCGGCGCCGACAGCGGCGCGATCGGGCTGATCGGCGAGAACGATCCCGGCGCCCGCACGGTGCCGCCGCGCCGGCCCGAGGCCTTGTGCGCGGCCTTGCGCGAGCTGCTGCGTGCGCCGCTGCCCGAGGACCTCATGGCGCGGCGCGCCGCCAGGCTCGCGGCGCGCTTCTCGTGGGCGCAGTTCCTCGACCGGCATGAGGCGCTGTTCCAGCGTGCGCTGGCGGACAGCGCGGCGCCGCAGGTCACCGCACGCATCATCCGCAGCCCGGGTGCAACCCGGGAGCCGTGACAGTCGTGGGGCATCCCGGGTTGCACCCGGGCTACGACCTCACCGCCCCAGCGGCGTCAATTCGTCGATCAACGCCTTCGTCTGGCGGATGTTCCCCCGGCTCGACGCGCCGAACACGATGGACTCGATGCGCGTCTGACGGCACACGTACTCGATCGCCTCGCGCGGGCTGATCGCACCCGACGCGAGCACGGACATGGCCACCGGGCGGAAGCGCCGCGTGGCGATGGTCTTCTCGTACAGCTCGATGCCGCCGCACATGCGAAAGCCGATCTTGTTGATGTTGGCGCAGACGATCGGATTGACGATCCCCAGGCTGTCGAGCGCGTCGAGCAGGCGCGGCACGTTCATCGTGATGTAGCCCGGCTCGGCGCCGTACTTGTCGCGGACGTGGTCGTGGAAGATGCGCAGGCAGTTGTTCATGCGCAAGCCGAGCAGCAGGTCGGTGATCACGTTCTGCATGAAGATCACCGGCGTCTTCAGGCCATGGAACATCTTCATCTCGGCATCGATCAGCAGCTGCATGATCGCCTCGATGTCCTTGTTGGCCAGCGCCATGCCGCCCTTGAGCATGGAGCGCAGCGCGCCTTCCTCGGGCAGGAACAGCCGCAGCGCCTCGATCATCCCGTGCTCCGTCACCGCATTGGCGTACTTGTGGGCGTAGGGCATGCAGGGATAGAACTGGTAGCCGGGGTACCGGTCGGCGTGGGTCCGGAAGTGCTCGCAGATCTCCGCCACCCGGTCGTGCGTGGTGCACATGAAGGTGCGGATGCCTTCCTGGTAGGCCGCGTCCAGCACCTCGAGAATGGCCCCCAGGTCCTGGAAGCGCAGGGCTTGGGCGCGTGCTTTCTCCTCGGACATGTGGTTGACGCCGAAGAACTGGTTGTCGCCGAACAGTGCGCGGTCCATGTCAGTTGAAGAGGCTGGCCCACAGGCGTTTGTGAACGGCCGGCGCGGCCGCCGGCGACACGATGGTGGCGGGGCTGTCGCCGACCATCATCGAGACGACCCGATCGGCCTCGAGCGCCGAGCGGAAGGTGTTCTCGCCGTCGGTGCGGCCCGCGGCGATGCTGTGCGCGAAGTGGTCGATCTGCGCCGAGTACTCCTCGCCGCGCAGGTAGTACCAGACCTCGTCGGTCAGGTCGGTGGTGTGGCGGATGGTCCAGCCCTTGCCGGCCTGCGGCGCCGCCGGATGGGGCTCGCGCAGGTAGAGCTGGCACTCCTGTCGGTCGGCGGCGATGCGCCCGTTCGTGCCCCAGATCGAGACCTTGGTCGACATCTTGCGAAAGCTCTCGTCGCTCCAGTTCACGCACAGCTGGCCGCTCGCGCCGTCGGTGTAGTGGAAGCTGCAATACACCTCGTCGTCGACGTCCTGCGAGAAGATGCCGTGGCGCACCACGCCGCCCACCGACGCCGGCGCGCCGACGATGAAGTTGACCAGGTCGATGGCATGGCAGGCGTAGTCGTACAGCGCGCCGCCGCCCTCGCTGCGCGCCGATCGCCAGGTGCTGCCCTTGGCGCGCAGCACGACCGGTCCGTAGGCTTCGGCGCGCACGTGGTGCACCTTGCCGATCGCGCCCGCCTTGACCAGCCGCGCCGCTTCCTTGAAGGCGCCGACGAAGCGGTAGTGGTAGCCGACCTGGTTCACCACCCGCTTGCGCTCGGCCAGCGAGACCAGCCGTTCGCCGTCGCGCACGTCGAGCACGAAGGGCTTCTCGCAGAACACGTGCAGCCCGCGCTCCAGCGCCTTCTCGACCATCGCGGCATGAAGCCGCGAGGGCGTGGCGATCACGACGGCGTCGAGCGCTTCCTGCTCGAGCAGGCGGTCGTAGTCGGCGTGGCATTTCAGCCCGGCGTAGCGGGTCAGGATGTCGGTGAGGTAGGCCGTGGCATCGCAGGCCGCGACCAGCTCGATCTGCGGGTGGGCCCGCAGGATGGCGAGGTGCGACAGGCCCATCTTGCCCAGCCCCACCATGGCGGTTCGAATCATTCGATCAGGCTTTCTTCGTGTCGACGCTGCCGCCACCCGTGCCGGCGGCCCAGGGCGAGCGGTACAGCCCCAGCGCATCCTTGAGCAGCAGCCAGAAGTACTCCATGTCGCGCAGGTAGCGGCGCCAGTAGCGACGCGGCTCGGTGGTGATGCGGTAGACCCATTCGAGCCCGCTGCGGGTCATCCAGCGCGGCGCGCGCTTCACGGCGCCGGCTTCGTAGTCGATGGTGGCGCCCACGCCCATGAAGACCTTCACGCCGGGCATGAGGTGGCGGTGCTTGACGATCCAGATCTCCTGCTTGGGGGCACCCAGGCCGACGATCAGGCAGGTCGCGCCGCTGTCGTTGACGATGCGGATCACGTCGGCGATCTCGGCCTCGTCGCAGACGAAGCGCATCGACGGCGAGTGCGCACCGACGACGATCTCGCTTCCCACGCGCGCGTTGATGCGCTCGCGGGCCGCCTGCGCCACCCCCGGCGCGGCACCGAGCAGGAAGACCTTCACCGCCGGGTTGCGGGCGTGGTGGGCGCAATAGGCGGGCACGATGTCCGAGCCCGACACCTTCTCCTGGATGGCGCGGCCGATCCAGCGCAGGCCCCAGTACACGTACTTGCTGTCGGAGGTGATGAAGTCGGCCTGCCGGTAGGCGTCGTAGAAGGCACGATTGCGCTGCAGGTGGTACAGATGGTCGGGATTGAGCGTCCAGACCAGGCCCTCGTCGAGGGTGGCCAGGAGCTGAGGCAGGGCCAGGTTGTCGACCCAGACGTTCAGCATCCGTGAACGCGCCCATGCGCGGGGAGGCGGTGAGGGCACCCCGTCGTTGTCGTGCATACGCAGGAATTCCTTTTCGTCGCGTGTGGCGTTTGCTCACCCGCCGACGGCTTTTGGCAAACGACGTGCCTGCGCCGCTTCAGTACAGGACCCGGCCGTCGCCCAGCAGGTAGGCCTTGCAGTCGCGCGCGCCCTGGTTGCAGCCCTGGGTCCAGGCTTCCTTGACGCTGGGCTTCCAGCCGTCGAACCAGTCGCCATGCATGGAGCGTCCGGCGGGGATGTCGTCGGGATAGGTGTCCGAAGCCAGTCGCCAGTGGGTGGCCTGGCCCGGCTCGGTGATCCGGTAGTGGATGTTGAACGTGATCTGCGGCAGCGCCACAGGGTGCGTGGCCGGGCAGGCCTTGTTGACCGGGCGGCTCATGTGGCTCTTGTGGTCCGGCGAATCCAGCCGCTTGCCGTCCCAGCACTGCGGGAAGAACACCATCTGGATCAGCTCGCTGCCCACCGGGCAGTCGGGCATCTCGCGGTGCTCGCGCTGGTCCACGCCCTGGCCGATGCACACGAAGCGGTAGGGGCCCTGGGTCGAGGTGTTCATCGGGTTACCGGAAATCATGCGCAGGCCTTGCGGAAAAGGCTGCACTTGATCGGCACGAACGCCGTCGTAGCCGTTCTTGTAGTAGATGACCGCCGACACCGGCGTCACCGGCTTGTTGGTGCGGGTGTCGATCGTCGCGGGCACCCAGTAGGCGGTGCGATTGGCGATGCCGCCCAGGCAGGTCGAATCGCCCGACCCCGCGATCGACGACGCGGTCGAGAAGGCGTTGGTCCCGGTGTTGCCGAAGAAGGCGTGCAGGTGCGAGGCGCCCGGCTGGCGCGGAAACACCATCGGGTCGTCGAAGGCCATGTGCGAGAAGAGGCAGATGGTGCGGAACTCGCCGTGGCTGCTGTGCACGGCCTGCTCTTGCGTCGGCTTGATGCGCTCGACGCTGGCGCCGCGCGCCGGAGGCGGCAGCGACTGGCGGTCGACGGGGCGGCCGTGGTGCGCGTGCGCGGCGTGCGGGTCGTCGTCGGGTGCGGGGGCGGACTGCGCGCGAGCAGCCGTGACCGCGACCAGGGCGGCCATCGCTGCGAGCCAAGCGCAAGCCGATCCGCGGCAACTCCACTGCATCGAAGAAGAATAGCCGCCGATGCCGCCCGGCTGGCCGTGCCCGCTCGGTCGTGTGGGTATCCGGTGGTGTCAGGCGGTGGGCAGGTAGAGCAGGGCCCGCGGCACGAGGAAGCGCGCCCCGTGCGGCGCCGTCCATTCGAGGCGCACGTCCGCCGCGCCCGGCGCGATGCGATCCAGCTCGATGGCGATCGGATAGAAGCGCCCGGCGGCGAGCTCGATGCCGTCGTCGGCGTCGGGCCCGGCCACGCGCTGGCGCGACACCTGGACCTGGGCCTCGCTCGTGCCGGGATGGAAGCGGTAGCGCCCGGGAAGGGGCGGCTTGACCCAGCCGGTCCAGCGGACCGAGCGCGGTCGTTGGTCGCGCCGTTCGGCGGGCCAGTCGAGCGAAGCGTCGAAGTCGATGGTGGCGTCCTGGCGAATCAGCAGCGCGGGACCGCGGCAGCCTTCGTCGGCGAAGTATTCGCCGCGCAGCCCGACTCCGGCGACGTTGGCCGAGCTGCACAGCGCCGCGCGTTGCGCGGCGTGCTCCAGTTCCGCCTCGGCGAGGTGGTTGGACGAGGCACGGCGCAAGCCGCCGACGTCGCGCTGCAGCAGCAGCGTCGCGCCGGCGCCGGCCGCGATCGCGAGAAAAGCCCGGCGCGTGGTCATGGACCGCGTGTCAGTAGATTTCGCGCCCGTCGCCCAGCAGGTAGGCCAGGCAATCCTTGGAGGCCTGGTCGCAGTTCTTGACCCAGGTCTCCATCACGTCCTTCTTCCAGCCGTTGAACCAGTCGCCGTGCGACGAGTAGCCGGCCGGCAGCGAACGGTCGTAGGCGTCGGATGACAGCCGCCAGTGGGTCGGCGCATCGGTCTCGGGCACCACGTAGGTGATGTTGAACGTGATCTCCGGCAGCGGGACCGGGTGCGTCTTCGGGCAGGCCTTGTTGACCGTGTAGCTCATGTGGCTCTTGTGGTCGGGCGAGTCGAGGTTGACGCCGTCCCAGCACTGCGGGAAGAAGACGACCTGCCAGAGCTCGCCGCCGGCGGGGCAGTTCTGGATGCCGGCGCCATGCAGCTCCTCCGACTTGTGCACGCACTTCCAGGTGAACGGGCCCTTGGCCGTGGTGTTCTTCGCATCGCCCGCGATCATGCGCAGGTGCGCCGGGAAGGGCCGCACGGCTTCCGGCTTGATGCCGTTGTAGCCGGTCTTGTAGTAGACGATGGCGGACTTCGGCTTGAGCGGCGTGTTGGTCCGCGTGTCGACCAGGGTCGGCACCCAGTAGCCGGTGCGGTTCACGGTGCCGCCGTTGCAGGTGGAATTGCCGGTCGTGGCGATCGACTCGGCGGTCGAGTAGGCGTTGGTGCCGGCGTTGCCGAAGAACGTGTGCAGGTGCGAGCGGCCGGGCTGGCCCGGGTACACGATCGGGTCGTCGTTCGCCATGTGCGAGAAGTTGCACAGGACGCGGAAGGCGCCGATGCTGGTCGTGCTCGGCATCTTGCCGGTGGTCTTCACACGGTCACCGCCGTAGCCGGTGGTGGATGCCGGGATGGCGGCGCTGTTGATGGTGACCGCCAGCGACCCCGCGCCCGGCGCTTGCGGCGCCGGCGGGGTGGCCACGGGGGTCCCCGGCGGCACCGGCACGCTGGCCGACACGCCGTCGACCGCGGTGGGGGGCGTGGGTTCGGCGGCGGCGGCCGCGACGTCGGTGGAATGCTCGCTGGTGTCCAGCGCGGTCACGTCGGCGACCGACTGGAGCTCGAAGCCACCATCGGCCGAAGCCATGGCGGCAGTGGCGGCGTCGGCGTCGGCCTCACCGGAGGTGCCTCCGCCGCAGGCCCCGAGGGCGGCGGCAGCCAGCAGGCACAAGGTGAATCGGAACGGCAGGCGTCGGGCGCGGAAGGACAACGGGTTCATGCTTCACTCGAAAAAGGTTTTGCAACCACCGGCTGGGGCCGATGACGTTGCAGTGCGTGAGGCGAGTGAACCGACGGGGTCGGCGTGACGCGGATGCGTGGGGTCGCGGGGACACTGCTGGGGCTGACGTTGTCCGACTCGGTCGGAGCGCGTGGCGTCAGCATCTCGATAACAACTTCCGGCCACCGAAGCGGCCTGCGAAGAGCTGTGGGCATCGGATCGACTCGAAACGTGGTTCGTCCGCCGGACAACCGGACGGCGGTGCCTTTGTTCAAGCACGCGCGACTATGCGCAGGGTTCGTACCAACCGGGTTCTTCAATCGATCAGACAAATCTCGGCGTTTTTGTGTGTAGGTTTTACACAGTGAGCCGCGCAACTCCTTACAGAACTGACGTCGGACGACTCGATGTGCCGCAGCGTGTTGGAACCGATACAGCGCCCGGAAAGCCGGCGTTGTTCGCGGGAACGCCATGTGCTGCGAGGCTGCCTAGAATCGATTGACATTCGAGGAGTCGACTTGCCATGACCCGCACGCGCATCTCGATCGTGTTGGCCGCCCTCATGGCGCTGGCCACCGCCGGCGGCATTGCGGCGCGTCCGGGTGCCAAGCCGCCCGGCTCGGCGCCGAGGTACCTGCTGGAGGACACGGTGCCCAAGCAGTTCGGCGACTGGAAGCTGCTGCCCGAGTCGACCGCCCAGGTCGTGAACCCGCAGACGCAGCAGCTGCTCGACAAGCTCTACAGCCAGCTGCTCACCCGCACCTACGTCGACTCCAAGGGCTACCAGGTGATGCTGGCCATGGCCTACGGCGACGAGCAGCGCGGCGACCTGGCGGCCCACAAGCCGGAGGTCTGCTACCCGGCCCAGGGCTTCAAGGTGGCCAGCAACGAGCCCATGGACCTGGCCACGCCCTTCGGTCCGATCGCGGCGCGGCGCCTGAGCACCAGCCTCGGCAACCGCAGGGAGCCGGTGACCTACTGGTTCACCATGGGCGACACGGCCGTCAAGAGCAAGTTCGAGCAGCGGCTGGTCGAGGTGCGCATGGGCCTCACCGGGCAGGTGCCCGACGGCCTGCTGTTCCGCGTGTCGTCGATCGACCCGTCGCCGCAACGCGCCTGGGAGCGCCAGGCCGCCTTTGTCAACGAGCTGCTGAAGGCCGTCCCGGCGCGCGATCGGCTGCGCCTGAGCGGGCTGGGCACGCCGGCCCAGCCGCCCGGTTGACCGAGTTCAGCGCCGGTTCGCGAGGGCCGAGCTGCGGCCGATGCCGTGGTACTCGATGCCCAGGGTGTCCATCAGCTGCGGCTCGTAGAGGTTGCGCCCGTCGACGATCACCGGCTGCTTGAGCTGCGCCTTGATGGTGTCGAAGTCGGGGCTCTTGAACTCTTTCCACTCGGTGATGATCACCAGCGCATCGGCGCCCGCCAGCGCCGCCGCCGGGCTGTCGACGAAGCTGAGGCCGCTCACGCCTTCGAGCACGCGCCGCGCCTCGGGCATGGCCACGGGGTCGTAGGCGCGAAGCTTGGCGCCGCGACGGGCCAGCTCGGCGATGATCACCCGGCTGGGCGCCTCGCGCATGTCGTCGGTGTTCGGCTTGAACGACAGGCCCCACAGGGCGAGCTCGCGCCCGCTCAGGTCTTCGCCGAAGCGCGCCACGATCTTGTCGACCAGCACGTGCTTCTGGCGCTCGTTGGCCGCCTCGACGGCCTGCAGCACCTGCAGCTCCACGCCGCTGCCGCGCCCCGTCTTGATCAGCGCCTTCACGTCCTTGGGGAAGCACGAGCCGCCGTAGCCCGCACCCGGGTAGAGGAACTGATAGCCGATGCGCGGGTCGCTGCCGATGCCCTTGCGCACCAGCTCGATGTCGGCGCCGACCTTCTCGGCCAGGAGCGCGAGCTCGTTCATGAAGCTGATGCGCGTGGCCAGCATGGAGTTGGCCGCGTACTTGGTGAATTCGGCGCTGCGCGTGTCCATGACCAGCAGTCGCTCGTGGCTGCGGAAGAAGGGCGAGTACACCGCACGCATCAGCAGGATGGCGCGCTCGTCCTCGGCGCCGACGATGATGCGGTCGGGCCGCATGAAGTCCTCGACCGCCGCGCCTTCCTTCAGGAACTCGGGGTTGGACACCACGGCGAAGTCGATGCTCACGCCGCGCTGGGTCAGCTCGTCGGCAATCGCCGTGCGCACCTTGTCGGCGGTGCCCACCGGCACGGTGCTCTTGTCGATCACCACCTTGTAGTCGGTCATGTGGCGGCCGACGTTGCGCGCTGCCTCGATCACGTACTTGAGGTCGGCCGAGCCGTCCTCGTCGGGCGGGGTGCCCACGCCGATGAACTGCAGCGTGCCGTGGTTCACGGCCGCGACGATGTCGGTGGTGAACTGCAGGCGGCCCGCGCTGCGGTTGCGCGTGACCATCTCGAGCAGCCCCGGCTCGTGGATCGGGATGCCGCCTTCCTCGAGGATGCGGATCTTCGCTGCGTCGACGTCGAGGCAGACGACGTGGTTGCCCATTTCGGCGAGGCAGGTGCCGGTGACCAGGCCGACGTAGCCGGTTCCGATGACGGTGATCTTCATGCGTGAGTCTGTTCTGTTCTCAGTGAATCAATTCTTGGCCCGGCCGTAGGTGTCCTCGAAGCGCACGATGTCGTCTTCGCCGAGGTAGCTGCCCGACTGCACCTCGATGATCTCTAGCGGCACCTTGCCGGGGTTGGCCAGGCGGTGCACCTGCCCGAGCGGGATGTAGGTGCTCTGGTTCTCGGTGAGCAGGATGACCTGGTCGCCGTTGGTGACCTCGGCGGTGCCGCTCACCACGATCCAGTGCTCGGCGCGGTGGTGGTGCTTCTGCAGGCTGAGCGATGCGCCCGGCTTGACCATGATGCGCTTGACCTGGAAGCGCGCTCCGGAGTCGATGCTGTCGTACCAGCCCCAGGGCCGGTGGACCTGGCGGTGCAGGCTGTGCTCGCTGCGGCCCGAGCCGTCGAGGTGGGCGACGATGTGCTTGACCTCCTGGCTGCGGCTGCGATCGGCCACCAGCACCGCGTCGGGCGTCTCGACCACCACCACGTCGTGCAGGCCGACCACGCCCACCAGGCGGCTGGTGGAGTGGACCAGGGTGTCGCGGCTGTCGCGCACGAAGGTGTCGCCGGCGCAGGCGTTGCCCGCCGGGTCCTTGTCGCTCACCTGCCAGACGGCGTCCCAGGCGCCCAGGTCGGACCAGCCGGCGGACAACGGCACCATGCGGATGTCGTAGGCGCTCGAGTCGGGGCACTTCTCCATCACCGCGTAGTCGACCGACTCGCTGGGGATGGCGGCGAACTCGGCCCTGCCGGGCCGCACGAAGCTGGCGTCGACGCTGCGCTTGTTCCAGGCGGCGCGCGTTGCCGCGGCGATGTCGGGCCGGAACTGCTCGAGCGCCTTCAGCCACAGCGAGGCGCGCACGACGAACATGCCGCTGTTCCAGTAGTAGCCGCCGTCGGCCAGGTAGCGCTGGGCGGTGGCCAGGTCGGGCTTCTCGACGAACTGCGCGACGCCCAGCGCGTCGATGCCGGGCTTGCCGTCGGCGGCGCGGATGTAGCCGAAGCCGGTCTCGGCGCGGTCGGGCGTCACGCCCAGGATCACGAACGAGCCGCGGGCGGCCACGCGCACCGCCTCCTGCACGGCGCGCGTGAAGGCGGCCTCGTCGGTGACGGTCTGGTCGGCCGGCGTGACGACGAGCACCGGATCGGCGCCGCCGGCGGCCGCCTGCAGCGCGGCCAGCGTCATCGCGGGCGCGGTGTTGCGGCCCATGGGCTCGAGCACCACCGTCGCCTCGGGCACGTTCTCCAGCTCGCGCAGCTGGTCGAGCACCAGGAAGCGGTGCTCCTCGTTGCCGACCACGCAGGGCGCCGACACCGCGATGTCTTCGGCGTTCAGTCCGGCCAGGCGCGAGGCGGCCTGCTGGAACAGGCTGCGGTTGCCCTGCAGTACCAGGAACTGCTTCGGGTATTGCGCGCGCGACAGCGGCCACAGCCGGGTGCCGCTGCCGCCGGCCATGATGACCGGCTGGACGGGAATGGAAGTCATGACGATGCCTGTGTCGTGGAGGTGATCTCGAAACCGTCGGGGTTCTGGCGCTGCCAGCGCCAGCTGTCGACGCACATCGCGTCGAGGTCGCGGGTGGCGCGCCAGCCGAGCAGCTCATGGGCCAGCGCGGGATCGGCGTAGCTCGCCGCGACGTCGCCGGGCCGGCGTGCGACGATCTCGTAGGCGATGGGGCGCCCGCTGGCTTTCTCGAAGGCGCGCACCAGCTCCAGCACGCTGTGGCCGCGCCCGGTCCCGAGGTTGACGGTGAACTGGCCGCCGTGGCCGAGCAGGCGGCGCAGCGCGGCGACGTGGCCTTCGGCCAGGTCGACCACGTGGATGTAGTCGCGCACGCCGGTGCCGTCGGGGGTCTCGTAGTCGCCCCCGAAAACCGACAGCTGCGGCCGTCGGCCCACGGCGACCTGGGTGATGTAGGGCATCAGGTTGTTGGGAATGCCGCGCGGGTCTTCGCCGATGCGCCCGCTCTCGTGCGCGCCCACCGGGTTGAAGTAGCGCAGCAGCGCGATGCGCCATTGCGCGTCGGAGCGACCGAGGTCGCCCAGGATCTGCTCGCCCATCAGCTTGGTCGCGCCGTAGGGGTTGGTGGCCGCCAGCGGCGCGTCTTCGCGGATCGGCAGCCGCTCGGGCTTGCCGTAGACCGTGGCGCTGGAGCTGAAGACCAGCGTGCGGCAGCCGCGGCGCTGCATCGCCTGGCACAGGGTGACCAGCCCGCCGATGTTGTTGGCGTAGTAGGCGAGCGGCTTTTGCGCGCTCTCGCCCACCGCCTTGAAGGCCGCGAAGTGCACCACCGCATCGATCGGGTGGCGCTCGAACAGCTCGTCGAGCGCCGCGCCGTCGCACACGTCGACCCGCTCGAACACGGGCGTCTCGCCGGTCAGCCCGCGCAGGCGCTCCAGCACCTGCGGCGAGCTGTTCGAGAAGTTGTCGATGCCGACCACGCGCAGGCCGGCCTGGCGCAGGGCCAGCCAGGTGTGCGAGGCGATGTAGCCGGTCGCGCCGGTCAGCAGGACGGTTTGCACGGCTCTTGTCTCACTGGATGACGAACTGTCCGAAGCAGCCGAAGACGTCGGAGCGGAACGAGTTGCTGCCCTGCTCGTGTCCGATGTTGCAGCCCAGCGCCACCGCGCGCGTCGGCACGTAGCGCGCGCTCAGGCCGATCTTGGTGGTGTTGCTGTTGAAGTTGGAGCCGGTGGCGGTGTCGAGGGTGCCGCGGATGTAGCGGAACGACCCGTTGACCAGGATCTTCGCGGTGGCGGCCCAGTCGGCCTCGACCAGCGCGACCCAGTTGAGGCGGTTGTTGTCGAAGCGCAGGTTCGTCAGGCCCAGGCGCTCCAGCGCCAGGAACGAGGTCTCGTTGCCGGTGTCGCGGATCAGCGAGCTGCGGATCTTGGTCTTGCCGGTGGCCTCGTACTCCCAGGTCACCGCCCCGCTCACGCCGTGGAAGTCGCCGCGGCTGGGCGCGGTGTGGTTCTCGCGGGACAGGCTGATGCGGCCGTGGACCTTGCTCAGTCCCGAGGGCACCCAGTTGACGGTGAAGTCGATGTCCTTGCGGTCCATCTCGTCGGGCTCGACCGGGCCCAGCGTCGGCACGGGCACCACGTCGAGCGGCAGCAGCGGCGCGTAAAGCGGCGTGTCGCCCTTGGTCACGCGCACCGCGGTTCCGAAGGTGAGCTGGCCGCCCGGGTCGTAGCGCAAGCCCAGCGAGCCGACCCTCTGCGTGCTGTCGCGCTCGTTCGAGACCGACAGGTCGACCTTGCGGTGCTCGACCCGGCCCTCGACGCCCAGCACCGAGGTGAAGCCGTAGCGAATGCCGGCCGACGCGGTCTGGATCTTCTCGATGTTCTTGACCTCGGGCGTGCCGATGACGGTGTAGTCGGTCAGGTTCTGGCGGCTGGTCGCGCGCAGGTGGCCCGACAGGTGCTCCACCGTTTCCCAATCGAGGCCGCCGGAGATCGAGTGGCTGTCGTTGTTGAGCTGGTCCAGCTTGTTGAAGCGGTTGCGCGAGGCGATCGCGTCGAGGTACAGGTGCTGCCGGCCCGGGTTCAGGTCGAGGCCGCCGAGCACCGAGGTGCTCGAGATGGTGTCGGCGGTGCGGGAGCCGACGGTGCGAAACACGTTCGAGTCGTGTGTGAAAGCCTGGCTCGCGCCGATGTACCAGGGCCGGTCCTCGGCGTGCGCGGCGGCTGCGGCGGCCAGCGACGCGGCCAGGGCCAGCGCCTTCAGCGGAACTCCAGGAAGCTTGCGCGTTGTTGTGGACATGGATCTCTCTCCGGAAGGTGATGATCTCTTCGACAGCAGACGGATCTGCGACGCTGACTCAATAAGCGTTCCGGTCGAAAAACACGAGGCGGATGGTACGCACGATGATTTGCAGATCCAGCCCCAAAGACCAGTTCCGCAAGTACTCCAGGTCGTATTCGACCCGTGCCTGCATCTTCTCGATGGTGTCGGTCTCCCCCCGGTGACCGTTGACCTGGGCCCAGCCGGTGATGCCCGGCTTGACCTTGTGACGCACCATGTAGGCCTTGATGATGCGACGGTACTCCTCATTGTGGGCCACGGCGTGCGGCCGCGGCCCGACGATGCTCATGCGGCCCTGCAGCACGTTGAAGAACTGCGGCAGCTCGTCCAGCGAGGTCTTGCGCAGGAAGGCGCCGAAGCGCGTGACGCGCGGATCGTGCTTGGTGGCCTGGCGCACCACCGAGCCGTTGTCCTGCGCGGTCATCGAGCGGAACTTGTAGACCACGATCTCCTCGCCGTCGAGACCGTTGCGCTTCTGGCGGAAGATGACCGGCCCCGGCGAGCTGAGCTTCACGCCGATGGCCAGGGCGAGCAGCACGGGCGAGATCAGCACCATGATGAAGGTGGCGATGACGATGTCGCTGACCCGCTTGGCCAGCTCGTTGGTACCGGTGAACGGCGTCTCGCAGATGCCCACGACGGGCACGCCGTTCATGTCCTGCAGGCGTCCCTGGATGATGCTGATGCCGAACACGTCGGGCACGAAGTACAGCGACGCGGTCGTGCCCTGCACCTGCTCGAGCAGCTCCACGATGCGCGGCTGCGAGCCCAGCGGCAGGGTGATGAACACCTCGCGCACGCCGTGGGTGCGGATGTACTCCGCCACGTCGCGCAGCCCGCCCAGGCGCTGCGTGCTCGCGAGCTCGTGCACCCGCTCGTCGGTGCGGTCGTCGAAGTAGCCGATGAAGTCGATGCCGTGGTCTTCGCTGTCGGTGAGCGCGCGCGCGACCTTCACGCCCAGCGCACCGGCGCCGACCACGATGGCCGAGCGGCGCGCATGCGGCAGGGCCGCCTGGTGGCGCACCACCCGGCGGCCGATCCACACCGCCAGCCACTGCAGCACCGGCGTCCAGATGGCCCAATGGATCAGCGCCTGGTACTCGAAGTAGCCGAGGCTGCGGGTCGCGTAGCCGCACAGGGCGAGGATGCCGATCAGCATCACCCACGAGGAGACGATGTCGACGCCGGCGGCGATGAGGTTCTCGCGGAAGCGGTTGCGCCCCGGGAAGGTGAGTGCGAAGACCAGCAGGCACAGCGTGAGCTCGGGGCGGTTGACCGGCTCCTCGAGCACCCAGTTGGCCACCAGGAAGGTGAGGACCGTGATCGCCGGCTCGAGGAACGCGGCCACGAGCGACGTCACCGACTGCGGTGCGCTGTAGAACGTTCTCTTGTACGTGCGGTCTTCAAACATCGGTCAGGGTGGTTTTCGGCGCCGCAGCCCGCTGTGTTGCGGATGCGCTGGAGCGTCTGCGACGTCCAGGCCAAGAGCATGGCCCGACTCGTGTACCGCTGGTCGGTGTCGAACCGCCGCCATCCCCCGATGGCGTGGGCCCGTCCGGTCTGCAAGGCGCCGATTCTCCCCCAAAACCCCCGGCGGCCCGAGCCCGTGTCTGAGGGGGAGCGGCGGGCCTGTCTGCCTACAATCCGCCCATGCTCGACACCTTGCAACAGCTCGCCGGAAGCGCATTCATGCAGCGCCTCACACTGTGGCTCAACCACGTGATCGCGAGCGAAAGCGCGGCGCTCGAGCGGCTGCGCCCGCATGCAGGACGTTTCATCCGGTTGCAGCCCCAGGGCTGGCCGTCGCTGCTGCCGCCGCTGCCGTCGCTGGCCTTCCTGGTCACGCCGGCCGGCCTGCTCGAGTGGGTGGAAGCCCCGCCGTCGCAGGCGCCCGACCTGCTGCTGAGCTTCGACGCGGCCAACCCGGCCCGGCTGTTCGTCGAGGGCCTCGCCGGCCAGCGTCCGCCGGTGGCGGTGGTCGGCGACGCGGCGTTTGCCACCGACATCAACTGGCTGATGGAGAACCTGCGCTGGGACGTGCAGGAAGACCTGGCGCGCTTCATCGGCGCCGGGCCGGCGCACGAGCTCGCGCGCGTCGGCGGCTGGCTCGCGGGCGGCATGCGCGACGCGCTGGGCGCGCTGGCGGCCTTCGCGGGCCGAGGGCCCGGGCCGCGATGAGGCATCTTGCACGCCTCGTCTTCATCATCTTCACGGTTCTGCGATTCGGGCTGGATGAGCTGGCGCTGTCCGGCTTCCGCCAGCGCCCGATCCGGCTGTTCGTGCGCCTCATCACCATCGGCCGGCGCTTCGACGTCGCGCGCGGCGTGCGCCTGCGCCTGGCGCTCGAAAAGCTCGGTCCCATCTTCGTCAAGTTCGGCCAGGTGCTCTCGACCCGGCGCGACCTGCTGCCGGCCGACGTGGCCGACGAGCTGGCGCTGCTGCAGGACCGCGTGCCGCCGTTTCCCACCCCGGTCGCGGTCGCGCTGGTCGAGCACGCCTTCGGCCGGCCGATCGATGCGCTCTTCGCACGCTTCGAGCCCGAGCCCGTGGCGAGCGCCTCGATCGCCCAGGTGCACTTCGCGACGCTGAAGGACGGCCGCGAGGTCGCGGTCAAGGTGCTGCGCCCGGGCATGCTGGCGATCATCGACGACGACCTGTCGCTGATGCGCACCCTGGCGCGCTGGATCGAGCGCTTCTCCGCCGACGCGCGCCGCCTCAAGCCGCGCGAGGTGGTGGCCGAGTTCGACGTCTACCTGCACGACGAGCTCGACCTGGTGCGCGAGGCGGCCAACGCGGCCCAGCTGCGGCGCAACATGGAAGGGCTCGCGCTGGTCGAGATCCCCGAGATGTACTGGGACCTGTGCACCCCCAACGTGATCGTGATGGAGCGCATGAACGGCGTGCCCATCAGCCAGATGCAGCGCCTGCGCGACGCCGGCATCGACATCAAGAAGCTGGCGCGCGACGGCGTCACCATCTTCTTCACCCAGGTGTTCCGCGACGGCTTCTTCCATGCCGACATGCACCCGGGGAACATCCAGGTGAGCATCGCGCCGCTGACCTTCGGGCGCTACATCGCGCTCGACTTCGGCATCGTGGGCACCCTGACCGAGTACGACAAGGAATACCTGGCGCAGAACTTCGTCGCCTTCTTCCGCCGCGACTACAAGCGCGTCGCCGAGCTGCACGTCGAGAGCGGCTGGGTGCCGCCGGCCACCCGGGTCGACGAGCTCGAAGGCGCGATCCGCTCGGTGTGCGAGCCGCACTTCGACCGGCCGCTGAAGGACATCTCGCTGGGGCAGGTGCTGCTGCGGCTGTTCCAGGCCTCGCGGCGCTTCAACGTCGAGATCCAGCCCCAGCTGGTGCTGCTGCAGAAGACCCTGCTCAACGTCGAGGGGCTGGGCCGCCAGCTCGACCCCGAGCTCGACCTGTGGAACACCGCCAAGCCCTTCCTCGAGCGCTGGATGAACGACCAGATCGGCTGGCGCGGCCTCCTCGAGCGCCTGAAGAACGAGGCGCCGCGCTACGTCCAGCTCATTCCCGAGCTGCCGCGGCTCCTGCACCAGACGCTGCAGCCGGCGGCGCCCTCCGAGGCGCGCATGCTGGAGGCGCTCCTGATCGAGCAGCGGCGCACCAACCGGCTGCTGCAAGGCCTGATCTGGTGTGTGATCGGGTTCGTGGCCGGGGCGGTCTTGACCTACATCCTTCACGCCTGAGCACGGTCCTTGCGAGGGATAATCGCGGCTGTCCGCGCGCGGTGCCGCCGCATCCCATCGCCATCCGACTCCTGGCCAACGTCGCATGAACATCACCCTCATCACCTTCGTCGTGCTGTACCTGCTGGGCACGCTGGCCCTGGGCGTCTGGGCCGGCACCCGCATCAAGAACACCAGCGACTTCGCCATCGCCGGCCGCAGCCTGCCGCTGATCATGGTCGTCACCACCACCTTCGCGACCTGGTTCGGCGCCGAGACGGTGATGGGCATCCCGGCCAAGTTCGTGCAGAGCGGCCTCAACGCCATCGTCGAAGACCCGTTCGGCGCCGGCACCTGCCTGATCCTGGTGGGCCTGTTCTTCGCCACCCGGCTGTACAAGCAGAACCTGCTCACCATCGGCGACTTCTACCGCCAGCGCTTTGGCAAGGGCGTCGAGGTGTTCTGCTCCACCGCCATCATCCTCAGCTATCTGGGCTGGGTGGCCGCCCAGATCACCGCCCTGGGGCTGGTGTTCTCGGTGCTCACCAACGGCGCCATGTCCGAGACGGCCGGCATGATCGTCGGCACCTTGGCGGTGCTGATCTACGTGGTGATCGGCGGCTTCCTGGCGGTGGCCTGGACCGACTTCATCCAGATGATCGTGCTGGTGATCGGCCTGTCGATCATCGCCATCTTCGCGGCCGACCTGGCCGGCGGCGCCGACAAGGTGTTCGCCATGGCATCGCAGAAGGAGCTGTGGAACTTCCTGCCGCCGCCCACCTTCACCGAGGTCGCCATGTTCATCGGCGCGGGCCTGACCATGATGCTGGGCAGCATCCCGCAGCAGGACGTGTTCCAGCGCGTGATGTCGGCGCGCAACGCCGAGACGGCCCGCAACGGCGCGGTCATCGGCGGCGTGAGCTACATCCTGTTCGCCGCCGTGCCGATGTTCATCGTCTCCTGCGCCGTGGTCGTGATGGGCTCCAGCGCGCTGGAGCTGGCCAAGAACGACTACCAGCGCCTGCTGCCGACCTTCGTGCTGACCAAGATGCCGCTGGTCATGCAGATCCTGTTCTTCGGGGCGCTGCTGTCGGCCATCAAGAGCACCTCCTCGGCCACGCTGCTGGCGCCCTCAACCAGCTTCGTCGAGAACATCCTGAAGAACCTGCGCCCGCGCATGACCGACCGCCAGCAGCTGCTCGCGATGCGCTGCACCATCGTCGTCTTCGCGGCGCTGGTGCTGTCGTACGCGATCGCGATGAAGGGCACGTCCATCTACGACCTGGTGTCCTCGGCCTACCAGGTGACCTTGGTCGGCGCCTTCGTGCCGCTGGTGATGGGCCTGTACTGGAAGCGCTCGACCACGCAGGGCGCGATCATCTCGCTGTCCGCCGGCGTCGGCACCTGGATCCTGTTCTTCCCGCAAATCTCCGGCCTGGGCGAGAAGTTCCCGCCGCAGCTGGCCGGCCTGATCGCCGCCTTCGCCGGCATGGTGATCGGCTCGATCGCGCCGCAACGGCTGAAGAATCGGCACGACGCGCGGCCGCATGTCGCCGGCTTGAAGGCCCAGTCCTGAGACCCCATCTGGCATTCGGCGCGCCGGGGCCATCTCCCGGCGCGCCCTTATAATTTAATGTTTTGAATCAAGGGCTTAGCCATGCCGATCTACGCATACCGCTGTGAGTCGTGCGGCCACGCGAAAGACGTGCTGCAAAAGGTCTCCGACCCCGTCCTCTCGACCTGCCCGTCCTGCGGCGCAGAGTCCTTCCGCAAGCAGCTCACCGCTGCGGGCTTCCAGCTGAAGGGCTCGGGCTGGTACGCCACCGATTTCCGCGGCGGCAACACCCCTGCCAAACCCGACGCCGGCGCCAAGCCGGACGCCGGCGCCAAGACCGACACGGCCGCCCCGGCCCCGGCCAGTGCCCCGTCCAGCGACGCCCCCAGCGCCTCGGCGGGTGGCTGCGGCAGCGCCTGCGCCTGCCACTGAGCGTCGCGCGCCCGGGATCGACGTGAAGAAATACCTGCTCGCCGGCCTGCTGGTCTGGCTGCCGCTGGCGATCACGATCTGGGTGCTGGGCGCGATCCTGAGCACGCTCGACGGCGTCTTCGGGGCCTTGCTCACCGCCACGATGGCGGTGCTGCCCGACGGGGCGCGGCCCCTGATCGAATTGCTCAAGAGCATCCCCGGCCTGGGCGTCATCGTGATGGTCGGCGGGCTGCTGCTGACCGGCGTGTTCGCCACCAACATCGCCGGCCAGTGGGCGCTGCGCCAGGGCAGCAAGATCCTGGTCCAGATCCCCATCGTCAAGTCGATCTACAGCTCGGTCAAGCAGGTGTCCGACACCCTGTTCTCGAGCAGCGGCAACGCTTTCCGCGAGGCGGTGCTGGTGCAGTACCCGCGCGAAGGCTCCTGGACCATCGCCTTCGTGACCGGCAAGCCCGGCGGCGAGGCCGCCGAGCACCTGAGCGCCGACTACCTCAGCCTGTACGTGCCCACCACGCCCAACCCCACCTCGGGCTTCTTCCTGATGGTGCCGCGCAAGGACGTGATCGCCCTGGCGATGAGCGTGGACGAGGCGCTCAAGTACATCATCTCGATGGGCGTGGTGGCGCCGCCGATCCCCCTGGTGGCGGCGGCACGAAATCAACACGGTTGAGCGGACGGCAACCGCTCAACCGTCAGGGCCCGGCCCGCCAGCGCCACCCCTGCGCCGCGCCTGCGGGGCGCCGCGCACAACACCGAACACTGGAGTAACTATGAGAACAACGTACTGCGGCCTCGTCAGCGAAGCGCTGATGGGCCAGACCGTGACGCTGATGGGCTGGGCGCACCGCCGCCGCGACCATGGCGGCGTCATCTTCGTCGACCTGCGCGACCGCGAAGGCCTGGTGCAAGTGGTCTGCGACCCCGACCGCCCCGACATGTTCAAGACCGCCGAGGGCGTGCGCAACGAGTTCTGCCTCAAGGTGACGGGCAAGGTGCGCGCGCGCCCGGCCGGCACCGAGAACACCAACCTGCACAGCGGCAAGATCGAGGTGCTGTGCCACGAGATCGAGGTGCTCAACCCCAGCGTCACGCCGCCGTTCCAGCTCGACGACGAGAACCTCTCGGAGACCACCCGGCTCACCCACCGCGTGCTCGACCTGCGCCGCCCCACGATGCAGAAGAACATGATGCTGCGCTACCGCGTGGCCATGGAGACGCGCAAGTTCCTCGACGACAAGGGCTTCATCGACATCGAGACGCCCATGCTCACCAAGAGCACGCCCGAGGGTGCGCGCGACTACCTGGTGCCCAGCCGCGTCAACGAGGGCATGTTCTTCGCGCTGCCGCAGTCGCCCCAGCTGTTCAAGCAGCTGCTGATGGTCGCGGGCTTCGACCGCTACTACCAGATCACCAAGTGCTTCCGCGACGAGGACCTGCGCGCCGACCGCCAGCCCGAGTTCACCCAGATCGACATCGAGACCAGCTTCCTCGGCGAGGAAGAGATCCGCTCGATGTTCGAGGAGATGATCCGGTCGGTCTTCCAGAAGACCATCGGCGTCGACCTGGGCGTGTACCCGGTGATGAAGTACAGCGAGGCCATGCACCGCTACGGCTCCGACAAGCCCGACCTGCGCGTCAAGCTCGAGTTCACCGAGCTCACCGACACCATGCGCGACGTCGACTTCAAGGTCTTCAGCACCCCCGCCACCACCAAGGGCGGCCGGGTCGCGGCGCTGCGCGTGCCCAAGGGCGGCGAGATGAGCCGCGGCGAGATCGACGGCTACACCGAGTTCGTCAAGATCTACGGCGCCAAGGGCCTGGCCTGGATCAAGGTCAACGACCTGGCCAAGGGCCGCGAGGGCCTGCAGTCGCCCATCGTCAAGAACCTGCACGACGCGGCGCTGGCCGAGATCCTGAAGCGCACCGGCGCGCAAAGCGGCGACGTGATCTTCTTCGGCGCCGACCGCGAGAAGGTGGTCAACGACGCGCTCGGCGCCTTGCGCATCAAGATCGGCCACAGCGAGTTCGGCCGCGCCAACGGCCTGTTCGAGGACCGCTGGGCGCCGCTGTGGGTGGTCGACTTCCCGATGTTCGAGTACGACGAGGAGGGCCAGCGCTGGAACGCGGTGCACCACCCCTTCACCGCCCCCAAGGACGGCCACGAGGACCTGATGGACAGCGACCCCGGCGCCTGCATCGCCAAGGCCTACGACATGGTGCTCAACGGCTGGGAGCTGGGCGGCGGCTCGGTGCGCATCCATCGTGCCGAGGTGCAGAGCAAGGTGTTCGACGCGCTCAAGATCGGCCCCGACGAGGCGCAGGAGAAGTTCGGCTTCCTGCTCGACGCGCTGCAGTACGGCGCGCCGCCCCACGGCGGGCTGGCCTTCGGGCTGGATCGCATCGTCACGATGATGACGGGGGCCGAGAGCATCCGCGACGTGATCGCCTTCCCCAAGACGCAGCGGGCGCAGGATCTGCTCACGCACGCGCCCAGCGCGGTCGACGAGAAGCAGCTGCGCGAGCTGCACATCCGGCTGCGCAACCCGCAGGCGGTCGCGTAGCCCGGGTGCAACCCGGGTCCCGGGTTGCACCCGGGCTACGGCAGAATCAAAGGGCGCGGTTTCCGCGCCCTTTTTTTCTTACTGGGAACGACGCTTGCCCGGACCGATGCAACGACCCTTCAAGATCCCGGAATCCGTCCTCGTCGTGATCCACACTGCCGATCTCGATGTGCTGCTGATCGAGCGCGCCGACAAGCCGGGCTTCTGGCAAAGTGTGACCGGCTCGAAGGACACCGTGGAAGAAGATCTGGAGCAGACGGCCGTGCGCGAAGTCGCCGAAGAAACCGGAATCGTCATCGGCTCGGACGAGGTGCCGCTCGCGAACCTGCGCGACTGGCATCTCAGCAACGTCTACGAGATCTACCCCGTCTGGCGCCACCGCTATGAGCCCGGCGTGATGCACAACACCGAGCATGTGTTCGGCCTGCGCGTGCCGCGCGACGTGCACGTCACCCTGGCGCCGCGCGAGCACTTGCACAGCCTGTGGCTGCCCTGGCGAGAAGCGGCAGACAAATGCTTCTCGCCGTCGAATGCAGAGGCGATCCTCCAGCTGCCGAGGTTCCTTGCATGACCCCGCCGCTGTCGCGCCCCATGCGCTTCGCCAGCACCTCGCTGCACCCCAGCCACGTGCTGCGAGTGGCCACCTACAACATCCACAAGGGCGTGCGCGGCGTCGGCCCGAACAAGCGCCTGGAGATCCACAACCTGGGCCTGGGCATCGAGGCGCTCGACGCCGACCTGGTCTTCCTGCAGGAAGTACGCCTGTTCAACCACACCGAGGCCAAGCGCTTCGTCGACACCTACATCGGCTGGCCCAAGCAGCCGCAGGCCGACTACCTCGCCCCCGAGGGCTACGAAGTGGCCTACCGCACCAACGCCGTGACGCGCGAAGGCGAGCACGGCAACGCGCTGCTGTCGCGCTGGCCGATCGGCGACGTCGGCCACCACGACGTCTCCGACCACCGCTTCGAGCAGCGCGGCCTGCTGCACGTGCCGATCGACTGGAACGGCGTGCGCGCCCACTGCATCGTCGCCCACCTGGGGCTGATGCACTCCAGCCGGGTGCGCCAGGTCGAGCGCATCGCCGCCTTCATCGAGGCCGAGGTGCCGCGCAACGAGCGCCTGGTGCTGGCCGGCGACTTCAACGACTGGGGCGAGAAGCTCGACGCCCCGATGCGCGCGATGGGCCTGGCGCGCGCGACGCCCGACGGCGCCGCGCCGCTGCGCACCTTCCCGTCGCTGGTGCCGGTGTTCGCGCTGGACCGCATCTACACCCGCGGCTTCCGCTGCTCGTCGGCCTTCGTGCCCCGGGGCAACACCTGGGCGCGCATGTCCGATCACCTCCCATGCGTGGCCGAGCTCGAGATCGACTGACCGTGGCCGACGCCGACCCCGACGCCGCCCGCACGGGCGAGGCGCCGCAGGTGGCCGAGGCCGACGATGCGTCGCGCCTGGATCCGCTGGCGCGGATGGCGCCGCGCGCGGTGTTCACCGGCGGCAACGCCGTCCGCTTGCTGCGCGGCGGCGCCGAAATGTTCCCGGCCATGCTGCGTGCCATGGCCGTGGCTCAGCACGAAATCTGGCTGGCCACCTACATCTTCCACACCGACCCGGCCGCCAGCCAGGTCGCCGAGGCCCTGTGCCAGGCCGCGCGCCGCGGCGTGCAGGTCAAGGTGGTGATCGACGGCTTCGGCAGCCGCGCCACCTTGCCGACGCTCGAGCCGCTGCTGTGCGAGGCCGGCGTGCACGTCGCGGTGTTCCGCCCCATCCATCGCTGGTGGAACTGGCTGCAGCCCGGACAGCTGCGGCGGCTGCACCAGAAGCTGTGCGTGATCGACGGCGAGGTTGCCTATGTCGGCGGCATCAACATCATCGACGACCGCCTCGACCTGGGCCACGGCTGGAGCGACGAGCCGCGCCTGGACTTCGCGGTCGAGTTGCGCGGGCCGGTGGTGGCCTCGGTGGAGCAGGCGGGCAAGGCAGTGTGGTCGCGCGCCCACCTCGGCCAGGACTTCCGCGAGGAGATCAAGGCCATCGCGCGCAACGCCGAGCCCATGGCCCATGCCCGGCGGCTGCTCAAGCGGCTGAAGCTGCCCGCGATCAAGGCGGTCAAGGGCACGCTGGCCGAGCTGCCGCCGGTGCGCGCCGCCTTCGTGCTGCGCGACAACCTGCGCCGGCGCCGCACCATCGAGCGCAGCTACATCGCGGCGATGCGGCGGGCGCACGGGCGCATCGACCTCGCGTCGCCGTACTTCTATCCGGGCGGGCCGTTCCGCGCCGCGTTGCGCCAGGCGGCCAGGCGCGGGGTGCAGGTGCGGCTGCTGCTGCAAGGCAAGCTCGACTACCGCATCGCCGGCCTGGCCGCGCGCAGCCTGTACGACGAGCTGTTGGGCGCGGGGGTGCGCATCTTCGAATACACGCCGGCCTTCCTGCACGCCAAGGTGGCGCGGGTCGACGACGAATGGGCGACAGTGGGCAGCTCCAACATCGATCCGCTGTCGCTGCTCTTGAACCTCGAGGCGAACGTGGTGGTGCGCGATCCGCAGTTCACCGCCGAGCTGGCGACGGAGTTCGACCGGGCTTTCGCGGTGTCGCAGGAGATCGATCCGAAGCAGTCGCGGCGCAGCGTGCAGGGCGCCTTGAGGCGCGGGCTCGTTGCCTGGGCAGCGCATGTGTACCTGCGGATCGCCGGGGCGACCGGGAAGTACTGATGGTTTGTCGTAGGGTGGGCTTCAGCCCACGCGGCGTCTGCCATCACACGTCCGCGTGGGCTGAAGCCCACCCTACGAATACCAGGCCATGGACCTGATCGTCGAGCGCCCGGAAGGCCTGTACTGCCCACCCGGCGACTTCTACATCGACCCTTGGCGCCCGGTGGACCGCGCGGTCATCACCCACGCCCACGGCGATCACGCCCGGGTCGGCAACGCGCACTACCTCGCTGCCGAGCCGTCCGCCAGCGTGCTGCGTGCCCGCCTGGGCACCGACATCACCCTGCAGACCTTGCCCTACGGCGCGGCCATCGAGCACCACGGCGTGCGCCTGAGCCTGCACCCTGCCGGACACGTGCTCGGCTCGGCCCAGGTCCGCCTGGAACACGGCGGGCGCGTGTGGGTCGCTTCGGGCGACTACTTCGTCTCCGGCCCCGGCGATGTCAACACCACCTGCACACCGTTCGAGCCGGTGCGCTGCGACTGCTTCATCACCGAATCCACCTTCGGCCTGCCCGTCTACCGCTGGTCCCCGCAACGCGAGGTGTTCGCCGACATCGACGCCTGGTGGCGCGCCAACGCCGCCGCCGGGCGGGCCAGCCTGCTGATGGGCTACAGCTTCGGCAAGGCGCAGCGCATCCTGGCCGGCGTCGATGCCTCCATCGGTCCGATCGTCGTGCACGGCGCCGTCGAGACGCTCAACCGCGCCTACCGCGCCGCCGGCGTCGCGCTGCCGCCGACGCTGCACCTCGACGACATCGCCGACAAGTCCATCCTGAGACAGGCCCTGGTGGTCGCTCCGCCCTCGGTGCTCGGAAGCGCCTGGGCGCGCCGCTTCGGCGAGCAGAGCGACGCCTTCGCGAGCGGCTGGATGCAGCTTCGCGGCGCGCGCCGGCGGCGCGGCATCGACCGCGGCTTCGTGCTGTCCGACCATGCCGACTGGCCCGGCCTGCAGCGCGCGATCGCCGCGACCGGCGCCGAGCGCGTCATCGTGACCCACGGCTACGAAGCGGTCATGGTGCGCTGGCTCACCGAGCAGGGCCTGCAGGCCAGTGCCTTCCGCACCGAGTACGACGACGAGCGGCACGACGCGCCGGAGGCCGTCGAGTGAGGCGATTCGCCCGGCTCTTCGCGGCGCTCGACGCGAGCACCGCCACCACCGCCAAGGTCGACGCGCTGACCCGCTACTTCGCCGAAGCCAGCGACGCCGACGCCGCCTGGGCGGTGTACTTCCTCGCCGGCGGCAAGCCGCGACAGGTCGTGCCCACCGGCGTGCTGCGCGCGCTCGCCTGCCAGCGCGCCGGCATCCCCGAGTGGCTGTTCGAGGAGTGCTACCAGGCGGTGGGCGACCTGGCCGAGACCATCGCCCACGTGCTGCCGCCGGCGCCGCAGGTGAGCGACATCGGCCTGGCGCAGTGGGTCGAGGATCGCCTGCTGCCCTTGCGCGAGTTGCCGCCCGAGGCGCAGGCGCAGCGCATCGCCGCCCACTGGGACGAGCTCGACGCGGCGGGCCGCTTCCTGCTCACCAAGCTGATCGGCGGCGGCTTTCGCGTCGGCGTCAGCAAGCTGCTGGTGCAGCGCGCGCTGGCGGGCCACGCGGGGCTGGACGCCAAGGTGGTGGCGCAGCGCATGATGGGCTTCACCGACAAGGCAGCGCGGCCCGACGCGGCTGGCTTTCGGCAGCTGCTGTCGGGCGAGGCGCTGCCGGCGGCCGGCTCCGGCCAGCCCTATCCGTTCTTCCTCGCGCATGCCATCGAAGGCGCGGTCGAGGCCTTCCCTGCGCGCCTGGGCGAGACCGCCGACTGGATCGTCGAATGGAAGTACGACGGCATTCGCGCGCAGGTCGTCAAGCGCCACGGCCAGGTGTGGATCTGGTCGCGCGGCGAGGAGCTCATGACCGAGCGCTTTCCCGAGATCGTCGCGCTGGCAGCGGCCCTGCCGGAGGGCACGGTGCTCGACGGCGAGATCCTCGTGTGGAAGGACGACCGGCCCGCGCCGTTCGCGCTCTTGCAGCAGCGCATCGGGCGCAAGCTGCTGACGAAGAAGGTGCTGGCCGACGCGCCGGTGAGCTTCATGGCGTACGACGTGCTGGAGTGGGAGGGGGCCGATGTGCGCGGTTGGGCGCAACAGCAGCGGCGCGAGCTGCTCGAGCGCTTGTCGATGGGCTTCCTGCTGTCGCCGGCAGTCACGGCGCCCACCTGGCCGGAGCTCGCCACACTTCGCCAAGCCTCCCGCGAGCGCGGCGTCGAAGGCTTCATGCTCAAGCACCGCGAGGCCCGCTACGGCACCGGCCGCACCAAGGCCGAGGGCACCTGGTGGAAGTGGAAGATCGATCCGCTCAGCGTCGACTGCATCCTGGTCTACGCGCAGGCCGGGCACGGCCGGCGCGCCAGCGTCTACACCGACTACACCTTCGCGGTGTGGAACCGCACGCCGCGCGATGCGGCCGAGGCGCAGGCGGCGATCGAGGCCATCGCCGGGCGCACGCCGCCCGAGCCCGACGCGCAGCTCGTGCCCTTCGCCAAGGCCTACTCCGGCCTCACCGACGACGAGTTCCGCGAGGTCGACCGCGTCATCCGCCAGACCACGCTGGAAAAGTTCGGCCCCGTGCGCAGCGTGCGGCCGACGCTCATGTTCGAGCTCGGCTTCGAGGGCATCAACCGCAGCGGGCGCCACAAGAGCGGCATCGCGGTGCGCTTCCCGCGCATGCTGCGCATGCGGACCGAAAAGCCCCTGCACGAGGCCGACACCTTGCAGACGCTGGAATCGCTGCTCGACTTATCCTGAGCGGCATGGAAAGGAAGGACGAGATTGTGTGCGGGGCCCACGCCGTCCTGCGGACGGCATGCCTTACCGCACGGCTCCCTCCAGCCTCCCTCTCGGAGGGAGGCTGGAGGGAGCAGTCGGACATGCTGGAGCCCCCTTGGTAGGGGGCTCGGGGGAGCTGTGCGTTAAGTCATGCCGTCCGCAGGACGGCGGGCCCTTCGAGGCGGACAGCTGTTCGAGCGGGTCGGACGTCGTCCGCTGCCCGCGTGGGCGCGCGAGGCGGGCTGTGCCGACTGGCCCCAGTTCTTCCTCAAGTGGGTGGTCGCGCATCCGGCCGTCACCTGCGCCATTCCGGCCACGCGCCAGCCGGACCACCTGGACGAGAACATGGGCGCCGCACTCGGCCCGATGCCCGACGCTGCGGCGCGGCAGCGCATGCGCACGGAGATCGAGCGCGGCTGATGTTGCTGCGCACCAAGTTGCGCAGTTCCGCACACCATCGGCAAGCGGTGACAGGCCGTAAGGCTTACAGGCTGGCGCCGTGGTTTCTATTCGCGTGCAGATCCGCACACCGGTGGACGCTGGACTCCCGTGCGGTGTTGCGCGGGTCCTTGGATTGCTACAACCATGACGACACGATCACCCAACTTGCGACTGCCAGCATGAAGTTTCTCTGGCCCGACCTGCTGTACACGGCACTGATGCTGCCGATGCTGGTCGTCGCCTACGTGTGGTTGTTGCATCGCCGCAAGAAGCTGGCGGTGCGTCTTTCCAGCATTGCGGTTGTGCGCAGCGCGTTGAGCAACTCCCCCGGCTGGCGTCGCCACGTGCCGCCGGTGCTCCTGCTGCTGGCCCTGGCCGCCCTGGCGCTGGCCACCGCCCGGCCCACCGCCTCCATCACGCTGCCCACCCAGCAGCAGACCATCATCCTGGCCATGGACGTGTCCGGCAGCATGCAGGCCGCCGACGTCGCGCCCAACCGCCTCACCGCCTCGCAGGAGGCAGCCAAGGCTTTCGCCGCCAGATTGCCGCGCAACGTTCGCGTCGGCGTGGTGGCGTACGCCGACGCGGCCCAGCTGGTCCAGCCTCCCACCTCGCAGCGCGACGAGGTGATGGCGGCCATCGACCGCTTCCAGCTGCAGCGCGGCACGGCCATCGGCAGCGGCATCCTGGCGTCGCTGGCCGCGATCTTTCCCGACGCGGGCATCGACTCGTCGGACCTGTCGGTCCCGCGCACCAGCCACCGCGCCCTGAGGCCGCGCAGCAGCCCCGTGGCGAAGGCGCCCGAGCCGGTCGACTTCAAGCCGGTGCCGCCCGGCTCTTACGGGCATGCGGTGATCGTGCTGCTCACCGACGGGCAGAACACGATCGGCCCCGACCCGGTCGAGGCGGCGCAGATGGCGGCCAGCCGCGGGGTCAAGGTCTTCACCGTGGGCTTCGGCACCAAGGACGGCGAGATCCTCGGCTTCGAGGGCTTCAGCGTGCTGGTGCGCCTGGACGAGGACACGCTGCACAAGATCTCCGACCTGACCCAGGGCCAGTATTTCCACGCGGCCAGCGGCGCCGACCTCGACCGCGTGTACCAGGGGCTGCAAAGCCGCCTCGTGCTGGAGACCAAGGACACCGAGATCACCTCGCTGTTCGTCGGTGTCGCGGCGGCCTTGCTGCTGCTGGCCAGCGGCTTGTCGCTCTGGTGGTTCGGCCGGATCGCCTGAGCTCGTAGCCCGGGTGCAACCCGGGTTCAACCGTTGCGCCCGCGCAGCTCCTCGAACGACATCAACTCCCCCGCGATCGCGCTCGCCGCCACCGTCGCCGGACTCGCCAGCCACACCTGCCCCGGCCCCGATCGCCCGGGAAAGTTGCGATTGATCGCACTCACCGTCACCTGCTCCGACACGGTCGACGCCCCCGGCCCGCAATTCGCGCAAGCCCCGCACGCCGGCTGCAGCAACTCCGCTCCCACCGCCTCGAACGCCGCGAGATAGCCTTGCTCGACGCAGTAGTCGCGCACCGCCACCGTCCCGAACTGCAGGTACAGCGTCACGCCCTCCGGCACCCGCAGCCCGTGATCGGCCGCCCAGGCCAGCACCGCGTGGTACTGGTCGAAGTCCTCGCGCTTGCCCGCCGTGCACGACCCGCCATACGCGATGTCGACCTTCACCCGCTCGCCCAGCTCGCGCAAGGCCAGGCCGCGCCCGGGATCGCCGGGACGCGCGACCATCGGCGACAGGGTGCTGCAATCGATGCGGATGCGACCCGCATAGGGCGCGTCCTCGTCGCTCTTCATCCACGGCTCGAGCCGCATCTCGACGCCGCGCCGCTCCTTCAGGAAGCGCAGCGTCTCTTGGTCCGGCTCGACCATGCCGGTGAAGCCGCCCAGCTCCGCGGTCATGTTGGTGAGCGTCGCGCGCTCGTCGGTGGACAGCGCACGCAGCACCGACCCGGCGAACTCGAAGACCTTGCCCACGCCGGCGCCGACGCGGATGGCCGGATCGGCGAGCAGGTGCAGCGCCACGTCCTTGGCGGCCACGCCCGCGGGCAGCGTGCCCTCCAGTTCGACCCGCAGGACCGCCGGCACGGTGATGCGCACCGCGCCGGTCACGAAGGCGTTGGCGATGTCGGTCGTGCCCACGCCGAAGGCCACGCAGCCCAGCGCGCCGCTGTGCGGCGTGTGCGAATCGGTGCCGACGACGAGCTGGCCGGGAAGGGCGTATTGCTCGGCCATGATCGCGTGCGAGATGCCTTGCGAGCCGCTGTTGCCCGGGTCGCCCGCATCGAGCCCGGCGCGCAGGTAGCCGTGCTCGCGCAGGCCGAAGCGCGCCGCGAAGGCGCGGTGCGCCCGCGACAGCGCGAGCACGCCGCCGACCAGTCCCTGCCCCACGTGCACCGGGCTGCGGTGCACGTACGACAGGTGATCCTCGAAGGTGACGATGCTCTCGCGCTCATGCAGCACTGGCGTGTCGTCGAAGGCGCTGTCCAGGAGGTGGGCGCACATGCCGGTGTAGTACTCGTGGATGAAGCGCCAGTCGGCACGCACGAAGCCGCCGTCGCCCGTTTGCAGCGAAGCGGGCGTGTCGGCGGTCGCCAGCGCGTGACGCGCGACGATCTTGTGGAACAGGGTTTGCGGCGCGCCGGCTTCGACCGGCGCAGCCGGCACCGGCCGCATCGCCTGCCCGTGCTTCAGCAGGCCGCCCGCGCGCACGATGCTCGCCGCCAGCGCATCGCGACCGGCCAGCAGCTCTTCGAGATCGATCGCCTCGCCACGCTGGATGCGCTCGATCAGCCCGAAGTCGGTCGACGTGAGCAGCCCCACGTTGTCGGCGTTCTGCCGGTAGATGCGCTCGAAGCTCTCGGCGATCACCAGGCGCACGCCGGCCGCGCGCTCGGCCACCACGCTGTGCTCGCGCGACGATCCCTTGCCGTAGCGCTTGCCGGCCACCACCACCTCGATGCCGGCGTCGCGGATCGCGTCGCGTGCGATGGGCAGCGCGTCGCCGGCCTTGAAGCCGGTGTAAGGATGGCGGCCCAGCGTGGCATCGAAATGCACCATCGCCGGCAGCGGCGAGATCTCGTCGGTGGAGATGTCGTCGCGCAGCGGCCGTGCCGCGTCGAGCGAGACCGCCTCGCCCGCAAGCTGCGCGCGCACACACGCCGGATCGTCGCTGAGAAAGAGCAGCCGCGCCGAGAACTTCACTGCAGCTCGATCCCCGCCTTCTTCACCAGCTTGGCGTACTTGGCCATCTCGCTTCGGAAGAACTGCGCGGCGAACTCGGGCGTGCTCACGTTGATGCTGTTGCCCTGCTTGGCCATGGCCTCCTTGACCTCCGGCGCGGCGAAGGCCGCGATCGCCGCTTCGTTCAGCCGCTTGACCTCCGCGGGCGGCAGGCCCTTGGGACCGATGAAGCCGAACCAGCCTTCGACGAGGTAGCTGGGCATGCCCTGCTCGACCATGGTCGGGATGTCGGGCGCCGCGGCCACGCGCTGCGCGCTGCCCACGCCCACCGCGCGCAACGCCCCGCTCTTGATGTGCTGCTGCACCGAGGGCAGGGCCGCCGTGCCCCACTCGACCTGGCCGCCGATCAGGTCGGTGACCATGGGTCCCACGCCCTTGTACGGGATGTGGTTGGCCTTGCCGCCCGACTCCTCGATGAACATCTGCGCGGCGAGGTGAAGAATCGTGCCGTTGCCCGATGAGCCGAAGTTGATCTGCCCCGGCTTGCCCTTCAGCAATGCCGCCAGCTCCTTGGCGTTGTTGGCGGGCACCTTGGGGTTCACCACGACCACGATGGGCGTGGTGCCGACGATGGCGATCGGCGTGATGTCGTTGATCGGATCGAAGGGCACCGACTTGTACACGCTCGGGTAGATGACGTGGTTGTTCGACACGAAGCTGAGCGTGAAGCCGTCGGGCGCCGACTTGACCAGCGTCGAGGTGCCGAGGATGCCGCCCGCGCCGGGTTGGTTGTCGACCACGACAGGGTGGCCCAGGGCCTTGCTCAGCGCGGCCTGCGCGGCGCGGGTGATGGTGTCCACGCCCGAGGCGGTGGCCACCGGCAGGATGATGCGGACCACGCGGTCCTGGGCGCGCGCGGCCTGCCAGGGTGCGAGTCCGGCCAGCGCGCTGCCGGCCAGCGCCAGCAGGGCCTTGCGCCGTGCGGCGTCATGGGAATGTCGGTTCATGGGCTTGTCTCCGTCCGGGTTTGTGTGTGAGCGCCGCGGGGCGCGCGGGTTCAGGCAATCGCCGAGGCGGCGCGCAGGCGCTCGATCTCGTCGTCGGCATAGCCGATGGCGTGCAGGAGCTGCACGGTGTGCTCCCCCAGCTTCGGCGGATGCATGCGCACGCCCAGCCGCTGGCCTTCCATGGTGATCGGGAACAGCGTCGTCTTGACCGTCTGCCCCGCCTTGTCGCCGTCGGGGAGCGTGACGTCGGCGAGGCCACCGGTGGCTGCCAGGTGCGGGTCGTCCAGCAGGTCCTCGGGACGGCGGATGGGCGCGAAGGGCAGGCCGGCGGCTTCCATCGCCGCGGCCAGCGCGTCGGCGGGCCGCTGCGCGAGCCGCTCGCGCAGGGTCTTGAGCAGGGCGGGGCGCTGCTGCACGCGCTGGTTGTTGGTGGCCAGCGCCGGCTCGGCCTTCAGGTCGGGCAGCTCCAGCGCGTCGCAGAAGGCGAGCCACTGCGCGTCGCTCACCGCGGCGAGGAAGATCTGCTCACCGTCCTTGACCGTGAACACGTCGTACACCGCCCAGGGGTTGTCGCGCGCCGGCATGGGCGCCGGGTGGCGGCCCGTCATGGCGTACTGCAGCATGTGCTGGCCCATCAGGAACACGTTGTTCTCGAACAGCGCCGACTGCACCTCCATGCCGCGGCCGGTGATGCCGCGCTGGATCAGCGCACCCAGGGCGCCGATGGCGCCGAACAGGCCGCCCATGATGTCGTTGACGCTGGTGCCGGCGCGCAGGGGATCGCCGGGACGACCGGTCATGTAGGCCAGCCCGCCCATCATCTGGACCACCTCGTCGAGCGCGGTGCGGTGGTCGTAGGGGCCGGGCAGGAAGCCCTTGTGGCTCACGTAGATGAGGCGCGGGTTGGCCTGCGACAGCGCGGCCCAGTCCAGCCCGTACTTGCCCATGGTGCCGGGCTTGAAGTTCTCGGCCACCACGTCGGCGCTGGCCGCGAGCCGGCGCGCCACCTCGACGCCATCGGCCGAGTGCAGGTCGATGGCGATGCTTTTCTTGTTGCGGTTGAACATCGGGAAGAAGCCCGAACCGGCGCCGAGCAGGCGGCGCGTGCGGTCGCCGTCGATGGGCTCGATCTTGATGACCTCGGCGCCCATGTCGGCCAGCACCATGCCGCAGGTCGGGCCCATGACCATGTGGGCGAACTCGACGACGCGCAGGCCGGCGAGCGGTTGAGGGGTCGTCGTGGTCATGCGGTCTCCGTTTCGCGCTGGGGCTCGCGCATCGTCCGGGGCAGGCCGGCGCGCCAGAGCGATCCGTGCAGGGTCTCGCCTTCGAGCCATTGCGCGACCTTGGCGCGCAGCGCGATGAGCTGGTCGAAGTCCTGCCCGGTGGGCACGCCCATGCTGGCGAAGAGGTAGGCCAGGTCCTCGGTCGCCACGTTGCCGCTGGCGCCCGGCGCGTGCGGGCAGCCGCCGATGCCGGCCAGGCAGGCGTCGAAGCGGGTGATGCCGAGCTCCCACGCCGCCATCACGTTGGCGATGCCCAGGCCGCGGGTGTCGTGGAAGTGGGCGCAGGCCAGGCGCTCGCCGGCGACGCGCAGGGCGCGCTCGAACAGCTCGCTCACCATGCGCGGATCGGCATAGCCCACGGTGTCGGCCAGGCCGACGCGGTCGACGCCGGCGTCGAGCACCGCCTGCAGCAGTCGCAGCACCTCGTCCGGATCGACCCGGCCCTGGAGGGTGCAGCCGAAGGCGGTGCTGAAGCCCACCTCGATGAGGCAGCGCGAGCCCGACGCATCGCGCGCCGCGCGGATGCGGCCGATCTCCTGCACCACCTCGTCGGGCGTCTTGCGCAGGTTGGCCAGGCTGTGCGCGTGGCTGGCCGACAGTGGCAGCAGCATCAGGTCGGCGCCGGACTCGATCGCGCGCTCGGCGCCCCTGAGGTTGGGGACCAGCACGGAGGTCGTCAGCCCCGGCAGGGTCCTGGCGAAGGCGACCAGCTCGGCCGTGTCGGCCAGCTGCGGCAGCAGGCGCGGGGGCACGAAGGAGCCGACCTCGATCTCGCGCTGGCCGGCGGCGTGGGCGTCGCGGATCCATTCGAGCTTGCGCTCGGTGGACACGGTGCGCTGGATGCTTTGCAGGCCGTCGCGCAGGCCGACTTCGCGGAGGATGACGGGGGTGTTCATCCGTGGACTTTAGGCATTCCGAGGCGAGTCGATCCTGGTATTTCGGAAGCGTGGCCGTGACGGATCGGAATGCCACAATCGCCCGGCATGGAGCGCCACTTCGACCCTGTCACGCTGCGGCTGTTCGTGGCCGTCTGCGAGGAGCGCAACATCGCCCGCGCCGCCGAGCGCGAGGCCATCGTGCCCTCGGCGGTGAGCAAGCGCATCGCGGCCATCGAGCACGACATCGGCGCGCCGCTTTTGGTGCGCGGGCGGCGCGGCATCGAGCCGACCGCCGCCGGCGAGGCGCTGCTGCGCCAGGCGCGCGAGCTGCTCGGCGCGATGGAGCGCATGCATGCCGAGCTGAGCGACTTCGCCACCGGCGTGCACGGCAGCGTGCGGGTGGTCGCGAGCGTGTCGGTGCTGGCCGAGCGCCTGCCGGACGACATCGGCGCCTTCCTCAAGCGCTACCAGTCGGTGCGCGTCAGCCTCGACGAGCGCGTGAGCAGCGACATCGTCCGCAGCGTGCGCGAGGGCGCCGCCGACCTGGGGGTGTTGTGGGACGCGGCCGACCTGCGCGGCCTGCAGTCGGTGCCGTATCGCCGCGACTACCTCTGCGTGGCGGTGCATCCGGCGCATCCGCTGGCGTCGCACGAGCGCGTCCGCTTCGAGCAGACGCTGGACCACGCCGCCATCGGCGTCGCGCCGGGCGGGATGATGGAGACCATGCTGCGCCGCCAGGCGGCGCTGGCGGGTCGGACGATCGCCTACCGCATCCAGGTGTCCAGCCTGGACGCCGCCTGCCGCATCGTCGCGGCCGGCCTGGGCCTGGCGGTGATGCCGCGCGAGGCGATCGCACCCGACGCGAGCGCGGCCGGGCTGGTGCTCGTGCCGCTGGCCGACGCCTGGGCCGAGCGGCGCTTCGTCGTGTGCATGCGCGAGGAGGCGAGCCTGCCGGCGACGGCGCGGCTGCTGGTGGAGCATCTGGGAGCGCAAGCGTAGCCCGGGTGCCACCCGGGGACGACCGTGGCGGAACGTGCAATGGTCGATGCGTCCCGGGTTGCACCCGGGCTACGACGGCCGAGCGAAAATCGCCCGCATGAACCGCATCGACGACCCCCTGCACGACCGCGAGGTCGGCACCCGCGACAGCACGCTGGACACCACCCGCATCGACGATGTGCGCATCGGCGCCGTGCGGCCCCTCATCACGCCGGCGCTGCTGCAGGAGCGCGTGCCGGTGGCCGACGACACGCTGGCGCTGGTCGAATCCAGCCGCGCGGCCGTCGCCGACATCCTGCAGGGCCGCGACGACCGGCTCGTGGTGGTGGTGGGGCCGTGCTCCATCCACGACCACGACCAGGCGATCGAGTACGCGCAGCGCCTCAAGGCCGCGGCCGACGAGCTCGAGGACGACCTGCTCGTCGTCATGCGGGCCTACTTCGAGAAGCCGCGCACGACCGTGGGCTGGAAGGGCTACATCAACGACCCGCACCTGGACGGCAGCTTCGCCATCAACGAGGGCCTCGAGCGCGCGCGCCGCCTGCTGCTGGACCTGACCTCGCTGGGCCTGCCCACGGGCACCGAGTTCCTCGACCTGCTGAGCCCGCAGTTCATCGCCGACCTGATCGCCTGGGGTGCGATCGGCGCGCGCACCACCGAGAGCCAGAGCCACCGCCAGCTCGCCTCGGGCCTGAGCTGCCCGGTCGGCTTCAAGAACGGCACCGACGGCAGCATCAAGGTCGCCGCCGACGCCATCCTCGCGGCGCGTGCGCCGCACGCCTTCATGGGCATGACCAAGATGGGCATGGCCGCCATCTTCGAGACCCGCGGCAACGACGACTGCCACGTCATCCTGCGCGGCGGCAAGACGCCCAACTACGACGCCGCCCACGTCGCGGCGAGCTGCGACGTGCTGCGCGCGGCCGGCCTGCGCGAGCAGGTGATGATCGACGTGTCGCACGGCAACAGCAGCAAGCAGCACCGCCGGCAGATCGACGTGGCGCACGACGTGGCCGCGCAGGTCGGGGCCGGCGAGCGCCGCATCACCGGCGTCATGATCGAAAGCCACCTCGAGGAGGGCCGCCAGGACCTGCGCCCGGGCGTGCCGCTCGCGCACGGCGTGTCGATCACCGATGCCTGCATCGGCTTCGAGCAGACCCTGCCGGTGCTGCACGCGCTGGCTGCGGCGGTGCAGCAGCGACGCCGCTGATCGTGTCGGGCACGGCGGTTGCCGCTGCCCGTGCATGAACCTGCGCGCCTTCTGGACACTCGTCAAGGACACCGTCTCGGCCTGGACCCAGGACCGCGTGCCCAGCATGGGCGCGGCGCTGGCCTACTACACGGTCTTCTCGATCGCGCCGCTGCTGCTGATCGTGATCGCGGTCGCGGGGCTGGTGTTCGGCGCCGAGGCGGCCCAAGGCGCCATCGTCGCCCAGCTGCAAGGCCTGCTCGGCGAGAGCGCCGCCCAGACCATCGAGGACCTGCTGCGCAGCGTGTCCGAGCCCAAGGAAAGCCTGATCGCCACGGCGATCGGCGTCGTGCTGCTGCTCCTGGGCGCGACCACCGTGCTGGCCGAGCTGCAGGACGACCTGGACCGCATCTGGAAGGCGCCGGAGCGGGCGAGGCCGTCGGGCGTGTGGGGGTGGATCCGCGCGCGGCTGCTGTCCTTCGGGCTGATCCTGGGATTGGGCTTCCTGCTGCTGGTCTCGCTGGTCGCCAGCGCGGGCATCGCCGCGCTGGGCGATTGGTGGGGGCCGCTGTTCCGCGGCTGGGAGGCGGTCGCGCAGGCGGTGGACGTGGTCATCAGCTTCGCGCTGGTGACGGTGATGTTCGCGCTGATCTACCGCTTCATGCCCGACGTTCCGGTGCGCTGGCGCGACGTGTGGGTGGGCGCGGCCGTGACGGCGCTGCTGTTCACGATCGGCAAGACGCTGATCGGGCTGTACCTCGGCAAGAGCAGCGTGGTGTCGGGTTTCGGTGCCGCCGGCTCGCTGGCGGTGCTGCTGCTGTGGGTGTATTACTCGGCGCAGATCTTCCTGCTGGGAGCGGAGTTCACGCAGGTGTTCGCGCATGCGTACGGGTCGCGGCGCGGTGCGTCTTCGCGCGCGCCGGCGCCGCAGCAGCCGTCCGCCCTGCCGGCGCGCGAAGCACCGCTGCTGCCACCCGCGCGGCCGACTGGATCGCGCTTGCAGCGCCACCTCGGCGCGGCCGCCGCGCTGGCGGCCGCCCTGGGTGCGCTGGCCGCTTGGCGCCTGCAGCGCCGCCGCGGCCCGGCGCGTGTCAGTTCACCGAGCAGGTATTCCCCGGGTCCACGTTCGACGGCGTGATCGTCACCGTTGCGCCGTTGACCACGCCCTGCGCGCCCTGGCCGACGCCGAACTGCGCGAACGCGCGCCAGACTAGGCCGCAATCCTTGGTCGATCCGGTGGAGTTCGCGATCGCCTGCAGCACGCCGTCGCGCATGTCCTCGTAGGCGGGCGTCGACGGCGTGTAGTTCATCCCGTCCACCCAGTACCCGAACAGCGTTTCGCGACGCGTGCCGAACAGCTCGATCATCCGCCACACGATGGCCGCGTAGATCTCGCCGTCGTCATGGACCTCCGCGCCGGTCACGTCGCCATAGCCCAGCGGATAGCCGGCGTAGCGGGCGCGCCGGATGCCGAGCGGGTTGCTGGCGGAGTACTCGCCGATCACGTCGTCGCCATTGATGAACATGGCGACGCCGTCGCTCGCGCCTTCGCCGATCGCGCCGGCAAGCGGGCCGTCCATGCCGCCGATCATCCGCCAGGTCAGGCCGTGGCCGTACTCGTGGAAGACCACGTCGGAGTCGAGCGAGGCGTCGATCTGCAGCGGCTGCACGGCCAGCTTGCGCATCGTGGCGTTGGGGCTGGACAGCCCACGCAGTGCGGCGCCGTCCTCGAGGCTGATCATCACCGCCGGGATGCGGATCTGCGTCGATCCGCCCATCGTGAAGACGCCGCCGGTCACGTTGTTCGCCACGATCAGCCCGATGGCCCCTGCACGCTGTGCGTTCTGCGCCTTCTGGATGAAGGTGCAGCTGCCGCGGTCGGCGAGGGCGACCAGGCCGCGCAGGTTGGTGGCGATGGGCTCGCAGGCGTCGCTCGTCGTGCCGACGCCGTCGTTGACGAGCACGACATTGCCGGTGAGCCCCGTGCTGTTCAGCGCCGGGCCGAACTCCGCGCCCGCCGCGGCATAGCGGGCCGCGACCGGGCTGTTGACCTGGACCTCATGCGTCTGCCCCGCGCCGGTCCACAGGTACATCTGCATGCGCGGACTGCGGCCGTCGGGCGGCGTCGCGAAGTTGGCGTTGTCGGTGCCGCTGCCGTCCTGCGCTTCCGCCATCACGGGGTCGGTGCCGCTGCCGCCGCGCCCGAAGTTGTCGATCTGGAAGTTGCCGGCGGCCTCGGTGAAGCCCTTGGTATAGAGCTTGTCGTGCACGACGTTGTTCAGATAGAAGAGGTTCTGCACCGCGACCGCCTTGTTGCTGTCGGTCGAGGGCGACTGCGTCGGTGTCCAGGCGGTGACGAAGGCGCCGCCCGTGACCGCGCTGCCGCCCTTGTCGGGCTGGTTGTTCTTGTCGGTGTCGAGATAGCCGCTGACGTTGTTGCCCGAGATCAGGACCGTCTTTTGCGAGCCGCTGCCCAGCCATCCGGCCGGCGACGGCGTGGTGCCGGCCGGCGAGACCGGCGCCGGGCCGGACACCGTGGTCTGCCCGCCCTTGGACGGGTCGACCTGGAACACGAAGTACGAGTCCCTGGCGGTGCGCTTTTCCACCGACAGCACGGCGCCGTCGCCGCCGACCAGCGTGTGGTGCAGCTGGTTGTCCTTGCGGGTCCAGGTCTCGACGAGGAAGCCGACCGCCAGCGTGCCGTCGCCCATCGGCACCGCCACCCGCGTGACGCTCGGATCGGAGTGGAAGAACGCGTCGCCGGCGAAGCGCGTGGTGTTGCCGCCGCGGGCGCCGGCGCCGAACGACGCCGCGGCGCCGGGGTGCAGCCGCTGCATCGCGGCCGCCAGCGCCTGCGACTCGCTCACCGTCGCCGCCTTGGGCGTGCCGGCGGGGGCCACCTTCTCGATCAGCTGGACCAGCTCGCCGCGGCCGTTGATGGCCGCCTTCACGTAGCTGCCGTGCACCGTGAGCCCGTCGACCTGCTGCTCCATGCGCAGGTGGGTGACCCCGCCCGGTGCTGCGCGCGACTGGGTCTCGTGCAGCGAGGCGACGGTCGCCTCGGCGGCGCCGCGCCCACGCAGATAGCTTTGGACAATGCTGCCGTGCGCCGCCTGCGACGGGCCGGTCAGCCCCCGGCCGGACGCCGCGCGGTGGACCTGTGCCCGGCTCTGCGCGAACGCCGAGGCGTCCTGGGCTGCGGATGCGCCCGCCGCGAAGGCGAGCATGGCGACGGCACCGGCCGTCGCAGTGAACCTGCGAATGGATGACATGCAGTCTCTCTCGATGAAGTGGGTGGGTTCGTGGACATCGAACCGCGAGGCGACCGATTCTCGGCACGCCTTTGCACAAAGGCATCCCGACTAGCCCCTAGCCCATTTTTTCCGGTCGGCGAAGAACCGGAAAAGTCTTCCGACTCAGCGAAAGCGCATGCGGTCGAAGAAGTTGTCGTCGTCGCACAAGGGGTCGGGGCCGTACGCCGTGTCGACGACCTGGTCGCCCGGCCCCACGCCCACCATGAACCACTGGCAGAACGGCGATTCGTAGCGGTAAGACCAGACCACCTGGTGCTGGCGCGGGATCGCCCAGGTCGTGGCCGGGCGGCCGATGGAAAGTCGCACCTGGTCCGCGCTCATGCCGGCCTTGATGGCGTTGAAGCGCGCCTCGGTGAGGACCTGCTCGAAGCGCACGAGCTGTCCCGCGGCGTCGAAGTCGAGCATGTAGGTGTGGCGCGCGAAGGGGCCGCGCGCGTACTCCAGCCGGCGTCCGCCCGCCGGCAGGGGGAACTCGCCGGTCGGCGGGCCCATGCCCTGCATGACCGTTTCGGCGCGCGTGCCGGGCGGATAGCCTTGCGGCCCGTAGGTGGTGCAGGCGGCCGGCAGGGCCGCCAGGGCCAGGATGCAAAGACGGGTCGCGAAGGTCATGCGGTCCTCCAGGGCGTGCGGGTTGGACAGCCTGCCGGCGGTTCAGTTGCGTGTAGCCTTGCCCTCATCAATCACCGGAGCACGCAGATGAGCGATTCACGCAAGGTCATTCTCGCCGGCGCCACCGGCTGGGCCGGATCTGCTCTGGCGCGCGGCATCGTGCGCCAGCACGACCTGCGGCTCGTCGGCGCCGTCGGGCGGCGCAGCGCGGGCCGGCCCCTGGGCGAGCTGCTGAACCTGCCCTCGGTCGAGGGCACGGTGTCGGCCACCGCCGAGGAAGCCATCGCCCAGGCGGGCGGCTGCGATGTCTACGTCGAGTACAGCAAGCCCGCCGACATGGTCGCGCTCAAGCGCAACGTGCTGACCGCGCTCGCCGGCGGCGCGCACGTGGTGGTCGCGTCCTCCGGCCTGTCGGATGCCGACTATGCGGAGATCGACGCCGCCGCGCGCCACGCCGGCAAGGGCGTGCTCGCCTGCGGCAACTTCGCGCTCACCGCGGTGCTGCTGCAGAAGTTCGCCGAGATGGCGGCGCGCGTGGTGCCGCACTTCGAGATCATCGACTACGCGAAGGACAGCAAGCCCGACGCGCCCTCGGGCACCGGCCGCGAGCTGGCGCTGCGCCTGGGCCGGGTGCGCCAGCCCGAGCTGGGGGTCCCGCTGGACCGCGTCAACGGGCCCGCGGGCGTGCGCGGCGCGACCGTCAACGGCGTGCAGGTGCATGCGCTGCGCGTGCCCGGCTTCGTGCTGGGCATCGAGGTGGTGTTCGGGATGCCGGACCAGCGGCTGCACATCCGGCACGAGGCCGGCGGCAGCGCGGAACCGTACGTGGGCGGGGCGCTGCTGGCGATCAGGAAGGTCGATACGCTGGTCGGGGTGGTGCGGGGTCTGGATCAGGTCATGGAGCTGTGACGCCGCGTGGGCTGAAGCCCACCTACGAGGACGAACGTGCCGCGAGCGCGCGCCTGAGCGGCGCAGACGCCCGCAACGCGCCGACCTCGATCCCGTTCCAGTTCTTCAGCCGCACCGCGCTGAACCCGTCCATGAACTCGGCCTCCTCGGCCGACAGCGTCACCAGCGACTCGATCGCCGCCGCCATCACCACTTCGGCCGCGCGCGCGTTGTTGCCGTCGCTGATCTTGATCGCGACGCCGAGCCCGCGCTGCGGCAGGGCGGCGCAGTACATGCCCTCGGCGCCGACCTTGCAGAACACGCGCTCGCCCAGCCGCTGCATCACCGCGCTGTCCATGCGGTCGCTGCCGCCGACCATGAACGGCGCCTTGGCCACGGCCTCGCGCAGGCGGCGAGCCGCCCGTGCGTGGCCCTCGCGCAGGCCCACGCCGGTGCCGAAGCGCGCGAACGCCAGGGCGAGCTGGCGCAGCGGGATGCCGTAGGTGGGAATGGAGCAGCCGTCGGTGCCGCGCGGTGCGCGCGACAGGTCGAAGCCGGTGCTGGCGTGCAGCGCTTCGCTCACCTCGCGCATCACCGGGTGGTCGGGCTTCACGTAGCCCTTGACGTAGCGGCGCAGGTCGACGCCGCCGTCGTTCCAGCCCATCAGCGCGCAGGCCAGGCAGACGAACCCGGCGTGCTTGCCCGAGCAGTTGTTGTTGAGGGGCGTCGGCGTCTCGCCGCGCGCCGCCATCGCGCGCACGCTGGGCTCGTGGTAGGGCCAGTGCGCGCCGCATTCGAGCATGTCGACGTCGGCGCCGGCCTTGGCCAGCATGGACAGCGCGGTGCGCACGTGCAGCGGCTCGCCGTTGTGCGAGGCACAGGCCAGCGCGAGCTCCTCGTCGCTGAGCGCCAGCCGCTCGGCCGCGCCGCTCTCGACCAGCGGCAGCGCCTGCAGCGCCTTGACGGCGGAGCGCGGGAACACCGGCCGGTCGATGTCGCCGAGCGCCAGCAGCACCGCGCCGCCGGCGTCAAGCACGGCGATCGAGCCCGTGTGCTCCGACTCGATCGCGTCGCCGCGCCAGGCCTCGACGAGCACCGGATTCACGTCGACATCACCCGCCGAGCTGCGCGATCCCGGCGATCGCCCAGCCGCGGCTCGCGTCGGCGGGCCGCATCAGGTGCCACACCTCGTCGAAGGGCGCGGCGACGCTGTCCTGCTCCTCGCGGATCAGGCCGTGGTAGCGCACGCTGGCGATCTGCTGGCCGTTCTCCTCGGCCCAGTCGAGCACCTCGGCGTCGAGCTTGACCACGTCGGTGCGCTGGTTGCGGCCGGCGCGGTCCTGCAGGTCGAGGCGGAAGGCCGCGAACATCTCCGGCGTGGCGAACTGGCGCAGGTCGTCGAGGTTGCCGGCGTCGTTGGCGGCCTGCATGCGGATGAAGATGGTCTTGGCGGCGCGCTCGAACTCCGCGCTGTCGAAGCCGGCCGGCAGGGCGGGGCGGGGCGCGGTCACGGGCGTGGCAAGCGAGGGCGTCTGCGGGGCGACCTCGTCGCGCCAGACCGGCGTCTGCGGGCCTCCGGCGAACTGCAAGCCGCTGCGCGCCTGCGGCGCCGGCGCGAAGCGGCGCATCAGGAAGCGCACCAGCCACACCGCGAGCACCGCCAGCAGCAGCATGGTCAGGATGTTGGCGAATTCGGCGCCGAAGCCGAGGTGGCTCATCAGCGCCGCCAGGCCCAGGCCCGCTGCCAGGCCCGCCACCGGGCCGAGCCACGAGCGGCGCGGTGCGGCCGCCTGTGCGGCCGCGGCGCCTGCCGTGCCGGGCGTGGCCGCCGGCTGCTGGGTCGGGCTGGGCGTCGCCTGCTGGGGCGGCGTGGCGGGATCCTGGCGCGGCGCAGGTGCCTGGCGCTTGATGCCCTGCGACAGGCCGCCGCCCAGGCGCTTGGCCTCGACGTCATGGGCGGTGAAGCCCAGGCCCAGCAGGGCGATGAAGGCACTCAACACGATTCGTTTCACAGGCTCTCCTGTCAGCGAACAAGGATAGACCCGAGGCTCGGGGTCCGGTTCCTGGTCCAGATGGTGGCGCAGGGCGGAAAGTAAAGGGCGGAGTCGTAGCCCGGGTGCAACCCGGGAGCTGGGTGCAGTCGTCGCGTCCCGGGTTGCACCCGGGCTACGACGCGATCGTAGAGTGCGGCCCATGATCCGCATCACCACCCATGCCGTCGCAGGCGTCGATTTCACCAGCCGCCCGACCCGGCGCAAGCCCATCACGGTGGCCCTGGGGCGGGTCGATGCGGGCGCCGTGCGGCTGGAGCGCCTCGACGCCCATGCGAGCTTCGACAGCTTCGCGCAATGGCTGCGCACGCCGGGACCGTGGGTCGCCGCCATCGACATGCCCTTCGGATTGCCGCGCGAGCTGGTGACGGCGCTGGGCTGGCCGACCGAATGGCTGCCGCTGATGCGCCACTACGCCTCGCTCAGCCGCCCGCAGATCCGCGAGCGCTTCGCCGCCTTCTGCGCGGCGCGACCGGCCGGCGGCAAGTTCGCGCACCGGCGCTGCGATGGCCCGGCGGGCTCGTCGCCCTCGATGAAGTGGGTGAACCCGCCGGTCGCCTACATGCTGCACGCCGGCGTCCCCTTGCTCATCGATGCCGGGCTGCACCTGCCGGCGGTGCACGAGGGCGATCCGCTGCGCGTGGCGCTGGAGGGCTATCCGGGCCTGCTCGCACGCGAGCTGCTCGGCGCGCGCTCTTACAAGAGCGACGACAAGGCGCGCCAGACCCCCGAGCGGCTGATCGCCCGCAAGGACCTGCTGGACGCGCTGGAGCAGGGCCGCAGCCACCTCGGGCTGCGCCTGCGGATGAGCCATGCGCAGCGCGACGACCTGGCCGCGGACGCGTCGGGCGACCGCCTCGACGCAGTGCTGTGCCTGCTGCAAGCCGCCTGGGCGGCCGGCCGGCCGGGGCACGGACTGCCCGAGGAGGTCGATCCGCTGGAGGGCTGGATCACCTCCTGTTGATTTCTGTATTGACAGAAATTACAGCCGCTTCTAGAGTGGCGCCATGGACCTCTCGCCAACCCTCTCGCGCTTCGTCCTGCACTGGGGCGAAATGGGCACCCGCTGGGGCGTGAACCGCACCGTCGCGCAGATCCACGCGCTGCTCTACGTCACCGGCCGGCCCATGCACGCCGAGGAGATCGCCGACACGCTGGGCGTCGCCCGCTCCAACGTCAGCACCAGCATCCGCGAGCTGCAGGGCTGGAACCTGGTGCGCCTGGTGCACCTGGCCGGCGACCGGCGCGATCACTTCGAGACCGCCACCGAGGTCTGGGAGCTGCTGCGCACCATCGTGCGCGAGCGCCAGCGGCGCGAGATCGAGCCGACGATCGAGGTGCTGCGCCAGCTCCTCGCCGATCCCGCCATCAACAAGGACCCGGCCGAAGCCAAGCGCCGCCTGCGCGAGACGCTGGAGCTGCTGGACACGCTCACCGTGTGGACCGACGAGATGCTCAAGCTCGACACCGACACCCTCACCAAGGTGCTCAAGCTGGGCGCGAAGATCAAGAAGCTGCTGGGCACCGACGGGGCACGCGCGGCCCGCGGCAAGGGCTCGGAGCTGACCGCCGCCCACCTGCTGGGCCCGTGAGTTTTTTTGTCCAACGATTTCTGTTTTGACTGAAATGACTGGAGGGACCATGGCCGACACGACCTATCCGCTGACCCTGTTCTATGACGCGGCCTGCCCCGTCTGCGCGCTGGAGATGGACGCGCTGAGGGCGCGCGACCGGTCGGGCCGCCTGCGCTTCGTCGACATCTCGGCGCCCGGCTTCGACCCCGCCGCGCACGGCAGCAGCGCCGCGGCGATGGACGCGCTGCTGCACGGCCTGCGCGCCGACGGCACCATGCTGCGCGGTGTCGAGGTGCTGCGCCTGGCGTATGCCGCGGTGGGGCTGGGCTGGGTCCTGCGGCCCACGGGATGGACGCCGCTGCGCCCCCTGGCCGACGCCGGCTACCGCTGGTTCGCGCGCCACCGGCACGGCATCTCGCGCGCCGCGGCGCCGCTCGTCGAGCTGCTGCGTGCCGCTCGCGCAAGGCGCCAGCTCGAGCGCATGCGCGCGTGTGCGCGAGGGGCCTGTGCCGCCGATCGCGACACCGACCGGAGCGCATCATGAAAGTCCTCGTGTGCGGCTCGACGGGCTGTGTCGGTGCGGCGGTCGTGAATGCGCTGCGCGCGCGCGGCCACCACGTGGTCGAGGGCGCGCGACGCCTGGCCGATGGCCGCGGCACGCTGCACGTCGACTATGCGCAGGCCTGCACGCCGGCGCGCTGGTCCGAGCGACTGGCGGCGGCGCGCGTCGAGGCGGTGGTCAACTGCGTGGGCATCCTCATGCCCTCGCGTGGACAAGGCTTCGAGCGGGTCCATGCGCAGGGGCCCATCGAGCTCTTCCGCGGCGCGTCGCAGGCAGGCGTGCGACGCATCGTGCAGGTCTCGGCGCTGGGCGTGGGGACCGACGCGGCGGCCGTCGGCACGCCCTACCTGCACAGCAAGCTGCGCGCCGACGAGGCGCTGGCGGCACTGCCGCTCGACTGGGCGGTGCTGCGGCCCTCGCTGCTGTATGGCCCGCGCAGCCAGAGCGCGGCGCTGTTCGCCACGCTGGCCAGCCTGCCCCTGATCAGCCTGCCCGGGCGCGGCAACCAGCGCGTGCAGCCGCTGCATGTGTACGAGCTGGCCGAGGCCATCGTCCGGCTGATCGAGCGTCCGGGCGCGCTGCATGAGGTGCTGGAGCTGGGCGGACCGCAGGTGCTCGGCTACCGCGAGATGCTGGCCCGCTACCGCGACGCGCTGGGCCTGGGGCCGGCGCTGTGGCTGCCCTTGCCGATGCCGCTGATGCGCATCGGTGCGTGGCTGGCCGGGATGCTGCCGCAGAAGGTGTTCTGCCGCGACACCGTCGCCATGCTCGAGCGCGGCAGCGTGGCGCGCGACAACGCGACGCCGGGCCTGCTGGGCCGGGCACCGACCGCGATGGCGCAGGGCCTCGCGGTCACGCTGCCCGAGCCGCTGGTGGACCTGCGCGCCGAGCTGAGCCCGGCGCTGTCGCTCGCGCTGCGCGCCTCGGTGGCGGTGATGTGGCTGGCCACCGCCTTCATCAGCGCGATGTGGCCCGAGGCTTCCGGCGTGCTCAGGCTGCTCGCGCGCTGCGGCTTCGAGGGATCGGTCGGCGTCGTGGTGATGATCGCCTCGTGCGGGCTCAATGCGAGCCTCGGGCTGATGACGCTGTGGCGGCCCACGCCGTGGCTCTACGCGGTGCAGTGCGGCGCCGTGCTGGGCTACACGGTGACAGCGGCATTCAACATGCCGGAGCTGGCGCTGGACCATTGCGGTCCGCTGCTGAAGAACCTGCCGGTGCTGGCGGTGGTGATGCTGCTGTGGGTGGCGCATCGGCCGGCGGCCGATCGCCCACCTGTTCGCCGCCACGTCGTAGCCCGGGTGCAACCCGGGACATTGCGGCCGTAGCCACCGCTCCCGGGTTGCACCCGGGCTACAGTCGCCTCTCCATGGAAGCAATGAACCTGCTTCTCCTGGCAGGCGGCCTCCTGGTCCTCACCAGCCTGCTTGCCGGCGTCTTCTCGGCGCGCCTGGGCCTGTCCTTCCTCCTCATCTTCCTGGTTGCCGGCATGCTCGCCGGCGAGGACGGACCCGGCGGCCTGAAGTTCGACGACCCGCGCCTGCCGGCCTGGGTGGGCAACGTCGCGCTGGCCATCATCCTGCTGGAGGGCGGTCTCAACACCCGCATGAGCACCTTCCGCAGCGGCTTCGCGCCGGCGCTGCTGCTCGCGACCGTGGGCGTGGGCGTGACGGCCTGCGTGGTGGGCGCCGTCGCGATGAGCGTGCTCGACATCGACTGGCGCTACGGCCTGCTGCTCGGCGCCATCGTCGGATCGACCGACGCGGCGGCGGTGTTCTCGATGCTGCGCCAGTTCGGCCTGCGCTTGCACGAGCGGGTGTCGGCCACGCTGGAGATCGAGTCGGGCCTCAACGATCCGATGGCGGTCTTTCTCGTGCTGGCCTTGATCGAGACGATCCGCCACGACGCCGGCCCGGCCGACCTGGGCCTGCTGCTGCTGCGCCAGGGCGGCCTGGGCGCGGCGATCGGCTGGGGCGGTGGAGCCGCCATGGCCTGGCTGCTGCGCAAGATGCCGCTCGGCGCCGAGCACGGCGGGTTGCTCTCGCTGCTCATCGTCAACGCGGGCCTGGTGCTGTTCGCGCTCGCCGGGCTGGCCGAGGCCTCGGGCTTTCTCGCGGTCTACCTCTTTGGCTTGCGCGTGCGCGCCCGCGCCGAGGACGCGGCCCATGCCGCCTCGTCGGCGCTGGACGGCTTCGCCTGGGCCGCGCAGGCCACCATGTTCCTGCTGCTGGGCCTGTTCGTCGCGCCGCGCCAGATGCTGGCCAGCGCGGGGCACACCGTGGCGATCGCTGCGACGCTGATGTTCGTCGCGCGTCCGCTGGCGGTTTTCCTGTGCCTCGCGCCGCTGCGCTTCCCGGTGCGCCACACCGTGTTCATCGCCTGGGTGGGACTGCGCGGGGCGGTGCCCATCGTGCTGGCCTTGTTCCCGGTGCTGGAGCGCGTGCCCGACAGCGGTCGATTCTTCAACGTGGCTTTCGCGGTGGTGCTGGCCTCGCTGCTGCTGCAGGGCACGACCCTCGGTGCGACCGCACGCCGCCTGGGCGTGATCCGGCCGCCCGAGGAGCCGCCGCCGGGTGAAGGCGCGGTGCAGGGTCGCCTGGTGCTCGATGCCGACCTGCCGCTGGCCGAGGTGTTCGGCTTCTTCCAGCTGCCGCTGCCGCAGCACACGGCCGCCACCCTGGGCGACTGGATGACGCAGACCCTGGCGCGCGACCACGCCGAAGGGGACGGGCTGGATTGGCACGGCGCGCACTTTCGCATCACCGGCCTGCAGGACGGGCGCATCGCGCGCGTCGGCATCACGCTCGCGCCGCGCGCCGGCTGATGCGATGCAAGCGCCGACCAGCGGCGTCAGGGCGTGTGCGCCACCACCCGCACGCCGTTCTGCTCGACCGTGACGCGTGCCCGCGCGCCCAGCGTGCCGTCGGGACTCATCTGCAGGCAGTCGCCTTCCGCCGACAGCACCGCACCGCCGGGATTGCGCTCGGTCGTGTTGCTGCAGAAGTAGGTCGTGCCCGCCTCGAACTCCAGCGACCAGGTGATCGTGATGGTGCCGACGGCGGCCGAGCTGCCGGCGCAGCCGTTCAACTCGGTCAGCGTGGCCTGCGCGCCGCTCGTGCCCACCTTCACTGTTGTCGGCAAGGCCGACGTCGATGTGGCGAGGTCGCAGGTGGCCGCGGCCTGGTTGACGCTCGTGCGGATGCCGACGATGCGGTCGGTGGCGGCGTCGAAGTGGATCTGCTGCAAGGCGCTGGCCGTGGGGAAGCCGGTGGTCGCTGTCGTGAGCGTCACGTCGCTGCGCGCGGTGTTCGCGCCGGTGACCGGGAACACCGTGGTCGGGCCCACTGCAGTGCCGACCGTGATGTCGTAGATGCGGCCGTCGGTGCCGCTGCCGGTCAGCGTCCAGCCGCGATTGGTGGTCAGCAGGTTGTGCCAGGCCTGGGCGACGTTGAAGTCGTCGTTGGGCGGTATGAAGCCGCTGTTGCCGGTGTCGTCGCCGCCGCCGCCGCAGCCCGCGAGCATCGCGACCGCCGCGCACGTCCAGACCCATCCGTTCCATCGCCTCATGAGTGTCTCCTGATGTGATTGCGTCTGTGAAACGCGCGAGCCGGGGATTGCGTGGATTCGCGTCACAAGCCGACACAGAATGCGTCTGCCGGACGGCCGCGGGGGTCGTAAGTGCCGTCACGACGTGCGCATTGAAAAGAATGCCACGGGCGGAATGGCCGAGGCGGCAGCGCCGTAAACACCCTAGAAGCCGAAGGAGGCAACTCATGAGCATGACGCGAAAGGAATTCCTGGCCGGCCTCGCGAGCCTCGCGGGCAGCGCCCTGGCAGTGAGCATCCAGGGCTGCGGCGGCGGCGGAGGCGACTACGGCTCGCCGACGCCTTCACCCGCGCCCACACCCGCGCCGACCCCGGCGCCGACCCCGGCCCCCACGCCGGCCCCCACGCCGGCGCCCACCCCGGCGCCCACGCCTGCGCCTGCGCCCGCCGCGACTTGCCGCGACACCATCATCACCGGCAACCACGGTCACTCGGTCATGGTCCCGGCGGCGGACCTGACCTCGACCACGGCCAAGACCTACAACATCCAGGGCGCGGCCACCCACAACCACACGATCACGCTGTCGCCGGCGCAGTTGTTCTTGCTCAGGACGCTGGGCAACTCGGTCGGCGTGACATCGAGCGACACCCTCGGGCACAACCACGACGTGACCGTGGTGTGCACCTGAAGTCCGCGGCGTGGGCGCCGGCGCGGCCGGCGCCTACTTGCGCATCAGCGTGCTCTTGCCGAACAGGCTTTCGATCAGGTCCACCGCCACCTCGGCGGTGGCGTTGCGCACGTCCAGCGCCGGGTTGAGCTCCATCACGTCGAGCGATCCGAGCCGGCCGGTGTCGGCGATCATTTCCATGCACAGCTGGGCCTCGCGGTAGGTCGGCCCGCCTTTCACCGTGGTGCCCACGCCGGGCGCCACCGACGGATCCAGGAAGTCGACGTCGAAGCTGACGTGAAGGTGCGTGTTCACGTCGAGCGTGGCCAGGGCCAGCTCCATGGCGTGGCGCATGCCCATCTCGTCGATGTAGCGCATGTCGAAGACCTCGAGGTCCATCTCGTGCACGAAGCGCTTCTCGCCGGGGTCGACGCTGCGGATGCCGATCTGGCGGATCCACTTGGGGCTGATCGCGGGCACCTGGCCACCGATCTCGATCAGCTCGCGCGGACCGTGGCCGCACAGGCAGGCTACCGGCATGCCGTGCAGGTTGCCGCTGGGCGTGAGGATGTTGGTGTTGAAGTCGGCGTGCGCATCGAGCCAGAGGATGCGCAGCTTCCTGTTGGTCTCGCGGCAGTGGCGCGCCACCGCGCTGATCGAGCCCAGCCCCAGGCAGTGGTCGCCGCCGAGCAGGATGGGCAGCCGGCCCAGCGTGAGCTCGGCGTGCACCGCGTTGTGAACCGCCTTGTTCCAGGCGACCACCTCGGCCAGGTGGCGATAGCCCTCGGTCGGGGGCAGCCAGGGGTTGGCCGGACCGGCCAGGTTGCCGCGGTCGACCACCTCCAGGCCATGGCCCTGCAGCACCGGGACGATGTCGGCCACGCGCAGTGCCTCGGGGCCCATGCTGGCGCCGCGGCTGCCGGCGCCGATGTCGGTCGGGGCGCCAATGATGCTGACTTGCTTGTTCATGCGGATGCGAGAGAAGTGATCGGGTTCAGACGTTGCTCGCCAAATCGCCCTTGGCGTCGTCGCGCAGCTCGAAGCCGTACTGCGCCTCGAGAATGTCCCAGGCTTCGTCGGCGGTCTCGACGAAGCGGAACAGCTTCAGGTCCATCGGGCTGATCATGCCGGTCTCGACCAGCATCTCGAAGTTGACCAGCCGGGTCCAGAAGTCGCGGCCGAACAGCAGCACCGGGCGGCGCCGGCACTTGCCGGTCTGGATGAGGGTGAGCGCCTCGAACAGCTCGTCGAGCGTGCCGAAGCCGCCGGGGAAGCACACCAGCCCGATCGAGCGCATCAGGAAGTGCATCTTGCGCAGCCCGAAGTAGTGGAACTGGAAGCACAGCTCGGGCGTGATGTAGGGGTTGGGCGCCTGCTCGTGCGGCAGCACGATGTTCAGGCCGATGCTTTTGCCGCCGCTCTCGTAGGCGCCGCGGTTGCCCGCTTCCATGATGCCAGGGCCGCCGCCGGTGACGACGTAGATCGGCGTGGCCAGCTCGCGCGACTTCTCGGTCACGATGGTCGCGAAGCGGCGCGCCTCGTCGTAGTAGCGCGCCATCGTCAGGTGCATCTCGGCCATGCGCAAGGCGGTGTCGTCGTTGGCCGAGCGGGCGTCGGCCACCAGGCGCTGGGCGACCTCGGTGGGCACGATGCGTGCGCTGCCGAAGATGACGATGGTCGACTCGATCTTCTGCTCGGTCTGGATCAGCTCCGGCTTGAGCAGCTCGAGCTGCATGCGCACCGGGCGCAGGTCTTCGCGCAGCAGGAAATCGGTGTCGGTGAAGGCGAGGCGGTAGGAGCTTTCCGGGCCGTCATAGCGCGACGGCGGCGCGGGTTGGACGGTGGCTTCCTGGTGGGCCGTCGGAAAGTTGCGCGCGGTCAGCTCCTCGCGCTTGACCACCGGCCCGTTTTTGTCTTTCGCCATGACCGTCAGCTTAACCGCAGCGTGTGTCCATGGTGGCGACTCTGCGCAGGGCCGCGCAGACCGGGCAATGCGGCTGGCGCGCCAGGCGGATCTCGCTCCATTCCATGCGGCGCGCGTCGAGCATCTGCAGCCGCCCGGCGAGCGAGTCGCCGACGCCGGCCAGCAGCTTGAGCGCTTCGGCCGCCTGCATGGCCCCGACGATGCCGACCAGCGGCGCGAACACGCCCATGGTCGCGCAGCGCACCTCCTCGAAGGCGGCGTCGGGCGGGAACAGGCAGGCGTAGCAGGGCGCTTCGGGCGAGCGGGTGTCGTAGACCGAGATCTGGCCGTCGAAGCCGATGGCGGCGCCTGCGACCAGCGGCTTGCGCTCCTGCACGCAGGCCTTGTTGACGGCGTGGCGGGTGGCGAAGTTGTCGCTGCAGTCGATCACCACGTCGGCCGCGGCCACCAGCGTGGCCAGGCGCGCGGCGTCGGCGCGCTCGTGGATGGCGACCACCTTCACCTCGGGGTTGATGGCATGCACCGTCTGCGCGGCCGACTGCGCCTTGGGCTGGCCGACGCGCGACAGGTTGTGCGCGATCTGGCGCTGGAGGTTGGTGAGGTCGACGGTATCGTGGTCGATGACCGTCAGCGTGCCGACGCCCGCGGTCCCGAGGTACAGCGCCACCGGCGAGCCCAGACCGCCGGCGCCGATGATCAGCGCGTGCGAGGCGAGCAGGCGCTGCTGTCCTTCGACCCCCAGCTCGTCGAGCAGGATGTGGCGCGAGTAGCGCAGCAGCTGGTCGTCGTCCATGCGGGAAGCATACCGCCGCTTGCAGGGGGGTGAAGCGTCCCCAGATGGGCAGCAAGGGGACGCTGTCCGTTCCCGCGCAACGAAGGATCCGACCGATGAACGCCATCCCCTCGAAGGCGATTCCCCAGCACCTGACGGTGGTGCTCACACTGGCCCACGTGCTGGAGCAGCTGGAGCGCAGCGGCACGGTCGGGGCCGAGCAGTACCGCTTGGTGGCGCGCCGGCTGGCCGACGAGCTCGCCGCGGTGCCGGTCGATGCGGTGTTGCAGGCGGTGCTGGACGCGCATCCCGCTGCCGCCGAGGTGTACGAGAACCTCAACTACCGGCATGCGGGGCTGTGCCGCTCGCCGCTCGAGCGCGCGCTGAGCGCGGAGTTGAAAGCCAAGGAAGCGATTGCCAAGGCGGCCCGGTAGCCCGAGTGCAACCCGGGTTGCACCCGGGCTACGAAAAACGCCCGCGATCTGCGGGCGTTTTGCTTGGGGTGCTGCCGACGATCAGTTCGTCTCGACCTCGGGCTTGCGCTCGGTCAGCGTCTTGCTCACCAGCACCGTCTTGCCCTTGAGCCGGTTCAGCGCCTGGGCGAGCTGGAAATCGTCGTTGCTGCCGAAGTCGGGCAGCGGCTTGGGCGCCGTCGTCGTCTTGGCGGCTTCTTCCTCGAGGCGCTTGCGCGCGTCTTCGCGGGCCCTCTCGCGGGCGGCGTCCTTCTGCTCGGCGCCCTGGCCGCTTTGCAGGTGCTTTTCCAGGTCGGCTTCGCGAACCCGCAGGGCCGCGAACAGGTTGCCCTCGGCGGTCTCGTCGAGCATCACGTCGGGCACGATGCCCTTGGCCTGGATGGACTTGCCGCTGGGCGTGTAGTAGCGGGCGGTCGTGATCTTGAGCGCGGTGTCGGGCGAGAGCTGGCGCACCGTCTGGACCGAGCCCTTGCCGAAGGTCTGGGCGCCCATCACGGTCGCGCGCTTGTGATCTTGCAGGGCGCCGGCGACGATCTCGCTGGCCGACGCCGAGCCTTCGTTGACCAGCACGACCAGCGGCACGGTCTTGAGCGACTCGGGCAGGCGGCGCAGCGGGTCGGACCCGCCGCGGCGCAGGTAGTCGGACGGCGAGGCCTTGAACATCTGGCGCGACTCGGCGATCTGGCCGTTGGTGGTGACGACCACCACGTCGCTGGGCAGGAAGGCCGCCGAGATGGCGACCGAGGCCTCGAGCAGGCCGCCCGGGTCGTTGCGCAGGTCGAGCACCATGCCCTTCATGTTGGGCTCTTGCTTGTAGAGCTCGTCGACCTTGCGCACGAAGTCATCGACCGTGCGGTCCTGGAACTGGCTCACCCGGATCCAGCCGAAGCCCGGCTCGATCAGCTTGGCGCGAACGCTTTGCACGCGGATCTCTTCGCGCGTGATGGTGACCGGGAAGCTGCGGTTCTCGCCCTTGCGGAAGATGGTGAGCACGACCTTGGTGCTGGGCTCGCCGCGCATGCGCTTGACGGCCTGGTCCATGGTCAGGCCCTTGACGACGGTGTCGTCGATCTTGGTGATCAGGTCGCCGCTCTTGAGGCCGGCGCGGAAGGCCGGCGAGCCTTCGATCGGGGAGACCACCTTGACCAGGCCGTCCTCCATGCCGATCTCGATGCCCACGCCGACGAACTTGCCGGTCGTGCCTTCACGAAATTCCTTGAAGGTCTTCTTGTCGAAGTACTGGGAGTGCGGATCCAGGCCCGCGACCATGCCGCCGATGGCGTCGGTGATGAGCTTCTTCTCGTCGACCGCCTCGACATAGTCGCTCTTGACCATGCCGAACACCGCCGCGAGCTGCTGCAGCTCTTCGAGCGGAAGTGCGGAGACCGAACTGCGGGCGATCGCCTGCAATTGCATCGTCGCCAACGCTCCCGCCACGGTACCGAGTGCGATCCAGCCGGCAACCCTCAGTTTGGCACCCATGACTTTCCCACTTCCTGCTGTATTCGAAGACATCACGCCCGGCCCAGTATAAAACCACAAACCCGCGCTTGGATGCGTGTAACTGCGGGGAAGTTCACAGGAATTACGCGGTACCGTTCTCAGTTGGCACTGCACGAGACGGGCGTGTAAGTAGGCGTCAACCGGCTGGTCCCGCCGACAGGAATCGAACCTGTATTTGCCGCTTAGGAGGCGGCCGTTCTATCCATTGAACTACGGCGAGCGGGGCGCGGGATTCTCTCACGCACCCTCCACGTCACTGCCAGCGCCAGGTCCAGATCAGGTCCACCGAGCTGTCGGCCCCCGCCTGCGCCCGCAAGGTGAATCGCTGCGCGATGCGATAGATCAGCTGCCAGCTGCCCGCCGTCGCATTCAGGCTGCGCTCGTAGCCCACGTACCAGCGATGTGAAAGCTGCTTGCCCAGCGAGATGACCGTCTCGCGCACCTCGCCCTCGGTCTGGCGCAGCGACATCTCGTCCAGGCCCAGCGCCTTGGTGAACTGGTCGCTCACGCCTTCGCCTTCGCCGGCCAGCAGGGCGATGGCCGCACGCTGCAGCAGCGCGGTGTCGGTGCGGCCGAGGCTGTCGCCGCCGCGGCCCAGCACCAGCCACGACAGCTTGTCCATCTCGGCCATCTCGGGCTCGGAGAACAGCCGCACCCGCGGGTTGAGCGCCGTGCCGCTGACCAGCACGCCGACGCGCACGTCGAGGTTGGGGCGCGTCGCCTCGATGTCCAGCCGCGGGTTCTCGGCCGGCCCGTTGAAGAGGATGAGCCCGCGGTCGATGGTGAGCTTCTGCCCGTAGGCCGCATAAGTGCCGTCGACCGCGCGCACGGTGCCGTTGAGCGCCAGGTGGTTGCCCGGCGAGCTGATGTGCAGCTCGCCGCGCAGCCCCGTGTCGATGCCGCGGCCGCGCAGGCGCAGCTGCTCGCCGAGCGACACGTCGACATCGAGCTTGACCGTGCGACCTGGCGCCGGGTCGATCGCCGGCGCCGTGGGCTCGGTCGGCTCGGGCCCCTTGCGACGCACCACGACCACGTCGTCCGACAGGCGCGGCGCGTCGGAGCGGGTGAAGTCGATCAGCCCCTCGTCGATGGCGAACTTGCCGTCCAGCGCGACGTTGTCGCGGTCGAGCTGGAGCTGCGCCTGTCCGCTGGTGACGATGCGCCGGTCCACCCGGCCCAGCAGCTGGAACTTGTCGGCCTGAAGCTTGAGCAGCGCCTTGGGCGTCTGGCCCAGCGTGGCGTTGCCCTCGAGCCGCACGCTGCCGTTGCCCGCGCGGGCGCTGAAGCGCTCGATGCGGGCGGTGGCGCCTTGCAGCGCGATCGCGACCTCGGCGTCGCTCACGTTCACGCCGAGCAGGAAGTTGCGCACGCCGATGCCGCTGCCGCGGATCTCGCCGGTGTATTCCGGCGCGTTGAAGCGCCCGCCGATGCCGGCGCTGGTGCGCAGCGCGCCGGTCAGGCGCCAGCCGGCCGGCACCCACGGGCCCCAGGTGCCCAGGTTGGCGACCTGCACCTCCAGCACGCCTTGCACCGGCGAGTCGGGTGCAGGCCAGGTGGCCTGCGGCGAGGTGCGCGCGACGAAGGCGCCGGCCGCCACGCCCAGCGTCGTGCCGGCCAGGCCCTGGGTGAAGCTCCACGCACCGTCCTGCACGTTCAGGCCCAGGCGCAGGTCGCTCAGGCCCAACGCCTGGGTGGTGCCCGTCTCGTCGGTCACGGTGAGGTCGCCGTGCTGGCGCTCGAGCACGATGTCGGCGCGCACTGTCGGCGCGCTGTGCATGACGACATGGCCGACCACCGCCAGGTCGCCGCCCCAGCCGAACTCGGGCTGGGCGCGCGCGAGCAGCGGCGCGATCGTCAGCGGCTCGAGCTGGGCCTCGGCGTCGATCTGCGCCGGCCGTCCGCCCGCGGCCGCCTGCCAGGCGATGCGGTCCCAGCGCAGCGCCGCGCCGAGCAGGTTGGCGCGGCCGGGCTGCACGGCCACTCGCATCGGCCCGGCCGCCCACTGGAATTCGACGTCGACGTCGCGCGTGCTGATCCAGGGCGTGGTGTTGGGTGCGGTGCTGTGCAGGTCGAGCTGCTGCACGCGGCCGCGCCAGCCCACCCATGGCGCCGCGCCGCGCGGCCCCGCGATGGCCGCGCCGCGCGCGCTGAACACGGCCACCGAGCGCGACGACGGCGACGGCGGCCCGTTGGCCGGCGACCCCGCGGGGCGCGGCTGGAAGGTCTCGATCCAGGCCGGCGGCATGGCCTTGGTGTCGGCCGTGAGCTCGATGGCGTGGCTGCGCATCGAGCCCTGCACCTTGAGCTGCGCCGACTCGATCGGCGGCACGCCCTTGAACAGCCCCTGCGAGAACGACACCTGCTCCAGCGTGACCTGGGCGTCGACGGGCGCATCGGCCGCGCTGGCGCTGCGCGAATCCAGCTGCCAGCGCGCCTGAGCCCGCTGGATGCGCGTCTGGCCGAGCTTGAGTCCGTTGGCATCGACCTGGCCCTGCGTGGCCAGTGCGGGCCAGCGACCCGCGACGCGCGCATTGGCGTTGAGCGAGCCGGCCAGCGCGCCTTCGCCGGACGGTGTCGGACCCATTTGCCACAGCGGCGCGAGACGATCGAGCGACGGCGCGGTCAACGTCAGCGTCCACTGGTCTGCGGCGCCGCTGCGGCTGGCGTCGAGCCGGCCCTCGGCGTCGATGCGGTTGCCGGCGGCGTCGAGCTTGAGCGATGCGCTGGCGGGGCCGGAGCCGGCGCTGCGCAAGGACGCGTCGCCCGCGAGCGGCACGCCGGCGAGCACGCTGCGCGCGATGGCGAGCTGCGCCTGGCCGCGCGTCGCGGCGAGGCGCTCGGCGAGCGGCGCGTCGGCGCTCATCGCAGGCAACGCCAGGTCCACCTGGGCCTTGGCGTTCAGGCGGCTGGGTCCGCGCCGCAGGGGCGAGCCTTCGCGGCCCGGCCACCAAGGTGCGGGATCGAAGTCGACCAGCGTGGCCTCGCCCTTGAGCTGCCACGGCGCATCGTTCTTGTCGCGCGAGGCCACGCCCGCCAGCGTGGCGCGCGCGCCGCCGGCGCTGGCGCGGGCCTCGCGCAGCTCGATGCGACGCAAGCTGGCGCCCGCATCGAGCTTGAGCTGGGCCGAGCGGGCGGGCCCGCGTTGCTGGAACTGGCCGGCCAGGTCGGCCTTGAGATCGAGATGGGCCTGCTCGATGCCGCCGTCCAGGCCGCTGCCCGTGGCCGTGACCGGCCCGCTCAGCGACATGGCCGGCGCGCGCGCATCCAGCAGCGAAGGCTGCACGGCGTCGAGCTTCGCGTCGAGCGCGAAGCGCTGCGGCGTCCAGTGGCCCTGACCGGCGACGTGCCCGGCGGCCTGCTGCTTCGTGCCCAGCTCGGCCGTGAACCCGGGCAGCTCCAGCGTGCGAGGGTCGTCGGGACGGGCTTGCAGGTCGAGCGCGATGCTGCGCACCGGCACCCGGCCTTCGTTCCAGCGACCGGCCTCGGCGTTGGTCAGGCGCGCCGCGACGCGGGCCGGCCGGTCGAGGCCGCTGGTGCGCGCGCTGGCCTCGCCGCTCAAGGACGTCACCGGCGCGCTGCTGTGCAGGGCCGACAGGTCCAGCGCGCGCGTGCTGGCCTGCAGGTCGCCGAGCGGCCAGGCCTCGAACGGACGCAGCGATGCGCGCACGTCGAGCGACTGCTCGGGGTGCGCCGCCGTGGGCGGCGTGCGGACCGTCGCGGTGAGCAGCGGCTGGGCCAAGGCGCCGCTGAGCGAGGCATGGGCGCGCCACGCCGGCAGCGCGGCGGCGGCCTCCTGTGCGGCATCGACCTGCACGTCCATCGCGAACGGCGCGGTGGTCGCGATGCGGGCCGCGCCGCCGCCCTTGAGACGGTCCCAGGCCAGCGTCAGTCCGTCGACGCGGTGCAGCGTGCCGCGCTCGTCGCCGAGATGGACCTTGCCCTGGATCTCGCGCACCGGCTTGTCGCCCAGCGCGGCGAGGCGCAGCTCGCCGGCGGAAAAGCGCGCGATGTCGACCTCGACCGGCAGGCGCAGGTCGGTGGGCGCCTTGGCCGGCTCCGCCTTCTTCTCGCTCGCGGGCAGGACGACGTCGGCCTGGCGTGCGCGCAGCTCGTCGATCACCACGCGCGAGCGCAGGCGCACCCACGGCGCGTGCTCGACGCGCAGGCCGCGCCAGGCGACGCCGCTCAGCACCAGCTTGCCGCCGCCGGGCAGGGCGAGCTCGATGCGCTCGGCTTCGTAGTCGCCCCACAGCGTGCCCTTGCCGCCGGTGATGACCAGGCCCGGCAGGCGCGCGAACAGCCAGGCGGTGCCGGCCTCGGCGCGCAGCACCCACCACACGCCGCTGCCGGCCGAGACCAGCAGCAGCACGAGGACCAGGACGAAGCCGCCGATCGCCCAGGCGATGCGGCGGCGCCAGCGAAAGTGCGGCGGCAGGGCGGGCGTGTCGTCGGTGGCCATGGCCGCGGCTCAGAACGCGATGCCCACGCTCAGGTGCATGCGCACCCGTCGCACTTCCTGGCCATAGGCCAGGTCCACCCGCAGCGGCCCCACCGGACTGCGCCAGCGCAGGCCGACGCCGTAGCCCAGGGCCGCGTGCAGGTCGCTCCATCGATTGGCGGCATTGCCCGCATCGACGAAGGCGGCCCACAGGAACTGCGGCCGCTTGGGCGAGATCGGCCGCGCGATCTCGACGCTGCCGGCGGCCATCAGGCGTCCGCTGGTGACGACGCCGTTGACCAGCGGGCCGAGCGTGCGGTAGGCATAGCCGCGCACCGACTCGTCGCCGCCGGCGCGAAACAGCAGCGTGTCGGGCACGCCGACGCGGTCGCGCGCGAAGACCTGTCCGGCCTCGGCGCGCGCGGTGAGGAACCAGCGCTGCGGCACGGTGTCGTCGTCGGGGAAGGGCTTGTACCAGGTGAAGCGTCCGAAGGCGCGGGTGAACGGCCCGCGGCCCTCGACGATGCCCTGCTCCTCGATGTCGCGGCCGATCGCATAGCCCACCGCGCCCTGCAGCGAGAGCGTCGCGCCGCGCGTGGGCAGCAGCACGCTGTCGACGTGGCGTCCGATCCAGTGGTAGTTGAGCGAGGCGGCGTCGCTGCTGGCCGTGCCCGCGGCGGTGTCCAGGCGCGAATGCGTCAGCTCGGCGTAGTACAGGCGTTCGATGCGCGGCGTGTCCTGGGTCCGCCCGACGCGCGCGGTCCACGAGGTGCGCCATTCGTCGGCCGAGCGCAGGCGCTCGTAACCGCCCGAGACCAGGTTGCGGTACAGGCCCTCCAGCGGATGCGAGGTGAGCTCGCCCTGCCACGACTTGAGCAGCGGGCCGACCTCGAACTTGTTCTTCGCGATCCAGCGCTGGCCGAACACCTTGCGGTGCACATGCTCCAGCGTCAGGCGCGGCCCGGTGTTGGCGCTGTAGCCCACGCCGACGGTGGCGGTCTGCAGCGGCAGCTCCTTGACGCGAATGCGCACCGGCGCGGCCTGGTAGGTGGCGGGGTCGGGGTCGATCTCGACGATCGCGCCCTCGAACAGCCCCACCTTCTGCAGCCGCTCCTGGTAGTCGAGCAGCAGCTGCTCGTTGTAGGGCTGGCCGGGGCCGAAGGTGGTCAGGCGGCGGATGTCTTCTTCGTCGTAGCGCTGCAGGCCCTCGATGGTGATGCCGCCCAGCTTGTACAGCGGGCCGCTGTCGGCGACGACGTGCAGCTGCACGGTGTTGGCCTGCGCGTCGACGCGCGCATCGGTGCGCAGCCAGGCGGCGGCGGGATAGCCCTCGGCGCGCAGCCGCGCCAGCGTCACGTTCTTGGCCTCGCTCCAGGCAGCCTGGCGAAACGGCTCGTCGACCTTCAGCGGCCAGCGCCGTCGCAGCGCGGCCAGCTCGACCACCGCGTCCTCGTTGTCGGCCTGCGCCGACTTCTGCAGCTCGCCGCTCACGTCGACCTGCCACTTCTCGATCCGCGCGCGCGCACCCGGCGCCACGTTGACGCGGATCAGCGGCAGGCCCGACGCCGCCTTGTCGCGCGCCACATGGACCTCGGCGTTGAAGTAGCCCTCGGTCTCGAGCAGCGAGCGCACCTGCGAGGGCGAGGCCGCGATCAGGCGATCGAGCTCGACGCTGGTGATGGCATCGGTCTCGGGCACGCTCTGGAAGCGGGCCAGGTCGAGGTAGGTCTGCAGCAGGCGGCGCACGGCGGCGTCGGGCGTCTCGATCTGCAGCTGGTAGGTGGGCGGCGCGGGCGGCGGCTTCGCCTGCTCGTCGGACTTCTTGCCGAAGAAGGGCAGGTTCGCGCACCCCGCCAGCCACACTGCCAGCAGCACGGCGGCCGGTGCGCGCCAGATCATTTGCTCAACAGGCGCATCGCTCCCTCGAGCCCCTGCAAGGTCAGGGGGAACATGCGTTGGCTCATCAGCTGCTGGATGATCGCGATGCTCTGCCGGTAGCCCCACACGCCCTGCGGCTCGGGGTTGATCCAGGCGAACTTCGGGAACGCATGCGTGAGCCGTTGCAGCCATTCGGCGCCGGCTTCTTCGTTGTTGTATTCGACGCTGCCGCCGGGCTGCAGGACCTCGTAGGGGCTCATCGTCGCGTCACCGATGAAGAGCAGCTTGTAGTCCTTGTTGTACTTGCGGATCACGTCCCAGGTGGGGAACTTCTCGCTGTAGCGGCGGCGGTTGTTCTTCCACATGAAGTCGTAGACGCAGTTGTGGAAGTAGTAGAACTCGAGGTGCTTGAACTCGCTCTTGCAGGCCGAGAACAGCTCCTCGACGCGGTGGATGTGCTCGTCCATGGTGCCGCCCACGTCCATCAGGAGCAGCACCTTCACCTTGTTGTGCCGCTCCGGGACCATCTTGATGTCGAGGTAGCCGGCGTTGGCGGCGGTGGAGTGGATCGTGTCTTCGAGGTCCAGCTCTTCCTCGGAGCCCTCGCGCGCGAAGCGGCGCAGGCGGCGCAGCGCGACCTTGATGTTGCGCGTGCCCAGCTCCAGCGTGTCGTCGTAGTCCTTGTAGGCGCGCTGGTCCCAGACCTTGACGGCGCTCTTGTTGCGGCCCTTGTCCTGCCCGATGCGGATGCCCTGCGGGTTGTAGCCGTAGGCGCCGAAGGGGCTGGTGCCGCCGGTGCCGATCATGCGGTTGCCGCCCTCGTGGCGCTCCTTCTGCTCCTCGAAGCGCTTCTTGAGCGTTTCCATCAGCTCGTCCCAGCCCATCTTCTCGATCGCGGCCTTCTCTTCGGGGCTGAGCTCCAGCTCGAGCTTCTTCTGCAGCCACTCGAGCGGGATGTCCTGGGTGAAGTCGGTCAGCATCTCGACACCCTTGAAGTAGGCGGCGAAGGCGCGGTCGAACTTGTCGAACTGCGCTTCGTCCTTCACCAGCGAGGTGCGCGCCAGGTAGTAGAACTTGTCGACGGTGGGGCCGTTGTCGTCGTCGATGACGCCGGCCTGGATCGCCTCGAGCAGGGTCAGGTACTCCTTGACCGAGACCTTGAGCTTGGCCGCCCGCAGCGTGAAGAAGAAGTTGATCAGCATGGCGTGGACAGGCGCTGGCCGGATTGCCGAGGAGGATACACGCCTGCCTCGTCCCCAGGACTCGAATGGGCACACCCCGTCACGCGGGCGACACGACGCCACAATCGCGCTCTCACCGCCATGCAACACCTGTCCACCACCGAGATTGCCTTTCTGATGGTGGCCAGCCAGCAGGTGGTGTTGTCTCTGGCCTGGCTGGTCGGTGCCGGCCTGCTGCCGGTGTCGCGCCGGGCGATGCTGGAGTGGGCGCTGCACGCGGCGCTGAGCGCCGCTTCGGTCGGCTGCTTCGTGGTGTCGGTGGAGCCGGGCGACGAAGCGGTGCGGGCGATCGGCAACCTGTGCATCGTGGCCTCGCTGATCGCGCTGCAGCGCGGGGTGTGCCACTTCTTCGGCTGCCGCCAACCCTGGCGCTGGCATGTCGTGGTGATGCTTGCGGCGGTCGTGGCCACGGCCTACGGCCTGGATCCGCAGTATGTCGTCTGGCGCGTGACGGTGATCTCCGGCTCGCTCGCCCTGCTGTGCTTCTCGACCGCCTGGGACCTGCAGGCCCAGGCGCAGCGCCGGCTCGAGCTGCGCTGGGGCGCGGCGCTCGCGATCCCGGTGCTCCTGGCCGGCCTGGTCTTCGCCTTCCGGTCGTTCGCCGCGATGGCCCATCCCGAGGCGCTGGTGTCGGCGGTCGCCAACACCTCGTTCAACGCCGGCTCGGCGATGCTCTACCAGATCGTCGCGCTGGCCTTCCAGCTCACCCTGATCGCGCTGGTGGTGTCGCAGTTCGTGGCCGAGCTGCAGAACGCCTCGCGCTTCGATGCGCTGACCGGTCTGCTCAACCGGCGCGCCTTCGACGAGGCGCTGGCCGCGGAAGTGCAGCGCTCGCGCCGCCTCGTCGAGGCCTTCAGCGTGCTGATGCTGGACGCCGATCACTTCAAGGACATCAACGACCGCGAGGGCCACGCGGCCGGCGACCGCGCCTTGCAGCACCTGGGCACGCTGCTCGCGGCCCACATGCGCGACATCGACCGCGTGGGGCGCTACGGCGGCGAGGAGTTCGTGGTGCTGCTGCCGGGGACCGCGGAGCAGGAAGCGCGGCTCACCGCCGAGCGGCTGCGGGCCAAGGTCGAGGCCTTGCCGCCGCGCTGGCAGGAACGCGCCCTGCGGCTCACGGTGAGCATCGGGGTGTCGCAGTGGCGCGGAGAGGGCGACGACGTGGCGTCGCTGATGGCGCGGGCGGACGAGGCGCTGTACCGGGCGAAGGAGGCGGGGCGCAATCGGGTGGTGGTGTGATCCGGCTTCCACGGTGTCGTAGCCCGGGTGCAACCCGGGATCAACGCGGCCGGGTGAGCATCCAGCCCAGGTGCGCTTTCACCTCGGGCCACTCGCCCGCCGTGAGGCTGTACATCACCGTGTCGCGCACCGTCCCGTCGCGGCGCAGGTGGTGATGCCGCAGCACGCCGTCGCGCCTGGCGCCCAGGCGCTCGATGGCGCGCTGGCTCGCGAAGTTGAAGTTGTCGGTGCGCCATCCGACCAGCTGGGCGCCCAGCGTCTCGAAGGCATGCGTCATCAGCAGCAGCTTGGCGCTGGTGTTGACGTGGGTGCGCTGGGTGCTGGCCGCGTACCAGGTCCAGCCGATCTCCAGGCGCTCCACCGCCGGCACGATGTCGTGGTAGCTCGTGCAGCCGATGACGCGCCCGCTGGGCACGTCGAACACCGCGAAGGGCAGGCGATGGCCTTCGGCCCGTCCCTGCAGGGCCTGCTCGATGTAGGCGCCCGTCTTCTCGGGCTCGGGCACGGACGTGAAGCGCAGGTTCCACAGCTCGCCGTCGGCGGCGGCGGCGCGCAGGCCCTCGAGGTGGTGCAGGCCCAGCGGCTCGAGCCGCACTCGCGCGTCGGCCAAGGTGACCGGCTCGACCGGCCTCATCGGTTGTGCCGCTGCATGAACACGAGCTTCTCGAACAGCGACACGTCCTGCTCGTTCTTCAGCAGCGCACCCACCAGCGGCGGCACCGCGACCTTCTCGTCCTTGCTCTGCAGCGCCGACAGCGGGATGTCCTCGGCGACGAGCAGCTTGAGCCAGTCGAGCAGCTCCGAGGTCGAGGGCTTCTTCTTCAGGCCGGGCAGGTTGCGCACCTCGTAGAAGTTCTTCAGCGCCGCGCCCAGCAGCTCTTTCTTGAGGCCGGGGAAGTGCACGCCGACGATGCTCTTCATGGTGTCGGCATCGGGGAACTTGATGTAGTGGAAGAAGCAGCGGCGCAGGAAGGCGTCGGGCAGCTCCTTCTCGTTGTTGGAGGTGATGAACACCAGCGGCCGGTGCCGGGCGCGCACCAGCTCGCGCGTCTCGTAGACGTAGAACTCCATGCGGTCGATCTCGCGCAGGAGGTCGTTGGGGAATTCGATGTCGGCCTTGTCGATCTCGTCGATCAGCAGCGCCACCGGCTGCTCGGACGTGAAGGCCTGCCACAGCACGCCCTTGACGATGTAGTTGTGGATGTCCTTCACGCGCTCGTCGCCGAGCTGGCTGTCGCGCAGGCGACTCACCGCGTCGTATTCGTACAACCCTTGCTGCGCCTTGGTGGTGCTCTTGATGTGCCACTGCAGGAGCGGCATGCCGAGGGCCTGCGCCACTTCCTCGGCCAGCATGGTCTTGCCGGTGCCCGGTTCGCCCTTCACCAGCAGCGGCCGCTTCAGCGTGATGGAGGCATTGACGGCCAGCATCAGGTCGTCGGTGGCCACGTAGTTCTGGGTGCCTTGGAACTTCATGAGGACAGGGGGCAGGGGGGTGTCAAGCCAGTATAAAGGGCCCCCCTATAATCCGCCGTTGCACTGAAATCACGCTCGCTCGGACCATGAGAAAACTGCTCGCCCCTCTTCTCGCCGCCCTGACCGTGGCAGGCGTCGCGCCCGCCGCCAGCGCCGAAGACGTCAAGGCCAATGCCCAGGCGGGCGAGAAGAAGGCGGCGATGTGCATCGGCTGCCACAGCATCCCCGGCTACCAGGCGAGCTTCCCCGAGGTGCACAAGGTCCCGATGCTCGCGGGCCAGAATGCGAAGTACATGCAGGCGGCGCTGGCCGCCTACAAGAGCGGCGATCGCCGCCACCCCACCATGAAGGCCATCGCCGCCTCGCTGTCGGACCAGGACATGGCCGACCTCGCCGCCTACTACGAGTCGCTGCCGAAGGAGAAGGCGGCGGTCGACGCCAAGCCCGCGCACGAGCCATCGGCCGAGGTCGCGGCACTGCTGACCAAGGGCGGCTGCGTGTCGTGCCACGGCGCCAACTTCAGCAAGCCGACCGACCCGTCCTTCCCCAAGCTCGCGGGCCAGCATCCCGACTACCTCTTCGTGGCGCTGAAGGCCTACCAGACACAGCACAACCCGCAAGTGGGCCGCGCCAACCCGGTGATGGGCGGCATGACGGCGCAGTTCAACCACGCGCAGCTCAAGGAGATGGCCAAGTACATCGGCTCGCTGCCGGGCGAGTTGCAGGTGGTGCCGCAGTCGCGCTTCCGCTGAGCGTCCTGCGCCTCGAAAAAAGCCGCTGCATTCCAGCGGCTTTTTCTTTGCGCCGGCCTCACGATTTCCCCAGGCTGTGAGCCGCGCGGACGACACCCTAAACTGGGCGCTTCCTCACCCCTGGGAGACGCCATGAAATCCTGGTCCTTCGCGATGTGCCTGGCGCTGGCTGCCGGCAGCGCCGCGCAGGCGCAGACCCTGCGCTGGGCAAGTCAGGGCGATGTGCAGACGCTCGATCCGGTGTCGCAGAACGAGTCGTTCACCAACTCGGTCAACGGCCAGATCTACGACTTCCTCGTGGCGCGCGACAAGAAGCTCGCCATCGTGCCGTCGCTGGCCACCGAGTGGAAGCAGGACGGACCGCTCAAGTGGACCTTCAAGCTGCGCCGCGACGTGAAGTTCCACGACGGCCGCCCGTTCACCGCCGACGACGTGGTGTTCTCGGTGCAGCGCTCCAAGCTCGAGACCTCGCAGATCGCCCAGTACGCCAATGCGCTGGGTGAGCCGAAGAAGATCGACGACCACACCGTCGAGTTCAACCTCACGCAGTTCAACCCGATCTTCCTCGAGCACCTGAACACGGTCTACATCCTGAGCAAGTCGTGGTGCGAGGAGCACAAGGTGACCAAGCCGCAGGACTTCCGCAACAAGGAGGAGACCTTCGCCGCGCGCAACGCCAACGGCACCGGACCCTACATGCTGGTCACGCGGCAGCCCGACGTGAAGACGGTGCTCAAGCGCAACCCGACCTACTGGGGCAAGTTCGAGGGCAACGTGCAGGACGTGGTCTACACGCCGATCGCCAGCGCGCCCACGCGGGTGGCGGCGCTCATCTCCGGCGAGGTCGACTTCATCCTGGATCCGCCGCCGCCCGACCTCGGTCGCCTGCGCTCGACGCCAGGGGTGAAGGTGATCGACGGCGTCGAGAACCGCGTCATCTTCATCGGCATGGACCAGGCGCGCGACGAGCTGCTGTACGGCAGCGTCAAGGGCAAGAATCCGTTCAAGGACCTGCGGGTGCGTCGTGCGCTGTACCAGGCGATCGACGTCGACAACATCAAGAACAAGCTGATGAACGGCCAGGCGCTGCCCACCGGGGCGCTGGTGCCGTCACCCGTCGGCAGCGGCAACGACCCGGACGTCGAGAAGCGCCTGCCCTACGACGTCAAGGCCGCGCGCAAGCTCATGGCCGATGCGGGCTACCCCGATGGCTTCGAGGTGACCATGGATTGCCCGAACAACCGCTACATCAACGACGAGCGCATCTGCATCGCGCTGGCCAACATGTGGGCGCAGATCAAGCTCAAGGTCAAGATCAACGCCATGCCCAAGGTGACCTACTTCCCGAAGACCGAGAAGCTGGACACCTCGCTGTACCTGTTCGGCTGGGGCGGCTCGACGCTGGACCCGGAGGTCACCTTCACGCCGATCTACCGCAACCGCGGCGAGAAGGGCGTGGGCGAGTACAACCGCGGCAACTACAAGGACGACGAGCTCGATGCGCTGGCGGCTGCTTCGACCCGCGAGGTGGATCCGGCCAAGCGCAAGGAGCTGATCAAGAAGGTCTTCCTGCGGCACAACGAGCAGGTGCATCACATTCCGCTGCACCGGCAGTTCATTCCGTGGGCGGCACGGGCCAATGTCAACGTCGTGCACCGGCCGGACAACTGGCTGGAAATCGCGTGGGTGACGGTGAAGCCGACGAACTGAGGCGCCGCCGTGGCCCGGGTGCGACCCGGGTTGCCACGCCGGCCGGGAACCCCGGGTTGCACCCGGGCTACGACGCCGGCTTGGTGCCCAGCTTGAACGCGATCATGGCGCGCAGCTTGTTGGGCACGACAGGCTTGATGAGGAGGTGGAAGTCCTTCTCCTGCGCCTCGGCGTCGAGACCGCTCATCGTGCTGCCGGTGACGACGATGGCGGGGATGCGGGGGCCGAAGCGCTCGCGCAGGGACTGGATGGCGTCGACCCCGTTGAGGCCGTTTTCCAGGCGGTAGTCGACGATCAGGAGGTCAGGCTTGACGGTGGACGGGTCGCTTTGCGCGGCCCAGGCGTTGGACGCGGCGACGCTGTCGAACGAGGCCAGCGTGGCGCCCCAGCCGCGCAGCAGCGCGTCGAGGCCGCCGCGCACCGCGGGCTCGTCTTCCACGACGACGATGAGCCGGCCGTCGAGGGTGAGGCCCAGCGGGCCCTTGCCGGATGCGACGGGCACCGCCGTCTTCACCGCCTTGCCGACCGGCAGCTCGAGCGAGAACACCGTGCCGCGCCCGGGCTGCGAGCGCAGGGTGAGCGGCGCGCCCATCAGCTCGGCCAGGCGCTTGACGATGGCCAGCCCCAGCCCCAGGCCCTTGCGCTGCTGCGGCGCGACCACGCCGCTGCCGGGCACCTGGTAGAACTCCTCGAAGATGCGCGACAGCTCGTGCTCCGGAATGCCGACGCCGGTGTCCCAGACCTGCAGCAGCAGCTTGTCGCCGCGACGCCGGCAGCTCACCAGCACGCTGCCATCGTTGGTGTAGCGGATGGCGTTGGAGACCAGGTTGCGCACGATGCGCTCGACCAGCAGCGGGTCGGCATGCGCGACATGCCGTGCGCCGCGCATGCGCAGTGCCAGCCCCTTCTCGAAGGCCGTGGGCTCGAAGTGCAGCCGCAGCTTGCGCAGGATGGCGTCGATCTCGAAGGGCTGCGGATTGACGGCCACGCCGCCGCTGTCGATGCGGGTGATGTCGAGCAGCTCGGAGAACAGGCCTTCGAGCGCATCGACCGAGCCGTTGATGCTGTTGACCAGCTGCGCCACCTCGTCGTCGTGGCTCTTCTGGCGCAGCGCCTCGGCGAACAGCCCCATGGCATGCAGCGGTTGGCGCAGGTCGTGGCTGGCGGCGGTGAAGAACTGGGTCTTGGCGCGGTTGGCCACCTCGGCCTCGTAGCGCGCCGCGTCGGCCGCCTGCTTTTCCACCCGCAGCTGGGCCAGCAGCTCGTCGGCATGCACCTTGAGCTCGAGCGCGCGCTGCAGCGCCTGGCGGTAGTTGCGCGCGAGGACCGTGGTCAGGCCGAAGATGAGGAACAGGATGCCGGCGAGCTGGTAGCTCTGCACCGTGCCTTCGCTGGCGATGCGCGCGGCCATGGGCACGAAGCACAGCGCCGCATAGGCGAGGAACACCCGCGGCTGGGTGGCCAGCACCGGCACGGCGGCGGCGCAGAAGGTGTAGACGGTGACGATGAGGCCGATCTGCTGGATGCTCTCGCCGCGGAAGTAGAAGATCCAGGCCGATGCGCCCCAGAGCGCGGCCGAGGCCAGGGTGCCGGCGTTCCAGTACAGGCGCCAGCGCAGCCACTCGGCATGCGACTGCGGATCGGCGCCGCGAAAGCGCCGCCACACGATGAAGCGGCCGATCCACATCGCGGCGAAGGCGCCGCCCCACGGCAGCCAGACCGAGGTCGGCGTGTCGGCCCAGAACAGCATGCAGATGACGCCGATGCCGGCCAGGTAGCCGAGCAGCGTGGCCGGCATGTAGTCGTAGACGCTGCGCACCTCCTCGGGCAGGGTGGCGTCGCCGGGCAGCGTGTCGGCCGCCGGCGCGGCCGCCGGGGCCGGCGCCACCAGGGCGCCGAGCATCTTGCGGGGAAAGCGGCCGATGGGCATGGGTGCGGTGTCAGCGTGAGGTGCCGGGCGGCCGGCGAAAGCCGGTCAACGCGCCGGGCTGCTGGGCCATCTGGCTCACCGCGAGCACGGCCTGGGTGCGCGAGCTGACGTTGAGCGCGCGCAGCACCGCGGCGACATGGTCCTTGACGGTCTCGACCGACAGGCCCAGCTCGCGCGCGATCAGCTTGTTGGGCTGGCCTTGCAGCAGCAGTGCGAGCACGTCGCGCTGGCGCGGCGTGAGGCCCAGGGCCTCGATCGCCGCGGCGGGCTTCTGGAAGCCGGCGTCGGCCGCGCCCTGGCGCACCGTGCCCAGGGGACCGCTTTCCTCGGCGCGCTCGGGCGGGCGGTTGACGCCCATGGTCATGGGCGGCACGTAGATGCCGCCGGACATCACCATGCGCAGGGCGTCGAACAGGGTCTCGTTGCTGGCGCGCTTGGGCACGAAGCCCATCGCGCCCAGGTCGATCGCGCGGATGACGTCGCTCGCCCGGTCGCTGGCCGAGACCACCACCACCGGCAGGGCCGGGTAGGCGGCGCGGAACTCGGCCAGCACGTCGAAGCCGTCGGCGTCGCCGAGGTGCAGGTCGAGCAGGACGAGATCGAAGTCGGGATGGCGCTGCAGCGTGTCGCGCGCGGCACGGGCGCTGCTGGCGCCGATCACGGTGACGTTGTCGCCCAGCCCCTGGATCACCGTCTGCAGCGCCGACAGGATCAGCGGATGGTCGTCGATCAGCAGCACTTTCATGTGTTCTCCCCTCGTGCAGTGCAGGGAGGAATGCTAACGACAAGCTGGACGGATCGACAGCACCCTGAAGGACGGCAGGTGGGGGGAGCTACACGTAGCGCCGCGTGACCGACTCGGCCACGCACACCGGCTTGCCCGAGCCCTCGCGCTCCATGGTCACCTCGAGCGTGAGCTGCGCGCCGCCATCGAGCGGCTCGAAGGCGAGCAGCTTGAAGTGGCCGCGCAGCCGGCTGTCCACCGGCACCGGCGCCGGGAAGCGCACCCGGTTGAGCCCGTAGTTCACGCCCATGCGGGTGTCGTCCACGCCGAAGGCCGAGGCCGCCATCTCGGGCAGCAGCGACAGCGTGAGAAAGCCGTGCGCCACCGGCGCGCCGAAAGGCCCCGCCTTGGCGCGCTCCACGTCGACGTGAATCCACTGGTGGTCGCCGGTCGCGTCGGCGAAGAGGTTGATGCGCTGCTGGTCGAGCGTGATCCATTCGCTGACACCGACCTCCTGGCCGATGAGGGACTGCAGGTCTGCAAGCTTGTCGAAACGCTTCATGGGGTCCTTGATTTCGTCACGAGTCCAGCCACTTCGCGATCGGCTCCCACTGCTCCAGGTCGCGCTGCACGCGGCTGGGCGCCACGTCCCACAGCGTCAGCCCGCGCGCCGCGAGGTGGACGTAGTTCTGGGTGTCGCGGATGTGCCCGATCACCGGCACGGCCAGCGTGCCGAGGAAGTGGCGCAGCTGGTCGGCCGAGATGGTGCCTTCCTTGATGCGCATGCCCACCACCGCCACGTCGACCTTGCCGTGGCGCTTCTTGGCGAGGATCTCGCGCAGGAAGGCGTGCGTGGCATGGATGTCGAAGATGCTCGGCTGCAGCGGGATCAGCACCTTGTCGGCGTGCTTCATCACCTCGTCGAGGCGCTTGTTGTGCAGCCCGGCCGGCGTGTCGAGCACGACATGGGTGGTGCCCTTGGGCGGGCGCACGGTGTCGCCGTCGCCGACCTCCCAGGCCTGGATGACCGGCAGCCCCTCGGGACGCAGCTTCAGCCACATGCGCGACGACTGCTGGCGGTCCACGTCGCCCAGCATCACGGCATGCCCGCGCGACGCGAGGTAGCCGGCGATCTGGGTGGACAGCGTGCTCTTGCCGACGCCGCCCTTCGGATTGGCCACGACGATCACCGGCATGCTGGGTCCTCCACGGTGTTGTTGCGAGACGCCCGGCGACCCGCTGGCTATGACGTTTCGGGTTATGTTAGCGGCGACTGCGGCTTTGCCGGTATCGAGACGAACCCCGCCATGCATGCTCCCGACAATGCCCCGACCCGCGAGATCCTCGTTCTCCTGGCCCACCCCGCGCTCGAGCAATCGCGCGTCAACCGCACACTGATGAACGCCGCGCGCCGCGCCGGCGAGCGGGTCGAGGTGCGCGACCTGTACGCGCTGTACCCCGACTACCTGATCGACATCGAGGCCGAGCAGCGCCGGGTCGCCGCCGCCTCGCTGGTGGTCTGGCAGCACCCCATCCACTGGTACGGGCCGCCGCCCCTCATGAAGTTGTGGATCGACGAGGTGCTCAGCTTCGGCTGGGCCTACGGTCCCGGCGGCCATGCGTTGAAGGGCAAGGACGTGTGGCTGGTCGGCTCGACCGGCGGCCCGCAGGCGTCGTACCGCCCCGACAGCTACAACCGCTACTTTTTCGATGCGTTCCTGCCGCCTTACGAGCAGACCGCCGTGCTGTGCGGCATGCGCTTCCTGCCGCCGCTGATGGTGCATGCGGCGCATCGCGTGTCGGAGTCGGAGCTGCGCATGCAGGCCGAGGTGTATGCGCAAAGGCTGGTGAGCTATCCGGACTGGCCGGAGATCGCGGACCTCGAATGCCCGGCCTGCGAAGTCCCCGCGGGGGAACGGCCGACCGCCGAACCGGTCGAGGCGACATGATGTCCCGCAGCCCCGGTGCAGCCCGGGATCGTCCTTTCGAACGCAAGGCCCCGGGTTGCACCCGGGCTACCCCCCATGGCTGATCACGGTTCCTGGCTGCCCGGTACGCTCGTCTACCTCGCCGCGGCGGTGATCGCGGTCCCGCTCGCGCGCCTGGTCGGCCTGAGCAGCATCATCGGCTACCTCGGGGCCGGCATCCTCATCGGCCCCTGGGGTCTGCGCCTGGTCACCGACCCCTCCGACATGCTGCATTTCGCCGAGTTCGGCGTGGTGCTGATGCTGTTCCTGGTGGGCCTCGAGCTCGAGCCGCGGCGTCTGTGGTCGCTGCGCCGGCCCATCTTCGGCTGGGGCAGCGTGCAGCTGTTCGGCTCCGCCTTGCTGATGGCCGGCGTGGGGGTGCTGGCGGGCATCGACTGGCGGCTGTCACTGGTCGGCGGGCTCGGCCTCGCGATGTCGTCCACGGCAATCGGGCTGGGCGTGCTGGCCGAGCGCAACCTGATGGCGACCACCTCGGGGCAGAACATCCTGAGCGTGGCCTTGCTGCAGGACGTCGCGGCCATCCCCATCCTCGGCCTGGTGCCGCTCCTGGCCGGCGCCCAGGACGCGGCGCGCGCCGGCAGCGGATGGATCGGCGTGGCCAAGGTGGTCGGCGTCATCGCCGCGATCGTGCTGGGCGGACGGCTGCTGCTGCGTCCCACCTTTCGCTGGATCGCGAGCAGCCGCACGCCCGAGATCTTCACCGCGGCCTCGCTGCTGCTGGTCATCGCCACCGCAGCGCTGATGCAGGCCGTGGGCCTGTCGATGGCACTGGGCGCCTTTCTCGCCGGCGTGCTGCTGGCCGAGAGCGAATACCGGCGCGAGCTGGAGACCGACCTGGAGCCCTTCAAGGGCCTGCTGCTGGGGCTGTTCTTCATCGCGGTCGGCATGAGCATCGACTTCGCGGTGGTCGGCGAGCGGCCCGGCCTCATCGCCGCGCTGGTGGTCGGCTTCCTGCTGCTCAAGGCGCTGGTGCTGGCGGCCATGGCGCGCGCCATGCCGCTGCCGCTGCCCGAGCGGCCGGTGTTCATCGTGCTGCTCGCGCAGGGCGGCGAGTTCGGCTTCGTGGTGTTCCAGACCGCGGCCCAGGCGGGCGTCATCGGCACGCCGATGAGCTCGCTGCTGGTGGCGGTGGTGGCCATCTCGATGCTGCTGTCGCCGCTCCTGCTGATGGCCGCCGACCGCTGGTGGATCCCGCGCCTGGCGGGCACGCGGCGGGGCGACATCCCGGAGATCAGCGAGCCGCAGAACGAGTCGGTGATCATCGCGGGCTTCGGCCGCTACGGGCAGATCATCGGGCGCCTGCTCTACGCCAACGGCATCACGCCCACGGTGCTCGACCACGACGCCGAGCAGATCGAGGCCATGCGGCGCTTCGACTGGCGCGTGTTCTACGGCGACGCGACCCGTCTCGACCTGATGCGCACCGCCGGCGCCGACAAGGCGCGGGTGCTGGTGCTCGCCATCGACGACGTCGACCAGAGCATCGCGGTGGCGAAGATGGCGCGCGATAACTTCCCGCAGCTCACCGTGGTCGCCCGGGCGCGCAACGTGCGGCACTTCTACGCGCTGCGCGCCGCCGGCGTCGACCTGATCGAGCGCGAGACCCTCGACTCGGCCCTGATGAGCGGGCGCAGCGTGCTCGAACGGCTGGGCTGGGAGCCGCACCGCGCCCGCACCCTCGCGCTGCGCTTTCGCCGCCACAACATCGCCCAGGTGAACGCGATGGCGCCGCACTGGAAGGACGAGGCCAAGCTGTTCACCGCGGCCAAGCAGGGGCGCCAGCAGCTCGAGGAGCAGTTCGCACAGGAGCGCGAGGAGGCGCTGCGCCTCCAGGCCGCCTGGCAGGCGCGGCCGGATCCGGCGGTCGATGATCCGCATTGAAACCGCCCTGAAACGGCAGTCGATGCCGTACGATCGCGCCCCAACGGAGAAGCATGAATGCAGCAGGAGTCGGAGCGCGTCGCGACCCAGCGCGGGATCGACAGGACGCGCTGGGCGCAACTGAGTCCGCTTCTCGACGAGCTGCTGGATCTGCCCGCCTCGGAACGAAAGCCGCGCCTGGACGCCCTGCGCCGGGACGATCCGGTGGCCGCCGAGGCGATCGCCCAGCTGCTCAGCCACCTCACTGCCATCGAGCGCGACGCCTTCCTCGAAGGCACGCCGGCCCTGCCCGAGGAAGGCATGGCCGGCCAGACCATCGGCCCCTACACCATCGACAGCGAGCTCGGCCAGGGCGGCATGGGCAGCGTGTGGCTGGCCCGGCGCACCGACGGGCGCTTCGAAGGCAGCGTCGCGGTCAAGTTCCTCAACGTCGGCTTGCGCGCCCGGGGCGCCGCGGAGCGCTTCGCGCGCGAGGGCAGCATCCTGGCGCGGCTGGCGCATCCGAACATCGCACGCCTGATCGATGCCGGCGTGGCACAGGGCGGACGCCAGCCTTACCTGGTGCTGGAGTACATCGACGGCGAGCCGATCGACCGCTACTGCGAGGCGCGCTCGCTCGACGTGCCGGCCCGGGTGCGCCTGTTCCTCGACGTGCTGGCGGCCGTGGCGCACGCCCACAACCGGCTGATCCTGCACCGCGACGTCAAGCCGTCGAACATCCTGGTGACCGCGGCCGGCGAGGTGAAGCTGCTCGACTTCGGCATCGCCAAGCTGATGGACGACGCCTCGGTGCCGGCGCAGGCCACCGAGCTCACCCAGCTCTCGGGGCGCGCCTTCACCCCGCAGTTCGCGGCGCCCGAGCAGGTGCAAGGCGGCGACGTCACCACCGCCACCGACGTCTACGCGCTGGGCGTGCTGCTGTACATCCTGCTCAGCGGCACGCACCCCACGCCCAGCCCGCCGGGCGCGCCGGTCGAGCAGATGCGCGCGGTGGTCGAGATCGAGCCGCGGCGGGTGTCGGATGCGGCGCTGCGCCATCACGGCCGTTCGCCCGTGGCGGCGCGACTCGAGCGCCAGTTGCGCGGCGACCTCGACAACATCGTCGCCAAGGCGCTGAAGAAGTCGCCGGCCGAGCGCTACGCGAACGCGGCCGAGTTCGCCGACGACCTGCGCCGCTACCTGACCGACCAGCCCGTCACGGCGCGGCGCGACGCGCTGGGATACCTGATGGCGAAGTTCATTCGCAGGCATCGGCTGGGTGTCGCGGCCGTCGGCGTGATCGCCGCCACGGTCGTCGTCGGCGGCGGCATCGCGCTGTGGCAGGCACAGGAAGCGCGCCGCCAGCACGTCCAGGCCGAGGGGCTGATCGAGTTCATGCTGGGCGACCTGCGCAAGAAGCTGCAGCCGGTCGGGCGGCTCGACGTGCTGGATGCGGTGGGCGAGAAGGCGCTCGCCTACTACGACCTGCAGGACCCCGGCCGGCTCGATGCGGGCTCGCTCGGCCGGCGCTCGCGCGCGCTGCACCTGATCGGCGAGATCCACGAGAAGCGCGGCCGCCTGGACGACGCGTTCACCGCGTTCGACGGCGCGGCCCGCACCACCGACCGGCTGCTGCAACAGGCGCCGAACGACGCGCGGCGGCTGTTCGACCATGCGCAGAGCATGTACTGGCTGGGCTACATCGCGCGGCGGCGCGGCCAGACGAAGCAGGCCGAGGACGCGTTCCGCGCCTACCTCGACCTGTCGCAGCGACTGGTCCGGCTCGATCCGCCCAACCTCGACTGGCGGATCGAATCGGCCTACGCGGGGCAGAACGTCGGCATCGTCTATCTCGACGCCGGACGCGTGGACGAGGCCTTGCTGGCGTTCACCGAGGTCCGGCAGGGCCTGCAAGGGATCGCCGATGCGCGGCCCGAGCTGCGCGCCGAGCTCGCCAACACGCTCGGCTGGATCGCGCGGGCGCAGGACGCGCGGGGCGACTTCGCGGCCGCCATCGCGGCCGAGCAGGCCAAGGCCGAGACGCTGCAGAAGATGCCCGACGCGGCCGTGAACCGCGAAGCGCAGCGACTGCGCGCCAACGCGGCCTTCGAGCTGGGGCGCCTGCACCTGTCCGTGGGCGACACGGTGCAGGCGCTTTCGCACGCGCGCCAGGGGCTGGAGCAGCTCGAGGCGCTGTCGGCCATGGACCGGTCGAACCTGATGTGGCTGGACCAGGCCTGCTTCGCGCGCCTGAGCGTGGCCGGCATCGAGCTGGCGGTCGGCCACCGCGACGCGTCCTGGGCCGAGCTGGAGCGCGCGGCCGTCGACATCGCCCGCCTGGTGCCACCCGCCCCGCCGTACAGCCGGCGCCAGATGCTGCTGCTGGCCGGCGTGCACGAGCTGCGTGCGAGCCACGCGCTGGCCGGCGGGCCGGCGCTCGCGTCGCCGCCGCTGCAGGCCTTCGTGACGGCCGTCGGCACGCCCGGCCCTGCCGCGCCGGCACTCGATGCGTTGCAGCTGCGGCAGCTGTCTTCGGTGCAGCTGCTGCTGGGCGACTGGCTGGCGCGTGAAGGCCGACGCGAGGCGGCGGGCGCGCATTGGCTCGCCGCTGCCGACCGTCTGCGTCCGCTCGCCGACAAGGGCAGTGCGCCGGCCATGACCTTGCTCGCCCGCGCCGAAGTGCGCCTGGGCCACGCCGACGCGGCGCGCTCGCTCGCCACGCGGATTCGATCGACCCCTTACCGGCACCCCGACTTTGCCGCCCTTGTCAACGAGCTCGCCGATGGAGTGGGGCCACGGCAGCAGAACATCAACATCACCCAGAGGAAGCAACCATGAACCAGATCGACGTGACCGTGGCGGACGGCAAGGTCAGCGTGAACATCGACAAGCTCAAGATGGGCAAGCAGAAGCAGGCCAAGATCGAGTGGCAGCTCAAGACCGACGGGTACACCTTTCCGAGCGACGGCATCGTCATTCCCGGCAACGACGGCCAGTTCAGCGATTTCAGGGTCAACGGCAGCGGCCGCACGTTCTCGTGCGTCGACGCCAACACGAACTCGAAGGACTACAAGTACGACGTCAAGGTGATCGATCGCAACGGAACGCCGTACGAGCTCGACCCGACCATCCAGAACGAAGGACCCTGATCAGCGCAGCCCGTCCCACAGCAGCTTCGCGCCGGTCAGGAACATGCCGCTGTAGGCCAGGCGGTAGAACCAGGTCGACGCGATGCGCCGGGTGAGCCACACGCCCAGCCACACGCCGACGGGCGCCAGCGGCAGCAGCACCAGCGAGGTCGACATGTTGCGCATGTCGATCAGCCCCAGCCATGCGTACGGGATCCACTTCGACAGGTTCACCGCGGCGAAGAACACCGCCATGGTGGCGGCGAAGGTCATGGGTGGCAGGCGCAGCGGCAGCACGTAGGCGCTGATCGGCGGGCTGCCGGCGTGGGCGACGAAGCTGGTGAAGCCCGAGGCGATGCCCAGCACGAAGCCCAGTCGCCGCGAGGGTGGCGGGTCGTCGGCCTTCGGCGGGAAGAGCAGGCGCTGTGCGAGGAACAGCAGCGTGAGGCCGCCCACCACGGCGGCCACCGTCTTTGCCGAGAGCACGCCGAACAGCACCGTGCCGACGACCGTGCCCAGCAGCCCGGCCGGCAGCAACAGGCGCAGCAAATCGCGATCGCGCTGCAGCCACAGCTGCTGCAGGCCCACCGCGTCCATCACGAGCAACAGCGGCAGCATGATGGCCGCCGCCTGCGGCACCGGCACGACCAGCGACATCAAGGGCACCGCCAGCGAGCCGAAGCCGCCGAGAAAGCCGCTCTTGGCCAGTCCCATGAGCAGCACGGCGGGCACGGCGACGGCGTAGAAGCCGGGGTCGGCGATCAGGGGAAGGCTCACGGGATCGGATGCATGGCGGCGACAATTCTGCGATGTTTGCCCCATCCCAGCACGACGTGAGGCGATTCTTCTGCGACGCCTTTCGCAAGCAGCGCGACGGCGCGCCGCTCACACCGTTGGAAGCGATCGCTGCCGACTGGATCGCCCTGCATCCCGAGTACCACGCCGATCTCGCCGACGTGGATGCCGCGCTGGCGGCGGTGTTCGACGTGGAGGCGGGGCGCAGCAACCCGTTTCTTCACCTGGCCATGCACCTGTCGATCAGCGAGCAGGTGAGCATCGACCAGCCGCGTGGGATCAAGCAGGCCTTCGAGCTGCTCGCGGCGCGTCGCGGCTCGGCGCACGAGGCGCAGCACGAGGTGATGGAGTGCCTGGGCGAGATGATGTGGCAGTCGCAGCGCAGCGGACTGCCGCCGGATGGGGAGAAGTACATCGACTGCGTGCGCAGGAGAGCGACTTCGTAGCCCGGGTGCAACCCGGGTTGCACCCGGGCTACAGCTCGACGTTGTCGATGAGGCGGGTGTTGCCGAGCTTGGCCGCGCCGAGGGCCACGAGCTCGCGATCGCCAGCCTGGGCCTCGCCCAGGTCGGAGCGCCGCCGCACCGTGAGGTAGTCCGGCAGCCATCCACGCGCCTTCAGCCCGGCCAGCGCCTGCGCCTCGAGCTCCGCCCGACGCTCGGGCGACTGCACGAAGGCCTGCCCCAGTGCCTTCAACGCCGCCGCCAGCTCCGTCGCCTTCGCCCGCTCCTCGTCGCTGAGATACCCGTTGCGCGACGACAGCGCCAACCCGCTGGCGGCCCGCTCGGTCTCCCCGGCCTCGATCGTGACGGGCAGCGCGAACTGCTCGACCATGCGCCGGATCACCATCAGCTGCTGGTAGTCCTTCTTGCCGAACACCGCGACCTGCGGCCGCACGCAGCCGAACAGCTTCATCACGACGGTGCACACGCCGGTGAAGAAGCCGGGGCGAAAGTGACCCTCGAGGATGTCGGCCAGCGCGGGGTCGGGCTGCACCTTGAAGGTTTGCGGCTGCGGATAGAGCTCGCGCTCGTCGGGCGCGAACACCAGGTCGCAGCCGGCCGATTCGAGCAGCTCGCAGTCGCGCACCAGCGTGCGCGGGTAGCGGTCGAAGTCCTCGTGGGGCGCGAACTGCAGGCGGTTCACGAAGATGCTCGCCACCACCGGCAGGCCGTGCCCCTTCGCCTGGCGCACCAGGCTGAGGTGGCCTTCGTGCAGGTTGCCCATGGTCGGCACGAAGGCATTCGCGCCGGGCTGGGGCAGCGCCTCGCGCAGCGCCGCGATGGTGTGGAGGACCTTCATCGTTTCAATACCCGTGGACGGTGTCGTCGGGGAACAGGCGCGCCTTCACGTCGGCGACATAGCGGCGCACCGCGGCGTCGACCGAGTCGGCGCCCTCCATGAAGTTGCGCACGAAGCGCGGCAGCTTGCCGCGTGTCAGGCCCAGCATGTCGTGCAGCACCAGCACCTGGCCCGAGCAGGCCTTGCCGGCGCCGATGCCGATGACGGGAATGGGCAGCGACTGCGTCACCTCGGCGGCCAGTGTGCTGGGGATGAGCTCCAGCACCAGCATGGCGGCGCCTGCATCGGCAAGCTCGCGCGCGTGGCGCTTGAGCGTGGCGGCGGCCTCCTCGTCGCGGCCCTGCACGCGATAGCCGCCCAGCGCATGGACCGATTGCGGCGTCAGGCCCAGGTGGGCACACACGGGCACGCCGCGCTCGGTGAGAAAGCGCACCGTCTCGTTCGTCCAGCCGCCGCCCTCGAGCTTGACCATGTGCGCGCCGGCCTGCATGAGCGCGGTCGCGCTGGCCATGGCCTGCGCGGCCGACTGCTGGTAGCTGCCGAAGGGCAGGTCGCCGAGGATCCAGGCCTGGCGGTTGCCGCGCGCCACGCAGCGCACGTGGTAGGCCATGTCGTCCAGGCTCACCGGCACGGTGCTCGATTCGCCCTGCAGCACCATGCCCAGCGAGTCGCCCACCAGCAGGCAGTCGACGCCGGCCTCGTCGAGCACCCGCGCGAAGCTGGCGTCGTAGCAGGTCAGCATGGTGATGGGCTCGCCCGCCGTGTGCATCTCGCGCAGGCGATGCAGGGTGACGGCCTTGCGCGGCGCGGTGCTCATGTCAGGCGGCCTTCATGCCGAGCTTGTCGAGCAGTGCCTGGTCGGCCTGCACGTCGGGGTTGCCCGTGGTCAGCAGCTTGTCCCCATAGAAGATGGAGTTGGCGCCGGCCAGGAAGCACATCGCCTGCACCGCCTCGCCCATCTGCTGGCGACCGGCCGACAGGCGCACCATGGCCTGCGGCATGGTGACGCGCGCCACCGCGATGGTGCGCACGAACTCGATCGGGTCGAGCGGCTCCAGCCCGTGCAGCGGCGTGCCCTCGACCTGCACCAGGTGGTTGATCGGCACCGATTCGGGGTAGGGCTCCATGTTGGCCAGCTCGGCGATCAGCGCGGCGCGCTGCGCCCGCGACTCGCCCATGCCGACGATGCCGCCGCAGCACACCTTGACGCCCGCGCCGCGCACCTTGCGCAGGGTGTCGAGGCGGTCGTCGAACTGGCGCGTGGTGATGATGTCGGCGTACTTGTCGGGGGCGCTGTCGATGTTGTGGTTGTAGTAGTCCAGCCCCGCGTCGCGCAGCGTCTCGGCATGGCCGTCGCCCAGCATCCCCAGCGTGGCGCAGGTCTCCAGGCCCAGCGACTTCACCCCGCTGACCAGCGCCGCGACCTTCTCGATGTCGCGGTCCTTGGGGCCGCGCCAGGCCGCGCCCATGCAGAAGCGGGTGGCGCCGGCGTCCTTGGCGCGGCGGGCCGCATCCAGCACGGCGTCCAGGCCCATGAGCGCGGTGGCCTCGACGCCGGTGTCGAAGTGCGCCGACTGCGGGCAGTAGGCGCAGTTCTCCGGACAACCGCCCGTCTTGATCGACAGCAGCGTCGACAGCTGCACCGCGGACGGATCGAAGTGCTCGCGATGCACCGCCTGCGCCCGGAACATCAGTTCGTTGAAGGGCAGCTCGAACAGCGCCTGCACCGCCTCGGGCTGCCAGCGCTCGGCGCTCGTTCGCGGGGTGGGGCGGTGGATCTGGACGGGGGCGTGCTGCATGCGCTGGTTCCCGCGGGGCGGGCCGGAAGGAGGTTCAGGACGGCTGGTAGGCCAGGCGCACGTAGATCGGTGCGAAGGCCTCGGCCTGGGTGATCTCGAGCAGGCGCTCGCGCGCCAGCTCGAGCAAGGCGATGAACGTGACGACCAGCACCGGCGTGCCCCGGGCCACGTCGAACAGGTCCTCGAACTCGACGAAGCGGCGGCCCTGCAGGGTGCGCAGCACGATGCTCATGTGCTCGCGCACCGACAGCTGCTCGCGGGTGATGGTGTGGTGCTGGGTGAGCTTGGCGCGGCGCAGGATGTCGGCCCAGGCGCCGCGCAGCTCGTCGGCGTGCACGTCGGGGAAGCGCGGGGTGAGCGACTGCTCGATCACCACCTGGGCGCGCAGGAAATCGCGGCCCAGCACCGGCAGCGCGTCGAGCCGCGCGGAGGCCAGCTTGATCTGCTCGTACTCGATGAGGCGGCGCACCAGCTCCGCGCGCGGGTCCTCGGGCTCCTGGCCGTCGACGCTCTTCTTGGGCGGCAGCAGCATGCGCGACTTGATCTCGATGAGCATCGCGGCCATCAACAGATATTCCGCCGCGAGCTCGAGCTGACGCGAGCGCATCATCTCCACGTATTCGAGATATTGGACGGTCAGCTTCGCCATCGGGATGTCGAGGACGCTGATGTTCTCTTTGCGAATGAGGTACAGCAGCAGATCGAGGGGACCTTCGAACTGCTCCAGGAAAA
>DASUZE010000083.1:0-14599 GCA_036377015.1 Piscinibacter sp. | reverse complement strand
GGCATCCGTTCTCCCTCGTCACCAAGTCCTCCGGCATCGAGCGCGACCTGGACCTGGTCGCGCCGATGGCCGCCGACCGGCTGTGTGCGGTCTACCTGTCGGTCACCTCGCTGCAGCCGGAGCTGGCGCGCATCCTCGAGCCACGCGCCGCGGCGCCGCACCGCCGGCTGCGCACCATCGAGACACTGGCCCGCGCCGGCGTTCCCGTCGGCGTGAGCGTGTCGCCGGTGATCCCCTTCATCAACGAACCCGAGCTGGAGCGCATCCTCGAGGCCGCGGCGCAGGCGGGCGCAACATCCGCCTTCTCGATCGTGCTGCGACTGCCCTGGGAGGTGAACCCCATCTTCCAGCAGTGGCTGCAGACGCACTTCCCGCAGCGGGCCGATCGGGTCATGGCGCGCATCCGCGAGATGCGCGGCGGCAAGGACTACGACTCGCGCTTCGGCGCGCGCATGAAAGGCGAGGGCGTGTGGGCGCAGCTGCTGCAGCAGCGCTTCACCAAGGCGGCGGCTCGACTCGGCCTGAATCGAACGCGGGTCGAGCTCGACCTCACGCAGTTCCGGCCGCCGGGAAGGCAAGAGCCGGGCATGGGGCAGGCCGACTTGTTCCGAGACGACCCGTAGCCCGGGTGCAACCCGGGAACCGGCTTGAACGACGAACCCGGGTTGCCCCCGGGCCACGGATCAATCGCGAACGTCGGGCTCGAAGAACACCCAGCGGATCTGCGGGAAGCGGGCACGCAGACCCACTTCGACGCGGTTGATGGCCTCCACCAGCGCCACGTCCGAGGCCTGGGGCGTCATGCGCGCCTTGACTGCCACCAGCACCTCGCTGCCCAGCTGCTGGGTCAGGAGGTTATAGAGCTGCGCCACCAGCGGCTCCGCCTGCAGATGCGCGCGCATCTCCGCCAGCACCAGCGGGTCGGCGCTTTGTCCGACGAGCAGCGCCTTGACTTCCACGCCGACCAGGATCGCCACGATCACCAGCAGCACGCCGATCGCGATCGAGCCCACGGCGTCCCACATCGGGTTGCCGGTGACCATGGACAGCGCGATGAACGCGAGGGCCAGCGCCAGGCCGCCCAGCGCCGCGAGGTCTTCGCCCAGCACCACCAGCAGCTCGCTCTGGCGCGAGCTGCGAAACCACTGCCACAGGGTGCGCGTGCCGCGGTCCTTCGCCACTTCGCGCAGGCAGCCCCACAGCGACACGCCCTCGGCCGCGACGCCGAACGCCAGGATGCCGACCGCCACCCAGGCGTATTGCACCGGCTCGGTGTCGTGCAGCTTGTGCACGCCTTCGTAGATCGAGAACAGCCCGCCCATGCTGAACAGCATCAGGGCGACGATGAAGCTCCAGAAGTAGATCGCCTTGCCGAATCCCAGCGGATGGTCCGCCGTGGGTGCACGCCGCGCCTCCTTCAGCCCCCAGATGAGCAGCGCCTGGTTGCCGCAGTCGGCATACGAGTGGATGGCCTCGGCCAGCATCGACGACGAGCCGGTGAAGATGGCGCCCGCGGTCTTGGCCAGCGCGATGGCCAGGTTGGCGCCCAGGGCGAACAGGATCGACTTGAAGGAATCGGCTTGGGCGGACATGGTGGGCGATCGTAAGCGAGCTTCAGTGAACGACGCGGCAGGTCGCGAGCGCATCCAGCGCCGGCTTGTATTCCGATGCCATGACACCGGCCATGCCGAGCACGGTGTGGAACAGGTGGTCGTGCGACAGCGGCGCGTCCAGCAGGTCCTGCAGGCAGGCGCCGCGCCAGCCGTCGACCGCCCCCAGCCACATCAGCATCGGCACATGGGTCTGCTCGCGCGGCGCCACCGCGTAGGGCAGGCCATGCAGGTACAGGTTGTTCTCGCCCAGCGACTCGCCGTGGTCCGAGACGTACAGCAGCGACGGCTCGTACCCGTCCGACTGGCCCTGCAGCCAGGCGATGGACTGGGCCAGCACATGGTCGGTGTAGGCGATCGAGTTGTCGTAGGCATTGACCAGGCCGGCGGGGTCGCACTGCTGCAGCGCGTTGGTCGTGCACTCCGGCTGGAAGGGCTTGCGATCCGGCGGCGAGCGCTTGTGGTACGCCGGCCCATGGCTGCCCATCTGGTGCAGCACGAGCACGACGCCCTTGGCGCGACGCTCCGGTGCCAGCGCCGCCAGACGCCGCTCCAGGCCGCGCAGCAAGGCCTCGTCGAGGCACTCCTGCGCGTCGCAGACGCCGGCGAGCAATGCCCGGTCGCCACCCGCGGCGTCGTGCGCCATCGCGCTCGGCACCCGATCGCACAGGCCCTTGCAGCCGGCCTGGTTGTCCAGCCACAGCACTGCCAGCCCGGCGCGCTGCAGCAGGTCGAGCAGGTTCTCGTGATCGTGGTCGCGCGACTCGAAGCCCTTGCGGCCCAGGTGCGAGAACATGCACGGCAGCGATGCCGCCGTGCTGGTGCCGCACGCACTCACGTTGCGAAAGCTCAGCACCGGCAGTCGTGCCAGCTCGGCGTTGGTCGGCCGCGTGTAGCCGTTCAGCGAGAAATGGTCGGCCCGGGCGGTTTCGCCGACGATCAGCAGCAGGAGCGGCGGCTTGGCGCCGTCGGGCCGCGGCAGCACCACGGCGTCGTGACCGATGGGCAGCGGCGGGCCGGCGGGCTTGGCGCCGGCGTGCGTCGCGACCGCGCCGAGCGAGAAGAATGCGTTCAGCGGGTTGATGAGGTAGCGCAGCGACTTGTGGTTGCGCATGGTCGCCGACATGTCCGCGAACAGCGCCATCACGATCGCGACCACGACGATCAGCGCGCCGACCAGCGCGAGCCCGTTGCGCAGCACCTGCCGCCACGCGGGCAGGGCGGCCAGCGGCGTGCGCCACAGCCACCACAGGGGCAGCGCGGCCAGCACGGCGAGGCTCGCGAACAGGCGCCAGCTCAGCAGATCGAGCGTTTCCTTCGCGTCGGTCTGCAGCACGTTGACCATCATGGTGGGGTCGATCACGACGCCGTAGCTGCCGGTGAAGTGCGCGACGACCGCCGCGACGACGACGAACAACGCGATCACCGGCTTGATCGTCCAGCGCCACGCGAACAGCGCGAGGACTGCGAAGGTCAGTGCGCCGACCCCGAGCGCGAAGCCGCCGATGAACAGCGCGCCGCGCATCGACGCCATTTCCGGCAGCCGTGCCAGCGCCTGCCACAACGGCCAGTTGGCGAGGGCGGCGATCCACAGCGCTGCGAACAGCGCCAGCATCAGGGGGTTGAACGAGGAGGGCGGGGACGGCGAAGTCGGCGGGGTCACTCGTGGCATGCGCCTATTGTCGACGCTGGCGGCGCCCGGCCGGATCGCTCAGGTGCGCAGCGTCATCCCGCCGGCCGATCGGCCGCCCTGCTTGGCGCCGATCAGGTGGGCGCCGGCCGCGCAATAGCGCTGCGTCAGCTCCTGGGCCCGGGCCGAGAGGTCGGCGACGTCGGCGATGCGCTCGTGATGGCGCTGCGCCACCAGCCCGGCCAGCTCGATCAGCTTGGCGTTGCGCGTCTGCTCGCCTTGCATGAGCAGGAGCTTCACCGCATCGCCGGGCGCGCCGTTCAGCGCATGGCCCATCGCCTTCTCGGCCATGGCCGAGATGCTGGCGTGGCTGTCGCGGATGATGCTCGCCGACGGCTCGGTGCCCTGGGCCGCGGCGCTCAGCATCTCGGTCGAGGCGCGCGAGACGCAGAAGCGCTGCGCGACGCGCGTGACCTGCGCCGGCATCTCGTCGAGCTGGATCTCCTGGGAGTTCAGGCGCGCCCACAGCGCGATCACGTTGCAGGCGGCCTCCATGTCCATGTCGGCGCGCTCCACGTCCTCGGTGAGCTCGCGCACCATGCGCATCGCGTCGCCGACCTTCTTGTCGTGCATGAAGCGGATGGTCGTGACCACGGCATCGAATCGCCTCAGGCGCGGGCACTCGGGCGTGCGGTCACGGCGGCGCGAGAGGTGGTCCTGGGTGCGCTGCAGGCCCTTGCCGTCCTTGGCGTCGAACTGCAGCAGCGCGAGCAGCACCAGGGCATGGTCGTCGAACATCTTCGATGCGACGCCGATCACGCAGGCCCGGTCCAGCGCCTTCATCGCCTCATCCGTCTGGCCGGCATAGAAGGCGAGCGTGCCGGCGTGCAGCAGGCGGGTCACGCTGCCCGGCGTCAGCTCGACGGCCTTCTGGTAGATCTCGAAGGCCTGCTGCATCTCGCCCTGTTCCACCAGCACGCGGCCCAGCACGTCGTAGGAATCGGCATGCGACGGCATCTCGCCGATCAGCGCGTCGAGCGTGCGCCGTGCCGGCACCACCTGCCCCGACGCCAGCTGCGTGCGTGCGATGCCCAGCTTGGCCCAGGGCAGGGCGCGCGCCTCGACCACGGCGGCGTACAGCTGCTGCGCCTCGGCGTGCTTGTCCAGACGCAGGTACAGCTCGGCGCCGATGCGTGCGGCGTACAGCCAGTAGATGGCGCGCTTCTCGAAGCGCGCCTGGCACAGCTGGGCGGCGCAGCCGAAGTCGCTGCGCTCGATCGCCTCGAACACGTCCTTCAGCACGCGCTTGCGCTGGCGCGCCTCGCGGATGCGCTCGCCCAGGCTGGTGGCGTTGTGGGGCTTGAGCAAGTAGCCGTCGAGGGCCGACTCGGCCGCCTCGGTCACCTTGGCATAGGTCGCCTCGCCGGTGACCATGATGAAGACGGTCGCGAACGGCAGCAGCTGCTCGCGCCGCAGCTCGTCCAGCAGGTCCTGGCCCGACATGTCGCTGCCGTCGAAGTGGTAGTCGCACAGCACCACGTCGAACTGGCGGTTCTCGAGGATGGTGCGGGCGTCCTTCACCCGGCCGGTCTGGATGACGGTGCCGACGCCGAAGTCGCGCAGCTGCGCGGTGAGCACGCTGCGCGAGGTCGGGTTGCCGTCGATCACGAGGGCACGGCAGTGATGGATGTCATGGTCGAGGCGGGACATGGTGCGGACTCGGACTGCATCGATATCGGCAGATCCGGGTCCGCGCTTGAGCCGGACCGATGACTCCCGGGTTGCACCCGGGCTACGAGGAGCCCGTAGCCCGGGTGCAACCCGGGTTCAACTTCACTTGAAGAGGTCTTTGACCCGGTCCGACCACGACTTGGAGTTCGGCGAATGCCGATCCCCGCTCTTGCGGAACGACTCGTCGAGCTCGCGCAGCAGCTTGCGCTGGTGCTCGGTGAGCTTGACCGGCGTCTCGACCGCGATGTGGCAGTACAGGTCGCCGGGATAGCTGGAGCGCACGCCCTTGATGCCCTTGCCGCGCAGGCGAAACGTCTTGCCGTGCTGGGTGCCTTCGGGCAGGTCGATCTCGGCCTTGCCGCCCAGCGTGGGCACCTCGATGCCCCCGCCCAGCGCCGCGGTCGTCAGCGAGATCGGCACGGAGCAGTGAAGGTCGTCGCCGTCGCGCTCGAAGATCTCGTGCTGCTTGAGGCGGATCTCGATGTACAGGTCGCCCGGAGGGCCGCCGTTGGTGCCGGGCTCGCCGTTGCCGGCCGAGCGGATGCGCATGCCCTCGTTGATGCCGGCCGGAATCTTCACCTCCAGCGTCTTGTTGCGCTTGATCTTGCCCTGCCCGTGGCACGTGGTGCAGGGCTCGGGAATGATCTTGCCGGTGCCGTGGCAGTGCGGGCAGGTCTGCTGGATGCTGAAGAAGCCCTGGCGCAGGTGCACCGTGCCCGAGCCGTTGCAGGTGGTGCAGACCTTGGGCTGCGTGCCCGGCTTGGCGCCGCTGCCGTGGCAGGTTTCGCAGGTCTCCCAGCTCGGGATGCGGATCTGCGTCTCCTTGCCGTTGGCGGCCTCCTCGAGCGTGATCTCCATCGCGTAGCTGAGGTCGCTGCCGCGGTAGACCTGCTGGCCGCCGCCGCCGCCGCGGCGCGCACCGGCGGCGCCGCCGAAAATGTCGCCGAAGATGTCGCCGAAGGCCTCGGCGAACCCGCCGAAGCCTTCCGCGCCCGGGCCGCCGGGGCGGAAGCCCGCGCCGCCCATGTTGGGGTCGACGCCGGCGTGGCCGAACTGGTCGTAGGCCGCGCGCTTCTGCGGATCCGAGAGCATCTCGTAGGCTTCCTTGGCCTCCTTGAAGTGCTCTTCCGCCTTCTTGGCCCCGTCGCCCTGGTTGCGATCGGGGTGGTACTTCATGGCCAGCTTGCGGTAGGCCTTCTTGATCTCGTCCTCAGCGGCGTTCTTCGCCACGCCGAGGACCTGGTAGTAATCGCGCTTTGCTGCCATCGGTGGTTCCGTCGGTCAAACGATAACGCCGCGTCGAGGCGCGATGGGGCGCTTCGAACGCGGCGAGGACAACGGGACGGCCAGCGCCGTCCCGGTCGTCGTCACTTGCGGTCCTTGACTTCCTTGAACTCCGCGTCGACCACGTTCTCGTCGGCCGGGGCCGATGCCGACGCCGAGGCCGACGCGTGAGGCGCTTCGGCGCCACCCGGCGCGCCGGCCGCACCCGCGGCCGCCTGCGCGGCCTGCGCTTCGGCGTACACCTTCTCGCCCAGCTTCTGGCTCGCCGTGACCAGTGCCTCGGTCTTGGACTCGATCGCGTCCTTGTCGTCGCCCTTGAGCGCTTCCTCGGCTTCCTTCAGGGCGGACTCGATCTTCTCCTTCTCGCCAGCATCGAGCTTGCCGCCGTGCTCGGCAAGGCTCTTTTTCACGCTGTGGACCATGGCATCGGCGCTGTTGCGGGCCTGCACCAGCTCGAGCTTCTTCTTGTCCTCGGCGGCGTTGAGCTCGGCATCCTTGACCATCTTCTGGATCTCTTCTTCCGACAGACCCGAGTTGGCCTTGATGGTGATCTTGTTCTCCTTGCCGGTGCCCTTGTCCTTGGCGCTCACGTGCAGGATGCCGTTGGCGTCGATGTCGAAGGTGACCTCGATCTGCGGCACGCCGCGCGGCGCCGGCGGGATGCCTTCGAGGTTGAACTCGCCCAGGCTCTTGTTGCCCGAGGCCATCTCGCGCTCGCCCTGGTAGACCTTGATCGTCACCGCCGGCTGGTTGTCGTCGGCGGTCGAGAAGGTCTGCGAGAACTTGGTCGGGATGGTCGTGTTCTTCTGGATCATCTTGGTCATCACGCCGCCCAGGGTCTCGATGCCCAGCGACAGCGGGGTGACGTCGAGCAGGAGCACGTCCTTGCGGTCGCCCGACAGCACCTGGCCCTGGATGGCCGCGCCCACGGCCACGGCTTCGTCGGGGTTGACGTCCTTGCGCGGCTCCTTGCCGAACAGCTCCTTGACCTTGTCCTGCACCTTGGGCATGCGGGTCTGGCCGCCGACCAGGATCACGTCGTCGATCTGGCTCGCGCTCACGCCGGCGTCCTTCATGGCCGTGCGGCACGGCGCGATGGTGCGCTCGATCAGCTCCTCGACCAGGGCTTCGAGCTTGGCACGCGTCAGCTTGATGTTGAGGTGCTTCGGACCCGACGCATCGGCCGTGATGTAGGGCAGGTTGATGTCGGTCTGCGTGCTGTTGGACAGCTCGATCTTCGCCTTCTCGGCCGCTTCCTTCAGGCGCTGCAGCGCGAGCACGTCCTTGGACAGGTCGACGCCCTGGTCCTTTTTGAACTCGCTGATGATGTAGTCGATGATGCGCTGGTCGAAGTCTTCGCCGCCCAGGAAGGTGTCGCCGTTGGTGGACAGCACTTCGAACTGCTTCTCGCCGTCGACGTCGGCGATCTCGATGATGGAGATGTCGAAGGTGCCGCCGCCGAGGTCATAGACGGCGATCTTGCGGTCACCCTTGTGGGTCTTGTCGAGGCCGAAGGCCAGCGCCGCGGCGGTCGGCTCGTTGATGATGCGCTTGACGTCCAGGCCCGCGATGCGGCCGGCGTCCTTGGTGGCTTGGCGCTGCGAGTCGTTGAAGTACGCCGGCACGGTGATCACCGCCTCGGTGACGGTCTCGCCGAGGTAGTCCTCGGCGGTGCGCTTCATCTTGCGCAGGATCTCGGCGCTGATCTGCTGCGCCGCGAGCTTCTGGCCGCGCACTTCGACCCAGGCGTCGCCGTTGTCGGCGGCCACGATCTTGTAGGGCATCAGGTCGATGTCCTTCTGCACTTCCTTCTCGGTGAACTTGCGGCCGATCAGGCGCTTGACGGCGTAGACCGTGTTCTTCGGGTTGGTGACGGCCTGGCGCTTGGCCGGTGCGCCGACGAGGATCTCGCCGTCGTCGAGGTAGGCGACGATCGACGGCGTGGTGCGCGCACCTTCGCTGTTCTCGATCACACGGGTCGTGTTGCCTTCCATGATGGCCACGCACGAGTTCGTGGTGCCGAGGTCAATGCCGATGATCTTTGCCATGGGGTTCTCCTGAATGCGGGAAATCTGGTTGTCTTCGAGTTGTGGATAACCGGGGTCTTTTCAAGGGTGCGAATGCTGTGGACGCATCACTTGGGCGCGGCCACGGTGACCAGTGCCGGACGCAGCACGCGGTCGGCGATCAGGTAGCCCTTCTGCAGCACCGCGACCACGGTGTTGGCCTCCTGCTCGGCCGGCACCATGCTGATGGCCTGGTGCTGGTGCGGATCGAACTTCGTCCCTGCGGCGGGGTTGATCTCGATCACCTTGTTGCGCTCGAGCGCCTGTCCGAGCTGGCGCAGGGTGGCGTGCACGCCCTCGAGCAGCTGCTCGGGGGTGGCCTTCTGGATCGCGATGGCGGCCTCGAGGCTGTCCTTGACCGGCAGCAGGCTTTCGGCGAAGGCCTCGACCGCGTACTTGCGCGCCTTGCTGACTTCCTCCTCCGCCCGCCGGCGGGTGTTCTCCGATTCGGCCTTGGCGCGCAGGTAGGCGTCGGCCACCTCGGCGTGCTTGGCCTCGAGCTCGTCGAGCTTCTGCTGGGGGTCGAACCGGGGCGATTCGGGGGCGGTGGTGGCGGCGTCGGCGGCGTATCCGGGCTCGGCGTCGCCGGCGTTGGGAGCGGTGGTGGGCGTGTTCTCGGGTGTCGTCATGTCGGTACTCGTTTCCACAGCGGCCGATGTGGGGGCGCCGGCGGGGCGTTCAAGGGGGCGGCGAAACGGCCATTTCATGGATTTTCAGGTGGATGCGGACCGCGCCGAATCAAGCTCGGTCCAGTCATGTCCGAGGCGGGCAACCGGCCTGCCCGCAAAGCCTATTCGGTGTCGGCGCTGGCGCTCCAGCGGTTCCAGTCGGCCAGCTTGCGGCGGTCGCGCTTGGTCGGCCGGCCCTGCTCGATGCTTTGCGAGGGCTCGGCCCCGAACCGGCGCTGCTGGGCCTGCTTCTCGCGCTCGGCGATGCTCTCGGGTGTTTCCTCGTAGAGCTGCTGGGCCACCGGCGCCGGGCCGCGCACTTCGCTCAGCCCGCGCACGACCACCGTGCGCTCGACGCCCTCGCGCCGCAACGCCACGCGGTCAGCCAGGCGCACGGCGCGGGCCGGCTTGGCGGCCTGGCCGTTGACCTGGACACGACCCTTGGCAATCTCTTCCACGGCGAGGCTGCGTGTCTTGTAGAAGCGCGCCGCCCACAGCCACTTGTCCAGCCTGACCTCATCCATCGTTCGATCGTAGTCCTCGGGGAATCAGCGGGCAGCACCCATGGCGGCGGCGCGGTCACGCTGGCGTTGCAGCCCGACCGGGTCGTCGCCGTCGGCCGGCCAGCCCTGCAGGTGGCGCAGCGCGAGGTCGGCCAGGGCCGCGATCCATTCGTGCCGGTCGTTCAGGCAGGGGATGTAGTGGAACTCCGAGCCGCCGGCCGCGAGAAACGCCTGGCGCGCCTCGTGGTCGATCTCCTCCAGGGTCTCGAGGCAGTCGGCGCTGAAGCCCGGGCACATCACATCGACCCGCTTCACGCCTTGGCGAGCCAGCGCGACCAGCGTCGGCTCGGTGTAGGGCTGCAGCCACTCGGCCTTGCCGAAGCGGCTCTGGAAGGTCACCAGGACCTGTTCCGGCTTGAGCCGCAGTCGCTCGCTCAGCAGGCGCGCCGTCTTCTGGCACTCGCAGTGATAGGGGTCGCCCAGCGACAAGGTGCGGCGCGGCACGCCGTGGAAGCTCAGCACCAGCCGCTGCGGCGCGCCATGGGCCATCACGTGCGCGTCGACGCTGCGCGCCAGGGCTTCGATGTAGCCGGCATCGTCGTGATAGCGATGGACGAAGCGCAGCTCGGGCAGGGCACGCCGGCGTCCGGCCCAGGCGGCCACCGCATCGAAGGTGCTCGCGGTGGTGGCGGCGCAGTACTGCGGATACAGCGGCAGCACCAGCACCCGTCGCACGCCCGCCGCCATCAGCGCGTCCAGCGCCGAGGCCACGGACGGATTGCCGTAGCGCATCGCCACGCGCACCGTCACCCGGTGCCCGCGCTGGCCCAGGTAGCCGGCCAGCAGCTTGGCCTGCTTGTCGGTCCAGACCTTGAGCGGCGATCCCTCGGCGGTCCAGATGCCGGCGTACTTGGCGGCCGAGCGCTTGGGGCGCACACGCAGGACGATGCCGTGCAGGATCGGCCACCACAGCAGTCGCGGGATCTCGACCACGCGCGGATCGCTCAGGAACTGCGCGAGGTAGCGACGCAGCGCCGGCGCCGTCGGCGCGTCCGGGGTGCCGAGGTTGCACAGCAGGATGGCGGTGCGGGGCGTGGAAGCGGCGGCGCCGTGGACGTGTTCGGGTTCGGGCGCGAAGCGCATCAGGTCTCGGTCAGCATCGGCAGGCGGCGATTATCAAGGCAGCTCGGGCGCCAGGCCGGCGCTGATGCGGTCGAGGTCGCTCATGATCCGCGCGATGTTGATCGGCTTCGACCAGTAGCCCGCGAAGCCGGCCCGCGCGGCACGCTCGACGTCGTCGGGCATGGCGTCGGCCGAGCACATGAAGGCCGGCACGTGCCCCAGGCCGGGCTGCCGGCGCAGCGCGTCCAGCAGCTCGAAGCCGTCCATGCCGGGCAGGTGCGCATCGAGCACCAGCACGTCAGGGTGCCAGTCGCGGACCTGGTCGAGCGCCTCGGTGCCGTTCTCGGCCAGGCGCAGCTCGACGCCGTCGCGCAGGCGGATGGCTTCTTCGAACAGGATGGCGTTGATGCGGTTGTCTTCGACGTAGAGCAGGCGCAGGCCGGCTGGCGCCGGTGCTGGCGCCGCGGGAGCCGGCGCCGGCTCGGCGAAGGGCAGCTCGGACTGGCGAGCCAGCGGCAGCTCGATCAGCACCCGCGTGCCCACGCCGGCGCTGCTGGCCACCTGCAGCGAGCCGCCCATGGCGACCGCCAGGCTGCGCGCGATGATGAGACCCAGCCCGGTGCCTTCGATGGTCGACGTCTCGCGACCCAGCCGCTCGAAGGGCTGGAACAGGCGCTCGAGCTGCGCCGGCTTCAGGCCCGCACCGGTGTCTTCGATGCTCAGCCTCACGCGGCCCGGCACGGCGTCGAGGTCGACCGACCAGCGCACGACACCTGCGGGCCGGTTGAACTTGACCGCATTGGAGGCGATGTTCAGCAGCACCTGGCGCAGCCGCATCTCGTCGGCGCGCACGGCGACGCCGGCCGGGACATGGTTGTCGAAGCGCACGCCGCGTTCGTCGGCCGCGGCCGAGAGCAGCTCGATCACCCGCGACGCGAGCGCGTCCAGCGGGACGTCGGCGAGGTCGAGCTCGACCCGGCCTTCCTCGACGCGCTGCAGGTCGAGCACGTCGTTCGTGAGCGCAAGCAGGTGCTCGCCCGCGCGCAGGACATGGACCGCGTAGTCGCGCACCTCGGTTGCGCCGGGCGCGTCGGCGCGGTTGAGCAGCAGCTGCGAGAAGCCGATCACCGCGTTGAGCGGCGTGCGCATCTCGTGGCTCATGCGCGACAGGAACTCGCTCTTGGCCACGTGGGCCAGCTCGCTGGCGCGCTGGCGGCTGCCTTCCACGCTCAGGCGCGCCTGCAGCAGCGCGGCGGCGATGGCGGCCAGCTCGCGCAGCAGCGCACGGGCGGCGCCGTCGAAGGCGCGCGGCGCGTGGTCCATGGCGCACACCGCGCCGACATGTCGCCCGTCGACGATCACCGGCGCTCCGGCGTAGGCGCGCAGGCGCGGCTCGCCGCTCACCAGCGGATTGCCCGCGAACGAGGGATCGGCGGCGGCATCGGCGACCACGAAGACCTCGGACGACAGGATGGTGCAGGCGCAGAAGGCGTCGCGCCGCGGCGACTCGATCAGGGCGAGACCCGAGGCGGCCTTGAACCACTGCCGGTGGGAATCGATGATGGTGAGCGCGCCCATGGGACAGCCCGTGTGCACCGCCGCCAGGCGCGCGATGGCGTCGAAGCCGGGCTCGGGCGGCGTGTCGAGGATGCGCAGCTCGCGCACGAGTCGCAGGCGCTCGAGCTCGTCGGCTGGCAGGGGAGACGGGTTCATTCGGCAAGGGCGCGCAAGCTCGGCGCAACTGTAGCGGACAATGGCGACGCTCCCCTGCCGGCTCACCGTGTCATGCAGTCTTCGATGAACACTTTTCCCGTTCGCGCCCTGACCCTGGATCTCGACGACACGCTGTGGCCCATCGCGCCGGCCATCGCCCGCGCCGAGACGGTGCTGTTCGACTGGCTGCGGGTCCACGCGCCGGCCACCGCGGCGCGCTTCGACATCCTGGCCTTGCGTGAAAGGCGCGACGAGGTGTCGCGCACCCGGCCCGACATCGCCCACGACTTCAGCGCGGTGCGCCGCGAGAGCCTGCGTCTCGCGCTGGCCGACGCGGGCGACGACGAGGGCTTGGCCGTCGACGCCTTCGAGGTGTTCTTCGCCGCGCGCCACGAGCTCGAGTTCTTCCCCGAGGTGGAGCACGCGCTGGAACGGTTGGCGGCGCGCTACCCCTTGCTGGCGCTGAGCAACGGCAACGCGCAGATCGGGCGGACCGCCGTCGCGCCCTGGTTCCGTGGCGCGATCAGCGCCAGCGAGTTCGGCATCGGCAAGCCCGATCCGCGCATCTTCCACGAGGCCTGCCGGCGCCTGGGCCATGCGCCGCACGAGGTGCTGCACGTGGGCGACGACCTGGTGCTGGACGCGCTGGCGGCCCGCTCGGCCGGCCTTCAGGCCTTCTGGCTGCGTCGCGAGCCCTGCGAGCCGGCCGGCACGCAGGCCGAAGGCATGGCCACGGTGGCCTGCCTGCAGACCCTGGCGGAGCATCTGGGCTGCTGAAGCGCGCTCAAAGCGGGCGCTGCGGCTGGGTGTCGGCGAACTTCATCACCTCGAAGCGCACGTTGGGGGCGCTCGCATCGGCGGGCGTCGAACCCAGGCCGATCACGCCGCTGCCGTGCAGGGTGCAGGTGCCGCGGCGCAGGCTGACGATCTCCGAGTCACCGGAGAACCGCACGTAGGTGCCGTTGTAGCTGAGGTCGGTGAGCTGGAAGGCGCCGCCGTGCCAGTCGATGCGGGCGTGCGAGCGCGAGACCCGCGAGTCGTCGATGCAGTAGGTGGCCTGCGGGCTGCGGCCCAGCACCACCGGCAGGCTGTGGGGCGAATACACGCGGTTCAGGTCCAGCCAGACCAGGCGGATGCCTTCCGGCTCGGGCGCGCGCAGGATGTCGCCATAAGCCGTGGCGGCGGTGTCGCCCCAGCGGTGGGCCTCGAGCAGGTGGACGAAGACCGGCTCGACGCGGCCACGCAGCTGGAGCCGATCGAGGCTGCGAAAGCGCGAGCGGTCGACCGCATCGAGCTGTTCGAGCACGGTCGAAGTGACCAGGGTCTCGTTGTCGCCGGCATGGTCGAGCAGCCGGGCGGCCACGTTGACCGCGTCGCCGAAGTAGTCGCCGCCAACCTCCACCACCTCGCCCAGGGCCAGGCCGACCTGCAGCTTCAGCGCGGGCCGCGGCTGCGACGCTGCCGGGCGGGTGCCGATGCGCTCCAGCGAGTCGTGCATCTCGTCGGCTGCCTGCACCGCCGACGACGGCGAGGCGAACATCGCCATGAGGCCATCGCCCAGGGTCTTCACGACCGTGCCGTTGCAGTTCTGGACCACCCGCGCCACCAGCGCCACGCTCTGGGTGACCACTCCCGCCGCTTCGCTGTTGCCGAGCGTCTCGTACAGCGCGGTGCTGCCGCGCAAATCGGCGAACAGGACGGTGCGCTGGATGATCTGGGTCATGGGGCCCGAGTTTATCGCCCCGTGAAATAGGTCACAAAAACGAGAAAGCCCGGCGGGGCCGGGCTTCTTGAAGGATCGAGGGCTGCTTACAGGTTGTCGAGATAGGTGCGCAGCTTGTCCGAGCGGCTCGGGTGCTTGAGCTTGCGGATGGCCTTGGCCTCGATCTGGCGAATGCGCTCGCGGGTCACGTCGAACTGCTTGCCGACTTCTTCGAGCGTGTGGTCGGTGCTCATCTCGATGCCGAAGCGCATGCGCAGGACCTTGGCCTCGCGCGGCGTCAGGCTGTCGAGGATGTCCTTGACCACGTCGCGAAGGCCGGCCTGCATGGCGGCCTCGATCGGGGCGGTGTTGTTGGTGTCCTCGATGAAGTCGCCCAGGTGCGAATCGTCGTCGTCGCCGATGGGGGTCTCCATCGAGATCGGCTCCTTCGCGATCTTCATGATCTTGCGGATCTTGTCCTCGGGGATCTCCATCTTCTCGGCCAGCGTCGGCGCGTCGGGCTCGAAGCCGAACTCCTGCAGGTGCTGGCGCGAGATGCGGTTCATCTTG